>NZ_JAYKLX010000008.1:0-313806 GCF_035285365.1 Aquimarina gracilis | reverse complement strand
GAACCCATAGATTATGTGGGGCTTAATTTGGTAGACTTTAGACTGGAAGTACTAGATTCACAATGGAGCTCTATGGATCGTAGTTGGATGGAAAGTAACAGAGAGTTTTTAACGCCACTATTAAATTTTAAAAATGCTGGAGGACAAGAATCGTTTGCCAAGAAATTGCAGGATGCTATAAAACCTCAACATGTTAATGAAGTTGAAGGGTTGCAAATACTATATTTTGTAAATCAAAATAATGCAGATGAAGATGTAGTTAATTTTTCAGAAGAAGTAATAGATGCCTATATAGATAATGTAATTACAGATACTCAGTTTAATGGTCTTTTGGAAAATCCATTTTTTATATTTACTCCAGATATTCCTATAAATAATATTAGAGAATATTTGAGTTGTTTTGACATCTCTAAAGGTGCCGAGTTAACTATATTTGTAGATCAACCTCTTAATAATCGACATGATCCTTTTTCAGCAGCCGGAGATAAAGCAGGACATGCCTTTATTGGAATTCGTCAAGGTAATGTTCAAAGATATTTTGGCCTTTACCCTAATGGCTCGGCTACACCTTTTGACACTAATCATCCTAACATATTTGGTAATAATCAAGGTGATGAATTTAATGTTAGTATAACTTTTCAAATTGATAAGAACTCATTATCTTCAATAATTGACAATGCTGTTAATTATAATCAAAACTATGATTTAAATGATAATAATTGTACTGACTTTGTACTAGAAGTGGCTTCAATTTGTCAATTTGCTTTACCAGATCCTCAAAGTACATGGTTCAATGGGGGAGGAAGTAATCCCGGAGCTTTTGGACAAGCCATAAGAAGCATGGATTTACCGAATGGTATGATAAGAAATGTTAATCGCGGAAATGCAAATAATAATTCAGGAACATGTAATTAAGATAAGTTATGAAAAATAAAAGAAAGTTCATTTCGATAATTGTTTTAACGTTAATTAACTTCTATTCTTGTCAAAAAGTAGAAGAATCTAAAAATGTGAAAGCAGATCTCACCTTCAAATCAATTACGTTTGCGAGCGCATATGGCGCTACAAAAGATCAATATGAGGAATATATAAAAGAAATGGATAGCGTTCTAAGAAATGAAGGATTAGAGTTAAGTAAAGAAAAAATCAAATTGTATAAATATCACTCAAAACTTAGAGACCATGACCTTTTAAGATTACCTTATATTTTCCTTCATTTTGGTAAAGATTCAGTAATTACTGTATATGTCTCAGAAAATGAATATGAAAAGGTAAAGAATATAAAACATATTGATTTATTAAACGAGGGAAAAAAAGCCATCATAGAACTTGAAATGATAAAGAAAGATAGCGCCATTTACTATTCAGATAACATAATAGACATAAGTAAAGTAAAAGGAAAATCAAGATCTAACATTTAATGAAAAATGAAAAAAGCATTGATTTTCTCCGTATTCATTCAATTTTTCTTCAATGGCAATCAAAATAATAATAGCAAAGTATTAGTAAAAGACTTTATAAACAACATTGTGTTTTCACAATCTTACCAAGATGGTGATCTCGAAAAGTATATTAAAATTTATGAAGTGAAAGGTGAAGAAAAATCTAGACTTACAGATTATATATCATATTTTGTTTCACTAACAAAGGAAGAATTAATAAATATAGATTATGATATCATAAGTTATGAAGAAGTAAAAGGTTACCCTTTATTACAAGAGGATGAAATATATTCAAAATTATAATCAAGATAGGATATCTTTATCTTTAAAAGGAATGAGCCCGATACAGTATCGAGCTCATTATCTAAATTAAATTTTTGTTTAACCGTCCAACTTTTTGGGTTCAGTACAAAAAGAGTGGTTTTTTGTTTAACAGTAAGATTAGTTTTTCCAAAAAAATTACTTAATCACCATCTTTTTCGATGTAATTTTTCGACCTCCCACATATAATGTATAGAAATAGGTGCCTTTGGCCAAGCCATCACTATTGATATTCAATTCGCCATTACCAGTTTCTTGTAAAGCAACGGTTGAAAATACTTGCCCTACAGCATTGCTGAATACAATAGACGCATTGGTAATACCCTTGGGTAAGTAATACTTAATGGTCGACGTCCCATTAAAAGGATTTGGAATATTTTGATACAGTACAGGAGTATTTCCTTTGCTAGTTGGGTCCTGTCCACCTCCGGTATTTTGTTCTAGCGCTTCAATACGAGCAATAAGATCTTCAATAACAGTTTGCTGTGTTTGGTTTTCGGCAGCCAAATCCGCTATCTCTTGTTGTGCATTGTCAAGTTCAGTCTCCAAAGAGGTAACTACAGGTGATAAATCAACAGTTACCGACGCGCCATTCTCAATTTCAATCGTGAGATTACTTCCACGTAAACTTGCAGCCGTTAAATTTTGACGATCTGTATTTGAATAGGTAGAAAGATCAATCGTATTTCCATTGGAAATACTCAAAACATCAGAATTCAAACTCAACGTTTGGTTATCGGTTCCTGTACCATCTCTTAAAACAGATAAATCAATACTGTTCCCGCCAGAAATACTAAGATCTGTATCATTTAAAACCAGGGTTTGTGAATCTGTGTTATCTAGATAACCAGATAAGTCTATGGTATTCGTGCCGTTGGCAATGCTTAATACATTATTTGAAAATGATAATTCCTGGGCATCGGTATTGT
Organism: Aquimarina gracilis; assembly: GCF_035285365.1. Taxonomy (NCBI): domain Bacteria; kingdom Pseudomonadati; phylum Bacteroidota; class Flavobacteriia; order Flavobacteriales; family Flavobacteriaceae; genus Aquimarina; species Aquimarina gracilis. Next base: position 311,114 of record NZ_JAYKLX010000008.1, on the reverse strand, counting down.
CTAAATACCCTGATAAATCTATAGTAGTAACTCCGTTAGCTATACGTAATATGTTATTTGAAAATGATAATTCCTGGGCATCGGTATTGTCCAAATATTTAGAAAGATCAACCGAAGTGGCATCGTTGGTTAAACTCAATGAATTTCCGGACAGTTCTAAATCTTGAGCGTCAGTATTATCCAGATATCCCGATAAATCTACAGTTTGCGTAGCAACACCATCCCTTTCTAACGATAATTCAAGGTCATTTCCGTTTAACTGAAATACATCAACAGTTTGGTTATCTGTATTATCAAGGTATTTAGAAAGATCTACCGAAGTAGCATCATTGGTCAGGCTCAATGTATTTCCAGATAACTCCAAATCCTGGGCATCGGTATTGTCTAAATATTTAGCAAGATCCACTGTAGTGTTGTCATTGGATAAGCTCAAGGTATTATCCGTAAGCTCAAGGTCCTGCGAGTCGGTATCGGTTACCCACTCGGTACCATTCCAGAGGTATAATTTATTTTCTTCATTATCATATACCATCATTCCGTTTTCTCCAGCATCGAGGCTTGCAGCAAAATCGGTACGTTGTGTTGTGGTCATCCTGTTTATCAAAAGTCCTTTGTTGGTAGCACTCATATGTAAAGAAGCATTCGAATTTGGCCCCCATGTTCCTATTCCAACTGTTCCGCTTGATCGTAGAGTAAGTGTATTTTGTGGTGTTTTTGGTTGAATTCTAAAAGGAAGTTTACTCCCATTAGTTACATCTCTAATAAAGAAATTAGCTTCATTTCCAGCTACATCCCATACCTGGGTTCCAAAACCACCATTTTGGCCTAAACGCAAGGTGGGAGTATCATTATCCAAAATATTAAGCTCTATATCCCCAGGGCTGTTGGTCCCAATACCAATATTACCATTATCTGCAATTCGAAAAGCATTATTTGGTGCTCCTGCATCTATTCTAAATGGTTTTTTCCCTCCAGTCACATCGTCAATAGAAAAATAATTGTCTCCGCCATTACTATTATCATTAAATGTAAATCGCCAATCGTTTCCAGGAAAAGAGGCCGATGCCGAAGTATCTTCAAACAACATTCTAAGGTTATTTTCGCTCATTACAAAAGTGTCGGATCCAAAACTATAATTATTCTGGGCGTCTCCTCCTATTTGCATAGAACCTTGAACAATGACATCGGTGTTAAAAACCTGATCTTGTGAAAATAAAGCAGTTGATAGTAATAAAAAAGTAAATCCTAATTGTAATTTTCTTATCATATTTGTGGGGTTTGATTTTTGAAGCTGCAAAAATACTAATTAACATTTCTTTAAGAAAAATAAATGCTGTTAAATATTCTTTCTTAGGCATCAATAGTATCTGCGCAAAACTATTTGGAATATGTATTTTAAACCATTCGTAGCCCTACGTAATTTTGTATATTCAATTTGAGATATTTTTAATATATAATCCCCCTGTAATACGTACTTTTGAAGTAGTAATACCTTTTGCATGAATATCCTTCACCTTGATACAAATCATCCCTTGCTATTAGATCAGCTACGAGAAGCTGGTTTTCAAAACGATGAGGATTATACCTCTCCTAAAACCGAAATAGAATCTAAAATTTCAAAGTATCACGGCATTATAATTAGAAGTCGTTTTGCCATTGATAAAACCTTTCTCGACAAGGCCAAAAACTTAAAATTTATAGGTCGCGTAGGTGCAGGACTTGAGAATATTGATACCGATTATGCCGAAAAAAGAGGTATACACTTATTTAATGCCCCAGAAGGTAATCGCAATGCCGTTGGTGAACATGCTCTTGGAATGATTTTATCGCTATTTAATAAATTAAATCAAGGAGATGAAAGTGTACGAAACGGGAAATGGCTTCGAGAAGAACATCGCGGTATCGAATTGGATGGTAAAACGGTGGGTATCATTGGATATGGAAACATGGGAAAAGCCTTCGCGCGCAAACTACGTGGCTTTAATGTAGAGGTAATTTGTTATGATATACTCGAAGATGTAGAGAATAACGATGCACTACAGGTAAATCTGGAAGAGCTTTTTGAAAAAACCGATGTATTGAGCCTACACACTCCTCAAACACCTCAAACTATCGGGATGATCAATAAAGATTTTATCCAAAAATTTAAAAAAGCATTTTGGTTAATCAATACAGCGCGGGGTAAAAGTGTTATAACTCAGGATCTGGTTGATGCTTTAAAAGAAGGAAAAATCTTGGGCGCCGGATTAGATGTGCTCGAATATGAAAAATCATCTTTCGAAAACCTGTTTTCCTCAGAAAAAGAGATGCCAAATGCTTTGCAAGAACTGATGAAAATGCACAATGTAATTCTAAGCCCACATGTTGCGGGGTGGACGATAGAATCCAAAGAAAAGCTGGCACAAACCATTGTAGATAAAATTAAAGTCGAGTTTTGCTAAAAGAACTATTCATATCATTGCTTTCAAGATATACCGATGATGTTGTACTAGCGGAGTCACTTTGGAAAGATCTTCAGAAAAAGTATAGCGCAAGAAATCGGCATTATCATAATTTGTCACATTTAGATCATATTCATCAGGATTTGGTATCCATAAAAGATCGAATCATGGACTGGGATATGTTATTATTTGCCATATTCTATCACGATTACAAATACAATATCCTAAAACAAAATAATGAAGAGCTAAGTGCAAAAAAGGCAGTTATTGTGCTCAATACACTCGGGATAGACCAAGATCGAATCAACCTTTGCGAAGAACATATTCTTGCCACCAAAGGACATTCTATCTCAGAAAACCAGGACGTCAATTATTTTACCGATGCAGATTTAGCTATTTTGGGGAGTGAGTGGAACGCTTATAAAACCTATTTTACAAAGGTGAGAAAAGAGTATAATTATTATCCTGGATTGATCTATAATAGAGGGCGCATCAAAGTACTAAAACAGTTTTTGGATATGCCCCGAATTTTTAAAACAGATCATTTTTTTATTGATTTAGAAGGAAGAGCAAAAATCAATATTGAACGTGAAATAGAATTACTTTCCAGATAAAGTATAGTTTTTTCTAAATTTATAGAGTGAGAAAAACGATTTTCATTTTTGCGGCATTAGTAGTGGCCCTACTGGTCCTTTTTCAACTTAGTAAATACAGTTTACTTACTGGAAATTCATCAATAGAAGCTATTATTGCCATCATTGCCATTGTATTTTTTGTTATCGGTGTTATTATCAACAAAAGAATACTTCATAAAGAGAAAAATGTAACCCAGGAAATTAATCACAAAAAAATTGAAGAATTAGGGCTAAGTAAACGCGAATATGAAGTTCTTTGTGAAATAGCAACCGGATTATCTAATAAGGAGATTGCCGAGAAATTATTTGTTTCTGAAAGCACCATAAAGACACATGTATCCAATGTGCTGGTAAAACTAGATGCCAAACGCCGTACACAAGCGATCCAAATTGCCAAAGAGCTTCAGATTATACCTATATAATATCCATTTAGTACTAAAGTTTGATACTTTTTATCTGCATTAATTTATTGTTTTTTAAAGGTCAGGTAGAATCGCCATTAATTATTTTTTTATAATATAAACTTAACTATTTTGGCTTATTTCATACTTTAGTATGAGTTCTCATTGAGTGCCTAAACCTACTTTTGAAACAAACTTTTAAATCTTTTATCGTATGAAAAATACAGTGATACGTTACGGAGTCCTAAGTGCTATTGCCATATGTGCATTAAATCTCGCGGGATGGTTTTTAGGGAAAAATCTCGATTACTCAACACAGGAAGTTATTGGTTATACAGGTATTGTGGTAGCCTTAGTTTTTGTGTTCTTTGGTATAAAACATTATCGTGACAAAGAGAATAATGGGTCAGTTACATTTGGAAAAGCATTATTAATAGGAGTACTTATAAGTCTAATTGCCTCGTTAGCATTTGGGATCCTGGATGTCATATATATTAAATACATCGACCCCAATTTTGTGACCGAGTATTATGCTCATCATGTCGAACAAATGAGAAGTTCCCTTTCTGAAGCTGAATTCAAAGTAGAGTTTGAAAAACTGGAAGCACAAAAAGAAATGTTTTCAAACACTTTTATGAATTTCTTTCTCATGTTTACTACGGTCCTGATTATAGGATTTATAATTTCATTACTTTCAGCATTAATACTACAACGTAAACCCCTACAGAGTTAATTAAAAACCAATACAATGCAATACAAAGCCAATACGCCAGACGAATACATCGAAGCCATTCCTGAAGAGCGCCAACCCGTAATGAGCGAACTAAGAAAAGTAATTAAAGATAACCTTCCAGAAGGGTTTTCAGAAGTAATGAGTTATGGCATGATCGGCTACGTAGTACCTCATAGCCTCTATCCCGGCGGATATCATTGTGATCCAAAACTACCGCTACCCTTTATGAATATTGCATCGCAAAAGAATTTTATAGCCGTTTATCATTCTGGTATTTATGCCAGCAAGGACATTATGAATTGGTTTGTAGGTGAATATCCAAAATATGTAACAACCAAATTAGATATGGGTAAAAGCTGTATTCGGTTCAAGAAAATAGATCAAATCCCTATGAAGCTCATTGGTGAATTGGCTTCAAAAATAACCCCACAGGAATGGATAGAAATGTATGAACAAAATATTAAAACTAAATAAATGAAACCGATATAATTATTTCAATCATTGCAGGTTTCACACGACCATATAAAAACAATAAAACAAACACATGAAAAATAGAGTAACAGGACTGGGTGGTTTCTTCTTCAAGACCAAAGACCCAAAAGCGACAAAAGAATGGTATGGTAAACACCTTGGGCTTCCCGTAGATGATTACGGATGTACATTTTGGTGGAAAGATGCAGCAGGTAACGATTGCTCAACACAATGGAGCCCTTTTAAAGATGATACTACCTATTTTGCCCCCAGCAAAAAGGAGTTTATGATGAATTTTAGGGTAGAAAACCTTGTCGAATTGCTTGAAGTTCTCAAAAAAGAAGGGGTCACTGTTGTTGGAGAGGTAGAAGAGTATGAGTATGGCAAGTTTGGCTGGATTGTGGACCCCGAAGGAAATAAAATTGAACTTTGGGAACCAATCGATAAAGCTTTTTTATAATGAATCTAATTTAGGAAACATTTTTTTTGTATTTTTCTACAAATTAATCAATTAATTAAACAACATGAGTGAAGAAAACAACAACCTAGGGGATGATATCAAAAAAGGAGCTGAAGAAGCCGCAGAAACTGTAAAAGAAACTGCCAAAGAATTTGCCGAAGAAGCTAAAGAAGCACTTGGATCACAAGAAAACAAGAAGATGCTTGCAGGAATTCTTGGAATTATTCTGGGAAGCCTTGGAATTCATAAATTTGTACTTGGGTATACCAAAGAAGGGGTGATCATGCTTATCCTTGGGTTACTTGGAATCTTTACTTGCGGAATTACTTCTTCGATCTCATGGATCGTTGGAATAATTGAAGGGATTATGTACCTCACAAAATCTGATGAAGAATTTTATCAGACCTACCAGGTAGGTAAAAAACCTTGGTTCTAAAAAGTTAAAAAAGTCAGAAAATATACTTCTGACTTTTTATATCAATTTTATTATCGTAATATTGCGATATATAAATAACAAATGGGAGTTACAAAAACACAAATATTTGATCAAAGACAAAACGAGCTTGCACAGTTTTTTAAAATACTGGGGCACCCTGCTCGTATAGCTATTTTACAATACATTAGTAAACAAAACTCATGTATCTGTAATGATTTGGTAGAAGAAATTGGGCTGGCACAAGCAACCATTTCTCAACACCTTAAAGAACTTAAAAGCATTGGATTGCTTAAAGGAGAGATTGAAGGAAAGAGCATGTGCTATTGTATCGATCTTGATCGATGGAACGAGTTACAAGCCTCTTTAAATTCCTTTTTTAATACAACAAAACATAACTGCTGCTAATACGAGCGGCCAATAACTATCAAATTTATGAATACATCAGATTTTATCACCTTACTAGCCGAAAATCGCGAGAAATCTTTATTGTTTGAATATGCTCCAGGGATGCTCGTAGGTACAAATTATCATATCACCGAAGTAAAACATGTTACCGTAGATGCTGTTGATTGCGGAGCAGGAACCGATTCCTGGAAAGAAACAGTAATTCAGCTATGGGAAAGTCCAAAGGAATTAGGAAAACCCGATTATATGAGTGCATATAAAGCCTTAGGCATACTAAAAAAGGTAGGAACCATGAAATCTTATGATATGGATGCGCCTGTAAGAATCGAATATGGCAATGCGATGTTTCACACTGCACAACTTCATGTTACAGGTTTTCTTGCCAAAGATAACGAACTTATCATAAAACTATCGGTACAACCCACCGATTGTAAAGCCAAAGAAACTTGTGGAGTACCTGAAACGGTAGCAGCAGCTAACAATGCATGTGCACCAGGTAGCGGTTGTTGCTAGATGAAACCTGAAATCCAAATAGCCTATTTTTCTAAAATAGATTGGCCAAAAATTGCAACCATCTACAAAGAAGGTATCGCTACTGGCATTGCTACATTCGAAACCAAAATACCCAGCTGGGAAACTTGGGATGCTTCGCATATCAAGTCTTGTAGACTTAAGGCCATGATTGAGAATCAGATTGTTGGATGGGCAGCCCTATCTCCTACTTCAAAAAGAGAAGTGTATAAAGGGGTGGCAGAAGTTAGCATTTACATAACATCAAAACACCAAAATTTGGGCATAGGAACCTTACTTTTGTCTCAATTAATTAAAGAAAGTGAAGCCGAAGGATTCTGGACATTGCAAGCGGGAATCTTTACACAAAACAAACCAAGCATCGCTTTGCACAAATCCCTGGGATTTCGAGAAATTGGGTATCGCGAAAAAGTTGGAAAATTAAACGATATTTGGTACGATAATACCATTTTAGAACGAAGAAGTAAAACAGTTATTTAACCACCAAACACCACATATATGAATATTTTAGTGCTTTGTACAGGAAATTCCTGCCGCAGCCAAATGGCCGAAGGGTATTTAAAACATTTTGCCAAGGATAATGCCAAAATTTATAGTGCCGGAGTAGAAACGCATGGCGTAAACCCAAGAGCCATTGCCATTATGAAAGAAGACGGGGTAGATATCTCAAACCATACTTCGAACAACCTTGATGAATATCTGGATATTGAATTCGAATACATTCTTACCGTTTGTGACAATGCAAAGGAAAGGTGCCCTTTCTTCCCTGGTAAAGCAGAGCGATTACATTACAATTTCTTTGACCCTTCAAAAGTAGAAGGTACTGAAGAAGAAATTCATGCGGCATTTACAAAAACCCGAAACCAAATTAAGGAATATTGTAAAGATTTTGTGGAATCAAAAATGAGTACAGCCACATCATAATAGCATAGTATTTTAAATGATCCACAAGTCTTGAGGCCTACGGATCATTTTTTTGTATTTGTTTAATTTTTCTGTTAAGACTTCGCAGTGTTATTCCTAAATAACTTGCCATATCATTTTTTGAAATGTGTTCTGTCTCGGCAGAAGAAAGTTGTAAAAGCTTTTTAAGATTATACTCCAAAGGATACGATTGTTGACTAGAAGCTCTTTTAGCTGTATTTCTCAGTTTTACGGCCATCGCCTTGAACAAAATGATTCCAAATTCATTTTTCTTCTCTATTAATTTATAAAAATCATTCTTTTCGATTCGATATGCACTTATTCGAGTTACAGCTTCAACATTGCTGAAACTTAATGCATCATCAAAAATTTCGACTTCTCCCAGGATTTCACCCTTTCCAAAAAATTCTTGTATAAAAATTTTCCCGTTTTCCTCTTCAACATAACATTTTCCGATTCCTTTTTCAATAATATAAACCCCTCGAACAAGACTGCCTTGATTAATAATCTTTTTACCAGGATGAAACTGTTCATACTTTATGAATTCATTTTCTTCACAGTTCTTCGAAAAAAAATCAAGCAACTCGTGGTTAGTTCGTATCATTTTAACGTCTATTTGGACAAATGTCCTTTCCAAAAAAAGAAATTTTAATTTGTTTTATACAACAAAAGTACTAATGGTGAATAAAATAATTATAGATACCGATCCAGGAATTGACGACAGCATGGCAATACAAATCGCTCTGGCATCCAAAGAATTTGAAATTCTAGGGCTAACTACCGTTTTTGGAAATGTAGATGTACATCTTGCAACGATAAATGCATTGCGTCTATTACAATTGGCCAATCGAACCGAAATTCCTGTTGCCAAGGGAGCATCAACCCCCCTAAAGGGTAAATTTATGGGTGGGGTTCCTTTTGTTCATGGTGACGATGGGCAGGGAAATACGTGGCAACCACCTTGTGACTTATCTCCTATTAATACCCCAGCAGACGAATTTTTAATAGAACAGATTATTAAGTTTCCAAAACAAGTTACTATTGCAGCTTTGGGTCCATTAACCAACTTGGCGACTGCATTATCCAAAAAACCTGAAATACAAAACCTGGTTAAAGAAGTGGTGTTTATGGGCGGAAATGCCTTTTGTGCAGGAAATGCAACACCAGCTGCCGAGGCAAACATACTTTCTGATCCGGACGCAGCCGATATAGTATTAGGAGCAAACTGGCCCATAACCATGATTGGATTGGACGTCACTCACAAAACAATGATCTCGCAAGAAACTCTTAATGAAATATCCGAATGTGATGCTCCTCTTAATAATTATGTTATGCGTGCATATCAATACTATCTCGATTTTTTTATGAGGGTAAACAAAATAGATGGCACCTATGTACATGACTCTTCAGTTTTTGCCTATTTGATCGATAAAAATTTGTACAAAACGGTCAAGTATCCGGTTAAAGTAGAAACGCAAGAAGGTATAAGTAAAGGAAAAACCTGGCCCTCAATTGGAGAGTCTGATCATGAAGAAGGTGAAGCATTACTTCCTTGGAAAAACAGACCCAAAGTAAATATTTGTATTGATGTGAATGAAAAAAGGGTTATAAAACTCCTAAAATCCCGACTCATAATTCAATAGTAGCAATTGCTACAGGATTAAAACAAAAAAGAGAGGTTTCCAAATTGGAAACCTCTTTTTTTTAAAATACATACTTAACCTTTCTTTTGAATTTCAACAGAATGTGGATAAGGAATTTCGATACCCGCATCATCAAGCGCCAACTTACAGTTCTCAAGACTTTCAAAATATACATCCCAATAGTGTTCGGGTTTGCAAAATGGTCTTACCGCCAAATCTACAGAACTTTCGCCCAATGCTTCTACATTTACTGAAGGAGCTGGTTCTTTAAGTACTTTAGGATTACTTACCAGAACCTGTAATAAGGTTTCTTTTGCTTTTCTGATGTCTTCATCATAACCAATACCAATGGTCATATCTACTCGCATTAACCCTTCTGCTGTATAGTTAATGATGTTTCCATTGGCCATGGTTCCATTGGGCACGATTGCCAATTTATTTTGAGGTGTAGTGAGTTTGGTGGTGAAGATTTCAATCTCTTTCACAACACCTAATACTCCTTGTGCCTCGATAACATCACCTATTTTATAAGGTCTAAAAATCATGATTAAAACGCCACCCGCAAAATTTGATAAAGATCCCTGAAGCGCAAGACCCACAGCCAAACCTGCTGCTGCAATTACTGCTGCAAATGTAGTTACATCTACTCCTAACCTTGAAACAACTATAATGATCAGAAAAATCTTAAGCGCCCAGGACACCAAATTTAACAAGAACTTTTGTAAAGAAAGATCATATTTGGTTTTTGAGAATACCTTTGTAAGCCCTTTAATTATTCGTTTAATTATCCATGAACCTATTATGTAAATTAAAATTGCGGTGATAAGTTTAGGTCCAAATTCTTTGGCCAAATCGATACCATAATTCATCCATTCTTGTGCTTTTTCAATTCCTCGTGATGTGTCTACTTGTAAGATTGATAGTAACATTGTGCTATTTTTTAATATTAGTGTTCTGTTTAAAATTATAAATTAATTTATAGATAAATATTATCTGTTGTTTTCAAATTTAAATCCAGGTTGAACATAGCCATCTGGAATATTTTCGGGTGGGACGGTTAAAACATTACCATCTCTAACAGCTTGGTAATGCGGGGACAAAATTTCAATTCCGGCTGCATGTAACTCATTTTTTATGTTTTCGTGCAATGATGAATATATCTTTGCAGATTGATCCGGATTTTTGGTATACACATTCAGTTCATAATTTACATAAAAATCATCCAAACTTTTTACCAGAACAAAAGGTAGTGGATCTTCCAGGACCAAGTCTGTTTTTTTTGCTCCTTCTACTAATGCTTTAATCACTTGATTGCTCTCCACATCGTATCCAATGGTAACCGAAAAGTGTGTAAAACTATTCCAACATCTTCAGCGGCATTTTTTGTAAAATTTACGATATGATTCCCTAAAATAGATGAGTTTGGAATGGTAACATCCAAATTTTTAATGGTTCGTATTCTGGTGACCAGTAGACTTCTTTCGGTTACATCACCAATTGTATTTCCAATCTCTACCCGATCGCCTACTTTAAAAGGTCTCATATACGTAATTACTACACCTGCTACAATATTTGAAATCGCCGATGTAGATCCTAGAGAAAATAAAACCCCAAAGAAAATTGAAAGCCCTTTAAACGCAGGGGAATCTGAACCAGGGATATATGGAAAAACAATAATCAAAGCAAAGGCAACAATAAATACTCTTAATAAATTAAAGGTAGGGCGCGCCCAATCGGCATGAAAACCTTCTAAGCGTACTGCTTCTCGTTCCAATTCGGTGGTTACATATTTAAGGAATCGCAATAAATATTTTGTAACAAAAAATATTACAATTATAAAAAACAGATTAGGTATAAAATTTACGAAGCCGTGATAAAGAAAAAGTAGTGGTTTTTTAATATATCCGAGTACAATATCTGCGTATTCTTTGGTTTGTGGCATCAAACTAAATAGAAAAGGAAGATAAAAGACAAGAAAAGTTATGGTTATTGATATTCGTATTAGTCTTAATAAAAAAGTTAGAATATGCCGCTCTCTTCTTGGTGTTATAAATCTGAAAAATTGAGAAAACTTAGCACTACCAAAAAATATATTGTACTCTAATCTGTTAATCTTTGTTTTTAACCAGGCAAAAAGCTTTTTAATTAAAAAAAGAAAGATTATGATTCCTAATAGCGCAATAACAAAATAAATATATTGAAGGACCATAGAAATATATTTAGATCACTAAATAAATCTATATCATAATATATATTGTAATTGGGATAGAAAAAATCTACAGTAATATCGATTAACTGCACAAAAACACTACAAATAACTCGACTTATTTATCACCGTTTTTGAAATACTTCTGTTCGAGTTCGGCTTGAAATTCTTCCATTACGGGTTTTACGGTACTTTCTGGCAAGTCTGCTATACGAATATACATTAAACCATCTACAGCATTGTTAAATAATGGATCAACATTAAAGGCAACTACTTTCGCATTTTGTTTAATATATTTTTTGATAAGAACTGGGATTCGAAGACTTCCTGGCTCTACCTCGTCTATAATTTTGTCGAATTTATTGAGATCACTTTTACTTTCATCAAACACAAAGTCTTTGTCGGCATCTTTAAGCTTAACCTTAAATTCTTTTTTGGGTCTAACATATTGAGCCACATAAGGATCGTAATAATGTGATTTCATAAACTCGATCATGAGCGATTTTGAAAAATTACTAAATTTATTACTAATACTTACGCCACCAATAAGATACTTATGTTCGGGGAAACGCAGGGTACAATGCACAATCCCTTTCCATAATAAAAATAGCGGCATGGGCCTTTGCTGATATTCTTTGATAATAAAAGCTCTACCCATTTCTATAGATTGACTCATCATGCGATGCAATTCGGGTTCAAATCGAAACAGATCCTGAAGATAAAATCCATTAATTCCGAAATTGGCATATATTTTGGCTCCCATTCCCATTCTATACGCACCAACTAGTCTTTTACCTCCATTATCCCATAAAAACATATGGTGGTAATAATCATCAAACTTATCAAGATCTATAGAGTTATTTGTCCCCTCGCCAATCTCTCGAAATGTGATTTCCCGAAGTCTTCCAATTTCATTTAATATATTAGGTATATCTTTTTTCTGAGCTAGAAAGACCTCATAATTCTTACTTGTTAAAAGTCTTTTATCATTATCTCTACAGAATTGTAATTCAGACTCTATAATTTGTGTATTACCCTCTCCTGCTATCTGTTTTGGAGATTTTGGTATTTTTAAGTTCGGGATGGACTCTCGCAACGTTTTTTTCTCAAAGGGGTTTGCGAGCATGTACGTTTTTGTTCGTAAGAAATTGGTAAAGTCCTTAAGGTCTGTATGTTCTTCTTGATCTTTTACCGATACTGGGTTCCCGATACGTACTTTAATCACCTTATTTTCTTGAGAGAACAGTTCGCTGGGTAACTTTGCAGTTCTTAAGGTGCCACTCATTGCAGCCAGTCGATAAAAAAGCCTACTGTTTTTGGCATGAAAGTATATGGGTATCACTGGTACTTTTGCTTTTTGTACCAATCGCATCGCACTAGGTTCCCAAGCCTTATCAATATAATTTTTGCCATCTTTTATGGTGGATACCTCTCCTGCAGGAAAAATACCTAAAGGATTCCCTTCTTGAAGATGTAAAATAGCTTCTTTAATACCCTTATGGCTAGATTTGGCTTCCTTTCGGTCTTCAAAAGGATTAACCGGCATCACATAAGGCTTTAGGGGTTTGAGATTATGTAATAAGAAATTCGCTATGATTTTATAATCAGAACGATGTTCTAGCATTAACTTTAGCAACAAAATACCGTCAAGACCTCCCAAGGGATGGTTCGACAACGTTATGAAAGCTCCATCTTTAGGTAGTCTTCTTAGATCTTCTTCGGGAATCTCGTATTTAACACCATGAATTTCCAGGGCACGTACCAAAAAATCCAAATCGTTAAGATGACTTATCTTATCGTATTGGCGATTTACTTTGGATAATCTGGTAACTTTAAGAATTAGCCAACCTAAAAAAGTACCTATAAAACCAAGTTTATCTAATTTGAGCCCCGTGGCTATTTCTCTTGCTGTGATTATGGGCATTAAATACAATTTGCGCTAACTGCAAATATAGCAAAATCCTTGAATTGAAATACTAATCTTTGGCAACCATTTGATAGGTTTCTCTAGTAATCTGTTTTAATAAAATTTCCTTATCCTTTTCTAAGGTTTGAATGGCTTTTTCGGTAAAATGACGTATCGTATACAAAGATACATTGGTATTATAAGTAACCTTAAATTTTGCCTTTAACTTTACCAAAAGCCCCTCAAAATGATCAAATTTATCATCAAGACATACCGAAAAACTTATTGCCGAATTTTGAATAAGATCTACCTTGATATGGTATTGATGAAAAAGACTAAAAATTTCGCTGATATTATCTTCAACAATAAAGGAAAAATCAAGTGAAGATAGTGAAATTAATATCTGATTCTTCTTTACTATATAACACGGCATATAGGGATCCAAAGGTTGTCCCTTTTTTACAGAGGTTCCTTCAGTATCTGGATTCAAAAATGATTTCACATACAAAGGAATCTCTTTACGCTGTAAGGGTTGAATTGTTTTTGGATGTATAACCGATGCTCCATAAAAGGCCAATTCTATAGCTTCGCTATAGGATACATGCGATAATAGTTGCGTATCTTTAAACCTTCTTGGGTCACCATTAAGTACTCCAGGAACATCTTTCCAGATACTTACGCTATCTGCGCTCAAACAATACGCAAAAATCCCGGCAGAATAATCACTTCCCTCTCTACCCAAAGTCGTGGTAAAATTATTTTCATCAGAACTTATAAAACCTTGAGTAATACTTAGGTTATTTTTATTTACTTTTTCAATAATACGCTTTTGAGTATTCTCCCAGTTAACTTCGGCATCTCTATAGGAACTATCAGTCTTAATCAATTCTCGAGCATCCAGCCATTGATTCTTATATCCAACATCATTAAGGTACTCACTTACTATTGTAGTAGAAATAAGTTCTCCAAAACTTACGACCTGATCATAAATGTAGTCATATCGTGTTGATTTATTACGCGCAAGTGTAGTTTCAAGATCCACAAATAAGTTCTCGACCTTTACAAAAACAGGGGGTTGCCTGGTTTTAAAAAGCCCATCCAAAATATTTAAATGGTACTTTTTCAATTTAATAAGCAATTCATGAAGGTCAGGGTTTTTGCTTAAATAAGAATCTACAATTTGCTCTAAGGCATTTGTGGTTTTACCCATCGCAGAAACAACAATCAAAAGATCTGAATACCCTGTAATATCAAGTACTTTGGTTACATTTTTTACTGCCATTGCATCTTTAACTGATGCTCCTCCGAATTTAAATACCCTCATTCGAGATCAAATTAAAATTATAGGTTTGCCACGAATTTATGAACTCCTTCTTCATTCATCTGTACCAAGTACCAATCCTTTAAAAGAGTGGCTCCACTTTTTTCATAAAAATCTATTGCATTTTGATTCCAGTCCAGTACTACCCACTCTACTCTACGCACACCTTTTGCCTTGGCATATTTCATTACCTGGGCATACAAAGCACTTCCTAAACCTGTACCTCGCATTGATTCTTTGACGATGAGATCTTCAAGATGAATTGAGCGTCCTTTCCATGTAGAAAAACGATAGTACACTAACGCAATACCCACTATTTTATGATCTACTTCAGCAACAAAACAATGAAAAAGAGGGGTTTCTCCAAAACCTTCTTTCACTAATTCTTGCACAGTTACTTCTACTGCATCGGGTTCCTTTTCGAAAACCGCCAATTCACGAATTAACTCTAGTACTTGTGGCATATCGGCCTCTACTGCGTCTCGTATTATATAACTCATAATTCAAAAAGTTTGTCAAAACTATAAAATATGTACCAGAAACCAGACAATTTTCTAACGTTATCCGCAAGCAGCTTATGTTTCCGCAATTCTGCAAAGTCCTCATTAAATTAAACTTACGAAAACGTTGTAGTAATCTAAAAAATAATATTTTTGCACAAAATCAAATTCACCATCAATGACACGAAAAAACCAAACTTTAGGAGAATTTATTATTGAAAATCAAAAGGATTTTCCCTATGCAAGTGGTGAACTCTCTCGCCTAATCAACTCGATTAGGTTGGCAGCCAAGATGGTGAATCATGAAGTTAACAAAGCTGGATTAGTAGATATTACAGGTGCAGTTGGCGAAACCAATGTTCAAGGCGAGGATCAACAAAAACTAGATGTATTGGCTAACGAAACTTTTATAAACACCCTTACTAATAGGGAAATTGTTTGTGGAATTGCATCTGAAGAAAATGACGAATTTATTACCATAAAAGGTCAAAAAAACGATCATCGTAATAGCTATGTTGTCCTTATGGACCCCCTTGACGGAAGCTCAAATATTGATGTAAATGTTTCTGTAGGAACTATTTTTTCGATCTACCGTAGAGTGACTCCCGCAGGAACACCGGTAACTATTGATGATTTCTTACAGCCAGGCAATCTACAAGTAGCTGCCGGATACATCATTTATGGGACTTCAACCATGCTAGTATATACCACAGGTAATGGTGTAAATGGTTTTACCTTAAATCCGGCATTAGGAACCTATTATTTATCACACCCAAATATGAAGTTCCCAAAAGATGGCAATATATATTCTGTAAATGAAGGAAACTACATTCATTTCCCTCAAGGGATCAAAGATTATATCAAATTTTGTCAGGAAGAAAAAGAAGATCGCCCTTATACTTCTAGGTATATAGGCTCATTGGTAAGTGATATTCATCGCAATATGATAAAAGGAGGGGTATACTTATACCCTAGTACCTCAAAATCACCCAATGGAAAGCTCCGATTACTTTACGAATGCAATCCAATGGCATTTATTGCTGAACAGGCAGGTGGAAAAGCAAGTGATGGTTTCAGACGTATATTAGACATAAAGCCTACACAGCTTCATGAACGTACACCTTTTGTTTGTGGAAGTATTAATATGGTAGAAAAGGTAGAATCTTTTATGGATAATTCTAAATAGATTGGTATATCTTTGTGTTCATTAAAAGAAAATAATAATTAATCGTATATTTATAGAGTCTCAACATAACTTACCCCTAAGTTTTTAGAATTAACGTAACACATTTTTAAATTTCGCTCCATTTTATACAAGTAAATTGTATTTATCTTGTATAGAAATCATGTATTTAACATTTTTATGTTAATTTTATGAAGAGCTCAATAATAAACTAAAATAAATCAACCAAAAATGGCCAAGGAAAACAAAGCTGTTAATGAGCAAGTAGTAGACGATCCTTCTTCAAAAATCGAAGCGATCAAAAACCTTATTTTTGGAGATAATATCGCTGCTTACAACTCAGAATTTGAAAAAGTAAAAAAAGATATCGCTTCAAAAAAGAAAGAACTCGAGGATTTTATCGATGATACCCGCAAAGAGTTAAATCAGGCCATAGACAACCTAAGTACTGATATCAATATAAGAATCACAGAATTAGAAGATAATCTTGCCGATAAAGCAGAAACGCTGGATACTAAAAAAGTAGACAAAAAAACTCTTGGAGATCTTCTTATTTCTCTTGGCGAAAAGATTAGCCAAAAATAAGCCATCTACCAAAGGTTATGGAAGATCAGGATAAACTTAAAATTCTTAAAGAACTTCTTCTTACGGAAGAAAAAGAATATGCTGATTCTATTGCCGAAAAAGTTGAAGAGCTGAGCAAGATTGTTCATCAAAAACAAGAACTTTCCCATAAAGTAGATCCAATTATTGATGACAAGCTTGAGGAATTTGTTGAAGAAATTCCAAAAACATTGGGTCCAACAATTACCGAGGCTTTAAAAGAGGAAATCAAAAACTCCCAGGATGCAGTAGTAGAGGCACTATTTCCGATCATCGGTAAAATGATCAAAAAATATATTGCCCACGAGATGCGTTTGTTAAGCGAAAACATAAGCAGGCAAACCAAAAAGGCCTTTTCTTTTAAAAATTGGTTTAGAAAAGCAAAGTCGAAAGCCTATGGTATTACCGAAGGAGATTTGGCCCTTTCAGACTATGCAAAACCCAGGTTAATGCAGATGTTTGTTATCGAAAAAAACTCGGGGATTCTTATTGCCGATTATAGCCCTTTATCTGATGGTACTATAGATAAAGAAATGGTAGCGGGTATGCTTACCGCAATCAAAAGCTTTGTCGAAGATGCTTTTGAAGGCGGAGACCAGGATCTACAAATGATTGAATATGAACTATATACCATTCATATTCAAAACTTTTATTCGTATTATATTGCAGCCGTAATATCTGGTGCATATACCATGATGTTTAAGGAAGTATTAGAAGATCAAATTTTGGATTTTGCCACAAATCATATTTCAAACAGAGATCTTGAAAACAATAAACTGTTTACACAAAAATTAAAAAAACATTTTGCAGATGAAATTGTCTAAAAAAGTAGTGATCCTGGGACACTTTGGTGTTGGAAAAACATCGTTATTCAGACGTTTTATTGATAACGAATTTTCTGAAGAATATAAGGTCACTCTTGGAGTACAAATAAAAAAGAAATTAATACAATTACCTGATGGCCGAGAGTTGTCTATGATTATGTGGGATACCGAAGGACATTCTAACACAGTAGAGGACACTCGTAAATCTTATCTTTTGGGATCGCATGCGTTTATTTATGTATTTGACCTTACCCGAGAGGATACTTATAAGAACCTAAACAATGACCTTGAATATCTTAAAAACAATTACAACAATGTAACTGCCAAGGCCATAGGTAATAAACTTGACCTCGTAAACGAAAAAGAGATTGCAAAGAAGCTTGCAGAACAAAATATTCCTTTTGATTGTCTTACTAGTGCAAAGACCAATGAAAATGTACAAGATTTCTTTTCAGATCTGGCCATAGAAATAACAAAGTAGCATATGGTAGACGCAAAAGACAAATTTCGATTTAACCCTCAGGTTCAGGTTATCAAGGTTTCTTACGACGGAATTATTCAAGAAACAAATACTGCTCTTTTTAATTGGTCAAAGGGAAAATCAATTTATGATGCACATCCATTTTTTGAGATTTTAAAAACAATTGAAGACGATAATTCGGTTAAGGAACAAGAGTTAAATTTTCCCTGCATACATATAGAAGAAGGTAATTCTGAAAGAATCTGTGACCTAACTATCAAACCAAATGGGAAAGAAATATCGATTTTTTTATACGATTATACAGATAAATACAAAGATCTAAATCATATTGCCCAACAAAAGAACGAATCTATTCTGCTTGCTCGTGAACTGGAACTTAAAAACAAGTATCTATTAGAAAAAGAAGAGTTCAAAAATAGTTTTATTGCCAATATCAATCATGAAATAAGAACTCCCTTAACCAGTATTTTAGGATTTGTCGAAGTTCTCGAAAAAACGCAGCTTACTTTTGAGCAAGAGGAACTTGCAAGAATCATCAAAAGAGAAAGTCATCACCTTAATGCTCTTATTGATGATATGATTGATATCTCAAAAATAGAATCGGGCAGCTTAAAAATCGTACAAGAACGCTTTGCGTTTAGGGAACTTATTGATGGTTTTAATGAATCCTACGGTAAACTAGCAAAAGAAAAAGAAATAAAGTTTGAAACCAATATTGAAGACGGCATACAAGAGTACTTGATCGGAGATCGTACCCGTGTATACCAGATATTAAATAATGTTCTTAACAATGCTTTCAAATTTACTGAAGAAGGCAAAGTCTCTTTTAAAGTTTCAAAAAATTACCAGCGAACCAATAAACTAAGTCTTACCTTTAAAATTGAAGATACTGGGATAGGAATTCTTGAAGAAAACTTGCCTCATCTGTTTGATCGCTTTACCAGGTTTAATAGAGATAAACAAATTTCGGGAACTGGCTTGGGGCTTGCAATAGTAAAAAATCTGGTAGATCTTCTAAATGGAGAAATAAAAGTAACCAGTAAACCTGATGAAGGAACAACATTTATTATCAAACTTCCATTTAAGTTTGAGGTTACCAAATCTATAGTCGAGCGAAAAAAGAAAAAATATACACTCCCCAAGAGTAAAAAGAAATTCAGAATACTATTAGTAGAAGATGAGGAGATTACACAATACCTTATCATGAAAATACTTATCTCTCAAGGTACATACTTTGTCGATATCGCCATTAATGGAGAACAAGCTATTAATTATATCGAAAAACGCAAATATGATTTAATTCTTATGGATCTTACGGTTTCAAAAATCGATGGATTCAAAGCCACTCAAATGATCAGAAACAATTATGGAGATAAGTTTATTTCTGAAATTCCTATTATAGGTTTTTCCGGAAAAGCCGATGAACATGCTCGTGACAAATGCATAAGAGCTGGAATGGATGACTTTATCGCCAAACCTTTTGAACAAGAAGAACTGCTTTATAAAATTGTGAAACAGATTGCAAAAAAGGCTGCCGAATAGGCAGCCTTTTACTTTATCTAGTAGTAGTAATAGATATTATTTATCTATTCATAGTTTTGATTTCTTCTGCAAAAGTATCGTTATCTACTCCTTGATCTACCAGTTTAAGCGCTTTATCTACAACATAAGTTGCATTATCTGGATTAAATCCTAAACCGATACTTAGTTTTTCTAATAAAACCACCTGATCATCACCTTTTATATTATCTGCATATACCATTCTTGCCAAGTCATATAATCGCTCTAGTCTTCGATCGTAGTCGATAGGAGGATTGATAGGGTGAGCATTATAATTTTTCAGTATTTCTTTATAATCATTTTCAGAAATATTTAGATTGCGTGCTAATCTATCGAGAAACGCTTTTTCTTCATCAGTAATTACCCCATCACTCATTGCCACCCTTACAATTGCTGCAAAATGATCTTGATTTCGCTTTTGAAACCCACTATCAAATAAATCAGATATAGACATCATGTACTTTTGTTTAATTTGCCGCAAATATAACTAAACTCTACTCCTTTTGAAATTTATAATTACGCTTTTTTAAGAATAAAACATTGCATAGTATTTGTACTTAGGTTTTTTCTGAAAAAATCTAGTTTTAAAGGATAATTACGAATTAAAAAATCCGGCTAATTAAGCCGGATTTTTCTGTGTCTTAATGCTAACTCTTAGCACTTTTGACATCGCCTACCTTATCGTTAAAGTGCTCTTTATTTTACTGTGATACTATTATCACCAGAGCTACTTTGACCTTGATCGGCCTATTTTTTGGGTAAAATGAAATTTACTTTTTTAACATTCATCACAAAACATACCTTCGCCACCACCATACTCATTACCATGAGTCCAATTACTACCACAAGCGCAGCCCGAACCACCATTAACTTCCTTTAGAACTTTTCTTTCAATTGTTTGTACCCCTTCTAAATTTAAAATGTTTGTTAACATAACTCAACGTATTATTATTTGTGTGTGTCCTGAACATTTACAGACAGTCAGAAACTCTGTCTTTTTAGATTTCCAAATAAAATCTAGAACAACTATGTATGTTTTTTAATTGATGATAAATTAGCCTCTCTTATTTTGTTATAAACAATTGCCGTTTTGTTGGGAACAAATATAGATGGGAATCATGCACTAAAACAAGTGAAAGAAATTGCTTTTCAGGGAAAACACAGTGTGTTTTCATGGAATCGAATGTTGCTTAATATTTTTCAAACATATGATTGTCAGATATATAGATATTTATTTGATGGAAATGCATTTTTTCAGACGAACAATATTTATCTCATAATGTTCGTTAACACTCAAGACGAAAAAAGAGTGTGAAAGAACAAACTTTGTTTTTCTTTTCTAAATCTCTAAATTTGTTTCACTAAAAGCCTCCCTAGATGTCATATGCTATTGCAATGCCACGTATTAAAAAGTTTTTTACGTATTCATTTTTTGCAATATTTCTATTTTTTAATGGCACAAGCCTGTTTGGTTTTCAATCTTCCCTAGATAGTTTACATTCTACAGACTATTCTTATCTGGAAAAAAACTTTTTTCAACATGTTAAAGACTCTGTAAAAGCAATTACCTATGCCAAACCCTATCTTTTAAAATCAAAAAAAGATCAAGACACTCTTAAGATAGTTAACGGATATTATTATTTCACAGCGATAACTAAAGACGAAAAAATAACAGAAAAATATGTGGACAGCATGATTCTGTTTTCGAAGAATCTAAAAACAAAATTGTACCCGGCATTTGCATATTTTAATAAGGGAAAAATAGAATACAATAAAGGAAATTTCAAAAAAGCTCTTGATTTATACCTGAAAACAAACGAAAAAGCAGAAGAGTTTGAGAACATTGATCTTTTCTATGGTAGTAAAAAAAGTATTGGTATCCTAAAAAGCAGAATTGGCGAATATAAAACCGCGTTGAAAGAGCTTAAAGAATGTCATTCTTATTATTCTAATCTCAAAGAAAGTAAGCCTAATACGTATCTGAGCACATTATTTGCTCTTTCGGACGCGTATAACCTAAATAAAAAATTAGATTCTGCTACTATTATTAATCGTATTGGCTATAAAGAATCAATATCATTCAATAATGAAGATTTTAAATGTTATTTTACTTTAAACGAAGGAATTAATCTATTTGACAAAAAGAACTTTACTGGTGCAAAAGATAGTTTATCTAGGGCAATTAATGAATTTCAAAGCAATGAAGATAAAGCAAATCTATCCATGGCTTATTTTTATTACGGAAAGACTCTTGCAGCATTAAACAAAGAAAATGAAGCCATAGCTGCCCATATTAAAGTAGACGATATATTTCAGGAAATATCAGAGATTATGCCCAATAATCGCGAGAACTATGAAATCTTAATCAACCACTACAAAAAACTAGGAGACAAGGATAATCAATTAAAATATATCGAAAGGTTAATTTCTGTCGACAGTGTGCTGCATACCAATTATCGTTATCTGATGAAAGCCGTAGTACAAAATTATGACACGCCAAGATTACTTTCAGACAAACAAGAGATTATAGACAGTTTAGAAAATGAAAAAAAAACGTCTAGAACAGTTATAAGTATTTTAGGAGTGATTAGTTTCCTGCTCCTATTACTATGGTTAGTTAATAGGCATAGGCAAAAACAATACAAAAGACGTTTTGAACAACTCTATAATCAAAAGGACCTGCATAAAAGAGAAGAAAAGCAATCTGTCTCTTCAAAAGAGAGAACGAAGCTTGCCATTCCCGAAGAAAGTATAAAAGACATTCTTGGTAAATTAGATACTTTTGAAAAAGAAACCGGATTTATGGAACCCGATTTATCCATACACCTCTTGGCCAAAAGGTTTGGGACCAATTCTAAATATTTGTCCAAAATTGTGAATACTTATAAAAAGAAGTCTTTTAATTATTACATCAACGATTTAAGAATAGATCGGGCAATAGAAAGACTAAAAACAGATTCAAAATTTAGAAACTATACGATAAAGGCAATAGCACGCGAGATTGGTTTTAACACCACCGATGCTTTTTCTAAAGCTTTTTTTAAAAGAAACGGGATTCATCCTTCTTATTTTATAAAAGCTCTGGAAAAGCAATTAGAGCAATAACCAAAGGGGTTTAACACTATGTTTTCCCTGAAAACGGGCAAATATTTATAAAAAAACCCAAGGTTAAATGCTTTCATAATTATATTTGAATTAAAAGTAAACGTATTTATCCGTTAAGGATATTATTAAACATGGGAAAAATGAAAAAAACAAAACTTAGCCTTAAAAAGGTAACAATTACAAAACTTAACAATTTGGATGCTGTAAAAGGTGGTTTCACTAGTGTTGTTCATACGTACACCGGGTGCCATACTGCAGACGGTAATAACACTTGTCCAGATACAGGCAAAACCAATGATGATATTGTCGTTACCGAAGATAGTCTTTGTTGTGCATAGTTCTCTATTTATTAATTAAAAGTAAATCTATATTATTAAACATGGGAAAAATGAAAAAAACAAAACTTAACCTTAAAAAGGTAACGATTACAAAACTTAATAACTTGAATACCATTAAAGGTGGTTTCACTAGTATTATACATACTTATACAGGGTGTCATACTGCAGAGGGTAATCACACTTGTCCAACAGGAACCAAAACCAACGACGACATTGTTGTTACTGAAGACAGCCTTTGTTGTGCGTAAAATTTTCTGTAGTTATCAATAGAACTATGATTTTATAAATAAGAATATTCTCGTTCTTAATATTTTCATAAACTCTTTTTTTACGGCTTTGCATCAATTAAATTTAGTTTTTAAATTATTTTTTTGATGCAAAGCCAAAAACATCTTTTCGATCTTCCTGAAAATGTTACCTACCTTAATGGTGCATACATGTCTCCACAATTAAAATCGGTTACCCAAATAGGACTAAAAAGCGTAACCCGCAAAGCAAGACCTAACGAGATTCTTGCCGAAGATTTCTTTAACCAAGTTGAGATATTAAAGCAACATTTCGCAACACTTATAAATGCTCCTCATTATAAAAATACAGTAAGCATACCTTCGGTATCCTATGGTATTGCAAATGCTGCCAACAATGTTCCCATTAGTAAAGGAGACGAAATCATCTTGGTGGATGAGCAGTTTCCTAGCAATGTTTACATATGGAAAGAAATAACCCAAAAAAAAGGAGCTATCATAAAAGTCATAAAACCAACCCAGCAATTTGAAAATCGCGCAGTTTTATGGAATGAAGAAATATTACAAGCCATCACCAAAAAAACTGCTGTAGTTTCTATCTGTAATGTACATTGGGCAGATGGAACGTTGTTCAATTTGAAAGCTATTCGAGAAAAAACTAGAGAAGTAAATGCTTTGCTGGTAATCGATGGTACCCAAAGTATCGGTGCCCTACCATTTTCCGTTCAGGAAGTACAACCAGACGCACTGATTTGCGGCGGTTATAAATGGTTACTGGGTCCCTATTCTACAGGCATGGCATATTATGGTGATGCCTTTAATGACGGAAATCCAATTGAACACAGTTGGATGAATCGCTATAATAGTCAAGATTTTTCGGGACTCACAACCTATCAAGACCGATATCAGGAAAAAGCTGCTCGATATGCTGTAGGCGAAGCCAGTAATTTTGTACTTACACCAATGCTTATAAGAGCTATCGAACAATTGATAGAATGGACGCCTGCTGCCATTCAAGAATATTGCAGAGGCATTTCGGCAGGTGCAGTAAAAAAATTACGCGATTTTGGATGTTTTATCGAAGATGATAACCACAGAGCATATCATTTGATAGGAGTTTATTTTCCAGACCATATCGATGTTGAAGGATTAAAAACAAGATTGAAACAAGAAAATATTATTGTTTCTTTTAGGGGTAATGCCATGCGTATATCCCCTAACGTATATAATTCTGAAGAGGATCTGGAAAGATTGGTCGCTCAATTTTGATAGAAATCAATATTCCTTTGTAAGAAATTAAGATAGCACTTATATTTGTGCCTTAAAATCTTTGCTACGTGAGTGTATCTATAATCTCGCAAATTGTTGAACAGTCTCTGCCATTGCAGAAACTAGAGAAAGCTATTGCCCAATCTCAAGCAAAAGTACATCTACAAGGACTATTAGGATCTTCGTTATCTTTTGCTATTTCGAACATTTTTAAATCTGCAGACCAACCGTTTCTCTGTATTTTTAATGACAAAGAAGAAGCGGCATATTATCTTAACGATCTAGAGCAGTTATTGGGCGACAAAAACGTACTTTTTTACCCTGGCAGTTATCGCAGACCTTACCAAATTGAAGAAACTGATAATGCTAATGTGCTACTACGGGCTGAAGTATTAAATAGGATCAATTCGCGTAAAAAACCTGCCTTGATCATTACCTATCCCGATGCGTTATTCGAAAAAGTGGTTACACGAAAAGAACTAGAGAAAAACACTTTAAAAATTGGAGTAAACGATACCTTATCTCTTGATTTTGTTAATGAAGTATTATTTGAATATCAATTTCAAAGAGTGGATTTTGTTACAGAACCTGGTGAATTCTCGGTACGTGGTGGTATTGTGGATGTATTCTCTTTTAGTAACGACGAGCCCTATCGTATTGAATTTTTTGGGAATGAAGTAGATAGTATACGAACCTTTGATGTAGAAACACAACTCTCTACCAATCAAATCAAAAAAATTACCATAATTCCCAATGTCGAAAACAAGGCTATGCAAGAAACAAGAGAAAGTTTCTTAAAATACATAGCTGATAAAACAATTGTTTTTGCCAAGGATATCGATTTACTATCGGCCCGAATCGATAAAAATTTCGAAAAGGCAAAGGAAGCTTTCGAAACCTTATCCAAAGAAATTAAACATAGTACTCCTGGAGAGCTTTTTGCCACTTCAGATCTTATAAAAAAGCAATTACTGGATTTTACCTTGGTAGAAATTGGTAATCGTCCTTTAACCAAGGCCGATCACACCATAAAGTTTAATACCAAACCACAGCCTTCTTTTAATAAACAATTTGATCTTTTGATCGAAAACCTCAACGAAAACCATGAAGAAGGATATAAAAACTACATCTTTTGTGTTAGCGAGCAGCAAGCAAAACGTTTCCACGATATTTTTGATGATGCCGATCTTGATGTAAAACAATATGAAACGGTTGTTTTTTCGGCTTTTCAAGGATTTATCGATCATGATCAAAAAATTGCCTGTTATACCGATCACCAGATCTTTGAACGTTATCATAAGTTTACGCTTAAAAATGGATACGCAAAAAAGCAAGCCATAACACTAAAAGAGCTTACCAACCTAGAGGTTGGCGATTATGTAACTCATATTGATCATGGAATCGGTAAGTTTGGTGGCCTTCAAAAAATTGATGTCGAAGGCAAACAGCAAGAAGCAATCAAGTTAATTTATGGAGAGCGTGACGTGCTTTATTTAAGTATTCATTCCCTTCATAAAATCTCAAAATACAATGGTAAAGATGGTAAAGCTCCACAGATATATAAACTAGGATCCAAAGCCTGGAAAAACCTTAAGCAAAAGACAAAAACCAGAGTCAAAGAAATTGCCTTTAATCTTATTCAATTATACGCAAAGCGAAAAATGCAAAAAGGGTTTCAGTATGATCCAGACAGTTATTTGCAACATGAGTTGGAAGCTTCATTTATCTATGAAGACACTCCTGATCAAAGTACCGCTACTGCCGCGGTAAAAGCTGACATGGAAAGTGAGCGCCCCATGGATCGATTGATTTGTGGAGACGTAGGTTTTGGTAAAACCGAAGTAGCCATTAGAGCAGCATTCAAAGCTGTAGATAACGGGAAACAAGTGGCCGTTCTAGTACCAACTACCATACTAGCGTTTCAGCATGCAAAAACATTTCGTGAGCGTTTAAAAGATTTTCCAGTGACGGTAGATTACATAAATCGTTTCCGCACTGCAAAACAAAAAAGAGAAACGCTAGAAGGACTAGCTTCGGGAAAAGTAGATATCATTATCGGCACGCACCAATTGGTCAATAAAAATGTAAAATTCAAAGATTTAGGCCTTCTAGTTATTGATGAAGAGCAAAAATTTGGGGTTTCGGTAAAAGATAAGCTTAAAACCATTAAAGAAAATGTGGATACGCTTACCTTAACTGCAACCCCAATCCCACGAACTTTACAATTTAGTTTGATGGCAGCTCGTGATTTATCGACAATCACCACACCACCACCAAATCGATACCCAATAGAGACCAATGTGATACGTTTTAGTGAAGAAACAATAAGAGATGCTGTTAGTTATGAAATACAACGAGGCGGACAAGTATTTTTTATTCATAATCGCATCGAAAATATTAAGGAAGTAGCTGGTATGATTCAAAGAGTAGTACCAGATGCAAAAATTGGTGTGGGTCATGGCCAAATGGAAGGAAAAAAACTAGAAAATCTCATGCTGGCCTTTATGAAAGGTGAATTTGATGTATTGGTTTCTACTACCATTGTAGAGAGCGGACTCGATGTTCCCAATGCCAATACTATATTCATCAATAACGCCATCAACTTTGGGTTATCCGATCTGCACCAAATGCGAGGTCGTGTAGGCCGAAGCAATAAAAAAGCATTCTGTTATTTTATCACACCTCCCTACTCTGCCATGACCGAAGATGCTCGCAAACGTATTACGGCGCTTGAACAGTTTTCTGAACTTGGTAGTGGTTTCAATATTGCCATGAAAGATCTTGAAATTAGAGGAGCAGGAGATTTGCTAGGTGGCGAACAAAGTGGGTTTATTAACGAAATTGGATTTGAAACCTATCAAAAAATCCTAAACGAAGCCATAGAAGAACTCAAAGAGAATGAGTTTAAAGAACTGTACAAAGACGAAGGAGAACAAAAAGTATATTTAAAAGACACTCAAATCGATACCGATTTTGAGCTGTTATTCCCCGATGATTATATCAATAACATTACCGAACGATTAAACCTGTATACCGAGCTCAATAGTATAAAGAATGAAGAAGGATTAAATGGGTATGAGCAACGACTTATAGATCGTTTTGGAGAGTTGCCCGATCAGGCGGTTGACCTACTCAATTCAGTAAGAATTAAATGGATTGCCACATCGATTGGGTTAGAAAAAATCATACTTAAACAGAATAAGATGATTGGGTATTTTATAAGTGACCAGCAATCTGAATTTTATCAAAGTCCGGCATTTACTAAAGTATTACAGTTTGTGCAACAAAATCCAGGTAAATGTAAAATGAAAGAAAAAGAAACCCGAAACGGTTTACGACTTTTATTGACCTTTGAAAATATAAATTCGGTTGATAAAGCGCTGAAGATATTGCAACCGCTACAACCTATTATGGCTGAGGAGAAGGTTTCATGATTAGACCCCAAGAGAAGATCCCAAGGGTTTTAAAAACCCTTGGGATCTGTTGCTATACATGGTTTGTCGGGTAAATGTCGGGTTAAAGACGAGTAAAAAAATTTGAGATCCTATTTCTGAAAACTAATATTGCTGAAGAAAATGAAAACAAGTTCTAGTAATTCTACCGCGGAGAATTCTACATCAAAAGAAACTAAAAACTTAAAAATCATGAAACAGCCAGAATTAGGTCTGAAAATTTCAGAACTCAGAAAATCCAAAGGACTCACACAAGAAGAGTTGGTAGAGCAATGCAACATAAGTGTTAGAACAATTCAACGTATTGAAGCAGGTGAAGTAACTCCCAGAAGTTATACTATCAAAACCATATTATCTGCTTTGGATTATGATCTTAATCAAATCCAAACAACAAGCTCACAAGTCACAAAAGAATTTAAAAAATTATTTTTGCTGGACATAGACGACAGCAAAGAAGCTAGTTTTTTAAACAAACAGCTTTCTATAGCTTGGATTAGCGGAATTGTATATTTTGTACTTGGATTTGCTGAATTTGCAGTAGAGTATTTCAGATATTT
Source organism: Aquimarina gracilis (assembly GCF_035285365.1). Classification (NCBI taxonomy): domain Bacteria; kingdom Pseudomonadati; phylum Bacteroidota; class Flavobacteriia; order Flavobacteriales; family Flavobacteriaceae; genus Aquimarina; species Aquimarina gracilis. The sequence continues at coordinate 282,484 of NZ_JAYKLX010000008.1, read as the reverse complement.
CGAAGAAAAAATGATCGCTCATGATGCGGTATACATTGTTCTTAAATTAACAATATTAGCTTCAATCATTTTATTTTTAAGAGGTTTTGTACTGGCCGGTAAAATATTCAACAATTACTTGCTTAGAATCACTGCATTCATCCTTATATTCATTGGCTGCTTATTTTACATGTATGATATTGCTTCTTTATACATTGGTCAATTAGATTACCAATTCGTATTGGGGGCCGAAGCGATTACCTATGGCATTATTGGTATATTATTCGGGATCGCTATCTTAAAATTAAAAAATGTACTTGGACCGCTGGCCACTGTAACTGGAATATTCGAACTGATCACATATGGTTTTATGGTCACTATACTTCTGGCTTTTGCAGGATACATTCTTCTTACAGCTACTATTATTTTAGAAATTATTCTGCTCTACAAAATTGCTGAAATGCTAAAAGCAAAGCAACAGGAAATGAATCTGGAATAAAGTAATCACATCTTTTTAATACCCTTTATAGTCATTGAATATAAGTTCGATGAAGATACCTCCTCTATCTAATTTTAAACATCAAAAAATGAAAAAAGTATATATTTCTGTTCTATTAGTCATTACAATAATCTTATGTTATTTCTTTTTCGAGCCCCTATTTACCTATGCCATAGGTTGGTCAACGATGCCCAATGCAAGCGCAATGAAACTCTTAACTGATCATGAAGAAAGTATTTCGAAAAAAGCAGATAGTACGCTCAAAATAATTCATCATCGACTACAATCACCTGCAGTATCAATCGCCGTAGGACAACATGACAAAATTATTTGGGCAAACGCTATTGGGTATCAAAATATCGAAGACCAGACCCCCGTAGATCTCGAAACCAAATTTAGAATTGGGAGCACTTCTAAAGCTGTTACATCTTTGGGAATTGGAGTATTACTTCAAAACAAAAAAATAAACCTTGACAGTAAGGTTAAGGATTTTGTTCCTTATGCCAAAGAGCACCTCTCTAATATCACATTAAAACAATTAGCGTCGCACACTTCGGGTATAAGAAACTATGGTACTTGTCTTTGCTTTCCTGTTTGGGAATATTATAGCAATGATGAATATACAAATGTGCAAGAAAGTGTTGGGGTTTTTAATAATGATGATTTATTATTTGATCCAGGATCAGACTTTGGTTATAGTAGTTTCAACTATACACTTTTAAGCGCCATGATCGAAGGAGCTTCAAAGATGACTTTTCCTGACTTTATGAAGCAATATGTATTCGACCCCCTAAATGCTGTAAATATTGTTGCAGAAACCTCAGCTCTTCCAAAAAACACGTCCAGATTTTATGAAGTAGCAGAAAATACCTACCAGGAGGTTTATAAGGTAAACAATAGTAATAAATGGGCCGGAGGAGGTCTTTTGGCTACGCCTACCGATTTAGTAAAAATAGGTAACGCTTTTTTGAATCATCAATTGTTTGATAGTAAAATTACCCAAGAGCTTACTAAACCGGTTAGACTTGACAATGGAGAAATAAATGAACAAGAATATGCCATCGGATGGAGAAACCATACCAAAGATATTTTTGGCAATGGTCAAAAAATAAACATATGGCATCACGGAGGAATTGCCAATGGATCTATTTCATTATTAGTCTTGTTTCCCAAATACAATTTATCTATATCAATGCTTGCCAATAAAAATGGCTCGTCGGCAGATCTATTTGAGAATGTGTATGACATTGCAAGACTATACATAAATCAGTCTGGCACATAAATTAAGAAACGTATATTGATAAAACCGGGACAATGTTTTATCCCGGTTTTTTGAAGTACACAAATTAGCATAACCGAACTAGCCTAAATAATAAGATATCTTTTCATCTTGTAAACTTGCGTTTTTTATAGTCTGTTTCCTTTGTATCAAATTTCATCACAATGTATTGCCCAAACTCCTCTATCCATACAACACACGAGATTTTCAATGGGCCCAAGACATGATGTAGAAATTGCGACTAATATACCTGTAGAATATACACAAGGCTAGAATATACACAAGGCGACCCTTCACTTGGGCATACACCATTCCATCGCCCAGCGGTAATTTCTTTCTGACTATGCTTTTTCAGTACTGTTACTCCATCTATATTCAAAATTGTTTTCAACATAATAATTTGATTTTATAATGGTTAATATTTGATTTCGCTTGATATGATTCTTAGGTTTTTTGTGCCGGCGTCAGAAACATATAATGTTTTTTGATCTCTACTAGCCAAAATGCCATTTGGAAAATTAAAGGTAGCTTCTGAGATTTCACCATCTGCATTTCCCAGGACACTCCCGGCAAAAACTTCAAAATCATCCACACTTCTTGGATTTATTTTGTAAATGCGATGTTCGCCAATTTGCGTAGCAAACAGATTTCCCTTTGCATAGGTGAGAAACCCAAGAAAATTGGAATTTTCAGCCTCGGCGGGTAATTGTGCAACAAATTCGAGTTGACCGTCCGAAAACTTGTATATTTTCCTATCATTGAAATTCCCTATGTACGTATTTCCTTTTCTATCAAATGCAATTCCTGCAGGGCCGTTGATTGGTTCTCCTTCAAAAAGTTTGGTGATACTGCCATCTTCCTTTAAAACATTTATGGTATTGGTAAAATATTCAACAAAAAGCATATCGTTGCTCCAAGGAATTTTTTTGATTCCTGCGGGTGACGCAGCGTCAAAAGAGGCGAGTAGCGTCCCTTCGGTATCATATTTAAAGATTTTGTTCCCAAAATTATCACATATGTATATCTCATCTTTACTATTAATGCCGATACCATTGGGAGTTGTAAATCCATTTGCAAAAACGGCTACATTGCCAGACCTATCCAATTTATAAACCGTATTTCCAGCAAAGTCTGACCCATAAATATTCCCCTTACTATCTTCTGCCAAGCCATCTTGAAATGACCCTTCGAATACTGTAGAGACCGTAATTTCTATCTCGGGTATATTACCTCCTTCGCAAGATGTTACAACCATCGAAATACCCAAAATAGCATACAATAAAATTTTTGAAATTTGATTTTTAATGATTTTTGATACTGATTTCATTTTCGAGATTTTTAAAAGTTTTAACCAAAACTATTTCTCGAATCACCAAAAATCGACTTTATGTATACACTCGCACACTTTGTGATTAAATCACCCGCATTTTTTTGATATAGTTGCTTGGGGTTTCATTCATCACTATTTTGAATGCTTTATTAAATGTAGATTTAGAGTTAAATCCAGAATCTAGAGACAATGCTAATAAGGTATGGTTTTGGTGCTCTCCCCTTTCAACTTTATTTATGAACTCTTGTACTCTATAGTGATTTATAAAATCGTAAAAACTAGATTCATGAATGTTATTTAATAACCAGGAGACATTATTTGAAGATGTATTTAATTGTTGGGCCATATCTATTAATGTTAGTTTATGATTAAGATAAATTTTTTCTTCAACCATAAGTTTTTGAAGGTCATTTTTTAATCGCTCCAATTCTGGGCCATCCACTCTTTCTTTATTCTTTTGTCTATCTTTTTTCGCTATAGGCACCCTAAAAATACTAGGTTGTTTTAGACTGAAGAAACCTATTACATATATAAAAATTGGGAAAGCTATCCAGGTTGTGTTGTAATTAATATATGGCAAATAAGCACGTAAAAAATAAGCAGATACATAACTTATTAACCACATCGTAAAAAATACGGTTATCACTACCAAAACAACCTTCAAAAATGCGATTACATGTTGGGAGTATGATAAATTTTTCTTCTCTTGTCTTTCGTATGTTTTTATCAGTATATAACTACGGTAACAAAAATAATAGTTGAATGCCAGGCCACATGTTTCTATTGTAAAAAAAGGAACAAGAAGTTTTCCTGCTCTACCCATAGCGATCAACTCTTGATGTGTATAAGTAAGCGTCCAAATGTAATACAAACACATACCTAGAAAAGGAACAAAGTAGAGATAATGAATTTTAAAGGCCGGGGTCTCGTTAAATATAAGACGTCTGCAATACATGTACAAAAATGGGCCCAATATAAAGATCATAGCATCCATAAATACAGCTATCCTAAAGAACCATTCATTTTTGGCATCAAAGGAATACATGAATTTTCCCGTTAGTAATATAGACGATAAAATTAAAAGGAGGGATAAAACCCTATTCGCAATTTTGTTTTTGTTTTGAACCACGTGAATGGTAATCGCCAGAAATATGCCTTGACTAATTCCTAAAAACAAAAAAAGGTCGGTAAAGTCAAAAGTATGCATGCAGAAGTCTTTAAGGTTATTGTAAAATTAACTTAATTACAAAATATTGCGACCGTTTGTATACATTCATACAATTAATCTATACAAAATTAGATCCAATGTGTGGTACACCCAAATAAAGATGCAGAATTAAATGCGAGTTCGACACGAAAAATAGTTTCATATCGAACCCACATAAACATAAGTAAAAAATCTATCTAAAATATTTGGACTAGCCTATTTCAATGTGATTTTTCGCAAAGCTCCGGTTCCACCAAATTCAGAAATATACAAAGCTTTACCATATTTGTCCGCAGTAATGCCATTGGGCCCATTGAATGAAGCTTCCAAAATTGGTCCATCGACTACAGCAGGTTCTCCAGTTCCTGCAAATTCTTTTACTTCACCGTCTAGTGTAACTCTAAAGATTTTGTTTACCGCAATACCCGTAGCAAAAACAGAGTTTCCAGCCACCGTAATGTATCCGATTCCGAAACCATTAATTGTTATATCAGGAATAGTTGCAATTAAAGAAACCAAACCTTCTGGAGTAATCGATAAGATATCTGCCGTAGAAAAATTACCTACAACAAGATTCCCTTTTCTATCAAAATCAATCCCTACACCTCCTGCCAGTCTTGGATCATTGGCATATACAGATACTTCACCTTCTGGGGTGATTTTATGAACCGTTGGAGTGATGAAATTAGAAACATATACATTGTTTTCGTGATCCAATGTAAGTCCCGTTGGCCAACCGTCTATTGTAGCCAAAACAGTACGAGTGCCATCGGGGGTCACTTTAAGCACATCCCCTCGTGCCGTATTATTATCATTGTTTACATAAAAATTTCCATAGCTGTCAATTGCATTTCCCAAAGGACCCGACAATCCAGTAATGAATTCTGAGACATCACCGTGTTTGTCTACCTTTAACACTTTGGTTCCGTTTCCTCCTGTATTTACAAATTGACCATATTCAGAAACGTATACATTCCCTTTTCGATCAACAGTAACCGCATCATTTCCTTCAAAATCTGAAATAATTGTTTCTACTTCGGCTTCGGGGTTAATACCGTCGCCATAACATGAGCCTAGTGTTACAGAAAGTACTAATAAGAAACAAAAAGAAGTAAGTTTGTTTTTAAAGTTTGTTTTCATATCATGATTTTTAAGTTATGCCACTAAACTATCCTGGCATTTCTTAAAAATCGACGTTCTGGATCATTTCGGACCTTTTTCAGGCAACCGGTAACTGTTTAATAAAGTTACTGGGCGTATCATTCATTTCTAATTTGAATGCCTTATTAAAAGTAGATTTAGAGTTAAAACCAACATCCATCGAGATGGCCAGTATGGTATGATCCAAATGTTCATTGTTTTCGACCTTTTGAAGAAATTCTTTTATTCTATAATGATTTATATAGTCATAAAAATTACAACCTTGCACCGTATTTAAGTACCAGGAAATATTATGAGTAGACGTATTTAACCTTTCGGAAAGGTCCCTTAAGGTCAAATTAGGTTTAAGAAACATTTTTTCTTCTTCTATGGCTTGTTGTAATTCTTTTTCTAAGGAACTAATCTGATCTTCCTGGAGTCTTTTTTGTTGATTTGGTTTCTCTTTCTGAAGAGAAATTCTAAAAATTTCGGGTTCTTTTAAGCTATAATACCCTACAATAAAAATGAAAATCGATATTGTAGCCCAAACTGAATTATAATTAACAAACTTTACCCTGTAGTCAAAGAAATTAGAAGAGACAAAACTAATTATCCAAAAAAATATAAAAACTCCAATCGAAATCTGGAAAAATTTAAGAAATGAAACCAGACCTTGCTTATAGGAAACTCTATTTTTCTCTTCTTCAATATACATCCTTAATAATTTCATATTTGCCAGCCAGTATATAAAATTAGAAACAACACCTCCTACTTCAATAATTAAAAAAGGAATATTTAGATACCCCGAATTGTATTTTTTAATAAAGTCCTCCTGACTTATAAATACGAAATAAAAAGCAAAAATAAGGTGTGCTATTACTGGCAAATAATGATACCATGGAAGTTTAAAATGATCATTCTTTGAAAATATCAATCGACGAAAATAAATATGACAAAGAGGGCCAAAAACAAAGATTATAGCATCAATAACTATGGTTAATCGAAATAAGGTAACCGTCATATATTTAAAGAAAACCATTCTACCCAGTAACATTAAAACAGACAATAATAATATGACAGAGAGGGTTTTATTGGCCGATCGGTTTTTATTTTTGATCATTTGGATAGTTACAGCCAAAAAAACACCTTGGCTAATCCCAAAAAATAGAATAAGATCTATAAACTCGAATGATTGCATGTAAAGCAGTTTTTATTGTAAAATATCGATAAACTATCCATTTTTTCGACTGAATGGATCATATCGTACCTTTTTATGACTATCGATGAGCCGTATAGACCCATGCTTTGTTACTTTGCTGAAGTATGAAATAGTCTTTTTCAGAAAGTTCGACATGAGCATGTTTTATCAAGCAACTTTCTAATTGCTTATCAGTTCTTATACCGACTACAGCAGCACTAATTGCTTTATTTTTAAGCACATATTGTATTGCTATTTGGCACATTGAGTTATCCTCTCTTAATACCTTTTGCATCATATTTGTTATTCTGCCAACATCATCCAATGAATGGTTAAGATACTCGATTGCTGATTTACCGGCCAACACCCCTTTAGCTAGCGTTCCTCTGGTCAACACACCTATATTGTTTTCTTTTAGCAAACTCAAACATTCTTCTTCGGGTCTGCGATCCAGTAAACTATATTGCATCATAACACTTGCAATATTTGAATGTTTCACATATTGCTTAATCACATTTGGCCTGATTGATGAAATTCCATAATACCTAATTTTACCTTGTTGTTTCAAGGTTTCAAACGCATCAATAGTTTCATCTATTGGGTCATCAATAGTACCACCATGTAATTGATATAAATCAATATAATCCGTTTGCAAACGACGCAAACTTTCTTCAACAGCATCTATGATATATGATTTGCTTGGATTCCAATCCCAACCACTTTTATTAGTACGCCATTGGTTACCTACTTTGGTGGCAACGATCACATCTTTTCTATAATTTTTAAGTGCGCGACCCAAAAAGCTTTCGTTTTTACCATGATCATAAAGATCGGCGGTATCAAAAAAATTCACCCCATAATCAATCGCCTTATGAATCAATTTTTCAGAGCTCTCCTTAGCAATATCCAAGGACATACAACCAAAAGATACTTCACTGATATTTAATTCAGAATTTCCTAATTTTCGATATTTCATTGGTACTGAATTAAGTTTTTATTAAAAATACTCATCAAAAATGATAAAAAGCATCTTCAAAATGCTCTAATCTGGTGCCTAGTTTATTTTGGATGATCGCAACGATATCAAAACGCACCTCGACATCCAGGTCATTTTCTTCTACATAATTGTTTATAGCCTTGACCAAAGATTGTATTTGCTTCGGTTTTACAAATTCCTGAGGGTTACCAAACTCTGGAGTACTACGAGTTTTTACTTCGACCACTACCAGGGTATCTTTAGTTCTTGCTATAATGTCTATTTCAGATTTGAGGTATCGATAATTTTTTTCTAAAATATCATACCCTTTTTTAATCAAAAAATCAACTGCAAGCTGTTCTCCTTTTTTACCAAGTGCATTATGCTTTGCCATAATTATAGATACTTAAAAACTACGCCTTCTTCATCTACCTTAAGAGAAACTTCGGCTCCAAAAATAAACGCTCTATTATCTTCGATATGTCCCATTGGGAAATTAAAAGCTACCGGAAAATCATAATCTTTTACAATATCCAGAATTATTTTTTTTGCTTTTTTTCCAAAAGGAACATTGTTGTCATGCATTTTGGTCATACCCCCCACAATTAATCCCGATAAATGATCAAAATATCCATTCCGTCTTAGATTCTGCAACATACGATCAATATGATACAAATATTCATCAAGATCTTCAATACATAAAATTTTACCTTTGGTATCCAAAGCCGATTTTGAACCACATAAGGAATAAAGCATTGATAAATTTCCACCAATGAGTTGGCCTTGTGCTTGACCTAACACATTTTTTTTCGAAGAAGATATCGTATACCCTTCTCTATTTCCAAAAATCACTTCTTTCAAAGAATCAATAGAAGCTTTTGTTCCTTTATGAACGTCTACTGGCATTGGAGCATGTATGGTATTAATCTCAAAATTATGTATATGTGAGTGTAAAACCGTGATATCTGAATATCCTATTATCCATTTTGGTTTTTGTCTAAAGCCTGAAAAATCGATATCGTCTATAATTCGAACCGTACCATATCCTCCTCTGGCGCACCAAATTGCTTTAATGTCATTATCATCCAGCATCTTCTGAAAATCGGCTCTTCGCAGCTGATCTGAACCTGCAAACTGATGGTCCTGTGAACCTATTGTTGAACCTAAAACAGGCTGCAAACCCCAAGTTTCAAGAAGGTCAATTGCTTCTTTAACCTCTTTAAAATCAATCTTTCGGGCAGTTGAAACAATCGCTATTTTATCTCCTTTCTTAACAAAATCGGGGGTAAACATATCTTAAATTTTCAAAATTATGATACTAATTAACAAAGACTTTCGTTATTATCTATTATATTGTGTTGAATTTGTCCCTCAATCATACTACTTAAATCTTAATGCCTATGATATCTGATACTTCATGTAATCTAGATTCTTTGGATGTTTATGTGCCTTCTCCAGATAATCCATGGAATGTTACTAAGGTAAATCATCTGTATCGCAGAATTGGTTTTGGAGCTTCCAAAGCCGAGGTTTTGGCTGCCCTGGCACAAAACGACCCCTCTGCATTGGTCGATACTCTTATCGATGAAGCTTTGTTGCTTAATACTACTCCGCCACCACTTTGGGGGTTTTGGAATAGAGATCAATTTGAAGCTGCCGAAGAAGCAAACCCCGATAATGATACCGGTTTCTATAGAAGGGAAGGAAAAAATCAAATGATTAATGATTTGATTCAAAATAAAGTTCGAGAACGACTTACTTTGTTTTGGAGCAATCATTTTGTTACCGAAGACGACACCTATCGCAGCCCCGCGTATCAATCACAATACTACAATCTTCTTCAAATGCATGCTTTGGGGAATTTTAGAGACTTTGTATACGATATTGGGATATCCAATGCAATGCTGGTATACCTTAACGGTGATGAAAATATAAAAGATCGCCCCAACGAAAACTACGCCCGGGAGTTATATGAACTTTTTACTATGGGTGTTGATAATGGATATACCGAAGATGATATTCAAGAAACTTCGAAGGCCCTAACAGGATATGTTGATACCAATGATATCCCTTGGGGAGATGTATTATTTAATCCCGCACAATTTAGTAACGAAAACAAAACTATTTTTGGTGAATCTGGTAATCATACCTATGATGATGTAATAGATATTTTGTTTCGACAAAGAGCCACACAGGTAGCTACTTTTATATGCACCAAATTGTATGCTTATTTTGTAAGTCCTACTTGTAGTGAAACTATTGTCGCTCAAATGGCTCAAACATTTATCGACAATAATTTTGAAATAGCTCCGGTTTTACGACAACTATTTAAAAGCGAGCACTTCTATAATCAAGAAGCTATTGGAGCTATCATTAAGAGTCCATGTGATCTGATGATTTGCTTTTACAACGAATTAGGATTCCCTTTAACCGGAACTGATATCAACGACTATATTCGAGGAACAGTTCGCGTGTTGGGACAAGATGTCTTAAATCCGATAGATGTTGAAGGATGGCAAGGTGATGAAGATTGGATAAGTCCCGATTTATTAATAGGGCGTTGGGAAAGCGCACGTTTTCTTATTAATCGAGCATGGAGCGAAAATCAACAACAATTCAGAGATTTTGTAGTTGGTTTACCCATTGGTACCAGTGCCGATGGAAATCTTGATCCAAGTTTAAGTGGCCCCGAAGTAGATGTAGTAGTAAGAGCCCTTGTAAATTACTTTTTCCCTCGCGGAATGGAAGATCAGGTAATTTTTAATGAAATTTCTGGTGTTTTTAGGGATATTGATGCCTTTCCACCAAGTTACTATGAACCAGGTGCTGTAGATCCGGCCATCTGGAGACTAGATCGTCCCGAAGTATCAGAACAGCTTTTTGCATTTCTGAATTATATTGTAGACATCCCCGAATTTCAACTAAAATAATCCTGCTATGTGCCAAACAAATCATAAACCAAATATAAAATTAGATAAAGACGGTAACTGTAATACCGACGAACATAAAACATGGAACAGAAGATCATTTCTGCAAGCTCTAGGGCTTGTTGGAGGTGGATCGATGATGCTGGCCAATACACCACTTTCTGTATCCAGACCCACGCCCTTATCCATTGCGTTAAGCCAATCTACCAATGAAAACATTTGTATTTTCGTAAGATTGCAAGGAGGAAATGATGGTTTTAATACAATCATACCCGTGTATGATTATGATGTCTATGCCAATGCAAGACCTCTTATACGCATACCACCTAGCGAATTTATCAATCTTGATGATGATTATGCCATGCCAAAACCCATGAACAAACTCGAGAGAGTTTGGGGTGAAGGACAAATGAAGGTAGTTCATGGAGTTGGATACGAAAACTCTTCATTGTCTCATTTTAAAGGATCTGATATTTATGCCAACACCAATCTTCTAGAAGATGACAGGACAGGATTCATGGGTAGGTATTTTGGCGAAATTTATCCCGATTACTTTTTTAATCCGCCACCAAGCCCACCTTCTATTCAAATCGGAAGTATTGGTAACTTAATTTTTAAAGGCCCAGAAAGTGATTATTCATTTGCAGTCTCTGATCCAAGAAGGTTACTTCAGATTATTGAAAATGAAACATTCTATGATCTCGACGGAGTTGATGAAAACTGTACCTATGGAGAAAAACTAAGATTTCTGCGTGAAGCTACCAATACCACGTTCAATTATGCCGAAGTGATCAGTGCTGCTTATGAAAGATCGACAGATTTTGGTGGATATCTAGATGATAGTTTAGGGCGGCAGTTCAGTATTATTTCGAGATTAATTAAAGGAGGCCTGGGCACCAAAGTATACTTGGTTACCCTAGGAGGATTCGATACGCATAACAATCAAATTCAAAGACATCAGCAATTGCTTACATCATTCTCTGAAGCTATAAGTAATTTCTATGCCGATCTTACTGCAGCCGGATGGGATGATAAAGTACTATCGATGACCATGTCAGAGTTTGGTAGAAGATTTAGAGAAAATGGGTCTTTAGGAACCGATCACGGTACTGCAGCACCCACTATGTTTTTCGGAACTGCTTTAAACGGAAGTGGTTTTGTGGGAGAACATCCAGATCTAAATAATTTGACTCGTGGAGGAAATGTTTTTAATACCATGGACTTCAGACAAGTGTATGCAACAGTAATGAAAGATTGGTTGTGTATTGATGAGGGTACGGTAGGACAAGCTTTGCTCGACACCAATGGAGGACCTTTTGAATCTTTAGATTTAGGGTTTAATTGTTCTGGCACCACCTCTAATATTCCGACTGATGGAGAAAGCTTAACACATATTCCTACGTATAGCGATAGTCAAACATACATTAATATTGTAAGTCCGCAAACTACTCATATTGATGTAGCCTTATATAATGTAGTCGGGCAAAAAGTAGCAACTTTGGCAAACGAAATGCTTATGGAAGGTGTAGATATGGTTATAAATGTGAAAGAATCGGCAAATACACGATTAAGTACCGGGCCTTATGTATACCAGATTAAAACAAACACAGGCGATTTCAGCAAATCAATTATAATCTCTTAGATTAGTTAATACATAACCACTAGCAGAACCCTTAAATATTTGGGTGAACTAGTGGTTATGTTTTGTAGCTGTTTTTATTACCTTTGTGCCTTTATTTTTAGGATTTATGAGCACCAAGGGAAGATATACAATTACAGCAGCATTACCATATACAAACGGACCTATTCATATAGGTCATCTTGCAGGAGTTTATGTTCCTGCCGATATTTATTCACGCTATCTTAGAATTGTTGGCAATGACGTAGCATTTATTTGCGGTAGTGATGAGCATGGAGCCGCTATCCCTATGCGTGCCAAAAAAGAAGGAGTTTCACCACAAGTTATTATTGACAAATATCATACGATCATCAAAAAGTCCTTTGAGGATTTCGGGATCTCGTTTGATAATTACTCCAGAACCTCTGCCCCTATTCATCATGAAACTGCTTCAGAGTTTTTCAAAACACTTCATGAAGATGGTAAATTTATAGAAGAAACTTCAGAACAATTATATGATCCCGAAGCCGAACAATTCCTGGCAGATCGTTTTGTAATAGGAACCTGTCCAAAGTGTGGTTATGAAGAAGCTTATGGAGATCAATGCGAAAACTGCGGTAGTTCTCTTAATGCTACAGACCTTATCAATCCAAAATCCACAATTTCTGGAGCCAAACCTATATTAAAGCAAACCAAACATTGGTATTTGCCACTAGATCAATATGAGGATTTCTTGAAAGAATGGATTTTAAAAGGACATAAAAAAGACTGGAAAACGAATGTGTATGGACAGATAAAATCATGGATAGATGATGGACTGCGTCCGCGTGCCGTGACGAGAGACTTGGATTGGGGGATTCCGGTTCCAGTTGAAGGAGGTGAAGGAAAAGTACTTTATGTATGGTTTGATGCCCCTATTGGGTACATTTCATCTACCAAAGAATGGGCTGCCAGAGAAGGTATCGACTGGGAACCGTATTGGAAAGATAAGGACACCAAATTAGTTCATTTTATAGGGAAAGATAATATCGTTTTTCATTGTATTATTTTCCCTAGTATGCTAAAGGCCGAAGGGAGTTATGTACTACCCGAAAATGTGCCTGCCAACGAATTTTTGAACTTAGAAAACAACAAACTTTCGACTTCAAAAAATTGGGCAGTTTGGTTGCATGAATATCTAGAAGAGTTTCCAAACAAACAGGATGTTTTACGATATGTACTTACTGCCAATGCACCCGAGACCAAGGATAACGACTTTACCTGGAAAGATTTCCAGGCTCGCAATAACAATGAGCTAGTAGCCATTTTTGGTAACTTCATCAATCGTGTAGTGGTACTTACTCATAAATATTATGAAGGTGTTATTCCAACACCTGGAGAATTCTCTGATATTGACCAACAAACACTTACTGAGCTTAGAGCATATCCTGCTGTAATTTCAAGCTCTATCGAGCGTTATCGATTTAGAGAAGCCAGCCAGGAATTAATGAATGTGGCCAGACTTGGAAATAAGTACCTGGCCGATGAAGAGCCTTGGAAAACAATCAAGACCGACGAAGAACGTACAAAAACCGTAATGTACATTGCTTTGCAAATCGCTTCGGCTTTGGCGACACTTTCAGAGCCGTTTTTACCATTTACTTCAAAAAAATTAAAAAACATCCTAGCGATTACATCGAGCGAAGTCGAGATGCAATGGCCTGAAATTGCTTCAAAGGAAGTCCTACTTCCCGCCGGACATAAAATTGAAAAAGGTGAATTGTTATTTTCTAAAATCGAAGATGCGGAAATCCAAAAACAACTTGATAAACTGGAAGCTACCAAAAAAGCCAACGAAGCAGAAAACAAAACCATAGAACCTCAAAAGGATACTACTACTTTTGAAGATTTTACAAAGCTTGATATTCGGGTGGGCACTATTGTAGAAGCCGAAAAAATGCCGAAGGCAAAAAAATTACTTGTTCTTAAAGTAGATACTGGAATCAATACCAGAACGATCGTTTCAGGTATTGCAGAGCATTTTACTCCAGAAGAAGTAGTTGGTAAAAAAGTAACCGTTTTGGTAAATCTTGCACCTCGAAAACTACGTGGTGTCGAGAGCGAGGGTATGATTCTTATGACCGAAACGCCTGAAGGGAAATTGGTGTTCCTTAACCCTGATGACGATGGAGTAACCCCAGGGGCCATAGTAAGTTAGATCAAATGCTTAAAATAGCATATCATCCTATTTATACCCATCCATTGCCCAAAGGGCATAGATTTCCGATGATTAAATACGAGTTACTGCCAAAACAACTTTTACACGAGGGCACCTGTATTGCCGATAATTTCTTTACCCCGGATATACCGGATGCGGTGCCTATTCTAGCCGTACATACCGAAGATTATTACCAAAGTCTTTTAGATCTTTCTATACATCCAAAAGAGGCTAGAAAAATAGGATTCCCTTTGTCCAAAGAGCTTGTAGATCGCGAAGTCATTATTGCAGATGGCACGATCAAAGCCTCAGAATATGCTTTGCAGTACGGTATCGCAATGAATATTGCCGGAGGTACGCACCATGCCTACACAAATCGTGGTGAAGCTTTTTGCTTACTTAATGATCAGGCCATTGGAGCCCGGTATCTTTTACAAAAAGGACTAACAAACAAAATTTTAGTAGTCGATCTCGATGTGCATCAAGGTAATGGAACCGCAGAGATTTTTGAAAATGATCCCGCTGTTTTTACTTTTTCTATGCACGGTGCCAATAATTATCCTTTTAAAAAGGAAAAATCTGATCTCGACATAGAACTGCCTAATCATACAAACGATAAAGAATACCTTAATATTCTCAAAAGTACCCTTCCCAAGTTAATCGAAAATCAAAAACCCGATTTTATTTATTATCTGTGTGGTGTGGACATTCTGGCAACCGACAAGTTGGGAAAATTAGGATGTACCGTTTCAGGATGTAAAGAAAGGGACTTTTTTGTATTGCAAACCTGCAAGGATCTTGGACTTCCAGTAATGTGTTCGATGGGTGGCGGATATTCTCCCGATATCAAAACTATTATAGAAGCGCATGCAAACACTTTCAGACTTGCACAGGATATTTTCTTTTGATACCTTGTGTTAATCGTTTGTAAACGATTAGTGTTTAATTAATTCCTTTTCAGGTCATGACCTCAAAAATCATTTTGTTTGTTTTTCTATTCGGTTCGTTCGTATATGGGCAGGATAAAGCCAAAAATACGTTGAAGTTTGAAGAAGGAACTACTTCTCCAAAAGCTACGCTGACAGATGTTTCCTGGCTAAGCGGTTATTGGAAAGGTAATGCACTAGGAGGAACTGTTGAAGAAATATGGAGTAACCCTCTTGGAGGTTCTATGATGTTTTCTTTCAAACTGGTTGCCGACGGAAAAGTAAAGTTTTATGAAATAGGCGGAATCACAGAAAAAGAAAATACCTTGTTCATGCAACTTAAACACTTTCATAGTGATTTTAAAGGATGGGAAGAAAAAGATGAAACTGTGGATTTCAAACTTGTAAAACTTGAAGAAAATAGGGTGTTTTTTGATCAGCTTTCTTTCGAAAAAATTAGTGATACAGAAATGAATGTTTATGTAATAGTTGGAAATGAAGATGGTACCGAGCAAGAAGTAAAATTCAACTACAAAAAACAATAGTCACCAATGCAAAAACAATGTCCCGTTTGTGAAAACAAAATTATTGGCCGCGCAGACAAAAAATTCTGTAGTGACTACTGTCGTAACGCTTATAATAATCAACTTAATAAGGATAGTAAAAACTTAATACGTAACATCAATAACTTACTACGCAAGAACTATCGTATCCTAGAAGAGTTAAACCCAAAAGATAAAACCAAAACAACCAAAACAAAATTGATTGCAAAAGGATTTGATTTCCAACATTTCACTAGTATTTATACTACCAAAACCGGGAACACTTATTATTTTGTATATGATCAAGGCTATTTACCTTTAGAAAACGAATTTTATGCCTTGGTGAAAAGAAATAGTTAAAAGATGTATATATCGCAACAAACTGCAATTTAGATGCTATTTTTCAAAAACCTCAACATATCTTAAAATAAAAAACAAAGTTTTTTGTCATAGTTTGATTTATCCAAAAATCGTATTTTAGGTTAATCAAAATGTATATTATGACCGATCTTGAAATTGCCAAAAAAGTTACTCTTAAGCATATCGATACCATAGCAAACAAGTTTGGTGTCAATCCACAAGAAATTGAGCATTATGGTAAATACAAAGCCAAAATTCCCTTATCAAAAATAAATATAAACGAGACGATCAAAAGCAATCTAATTCTAGTCTCGGCTATCTCTCCTACCCCGGCCGGAGAAGGAAAAACTACAATATCTATTGGTCTGTCTGAAGGACTTAATCAACTTGGTAAAAAGACAACGGTGGTACTGCGAGAACCTTCTCTAGGGCCTGTTTTCGGCATTAAGGGAGGTGCCACCGGAGGAGGTTATTCTCAAGTGCTACCCATGGAAGACATTAACTTACACTTTACAGGTGATTTTGCCGGCATTGAAAAAGCACATAATCTCTTGGCAGCAATCATCGATAATAATATCCAAAGTAAAACCAATGCAATTGGGATTGATCCCAGAACTGTGATTTGGAAACGGGTTATGGATCTAAATGACAGAGCGCTACGTCGGGTAATTGTTGGATTAGGCGGTACTACCTATGGAATTCCAAGAGAAACAGGCTTTGATATTACTGCAGCTTCAGAAATCATGGCAATTTTATGTTTAGCTGAAGACTTGACTGATCTTAAGAAAAGACTAGGTAATATTTTTGTAGGATACACTTTTGACAAGAAACCAATATACGCCCAAGACCTAAAAGCAGAAGGTGCCATGGCTGTTTTACTTAAAGATGCCATCAAACCAAACCTTGTACAAACAATCGAAGGCAACCCAGCGATAATACATGGCGGACCGTTTGCTAATATTGCCCAGGGAACCAACTCTGTTATAGCAACAAGAATGGGAATGACTTTTTCTGATTATACCGTAACGGAGGCTGGTTTCGGATTTGACTTGGGTGCCGAGAAGTTTTTCGATATCAAATGTCAAAGTGCCGGTTTAGCACCAAAAGCGGTAGTACTTACAACTACCATTCGCGCCTTAAAATACCACGGAGGTGCAAGCCTTGACAGTTTAACTATTCCAGACACTGAAGCATTAAGAAGAGGAATTCCAAACCTTGAAAAGCATCTGGAAAACATTCATAAATTTAATGTAACACCGGTAATAGCATTAAATCGTTTTACTACAGATAGTGATCAAGAAATTGCAATGATCTGCGAATTTGCAAAATCAATAGGCGTACGTATAGCTATCGCCGAAGTTTGGGCAAAAGGAGGTAAAGGTGCCCTTGATCTTGCCAAACAAGTAATTGAAGTGGTAGAAACCAACAATCAACAATTTACTCCTATGTATGATTGGAAAAATAATGTGACCTCTAAAATTGAAACGATTGCCAAAGAAATCTATGGTGCCAAACATGTAGACTATACTGCTAAAGCTAAAAAAGACCTGAAAACCATTGCATCCCTTGGGTTAGAACATTTACCCGTTTGTATTGCAAAAACACAAAAATCATTGTCTGACAACCCCATCCTTTTGGGCAGGCCCAAGGATTTTATTATTACAGTACGTGAGATTGAAATCGCAGCGGGCGCAGGATTCTTAATACCAATTACTGGAAACATTATGCGCATGCCAGGACTTCCTTCACACCCTGCCTCAGAGAAAATTACAATAGATAATGAAGGAAATATCTCAGGATTGTTTTAGTTTTTTAAATAATGTATAGTGTCAAAACTACTTATCATGCCAATTTTGACCTTTCATTTTTAAAGCAGCCTTCATTACATCTTTTTGGCTTATTTGGCCAACTAATTTACCATCTTCAATAATCGGAAAACGTCTTCTTTTTGTTTGTAAAAACTTGTTGGCAGCGTCAAAAATATTAACATTACCATCAATAGTTTCTACATTCTTTACCATAAACTTTTCGACCTTTGCATCATCTATTGGCATGTTATAATAACGGCTTTCATTAAGCTGTTTGATGCAATCTCCTTCGGAAATAATCCCCAACAATCGATTGTTGTCATCTACTACCGGCCCTCCTGAAATTTTGTACTTTACCAAGGTCTCGATTACTTCCATTACCGATTGATTTGGATTAAATGTAATCAAATCTCTGGTCATGTAATCTGAAACTTTGATAGGAGTCTCATCTTGCTTCTTGGTTTTAGAACGAGCCCCTTGAAAACTGATTATTCCCATAATATTAAGCAATTTAGTGAAACTTAAATATAGTGATTTTCAATTATTTATTCAAGATAACACTCAACTTTATAACAGAAAGGTCTCTTTTTTATCATTGTCATAATTATTCGTTCTTCATCATCACATTTCTATTTTTTTTGAGGCCAATTCTCATTTTATGGGGCAACCTCATAATAATTGTGGCTTATTTCTTACCTTTAACCTAAACCAATACACACTCATGCGAAAGTTTCCCTCATTACTTACGTTTCTCCTCATACTTTTTTCTTTATTTTTTACTTTTTACAGCACCAAGTCACATCGAATAAGTGATCTTGACACTCCCTCTCAAGAGTTTTCTACGCTGCGCGCGTTAGAACATGTAAAAAGTATTTCTAAAGAACCTCATTACCTTGGTAGTAATGCGCATAAGGATGTAAAAAACTATATCGTAAACGAATTACAAAAATTAGGATTAGAGCCCAAAATACAAGAAGGATTTTCTGTTGGCAAAACCGGTGATTGTAGTAGACCACAAAATATTCTGGCAAAGATAAAAGGTAGTGGAAATGGAAAATCGCTGATGTTAATGACACATTATGATAGTTCACAGCATTCTTCGTATGGTGCGAGTGATGCTGGTAGTGGGGTTGCTACTATTTTGGAAGGTATACGCGCTTATCTATCGACAAATAAGGTTCCCAAAAATGATATTATTATCTGTATTACCGATGCAGAAGAACTAGGGTTAAATGGTGCCGATCTTTTTGTAGAAAAACATCCTTGGGCAAAAGATATAGGTTTGGTTCTTAATTTTGAAGCTCGAGGTAGTGGAGGAGATTCTTATATGCTCTTGGAAACCAATGGCAAAAATGGTAATCTTATTAAAGAATTTGCAAATGCCGGGTTACGATATCCAACCACAAATTCTCTGGCGTATAGTATTTACAAAATGCTACCCAATGATACAGATCTAACAGTCTTAAGAGAACAAGGAGATATTGACGGCTATAACTTTGCTTTTATCGATGATCACTTTGATTATCATACCGCGAATGACACATGGCAAAATTTGGATCTCTCTACCTTACAACATCAAGGAAGTTATCTTATGCCACTGCTGTCCTATTTTTCGGAAATTGATCTTACCAATCTAAAATCTGATCGTGATTATATTTATTTTAATACGCCAATCTTTACTTTGGTCAAGTATCCTTTCAGTTGGATATTTCCTCTTTTGATCATTGGAATTATCCTATTCATAGCGCTACTATTTTATGGGCGAACGACCTACAGAATAAATTTCAAAGAAGTTATCAAAGGCTTTGGTATATTTTTGATTGTGATGAATCTAGCGGGGTTTCTCACCTTCGGGTTATGGGAACTTCTTAAGCTCATCTATCCGCAATACAAAGAAATTCAACACGGTTTCACCTATAATGGGTATTTGTACATTACGGTCTTTGTATTACTATCTGTAGCAATTTGCTTTAAAGTATATGCAAGATTTTGTAAGCCGGAAAACACACCTAATTTACTTATTGCACCATTGTTTATTTGGTTAACAATATCGGCTATGGCTGCCTTGTACCTGAAAGGAGCTAGTTATTTCATTTTTATACCATTTTTTGGTCTGATTTCTTTATTTGTATTAATTCGACAAAAAAAACCAAATCCCTATTTAATGGTTTTTCTCGGGTTACCAGCTATTTTTATATTATCACCCTTTATAGCCTCTTTTCCTGTAGCATTAGGTTTAAAAATACTTTTTGTTTCTGCAGTCTTATCGGTATTGTTATTTGGAGTTTTACTACCCGTATTTGCTTTTTATAAAAGACAGAATTTATACGGAAATTTAATTTTAGTATTTTCCTTTGTATTTCTAATAACTGCTCACGCAAAATCAGATTTTACCGAGAAACGACAAAAACCAAACAGTCTCGTTTACATTCTGGATACCGATCAAAATAAAGCAGTTTGGGCCTCCTATGATCACACTTTGGATTCCTGGACAAAAAATTATATCAATCCTAAAGAAAATATTGCCGAAACCTATAACAAAAATGCATTACAAAGTAAATATGGAAGATCGTTCACTCATGCCAATACTGCACCAATAAAGAATATTAGACAACCTAAATTTGATATTAATAAAGATACGATTATAGGTGACCTGAGATTTTTTGATCTATGTGTATCACCTCAAAGAGATATTAATAGAATCGATGTATTTACCATGACTATTTTTAATTTCAATGCGCTAATCGTTAATGACGAAACCGCATCAGATTTTGATTATAATGATGGCAATACCTATAATGCATATACCAAAAGATGGAAACAACACCTACTCACCTACTATGTTAACAAAAATGAACCTTTGGAGCTGAAAATGCAATTTCACAAAGATTCATTACCCTCTTTTGTACTTTATGAGTCGTCGTATGATTTATTGGATAATGAACATTTTTCAATCCCAGAAAGAAGTAATGAAATGATGCCAAAACCTTTTATAATCAACGATGCTGTAGTCCTTAAAAAGAGTTTCATAATCCAAGAATATGTTGAAAGTGCGGTAGATACCTTATCTATAGAAACTAAAGAAGCGAATGAACGAGCAAATTAGCATTCTAGGAACGGGTTGGTTGGGATTGCCTTTGGCAAAAGCCTTTGTTGAGGAAAACTATGTCGTTAAAGGGTCGACGACTTCAGAAAACAAATTAGAAAATCTTCGCAATCACAAAATTAAGGGATATCAAATTTCTTTGAATGAAGAAGGACCCGTTGGAGATATAAACTCTTTTCTTTCTGGTAGTGACACCCTAATAATTAATATCCCTCCTGGACTTCGTAAAAACCCGGAAATCAATTTTGTAGCCAAAATCCAAACGCTTCTTCCACATATTGAAAAATCTGATATTGAAAACGTGCTTTTCATAAGCTCTACGTCGGTTTTTCCAGATTTAGAAGGGTTTCCCTCGATTTCTGAAGAAACAACTCCAAATGCCACTTCTAATGCCGGAAAACAGCTTATAGGAGTAGAACAATTACTGCAAAACCATAAAGGTTTTAAAACGACCATTCTTCGATTTGCCGGCTTATTTGGCCCAAATCGACATCCAGCAACAATGCTATCCAGGCGAAGTAATATTAAAAACCCTGAAGCACCAGTAAATCTAATTCACCTAGATGATTGTATTGGGATTATCAATCAGATTATAAGGACACAACGTTGGGGCTACATTTTTAACGCTTCATACCCCGATCATCCTGAAAAATCTAAGTATTACGGTAAGATATGTAAAGAAATGGGATTACCTCTTCCTGACTATGATTTTCAAACTCCGTCTAAAGGAAAACTCGTTAAATCGGATAAGATCGAACATTCTTTAAAATATCGATTCAAAAGAAATTTGGATACTATTTAACTATAAATTCCTTATCAACATCGTCAAAAACAGCAATGATAACCTCTACGGCGTTTAAGTAGAACATGGGATCTATTTTATGGAAATCATCGGTATGTTTATGGTAGTCAGGATGATCTTCTTCTCCAAAATATAAAAAAGGAATCTTCTCTTTGTGAAATGGTCCATGGTCTGAAGCATAGGTCCAATTTTGTTTCTTATCAGAACCGTCATGCCCTTCTAGCAATTTAATCTCGCTAGTATTATTAAAGGTTTTTAAAATATTTTTAAGCTCTTTATTATATCTTGTACCGACCACGTAAAGTTCCTTATTAACATTTCTTCCGATCATGTCCATGTTAATATTAAGAATAATATCTTCTTTTTTTACCGGTGGTTCTTTTACAAAATGCTTTGCCCCTTGCAACCCAAATTCTTCAGCATCAAAAGCAGCTAAAATCACAGAGTGTTTCGGTGGATTTTTCTTAAAATATTCTGCAAAAGCAAATAGAGCACATACACCCGATGCATTATCGTCGGCTCCATTATATATTTTACCATCTTTGACACCCAAATGATCATAATGTGCACTAATCACAATGTATTTCTCAGGAAAATCGGTTCCTTTAATACCTGCTATTACATTTTCTCCTTTGTACTCCTTTTCCTTTATCTTGAAGCCAAATGTGCGACTAGAAGATGATAAGTAAAGAGGATTTTCTATTAATTCGTTAAATGTTAAAGCGATAAATGCTCTTGCCAACTCAGCTCCTTTCTCTCCGGTGCGTCTTCCTTCATAGGATTCTGACGACAATTCTCTCAACCTTTTAAAAAGCGCTTGTTCATCAAACAAAGTTTCCTTTTTGGATGTTTCGTTTATAGCTTTGCTTGTTGCCTGAGCAGTAATAGTATTAGTAATAAGCAACAATAATAAAGACAGTAAGCCTCCTAATATTTGCGTGGTATTTGTTTTCATCTCTTTTCGAAATTTTGTTAAAAAAACAAAATCCAAACCTTATAAACAAGGTTTGGATTTTGAAAGATTTTTATTTTAATACATTAAAGCATTATCCTTTCATACTAGCTTTCAAGTATTCTCGATTCATTCTTGCAATGTTTTCCAAAGAAATTCCTTTAGGACATTCGATCTCACAAGCTCCAGTATTGGTACAGTTACCAAAACCTTCTTCGTCCATTTGGTTTACCATTGCCATTACACGCTCAGTCGCTTCAACCTGTCCTTGAGGTAATAATGCAAATTGTGAAACTTTAGCCGATGTAAATAACATTGCCGACGCATTTTTACAAGCTGCAACACAGGCACCACATCCAATACATGTGGCGGCATCCATTGCCTCATCTGCATCCTCTTTACGAATAGGAATCGCATTGGCATCAATTGTATTACCAGAAGTATTCACCGAAATGTAACCACCAGCTTGTTGTATACGTTCAAAGGCACTACGATCAATCATCAAGTCTTTGATAACCGGAAACGCTTTGGCTCTAAATGGCTCGATGTAAATGGTATCACCATCATTAAATTTACGCATGTGCAACTGGCAAGTAGTTATTAAACGATCTGGTCCATGCGGCTCACCATTTATTTGTAAAGAACAGGCACCACAAATACCTTCTCGACAGTCATGATCAAATACCACCGGTTCTTCGCCTTTGGCAATAAGTTCTTCATTTAACACATCCAACATTTCTAAAAAAGACATGTCTCCTTCGACACCGGATATTTGATAATCTACTATCTTTCCTTGTGAGGTAGCGTCTTTTTGACGCCATATTTTTAGTGTAAGATTCATATTTTTAGTTTTTAGTAGTTAGTAATTAGAGGTTAGTGTGTGGTAGATTGTTCTACCAACTATCCACTAACAACCACCAACTATTTATAAGAACGTGTTTTTAATTCAATATTTTCGAAGACCAGGTCTTCTTTATGTAATTTGGCATCTTTTGGTTCGCCTTTATATTCCCAGGCAGCTACGTACTTAAAGTTTTTATCATCTCTAAGTGCTTCTCCCTTTTGCTCTCCTGATTGCTCTACAGATTCTTCTCTAAAATGTCCTCCGCAAGATTCATTACGATTAAGGGCATCCTTTGCAAATAGCTCCCCAAGTTCCAAGAAATCAGCAACTCTTCCTGCTTTTTCTAGTTCTGGATTCATACTATTCGCTGTTCCAGGAATTTTTACATTTTTCCAGAAATCCTCTCGCAGTGCAGCAATTTCTTCGATTGCTTCTTTCAATCCTTGTTCGTTACGAGACATCCCGCATTTGTTCCACATGATCTTACCTAATTTCTTATGATAATAATCTACAGAATGCTGTCCTGACCCACTCATAAGTTTCTCGATACGCTCTTTTACATCCTTCTCTGCCTGATCAAACTCTGGAGTATCGGTTGGAATCTTTCCTGTACGGATATCGTGTGATAAATAATCTCCAATAGTATAAGGTAGTACAAAATATCCATCGGCCAGTCCTTGCATCAAGGCTGATGCTCCTAGGCGATTCGCTCCATGATCAGAGAAATTTGCTTCTCCGGCCGAATAACATCCAGGAATAGTTGTTTGTAAATTATAATCCACCCAAAGACCTCCCATCGTATAGTGTACAGCAGGATAGATCATCATAGGAGTTTTATAAGGATTCTCATCTACGATTTTCTCGTACATTTGGAACAGATTACCATACTTAGCTTCTATAACCTCTTCTCCTAACTTGGTAATTTCTTCTTTGGAAGCGTTATGAATTCCAGATGTTAATGCTTTTTCTTGTCCATATCTTTGAATTGCCGCAGCAAAATCAAGGTATACCGCTTCACCGGTTTTATTTACCCCGAAACCGGCGTCACAACGTTCTTTTGCTGCTCTGGATGCTACGTCTCGTGGTACCAAATTACCAAAAGCAGGGTAACGACGTTCTAGATAGTAATCTCTTTCTTCTTCAGACAACTGTGTTGGTTTTAATTTACCAGCACGAATAGCTTCAGCATCTTCAATTCTCTTGGGTACCCAAATACGCCCATCATTACGCAATGATTCAGACATCAAAGTTAATTTGGACTGGTGATCTCCTGATACCGGAATACATGTAGGATGAATTTGCGTGTAACAAGGATTTGCAAAAAACGCACCTCTACGATGTACCTTCCATGCTGCAGTCACATTACTTCCCATGGCATTCGTACTTAGAAAGAAAACGTTTCCATATCCTCCAGTAGCAATTACAACAGCGTGAGCTGAATGTCTTTCGATCTCTCCTGTAACCAGGTTACGAGCAATGATACCTCTTGCTTTTCCATCTACTTTAACAACGTCAAGCATCTCATGACGATTAAACGCTTCTATCTTTCCTCTTTTGATTTGACGATTCATCGCAGAATAGGCACCAAGTAACAATTGCTGACCGGTCTGTCCTTTGGCATAAAAGGTACGGGATACCAATACACCTCCAAAGGAACGGTTATCCAATAAACCTCCGTATTCTCTGGCAAACGGCACTCCTTGAGCCACACATTGGTCTATAATATTACCAGAAACCTCGGCCAAACGATACACATTTGCTTCTCGAGATCTGTAATCCCCTCCTTTTATGGTATCGTAAAACAGACGATAATCTGAATCTCCGTCTCCTTGATAGTTTTTCGCTGCATTTATTCCTCCTTGTGCCGCAATCGAATGCGCACGACGAGGAGAATCCTGATAGCAAAATGTTTTTACATTATATCCAAGCTCAGCCAACGTAGCTGCTGCGCTTCCTCCTGCTAATCCTGTCCCCACAACGATAATATCAATATTACGTTTGTTGGCCGGATTCACCAGGTTGATTGTATTTTTATGTTTTGTCCACTTATCTGCCAGTGGACCTTCAGGTATTTTAGAATCTAAAATTGACATACTCGTGGGATTTTTAATGGTTTTGATTAAGGTGAAGTACCAAAGCAATGATGATAAAACCTAATGGAATTACAATCGAAAAGACTTTGGCAAATTTGGTTGCTCCAACCGAATATTTGTTGTTGAATCCAACAGATTGAAATGATGAAGCAAATCCATGCCACAGGTGCAGCGCCAAAAACACAAACGAAAGCGCATAAAATCCAGTTCTAACCGGGCTTACAAATTTGTGAAGCAACTCTGGATAGTATCGCGTAGGATCTTCTGGCGCAAACTCAACATATTTATGTACCATTTCTGGAACCCAGAAATCATAGAAGTGTAATCCCAAGAAAGCCAAAACTACTAATCCCGAATAAATCATATTTCTCGACATCCAAGAGGCTGCCGCGCTTCCTTTATACTTCGCATACTTAACAGATCTTGCGTTTCTGTTTTTTATTTCCAATATGAATCCCATTACAAAATGAAAAACTACCCCAAAAATTAAGATTGGCTGTAAAACAAACTGTACCAAAGGATTAGTTCCCATGAAATGAGACAGCTCATTGAATACATCTTCGCTAAAAATTGAAGTAAAATTGATGGTAAAGTGTTGTAATAAGAAGAAAACTAAGAAAAGTCCCGAAAGTGCCATGGCAACTTTTTTAGCTATTGAAGATTTTATCAATCCACCCATTATTTAAAATGTTTAATTAGTTGTGAAGCAAAAATAGGACTCAGTGTCAATTTAGCCAAGCTTTATGAGGTGTTTATTTCACTATTTATAATGAATTTAAAGAAGGGGTTTGCTTTGTTTATAGTTTAGAGCGCAATCGTTTGAAATCAGTATTTAACTTTAAACAAAAAAAGGGTTTGTTTTTTATAAATATCCTATTTTTAGGACATGCAAAATATCAATTCCAAACTTCCAGAAGTATCCACAACTATATTTACTGTCATGAGTAAAATGGCAAATCAGTATGGTGCTATAAATCTCTCACAAGGCTTTCCTAACTTTGAGGCAAGCCCAAAATTGATCGATTTGGTCACTCAAGGCATGCAAAAAGGATATAATCAATATGCTCCTATGCCAGGTTTATTGCCGTTGAGAGAAGTTATTTCTGAAAAAACGAATTCACTATATAGCTCCAATTATCATCCCGAAACCGAAGTAACCATTACCTCAGGAGCAACGCAAGCAATTTTTACCATTATTGCCGCATTTATAAATCCAGGTGACGAAGTAGTTATTTTTAAACCAGCTTATGATTCATACGAGCCATCTATCGAATTATTTGGAGGAACGATCGTTCCAATACAGCTCAAAACACCTGATTTTACTGTAGATTGGCAAGAAGTTGAAGAAAAAATCACCTCAAAAACAAAAATGGTGATTATCAATACGCCTCATAATCCTAGCGGATCTGTTTTGTCAGGACAAGACATGCTTCAGCTAGAAAAACTACTCAAAAATACCGACATCATTTTACTAAGTGACGAGGTGTATGAACATATTATTTTTGATGGGCGGGAACACCAAAGCGCGGCTCGATATCCTGGATTGGCCGAACGTGCTTTTATTACAGCTTCCTTTGGGAAAACATTTCATACTACCGGCTGGAAAATGGGATATTGCATGGCCCCTGCTTCATTGATGACAGAGTTCAGAAAAGTGCATCAATTTAATGTTTTTTGTAGTAATCATCCTATGCAATACGCATTGGCCAAATATCTAAAAACTCCAGAAAACTATTTGTTATTACCTAATTTTTATCAAGAAAAAAGGGATCTGTTTCTTTCTATGATCAAAGATTCTCGATTTACATTCACTCCAGCCGCTGGAACCTATTTTCAGTTATTAAAGTATACTGAAATTACCGATGAGGGCGATGTAGCTTTTGCAGAAAGATTGACTAAAGAACATAAAATTGCTTCCATCCCGGTTTCTGTATTCAATTTGAATCAAAAAGATGATAAGGTACTACGATTTTGTTTTGCCAAGACTGATGATACCTTGAAAAAAGCTGCAGAGATTTTGTGTGGGATTTGATTGTTTTATCCTCGCAATTGGGACTTCGAAAGCCTCAGTCCTTTACTTCCTAACTCCTAAAACTCAAATCTTAGCTGAATTACCTCAAACTCTTTTTCTTCTTTTTCTTTTTTCTTTTCTTGTCCGGTATTGAGATTTGAAAGTGAAATACCCAATAATCTCACAGAGTTTTTCATTTTATCCTGATACAACAATTCTTTGGCCGTTTCGAGTAGAATATCGGCATCACTTACAAAATAAGGCAGGGTTTTACTTCGAGTTTGCAGCGTAAAATCACTGTACTTGATCTTCAAGGTCACCGTTCTACCGGCAACCTTACTATTCTTCAATCGTTTTTGCAGTTCTTCGGCAATACTTTCTAATCGTTCAAGCATATAAATTTCTGAAGAGATATTTTCACTAAAAGTTCGCTCGGCTGCCAACGATTTACGCTCTCGATTTGGCTTTACTTCACTTACATGAATCCCTCTAACAATTTGGTAATAATGTCTTCCGGCTTTACCGAAATGTTGGGTCAAAAACTCTTCAGATTTTGATTTTAGGTCCTTTCCCGTATAAATTCCCATTTCGTACATCTTGGCTTGCGTCACTTTTCCTACTCCATAGAATTTTTTTACATCCAGGTTTTCAAGAAAATCGATTACCTCTTCTGGATTTACCGTTTTTTGTCCATTAGGTTTATTATAATCACTGGCTACTTTGGCGATAAACTTATTGATCGATATCCCTGCTGAAGCTGTGAGTCCTACCTCATCAAAAATACGTTGTCTAATCTCTTGAGCAATCAGCGTGGCACTGGGGTTTCCTTTTTTATTTTGAGTAACATCGAGATAGGCTTCATCCAGCGATAAGGGTTCAACCAAATCGGTATAATCGAAGAAAATTTTTCTGATTTTGGTTGAGATTTCTTTATAACGATCAAATCTTGGACGTACAAAAATAAGATCAGGACACAGTTTTCGAGCTTTAAAGCCTGGCATTGCCGATCGTACTCCAAAAACCCGTGCCTCATAACTAGCAGCACTAACCACACCGCGTTTTGATCCCCCACCTACAGCCAATGGTTTTCCTTTTAACTCAGGATTATCCATTTGCTCTACAGAGGCGTAAAAGGCATCCATATCAACATGAATGATTTTTCTATGCGTTACCATTTCTTCCACGGTACAAAAATAGTGGATAATAGTAGATGATCTAAATTCTCTAAATTAAAAGAACCTAACGATAGGCCGTAAATAGAACAACGACACCTTCGTTGTTGATATCGGCGGGAAATACATTTTGTCCTGCATTGGTTAAGGTACCATTAGTATAGGTAGCCGTAATGCTGAAACCATCTGTATTAAATGAAGTAACGCTTCCTGTGATTATTCCTAATGAATTACCATTTTGGCTACCATACCTTAACCCAATTGCGTTAGAACTAGAAGCAAAACGGGAAATATCATTAATAGAATTTCCACTCCCACCAACATAAATCACTTGTTGCGTAATAGTTGCACCATCTTGTCTTGCAAATCCATTCATGGTACCATAAGAGTTACGTATTCCCTGATCATTATTTGTGCCTCCATCACTATTAAGATCAAAGCTTTCTACATTGGCATGCGCCACAAAAGTCACCGATGTAGGCTGAAAAGGTATTCCGGTAACATTGACATTCCCAGCAGCAGATATCTGGAATGCCCCAACATAAACATTACCCGTAGTAAGCATTTCTTGCCATCCCGTATTTGTATATTCGTATACCCTATTAGTATCGGTATCATATATCAAAGAACCTTCTTGTACCCCGGTAATGGCATTTCGATCGGCAGTAGTAGCTGTTGGAAGTCCCATGAGCGCATTAGCATCAATCTGAGCGAAAACCCCTATATTAACAATAAAGAAAAATAGTACAGAAAAGTATACACTTTTCATAGTTTGGAGCATTTTTTTCATGTAAGGCAATTTTTAGAAACCAGATTTCGGAATCAGGCTATTTTTCTATAACATATTTATGACTAGGTATTAGGTTTATGGTTGAAAGATACTAATTTTGAAATTGTTTCAAAATCATGTTATATGAAAACGGCAATTATACTCGGTGCAACAGGACTTACTGGAGGAATTTTGCTAAAACAACTTATCGATGATGATCGATACGACAAAATCAAACTCTTTTCAAGAAAAACCATTGGTATTTCGCATCCCAAAATCGAAGAATATATCATAAATATGCTAGAGCTTAGGGATCATGCTCAAGAGTTTATTGCCGACGAAGTCTTTTGCTGTATAGGGACTACGAATGCCAAAACGCCAGATAAAGAATTGTATCATAATATCGATTACGGAATCCCGGTAAGTGCGGCTAGATTAAGTAAAACAAACAGAATCCAAACACTTATTGTCATTTCGGCCCTGGGAGCCGATTCTGAAAGTCGCATTTTTTATAACCGTACCAAAGGCGAAATGGAAAATGCCATTTTGGAATTTGACATCCCCAAAACACATATCCTTCAACCCTCGTTAATTGGCGGAAAAAGAGATGAAAAAAGACCCGGTGAGTATTTCTTTAAAGTAGTAATGAAAGTTTTTAACCCCCTACTCTTTGGACCTCTTAAAAAATATCGCATCATACATCCTGAAACGATCGTTTCATGTATGATTTGGTTGGCGAATAATGAATTTGACAAAAAAAGAATTGTTTCTGATGAGATCAAAGAAATAGAAAAGAAATCTGGTCGAATCTCTGACTACGAATAATAAATTATGATAGAAATCGAACGCAAATTTTTGGTAGCTTCTGAAGCTTTTAAAAAAGAAGCTCAAAAAAGTACGCAAATTGTACAGGGATTCTTGAATACAGACCCTATACGAACCGTCCGTATACGTATTAAAGGAAATCAAGGCTTTATCACCGTAAAGGGGATTGGAAATGAATCAGGTACCTCGAGGTTTGAATGGGAAAAACCAATTTCTGTTAATGAGGCAGAACAGCTTTTATCACTTTGTGAACCAGGAATGATTGAAAAAATACGTTATGAAATCCAATCGGGAAAACATACTATCGAAGTTGACGAATTTTTTGGCCAAAATAAAGGACTGGTCTTAGCCGAAATTGAATTAGATAACGAAAATGAATCCTTTTTAAAACCTGACTGGCTTGGAAAAGAAGTAACAGGAGATCCAAAATACTACAATGCTCAACTCAGTAAAAACCCCTTCCATTTATGGTAAACAAACATAACAAAAATGGCTTTTGCCTAGCTCAACAATGGTTTAAACTTGATTAACAAAATTGTAACATATAACAATAGTAAGGCCGCTATAATAGGCTCGTCTAAGACGACTTATTATTAACCAAAAATTGAAAATATGTTACACAAATCTAAAAAGTCCCTGTTGGGGACCCTACTACTTTTATGCCCTTTTTTATCAGTTTTGGCGCAACTTCCTGTGAATGGTTTTTACCCCGAAAAAAATACGCTCACCATAGCCCCTAGTTTCTCATACAAAAGTTATGATCAATTTTATCGCGGGTCTACCTTATCAGAAGGAAATCCAGCTGGTTTAGGAGAAATCTCATCATCTATTGTATCGCTTTATGGGCAGTATGCTATTATGGACTGGTTATCTTCAACAGTTACCTTACCATACATTCAGGTTGAAAGCGAAGATGGTATTCTTGATCCTGTCCAGCAGGTTGCAGAAGTTGATGGGGTACAGGATCTGGGGATCTTCATGAAAGCTCGAGTTTATGAAAAGAAATTTGATAATGCATCTCGATTTACGGTAGGTGGAGCTACCGGAGTTACACTACCTGTAGGTGATTATGAAGGCGCAGGTGTCCTTTCGCTAGGAAACCAGGCTACCACAGTTAACGGAGCTGCTATTATACAATATACATTTCCGTTTAAAATTTTTAGTGAAATCCAAGCTGGATATAGCCTAAGAAACAGTAGTGATTTTGATATCCCCAATGCTATGACATATAGTGCAAAAATTGGCTTCTACAATGAGCTCCTGTATTTGCATGCTCGGTTAGACATACAAGATTCTATGTCTGGTTTTGATATTGGAACCCCTGAGTTTGGAGAAGCCGGTGGTGCCGCCATTCTTCCTGAAACCGAAGTAGATTACACCAATTTATCTTTTGATTTTTATGTACCAATATATAATCACACTTTTGGCGTGTCTGCCAGTTATGGAACTACCTTGAATGGACGAAATTACAGCAAAGAATCTGGATTAGCCTTTGGATTGGTTTATACCGCCAAATAAGTAAGTCTCTCCTTTAGTAGTAATCACCTTCAAAAGTTTTATATTTGAAGGTGATTATGTTTTAAAATCTTTCTTATACATGAAATCTTCAACTATCAAAATTTCACTTCTCATTTGCTCCCTTATACTCTTTTCTTGCAAGCAGGAAACAGAAGTAAAAACTCCAGAGCTTGCTCCTCAAGTTGTTGAAAAAGTAACCCCTTCAGCAAAAGAAATAAAAGAAAAACTTCTTAAAGACGGGTTCCAAATTTTTGACTATATAGATGAAGAAAGCGGAGATACCGTAATCATGCAGCAATATTTTATAGCTTTTCTAAAAAGGGGGCCTAATCGTTCTCAAAACAAACAAGAAGCCGACAGTCTACAAAAACTTCATATGGCACATCTAGGACGAATGTATGAAGAAGGATATGCCGATATCTCGGGCCCGTTTGGAGATGATGGTGATATACGTGGAATCACTATTTACAATACCCCAACACAAAAAATGGCTGATAGTCTCGCCAATATGGATCCTATGGTAAAAGCAGGAAGAGTGGTTATCGAAGTACATCCCTGGTGGGCTGCCAAAGGGTTTCCTTTGCGATAAGATTTAAAAATACTTAATCGTCCAATCGATCAATTTTTGTTTAAAGCTAGAATACGGTGGAGTCATGAACTCGATGGCACTGGGCCATTTTTGTTTAAACATAGATCGTTCATTAGTAAATTCAATAAATCCAAAATGCCCTCTGGATTTTCCGATGCCGCTGTTGTTAACTCCTCCAAAAGGCAAGTGAGGATTACCAACATGTACAGCAGACATATTAATGCATGTACCTCCAGCAGTAGTATTATCTACAAAAAATCGAATATTTTTCTTGCTTTGACTATAGATATACAAGGCTAAGGGTTTTTCTTTTGAATTGATAAGATCAATTACTTCTTGCTTGTTTTTGTAGGTAACTATGGGAAAAATAGGACCGAAAACTTCATATTTCATTAGATCTGAATCTAGCGGTACATTGTCAACCAAAGTAGGTTCGATATAATTTTCAGAGGCATTCATAGCGCCTCCATAAATTACTTTGCCTCCATCTTTTAATGTATTCTCTAGATACCCTTTCAATCTTAAAAAGTGCTTGGCATTAATAATCCGAAGAAAATCAGGTGATGTACTTGCATTTTCTCCGTAATGCTTCTTAATCTGATCGATCATGCATTGCACAAACTCTTCTTTTTTACTTTCGTGCACAATAGCATAATCGGGAGCAATGCATATCTGGCCTGCATTCACAAACTTTGCCCAGACGATCCTTGAGATTACCTTTGAAATATTTGCCGTTTCATCTATAATTGTGGGTGACTTCCCTCCTAATTCAAGGGTAACACTGGATAAATGTTTTGAAGCAGCGGCCATTACGATTTTACCAATTTCGGGAGCACCCGTAAAGAAAATATGACTGAATTTCATATTAAGTAAGGCCGTTGCCGTTTCGACACCGCCTTCGACCATTGCAATTTCTTTTTCCTCAAAAGCTTCGGCAACAATTCGTTTCATGACCTCAACGGTATGTGAATTAAATTCTGAAGGTTTTAAAATTACTGTGTTACCTGCTGCAATGGCTGAAACCAAAGGTGCAAAAAGTAACTGCATCGGGTAGTTCCAAGGTGCGATGATAAGACACATCCCCTTGGGCTCATAATGAATCCAGGAGGATGAACCTATCATAGTTACCGGATTCCCAACCTGTTTGGGTTTCATCCAAGTTTTTAAATGTTTTATTGCAAATCTGATCTCTGAAAGTACCGGATAAATTTCGGTAAGATCCACTTCGGCAGTTGGTTTGTGATAATCCTTCCACATAGCTTCCTGCAATTCCTTTCGGAATTGTAGAATTACCTTTTGAAATTTCTTCAGTTTATGGATACGTTCTGAAGCCTTGGTTTTTCCTACTTCGCGGAAATAGGATTTTTGGCTTTCATATATATCTCGAATTACTGAAATTTCCGTTTCATTAAATTCAGCGACCATGATTTGTATTTAGTTTATGAAAACAACGATTGTAGCTTCATTGCTACTCCCATATCTCCTTTTATTTTTATTTTCCCACCCATAACAGCAGCCATCGGATTAAGTTCTCCTTTAATTAACGACATAAAATCATCAAATCCCACATCTACCTGGCAGTCTGCATCTTTATCTTCGGCAGAAACAACATTGGTATCGCCTGTACCGTCGATGTACAATTGCTCTTCTCCAAAATTGAATTTTAAAGTATTGTTTAAACTATCAGCTTTTGCTGCTTTTTCCTGAATGGTTTGCAGGATACTGTCTATGTTACTCATAACGTTATTTGTATTTGTATTTGAATTATTTTTCTCTGCTTGTTTATACGAAACATCATCGATCATCATTTTAGCGATAATTTCTCTCATGATTTCCGAGGTTCCTCCTCCTATTGTTCCAATACGACTATCTCTAAACATTCTGGCAATTTTAAAATCCTCGATATACCCATATCCACCAAAAGATTGAAGACATTGGGTCATGGTTTTATCGGATAATTCTGTTGCCAGCAATTTGGCCATCGAACATTCTTTTACAGCATACTTTTCATCATTGTTCAACCTAGAACAATATAATACAAATTGTTTGCAAGATTCTATTTCTGAAGCCAATTGTGCCATACGATGTCTTAGCACTTGAAATTTATTAATAGGTCGTCCAAAAGCGGATCGTTCAGACATATATTTCAAGGTGTATTCCAAAGCCACTTCACAGGCAGCGTATCCCATAATGGCACCCACTAGCCTTTCTACTTGTAAGCCTCCCATCAAATAGTAAAATCCTTGTCCTTCGTTTCCGATTAGGTTTTCCTTAGGGATTTTTACATTGTCAAAAGCAAGTTCTGCCGTATCTGAGGCGTGCCATCCTAGTTTTTTTAATTTGGTTTTACTTACTCCTTCTCTATCCAAATCAACAATAAGTAAACTAACCCCTGCAGGACCAGCTTTGGGATCAGTTTTTACAACACACACGACAAAATCACCATACACGGCATTGGTAATAAATGTCTTAGAACCGTTAAGGATATAATGATCTCCCTCAAGTATCGCCGTGGTTCTAATATTAGCAACATCTGATCCTGCTGTTGGTTCAGAAATACCAATGCAACTTATTTTTTCACCAGAAATGATACCAGGCAAATATTTTTCTTTCAATTGTTGTGATCCATATTTCAGAATATATGGTCCCGACATATACTGAACAACTGCCTGGGTTATTGCAAATCCACCTGAAAATACCTTGGCAATTTCTTCGCAGAAGATAACATCATAAAAGAAATCCTGATTAGCACCACCAAACTCTTCAGGGTACGAAAGTCCTAAAAATCCCATATCACCCATTTTTTTCCATACTCCTCTAGGAATACGTCGATCCTCTTCCCACTGATCTATATTGGGGATGACTTCCTTTTGTAAAAAAGAGCGTAGACTATCTCGAAATAGTTCATGTCCTTCATCAAAATAATAGCTGTTCATTGTGTGATTTTTTAGATGTTATATCGGTTTTCACCAATAAAATGAGATGCAATGTTTCTTCGCAGTGCAACAAGATTTTCTACTGGAAGCTGTAATAATTTATTAATAGCTTTAACGGTCATTAGCGCAGTGTCTCCTTCAGCTGCTGCAAAAATAATTTCTTTTACCGCTACCTTAATAAGATCAGCGGATTCGTTCATAAAAACTATCGAAATAGCTTCTCGAAGCTCTTTGTTTTGTTCGTCAGACTTAAGTGTTCTTAGGATTACGGTTTCCAACATATATATCTGCGAAATGATGTCTGAAAGACGCGATAACACTTCCTGTTCTTCCTGTATCTCTTGTTGAAACTTTTGCATGGCTTTCCCACTTGCCAGTATGGCCGCCTGCTTACAATTATTAAGAAAATCAAGAGCGAATTCTTTGAATGATTTATTGCTATCTGCAGGCACCAACTTTCCTGATTGTAAATTCTGAAAAGCTTCAATAGCTACTTGCATCAAAGGCAATTTTCCTTTCAAGGCATATTTTAAAATAGTCCCAGGAATGACGAGACGATTAATTTCATTGGTTCCTTCGTAGATTCTATTTCCTCTTATATTACGATAGTGCATCGATATTTCGCTGTCACCAGAAAAACCCATCCCTCCGTGAATCTGCAATGCTTCATCGACTACAAATTGTTCTATTTCAGATCCAAACACTTTTATAATCGAACACTCTGCAGCAAATTCTTGAGCCACTTGTTGTTTTGCTTTTAAAGGATTCAACCCTTCGCTTATAAATTCATCTAGCAAATGATCCATATCGCCCCCCAAACGGTTCCAACCAGACTCTAATGCATAGATTTTGATCGCCATTCTGGCTATTTTTTCCTGAATTGCTCCAAAAGAAGCAATGGTTTTTTTAAATTGAACTCTTTGATTGGCATATTGCACTCCCAGGTTAAAAGCTCGTTTCGAGATAGCCGATCCTGCCACGCCGATCATCAATCGTCCCATATTCAAGGCATTCATTGCAATCTTAAATCCCTTATTTCTTTCTCCTAAAAGGTTTTCTACAGGAACTTTTACATTTTCAAAAAATACTTGTCGGGTGGAAGATCCATGAATTCCTAATTTATTTTCTTCAACGCCTGGTTGTACGCCCCACTCTTTTTCGACTACAAGACAGGATAGGTTTTCATCGTCTTCTATTTTACAGAATACTGAAAAAATATCGGCAAAACCCGCATTGGTAATCCACATTTTCTGACCATTCAGGATATAATGCTTTCCATCTTCGCTTAGCATTGCTTTTGTTTTTCCTGAATTGGCGTCAGAGCCAGCCCCGGGTTCGGTTAAACAGTAGGAACATTTCAGTTTTCCGGACATGATACCTTCTAAATATTTTTCTTTTTGCGCATCGGTACCATAGAACATGATGGTATTGACACCCAACCCTCGTTGCACACCCAAGGTTTGCGAAAACGAAAAACTATCAGACATTACCTCTGAAGCAGCGAGATCGGTTTTGATATCACAACCCATACCGCCAATACTTTCGGGTGCAGAGATGGCCAAAAATCCTAGTTCGCCTAATTTTTCTAGTTTTTCTGGTGCTATTTTGGTGCCTTCTTTACTATCAAATTCTTCTTTAAGGGGTTCTATTTCTTTATTGATAAAATCACGAATAGCCTCTCGAAGCATTTGGTGCTCCTCGGTATAATCTTCGGGAGTAAAAATAGTCTCTGGATCCGCAGTTTTTAGTAAAAACTCGCCACCTTTTATTGTCGTTAGTTTTGGTTCCATAGGTTTTAAGAGATAAATGATTTAAGCACTCTCGCTAAGCCCATCTTATCGAATCCTAAGTGTTGAGCACCATCTACGATAAGTGAAATTCCTGTAACATATGCCGCCATCGGGCTAGCCAAAAACAGTACGGCATTCGACACATCTTCAACTCTACCGAATCGTTTTAACGGAATCGCTTTCTGAGCTTCTTCAAACATATCCTGGATCTGTGGTGGGTAATTATCTAACCCGCTAGATTCAATAATTCCGGGGGCTACACAGTTGATTCTGATATTGAAATCACTCCACTCCATTGCCAATGACTTGGTAAGATTTTCTACTCCTGCTCTGGCTGCTCCTGTATGAGCCATGCCTGGGAATCCGCGATACACCTCAGCCGTAATATTGACAATAACTCCTTGTTTTTGAGGAATGAAAAAAGCATTTGCCATCTCGCGTATCATCAAAAATGTACCATTAAGGTTATTGTTGATCACGGCATTCCATCCTTTATCACTGATATATTCGGCTAAAGCCGGAAATTGGCCTCCGGCATTATTAACCAAAATATCAAGGCGCTGATATTTTTCTTTGATCATCTGGGCTAGTTCCTGAACGTCTTCAGTTTTTCTGATATCGCAGGCTTGATAAGAAAGTTCGCCATAAGTGCTTAATTCCTCGGCCGCAATTTTCAACTTATCTTCTTTACGCGAACAAATAATCACATTGGCACCTAGCTGAAGGAAATCTTTGGCGATCTGAAATCCGATTCCTGATCTTCCTCCAGTTACCAATACTATTTTGTCTTTAAAAGCGTCTGATTTCAGCATAATTATGAGTTTACCTTTTTTGGAATGTTCAACATTTCTCTTGCTTCGTCGATACTTGCAATTTCACGTCCGATCATTCTGGCTAGTGACGCCCCGGCATCGACTAATTCGCCATTGGATTTTGCCATTTCGCCATTGGGTAGGTAAAAATTATCTTCTAATCCTACTCTGAAGTTCCCTCCCATTGCAGCAGCAATAGCAGAAAGTTGCCATTGTTTACGACTAATCACAATCGATTGCCAGAAAGCGTCTTCGGGAATCTGCTTTATTTGATGAATTAAATTTTCTGGCGTTGCCGGAATTCCTCCCATTACTCCCATCACCAGGCTGTAACAAGCATTATCCGGAAGCAATCCCATTTGGCGCAAGGGCTCAGCATTTCTGATATGTCCTGTATCGAAGCACTCCATTTCTGGGCAGATACCATTTTCGTTCATGGTTTTTACCACTTTGATCATATCATCAAAAGAGTTTTCGAACACGCCGTTCCAAATAAATTGCTTTACACTTTTTGAGAAAATAGCATAATTCATACTCCCCATATTAAATGCCGCCATATCGGGTTTTGTAGCATGTAAATGCTTAAGTCTATCCTCGATAGAAAGTCCGATGGCTCCTGTAGAATAATTGATAATTACATCGGGGCAATGTTTACGCACTTCTTCAGTGATTTGTTCAAACACTTCGGTTCTCCAGCTGGGCATTCCATTATCTTCACGTGCATGAATATGTACTATAGCGGCTCCAGCATCCACAGCTCTTTTTGCTTCAAGTCCTAACTCCTCTGGTGTATACGGAATATCAGGACAATGTGATCTATTGGTAGCTGCACCAGTAAGTGCTGCGGACAGAATCATCTTTTTGAAAGCCATATGTTTTTGATTTTGTTTCTATTTTTTTAAAATGATTTTCTTCCAAAAGCCCAATTTCGATACAATTTTTCTCCATTTCATTATGAAAAATCACTCAATTTGACGGCTTTTCTTATAACTTAAATTATTTTATACTCTTGTCATGTTATTCTCCTTTCCAAACAGGTTTTCTTTTTTGTTTAAAGGCGATTAAACCTTCCTGACCATCTTTTGAACCCACTGTTTTTTGCAACATCTGCATTAAGTATTGATGTTTGGATGCCTGTTGGTTAATCGTATCCAACGCTTCAAGTCCTAACCTAATGGCCGTTGGAGAATTTTCCTTAATATCATCTAGCAATTCATTCACAGTAGTATCGATAGATTCAGAAGTTACTACATGCGTTACCAAGCCATAATCTTTCGCCTTATGTACTGGCATATTATATCCTCTAATACACCAATCCACCACAATACGTTTTGGCATTACCTCAAGCAACGCTGCCATAACTTGAAAAGGGAAGAGTCCTCTTTTTACCTCTGGTAATCCTAGCACTACATCATCTGTGCATACCACATAATTTGCTCCCGCCAGGAAGAAAAAGCCTCCTGCCAGCACATTTCCTTCAACTTTTGTTATAATAGGTTTATGGACTTTATTAAAAAGTTCTCCAATAAGAACTTCTCCTTTGGCTTGTGGTATCGATGAATCAAATTCTCCGACCATTCCCATAAAAGCCTTTAAATCGGCTCCTGCACAAAACACATCGCCATTGGCTTTGATCACAATGGCCCAGATATCATTGGTCTGCTTTGCAAATTGCATAGCAAATGCCATTTCTTGTACCATATGTGGATGTATGGCATTTTTCTTTTCGGGTCGATCAAGGGTCAAAGTCATCACATGATCTTCAGCTTTAAGCTTGATAAAAGCAAATTTTTGATCGAGTGCTTTTGTAATCAATGTACTATCAAAAAAATCCATGATTATTGTTCGTTAACTTTTAATAATAAAAATCCGGCCTCAACATTATGACCTTCTTCTACATATACTTCTTCTACCACGCCATCTTGATTGGCTACTAGAATATTTTCCATTTTCATAGATGAAATTACCATAAGCGGATCGCCTTCTTTGACCTTATCTCCCGGCTCAATATTAATTTTGACCACTTGCGAAGGTATTGGCGATTCGTAGCCTCCATTCACTTTTTCTTTTTCTTTTATCGGGAAACGATCTTGCTGAATGAATTTTAAATTTCCGATAGTGGCCGTATGTGCAAAAATTTCATGACCCACTTGAATGATGGCGTATTCTTTTTGAAGACCATTACTATTAATACGAATACTACTTTTACCCGCTTCAACAATAGAAGCTTTGAACTCTTTTTGATGAATTGCAAATGAAAAATGAGCTTGCTCAAATCTGTATTGAACCTCGAAAGTTTGATCTCCTAAAACAAATATTTCTTTCTGAAATTCGTAAAAATTGTTTCTCCACCCTGAAGGAAGGCTACGTAATATTTTTCTTGTTTGCTCCCTTTGATTCCATCTGTACAAAGTAGCTGCTATTAACACTTCTTCAATACTATCGTCTGAATATTTATTTATATCGGATAAGTTGATGTGATTATCAATAAAATGGGTATCGTACTTCCCATTTTTGAAATCTTTATGTGCTAACAAGGCTTTTAGAAAAGGTAAATTGGTGACTGTTCCCTGGCAAACTAAATGCTGAA
Organism: Aquimarina gracilis; assembly: GCF_035285365.1. Lineage (NCBI taxonomy): Bacteria > Pseudomonadati > Bacteroidota > Flavobacteriia > Flavobacteriales > Flavobacteriaceae > Aquimarina > Aquimarina gracilis. Next base: position 241,689 of record NZ_JAYKLX010000008.1, on the reverse strand, counting down.
GTACATAGTTTAATTTTGTATGAGCAACCTGTCTATTCGCTCCTTTTACGATAATTTTGGCGATCATCGGATCGTAAAACATAGAAATCTGTGAACCGGATTCGATTGCAGATTCAACACGAAGACCTTCAACATCTGGGTATTGAAATTTATAAACCGTTCCGGTTGCCGGAGCAAAATCATTCGCTGCATCCTCGGCATATAAACGCGCTTCGATTGCATAGCCTTCACCTTTTACATCCTCTTGTTTGATTTGTAATGGAAGTCCTTGTACAGATTCTATTTGCATTTGTACCAGATCTAATCCTGTAATCTCTTCGGTAACGGGATGCTCGACTTGCAGTCTGGTATTTACTTCAAGAAAATAAAAATCCCCAGAGTTTTCGTCAAAAATGAATTCTACTGTACCTGCATTGTCATAATTCAATGCTTTGGCGGCCAAGACAGCAGCATCACCCATTTTTTTTCTAAGCCCTTCGGTCATTACAGGCGAAGGGCTTTCTTCAATGACTTTTTGATATCGCCTTTGAATTGAACATTCTCTTTCCAACAGATGAATCACATTACCTTGTTGATCTCCAAAAATCTGAAACTCGATATGTCTTCCGGATTGGATATATTTTTCGATTAATAGCTCATCATCACCAAAAGCACTTTTTGCTTCTCGTTTTGCCGAGGCAATTGCTAATTCGATCTCTTTTTCTTCATGAGCGATGCGCATTCCTTTCCCGCCACCACCGGCTGTTGCTTTTAGCAGTACTGGAAACCCAATTTTTAGCGCTTCAGTTTTTAATGTCGCATTGGATTGATCTTTTCCTCTATATCCGGGTATCACCGGAACACCCGATTGCTCCATAATCTCTTTTGCTCGGGATTTAGACCCCATAGCTTCAATAGCCTCTGGTTTGGGTCCAATAAAAGTAATCCCTTCGTCCTTACATCGTTGAGCAAAAGTGGCATTTTCAGATAAAAATCCATAACCTGGATGTATTGCATCTGCGCCTGTTGTTTTGGCTGCTTGAATAATTTTATCTTGATCCAAATACGATTTTGCAGGTTCAGGATCTCCGATATAAATTGCCAGATCAGCTTGTTTTACAAAGAGTGCATTTTTATCGGCTTCAGAATATACAGCCACACTGGTTATTCCCATTTTTTTGCACGTGCGAATGATCCTGGAAGCAATTTCTCCACGATTTGCTATGAGTATAGTATTGATACTTTTTACATTCATAAACATTCTATTTAGTGTCTCCAGACACCATAACTTGTTGTTCCTTTGATCTCTTGATTGTATAGTACAGCTAAAGAAAATCCTAAATAATTTCTTGTTTCTTTGGGGTCAATAATCCCGTCATCCCATAATTCTGAAGTTGAGTACCACGCCGAGGACTTTGATTCTGCCTCAGCAATAAGCATGCTTTCAATCATTTTGGCTTGTTCTTCATCATACGGGATTCCTTTTGCTTTGGCCGAAGCTTTTTGAATGATTTTCATTACCCCTGCCAGCTGCTGCGATCCCATCACTCCGATTTTTGCATTGGGATACGAAAAAAGGAAATTAGGTTCATATGATCTTCCATTCATTCCATAATTACCAGCACCAAATGAAGAACCCACCATAAGCGTGATCGATGGTACTTTACTGTTGGAAACTGCATTGATAAGTTTGGCACCGTTTTTAATAATTCCTCCTTCTTCGTATTCTTTACCCACCATATATCCTGTAGTATTTTGTAGAAATAGTAGCGGAATGTTTTTTTGATTTGATAGCTGTATAAATTGTGCGCCTTTATTGGCAGATTCTGAAAATATAACTCCGTTATTACCTAAAATCCCTACCGGATATCCATGTATTTTGGCCCAGCCACAAATCATGGTGTTTCCGTATTCAGATTTAAATTCAGAAAACTCGGATCCATCGGTAATGCGCATGATCAGTTCGCGAATATCAAAAGGTGTTTTAATATCTGCTGGCACTACACCCAAGATCTCATCTGCAGAAAAAAGCGGCTCTTTAATTGGAGCTTCTGGAACTAGATGTGAGTTGGATTCTGGTATAAACTCCATAATTTCTCTCGCTATTCGGATAGCATCCAATTCATCTTCGGCCAGGTAATCGGATACCCCAGAAGTGCGGCTATGCATTTCGGCTCCACCCAACTCTTCATCGGTAGCAATTTCATTAGTAGCCATTTTTACCAAAGGTGGTCCGGCAAGAAACACTTTTGCCGCTTGTTTTTGAAAGATGGAGTAGTCTGACATTCCTGGCACATAGGCTCCTCCGGCAGTAGCATTTCCGAATACTACAGATATGGTGGGAATCCCTAATTCTGATCTTCTGGTGATTTCTCTGAAGGCTTCTCCTCCGTAATTAAAAATCTTTGCCTGTTCTGGAAGGTTGGCACCACCGCTTTCTACCAAATTTATAGAGGGAAGCCTGCATTCTCTTGTGATTTGGCCAATTCTGAAGCCTTTAAAAACCGTTGCATAATCTACAGATCCGCCTTTACGGGTACCAACGTTAGCATTGATCATGCATAGTTTTCCATGCACTAATCCAATACCTGAAACATTGGTTCCTCCTGCACCAAAACCATTTTTGTTTTGCATTCCAGCAAGCGGTAGCAATTCTAGAAACGGACTGTCTTTATCCAAGACCAATTCGATACGTTCACGCGCCAAAAGCTTACCTCGTTTACGAGCTTTATCGATAGATTTTTCCTTCCCTTGAAAACGACTTTCTTGAAGATGTTTGTTTAGTTCTTCAACCAAACCTTGCATCGCTTCTTTGTTTTCCTTAAAAGTAGCACTCGCCGTATTTATCTTGCTTTGCAACGCTCTCATCTATTATATTTCTTTTGTTTCTCTTCTTACCAAAAATTGTTCAACTTTATATGGAATAAGCCCTGATATTCGGTATAGCATCCTCATTTTCCATCCGCTTACTATAAAACTTTTTCCTTTTGTAAATCCTTTCCAGATATCTTTTGCCACCTCTTCTGCGGTTGTGGTTGCCAAACCGTCGAAGGTTTTTACTTTCTCCATGCCATTGGTTTTTTTGAAGTTAGTGTCTTTAATTGCTGCAGGACAAACACAGATCACTTTAACTTTAGAACCTTGCATTTTCAGTTCTTCATTTAAACTTCGACTAAAATGATTCACAAAAGCCTTGGTCGCACCATAAGTGCCTAATTTTGGAGTCGGTTGAAAAGAACTATTAGAACTTATATTTATAATCGTACCTGCATTACGTTTTACCATATCCTGTAAAAAAAGACGTGTCATTTTATACACATTGACCAGATTCAGACTTATCATATTTAGCTCTTTATCTAAATCTATTTCATTAATAAAACCGTAGTTTCCATAACCCGCATTGTTAACTACAACATCAACTTTCCATTTATTTACCGCAATCCAATCATATACTTTTTGAGCAGCTTCAGGTTTCGACAAATCCTGAACCATAGTATTGATTATACAATTGCTAATTTCATTTTGCAATAGTTTTTTGGCTTCCTCAATTTCTTCTTTCAACAATGAGATCCAAATCAAATCGTATCCATTTTTGGCAAAATATCGAGAAACGGAATAGCCTATACCGCTTGAACCCCCTGTTATTAAAACGGTTTTACTCATAGCCAAATGATATTTTCTTTACGATTGTGCCAGTCCAGAAAATATTCTCCAAACTGTACATCTATTTCACCCCGTCTTATTTTAAGTGTAGGGGTTAGCAGTGCATTTTCGGTGTTCCAAATTTTACGATCAATAACTATAGTAGAGACCCTTGTATAATTGGCAAGATCTTTATTAAGTGAATCCAATGTGCTTATAAGAGAAGATTCTACTTCTTCTTTTGGAGTGGACTGCGCTACTTCAGAAAGGTTAATAATTGCAATTGGTTGTGGAATCCCAAGCCCAGCGATACAAACTTGTTCTACCAAGACGTTCTTTTCAATATTTTCTTCTATAGGGTTTGGAGTAATGAACTTGCCCTTGCTTGTTTTGAAAGCATCAGATACGCGTCCAACAATCTTAAGAAATCCATTTTCATCAAAACTTCCTTTATCGCCGCTATGAAGCCATCCATCTTTTAAAACTTTGGCTGTTAATTCAGGATCTTTGTAATACCCTGTCATCATGTACGGGGATTTCATTAAAACTTCGCTGGTTTTAGGATCAACTTTCACCTCACAACCAGGAACTACTTTGCCTACAGAATCTTTGGGAGCATCCTTCATAGGTGTATTGGTAATCGAACCACAAACTTCGGTCATGCCATAGGCTTCGATAAGATGGATCCCCAGGTTTGCATACCATTCCTTTAAATATGCCGGAGTAATTGCAGAACCTGTTGCTACCACCTTGGCATCGGTCATGCCCAAGCCATAACGTATTTTCTTTTTAATGAAACCTGAAATTAGCGGGATTTTGAATAAGAATTTTTGTTTTTTGAGCGACAGTTTGTTTGCTACCCCTAAATAAAATTTAGTCCATATTCTAGGCACAGAAAAGAAAATAGTGGGTTGCGTATCCTGTAAATTCTTTGCAAAAGTCTCAATACTTTCCCCAAAAGAAATGGTCCCCCCTTGCATAAGAGCAACTGCATAAACGCTTATTTTTTCTGCCACATGGTTTAAAGGTAAATACGACAACAATTTAGGCTCGGGATAATGTGCTATTCCAATCCAATCGTATTTTTTATCATCTTTTATAATTTGTACTGGAGTCTTATGGATATGCATGACTCCTTTTGGAGTACCGGTAGTGCCAGAGGTAAACATAATGGTCCACAATTCTTGAGGATCTGGAATATACCCTTGATCTAAAGGTTGGTTTTCTGAAATTAGGTTATCCCATGCAAGTCCTTGAGTAATCTTTACATTACCCTCATAATGCGGAAAACTAATAATTTGGGTATTATTGTCAATTTTTTCTGCATGTGTATCAGACCAATCTTCAAGTTTACCCACAAAAACGGCTTTTGAATCTGATTGCCGAAGCACATCTCCCAATTGAGTAGCCGAAAGGTTATAATATAAGGGTACCGACACAAAACCACCTATCATAATAGCAAGATCGGTAAGTATCCAGTGGTAACAATTTTTAGAATAAATTGCTACGTGATCTCCTTTTTTTAACCCTAATTTTTGCAATGCACGGGTCATTTTTGATGCCTCGTTGTATGCATCAAGAAAAGTCAGAACCTTCCATTGGTTTCCTTTAGGTTGTTTTAAAAAAGGAAAATTTGGTTTCTCTTTTACCCAATGATAAAAATATTCTGGAAGAGAATCGTAATTTGGAATCCTTATGCCGCTCATGTGATCACTTTAAAAGGTTAAATAGGAGTCCATATTCTGGTCAAATTTTTCTCCCATATCGGCCAAATAGTCTTCTCCAAAGAATTTTTTGAAGGATGCCATGCCTTTTTCTGTTAGATGTGGAAGCAAAAGGCTCCAAATTACTTTCTCTCCATCTTCCTTCGTTTTATCTCCTCTAATCATTTGTTGTGACGACCAGAAGAACATCATCATCCAAGAAGTTACAGCCAAGTTATTATATACGCCAGGTACTGGTTCCTCTTTCATGTTTCCAAGCTGAATGGAAAATGCAATAGCCGTTTCGATATCTTTAATTATTTTATCGCATAAGGATTTCATTTTGGGTGCTATCAACGGATGTTTCAACACTTGATTATCATGAAAAATAAAAGAGTATTCTTTTTGTAATCGATAATACAATTGTGCATCATGATGAAGGTTCTGAAAAGAAGGTATTCCTTTTGCGACCATTCCATTAGTTAACTTATCCCACAATTGATCGGTCAATTCCTTAAGTAAAGCTTCTTTGTCTTTGAAATGATAGGTCATATTGCCCCTACTCATATCCAGTGATTTTGCCAACTCAAACAAATTAACAGCTCCATAACCTGACTTATTAAACACCTTGAGTGCCTGATTAAGTATTCTTTGTTTTGTTTCCACGGTATTCCTTTTTAAACGAATATATACAAATTTTATAGTAATATCAATATTTTTAGTCGTTTATGACTAAAAATATTGAACATTTAACTTTTTTCTACACTGAAAATGTTAATTTTTCACTTCAATAATTCGTTTGGCTTCGTTACCCTTTTCATCTAAAACAGTTATAAGATGACGACCTGGCTTCGGCAATACAGGCATTTCATGAAATTGTTTTGTAGTACCTATAAATCTACTATCGATATACCAAAATAATCTTGTTTCTGGGTTTTTGTGAGCTATCTTGAGAACTACTTCATTGGTTTTACCATCGAACCCTTTTGGCAAATACACTATACTACTGGATTTTGGGAAGATAAAATCCATTTTTTCTTCAATCTCTTTATGGCAATCCGATCTATAGGGTGGTAAAGCTTTATAAGCCGCATTATTGGTTTTGAAGAAATACTCTTGTAAAGGCGGAAGCACAAACCAAGGCACATGATGGATATTAGCTATGGCTTCACAAGAAGAGTTTACACGATATTGTTTGGTTTTATCAAGATGTATTAATTGATGAAATGGGCAAGATTTGGTCCTAACACCTAAAAGCGGAACATACATTTTCTTTCCGATACAATTGGCACTACTCAAAAAACCACTTTTTTTACAAACCTCTACTTTTGCCAAATTATCATAGGGCATTGGAAACCATGGTGTATTAGGCAAAAGGTTAAATACATCAAATAATACCGGTGCCGCAGCATTGAGCCCAGTAAGTTCTGGGCGCCCTTCTCCATCTGCATTTCCGATCCATACTCCTACAACATGCTTTTGACTTACCCCAATAGCCCAGGCATCTCGGTTACCAAAGCTGGTTCCGGTTTTCCAGGCAATCTCTCGAGATGAGTCGTAAAATTGCCACGCTTCATCGCCCTCTGGGCGATTTACTTTTTTCATCGCTTCAAAAGTTAACCAAATACTTCCCGCTCCGTACATTTGTTTTCGAGTAGTTCTTTTCCCAAAATCTGCCTTTTCACTATCTATTAAAATAGGTTCTACAAATTCATTGGTAAAATATTCGCTAGATGTTTCTTGATAATGGTTAAGTGTTCCCGAAAAACCGGCATAAGTCTTACAAAGATCCCACAGATTACTCTCTGCTCCCCCAACGATCAATGACAAACCATAATGATCGGCACTATATTTAAGACCTTTCATCTTAAAACTATTCAACTCATCCCTGAAGCGTTGCAAACCATACTCTTGTAATAATCTTACTGCAGGAACATTGAGTGACCTAGCCAATGCTCGATTTGCTGGTACAGCCCCACTATAACTTTCGTCAAAATTTTTAGGATTGTATCCTGCTATAACAGTTGGTACGTCTGACACTAATTGTTCTGGTAATAACTCTCCTTTATCCATCATTGTTGCATATAACAGAGGTTTCAAAGTACTACCAGTACTTCGATTTGCCATTATTATATCTACATCCTTTTGATGATTTTTATCGGTAGGTGTGTTACCTACATAGCTTAACACCTTTCTTGTTTCAACATCTATGACAAGAACGGCCATATTATAGACTTCGTTCTGTTTAAGATTTTCATGGTGTTGCTTTACTATCTGGTTAACCTGCTTTTGCAGGGTTGAATTTACCGTGGTTTGTATTCGTTGTCCATTGTATTTTTTTGACAATCTATCCACCAAATGAGGAGCTATTTTCGGTAATAAATATGGTTTTTGAGGTAAGGTCTCTTGCAATGAAAGTTGATAGGTTAATGAGTCGATTACTTTTGCATTTAAAAGTGTTTGTAAAAGCTGGTTTCTTTTTCTTAGTAATACCTTTTGATTTTTACCCGGATAAATAAGCGAAGGTGCGTTTGGCAATACTGCCAATGTAGCGCTCTCTGCCCAAGAAAGTTGATATGCCGGAAGACCAAAGTATCTCCATGCAGCCATATCAATACCTACAACGTTCCCCCCAAAAGGGGCATGAGAAGCATATAACTTTAAAATCTCTTCTTTTGATCTCCTCAATTCTAACCTAGTTGCCAAAATGAGTTCTTTAAGCTTCTCAAAATATGTTCTTTTTTTCCCTTTTCTTGATAATCTAATTATTTGTTGCGTAATTGTACTACCTCCTCTTACTATTTTTCCAGCTTTAATATTCTCTGTTAGAGCCTGAGCCATGGCAACAGGGTTAAAACCCGGATGCCGATAAAATTGCTGATCCTCGAAAGCTACAATACACTTACCAAATTTACTGGGGACACTATCGATTTCAGGGAACCGCCATTGGCCGTCAATAGCGATCTTTGCCCCGATCAATTCTCCCTTATTGGTTTCGATAACCGTTGCAGTAGGGTCATTAAACAAATTGCCGGGTAAAGAAAAAAAATACCATATCAACAAAACGGCGATTACTATAAAACACTTTGGTCTTTTTTTTATGTAGTTTTTAATTTTTTGAAGCAAAACTTAGTATTAATTAGAGAAAACCAATTTACATTAAAATGTAATGCACACCTTTAAAAAGAGGTATTCAATATTACGGAAAACCCGAATTTTCCTACATGTCTTTATAACAAATTCTAAAAATTTTCTTAAATTATATGACTCTTAAAAACAATTAACAGCTTTTTTTCTTCAATTATGATGAAAAAGTGGGGGCTCTAAATGTAAACACTATTACAGCTTTAGTCTTGTGATATTAAGTATAACACAAGATAAAATTGTTTTGTTTTCATTAAAAACTGTTGAGTGTTGAAAAAATTTACAATCTTTATTTGGGTGTTGTTTGCACCTTTACTTTGCATTTCCCAAAACGAATTAGATTTTGAGAAGGTTGATACTTTGGATGTGTTAATAAAGACCTCTCAAGAACTGAGAATGGAGAATGATATGTATCAGGCTTTAGAATATGCTTTTAAAGCAGTCGCACTTGCGCAAGAATTAGATCATGATCACTATCTATCCCATGCCTATTTCATGATGGGAACCATTCAATACGAAATCATTGATTACGAAAATGCCAAAACACACTTATTAAAAGCATTAGAATACAGTCAAAAAACTAAATCAAAGAAACTACTACCTTATATTTTACAGAGTCTTGCAAATATTTATTATGATGACAATGATGATTATGAAACTGCCTTAATTTACTATAAAAAAGGTGTAGAACTTGGAAAAAGAATAAACCCTGCCAATAATTATCAAATTGCTTTGCATAACCTTATTTGGACCTACATGGATCTTAATAGGTACAACGAGGCAGCACCGTACCTTAAGGAAGCAGATAGTTTGGACTATATTATTCCAGACAGCATACAACTTGGCAAAAGCTCTTTATATCTTTTGAGAGCTAGAAATTTTGCCTATAAAGGTGATATCATAAAAGCCGAAGAAAATTTTGACAAAACGCTTAACATACTCGAAAACGAAGAAAAGTATTGGCTACAAGGAAAAAGCTATTTTTATCAATACAGATCAAAAATGTATCAAGATATTGGAGAGCACTCCAAAGCTATTGCAGATTTAAAAAGTCTTCGAGAAAATGATCAAAAAGTATTTGAAAATGCAAGATTAAAAAATCAGGAAATTGCAAAAACACAATTTAAGGTCGATGAATATGAACGCAGGTTAGAAGTTTCTGAAAGAGAAAAAGTATTACTACAAGACATCCAAAAAAACAATAGGGTAATCATCTATTTTTCTTTGGCAAGCTTAATGCTACTAATGGGAATGGTTTTCTTTTATTACCGCGGGTATTTGTCTAAGAAAAAGTCTAGCGAAATTCTCGAATCTAAAAACCTTGAATTACAAGAAGCCAAAATAAAAGCTGAAAAATTAAGCAAGATTAAATCTCAGTTTATTTCTACAATAAGCCACGAGCTTAGGACTCCTCTATATGGTGTTATAGGAATTTCTTCGTTATTACTTGAAAAGAAAACAAAGTCGAAAAGTGACCAAGAACTCTTTAGCTCTTTGAAATTTTCTGCCGACTATCTACTTAATTTAGTCAATAAAGTTTTAAAAATAAGTAAAATAGATTCTGAAAAAACCGATCTTATTAAAAGTCCTGTAAGTTTATCTTCCTTATCAAAAAATATACTTCAGACTTTTGAATTTCAATCATCGCAAAAGAAAAATGAACTTATTTTAGAATATAATGACAATATCCCCAAATTGGTACGAATTGATCATTTACGTATATCTGAAGTTTTAATTAATTTAATAGGAAACGCTATAAAATTTACAGAAAATGGCAAAATCTGGTTACGTGTTAAATTGCGATCCCTGGATGCCAAAAATGCACGTGTACGATTTGAAGTCGAAGATACCGGTATTGGAATTCCCGATGACCAAAAAGAACACATATTTGAAGAGTTTTCTCAGGTTGGAAGCGTATACGATAACAAACAAGGAACAGGATTAGGATTGTCGATTGTAAAAACTTTACTACAGACAATGGATAGCAACATTCAATTTGAAAGTAGTAAAAATGTAGGTTCTCGGTTTTATTTTGACCTGGACTTGAAAATTTGTGACCAGATTAATACAATTCATAGCGACCCATCGCAATCAGAATTAATAAGCGCACTAAATTCAAAGATTCTTCTGGCGGAAGACAACAAAATAAATCAATTGGTTACCAAAAAATTATTAAACAAAATAGGTTGCGATTGTGTCATCGCCGAAAATGGATCTGAAGCCATTGATATGGCAAAGAAAGAAAAGTTTGATCTTATCTTAATGGATATCAATATGCCCATTTTAGATGGTATGCAAGCTACTTTGGAAATCAGAAAATTTGATACCGAAATACCAATAATTGCTCTTACTGCTTCAGAATTAAGTGAAGTAGAGGAAGATTGTAGAAATGCAGGTATGAATGACTTAATTAACAAACCTCTTAATAAAGTAGATCTTAGAAAAGCTATACGTCTTAACCTTACAAAGAAAATCTCCTAAACCCCAAAAGCATTAAAGAAAATTGGTTTAGACCTTAATAAAAACTAGCCTCCAAAACCGATTTATAATGTTGAACTGTTGGGAAGGGATCATAAAAGTGATGCAATAGCTCTGTCCATTCTTGATATTCATTAGATTTTCTAAATCCAATTTCATGATCCTCAAGAGTTTCCCACGCGACAAGAAGCAAATATTTATTTTCTTCCTCGATACACTTAAGCACATCATGGCGTATATATCCTGACATGGATGCTATTATCTTTTGGGCTTCTTTAAATGCTTTTTCAAAAGCTTGTGAATCACCTGGTTTTATGTTTAAGGTTACCTTTTCTAGGATCATTGTAAAAAACTAATTTTTAATAAAAACACCTCTCTAACTCTCCTCAAGGAGGGAATCCAATAACTATTCACTCTATACAAACTACTAACTACTAAAAACTAACTACTATTTAACCACCTCGACCCATTTTCCTTGTGTACGCACCAAATACGTATTGTCATACATCGCCTCACATTGTATGCCCGGTAAATAATATCTACCCAAATAAGAAGCATTCAACAGAATAGTCATGGTTTTACTTTCATTTGCCTTCAGGTCAAAATAGAAATTTACTCGGTCATCCCTAATATCGGTATGTGTGACTTTATTGGCCTTAAATGACCCAAAATCTGTAAATCGAGTATTAACCACTTCCCATCCTGATGGGAAGATTTCGCTAAGGGCTATATCCCTAATCTTGATATCTGTAGTATTGGTAATTGTCACTTCGGCTACAAAATCGGTTCCTTGCATAAGCTTTGCTGGATTAATAATCTTACCCTCTCTATCTTTATAATCTATAATAGCCCTGAACTTACTTTGTATCACCTTTTCTTGTCCTACAGGAAGAATACCACTTGTCGCTAATTGTACAAAAATTGTATTATCCTTATTGTTCTTGAGAACGAGTTTGTTGTTTTTCTGAATTACCAACTCTCCTGAAGTGGCAAGTGTTTTATTGGTACTCGTACTTGCTAATTTACCATTCAATGTGTAGTTAATAGCTACTCCCTTACCTCCTACATATAACGCATACTTTGCCATAGCCATCAAGGCATACGACGTAGTTTGTGTACTCATCCACTTTTTTGACGACAACGCCGCGGCCAGATCTACTGCCACCTGTTGCGCTTTGACCTTTTGGTCAAGCATTACCAATGTCTCTAATGCCATAGCTCGATTCCGGTTTGCAGAACCATAGGTATAATAATAGTTATGCAGCTCCCTAAAATTAATTTTGGCCGAGTTCAATAATTTTTTGGCTGCATTTTTCTGACCTATTAGCGCATAAGCCTCGGCAAGTCGAAGTTTGGCATTGTTAGAAAGGTCTGAAGTTTCTCGTAGGCGGTTCATAGAAGCCATATCGGGGCTTTCTGCCAGGGCCAAAGTATATAAACGATAAGCCTGTGCCAGGTGATTACCTCCGCTCCTCCAGCGTTTGGCCTGTTGTTGTTGATAATTGATCCAGTTACTTTTAAATCCTATAGGTAAAACATATCCTTTTTTGTTGGCTTCGAGCAAAAAGTGACCGGCATATGTGGTACCCCAATCATTAGGGTTACTGTATCCTGGCCAATAGGACAATCCGCCCGTAGGTTGGATATAACGTTTCAATTTATAAATTGCAGCTTCAACATTTTTTTGAATTTTATTTTGCTGTTCTGATGATAAATCGAAGATGTCTGACAAATATAATTGCGGAAACGCTGCAGAAGTAGTTTGCTCTACACAACCGTGTGGAAATCTGATAAGATACTTTAATCTACTTTCAAAATTCATTGGTGGTAGTGACGACATTTCTATCGTAGCACTATTACTCCCGTCGATGCCAAAAGCAGCAAAATCCAATTCTTGCCCACTATTGGGCTCCAAAATTATAGAAGTTAATTCGGTTGTAACAGGATTAGGATTAACAATATCTATCGGAACTTTGTAGGAGGCTTTTTCTCCGCCACCACTGGCAACAACTTCGATATCTGTAATTGAAGCTCCTTCGAGAACTTCAATATCAAAATATGTCATTTTTTCGTCGGGTTGCGAGAACGAAAGGCTCTTTTGGGTTTCACCCAAAACTGTAAACCCTTTATTTGGTTTAAGCGTTACATTTACATTCTTTACCTTGTTTTCCATTGCAAAAACCGTTACTGGGATGGTTACTTTTTCGCCAGGTGTTATTTTCCGAGGAATTGAAGTCAATACCATCAGTGGTTTTCTAACAGGTGTGGTTTTATCTGTACTACCATAGGCGGCATTTGTAGCATCTGAGGCCACAATCATGGTACGCACCGATCCAACATATTTTGGGATTTTGATTTGGTGTGATCTTGTTTCTCCCTTCTTTAATTCGAATGGACCTTGATACACCACCATTGGTTTAAAGCGATTTGCTTTTTTGGATTTGCTTCCACCAGCTTCTGCGTCACCACCAATACTAAAAATCTGATTAATGCTTCCTCCATAAGCACCAATTACGTCATCATAGATATCCCATGTTTTTACCCCTAATGCTTCTCGAGCGTAAAATGTATTCCAGGGGTTTGGTGTTTTAAATCGCGTAAGATCCAATAATCCCTCATCTACAATTGCGATAGAATAGGTCATTGGTTTTCCTTTGGTTTCTCCAACTTTTACAGTAATTGTTTCTTCCGGTCGCAGTACATCTGGCATCGTAAGTTTTGGTTGTACCCTGGTATTTGGATCCTCAACCGAAATTGGAACTACTCCATATAAACGAATAGGTAAATCATTTGCCGTAGAGGCATGCGGTTGTAATAAGGTAATATGAATATACACATTTGGTGTATACATACCCTCGATGGGTAACTCGAATTTGGTTTCATCTTTTTGCGGTGTTACCCACTGTGACGATAGCACTTCGGTTCCATTTTCTACCGTTACCAAAGCCCTTCCACCTTCACTAGAAGGAAACGTAACAATTGCCTTTTCTCCAACATTATATGTTTTCTTATCGGTAGAAAAAATTAACATTGTTGCTGCCGATGGATCATTCTTTCTAGATTTTCCTGCCCATCCCGGCCAATCGATATACATTGTTTTACCTGTTGCATGCCCGCCATTGGGATCAACTACTCTAACCAAATATCTTCCCCATTCGGGGTATTTTAATTGAAAGGTAAAATTACCTTTACCATTACTATTTGTATTTACTTTGGTATTGAATATCTCTTTGCGATAAGATCCACGATTGTAAGTCGACAAGTTATCTTCTGAGGCATCCCACCACCATCTCCAGCTTACTTTGTAAATATAGACCTCAAGGTTTTTGACAGCTTTTGGTTTTCCTTTTTCGTCTACGGCAATCACTTCAAAATTGTGATTGGTATCTGTTAACAGCATTCCCCTGGCTTTATCCCCTTTTGGAACATTAAGTCCAATGTAAGTATTATATGGCGAGTATTGTTTGGATATTACATCTGTGCTAAAATCACCTCCATTTTCGTATACTTTGGTAATAAAAGATGCTTTTAACATCCCTGCTGCTTTATTTTTTAGTTTTGGTTTTACGCTAAAAGACGCTTTCCCTTCTCCAGAAATTTTTCCTTTAAAAATTTCCTGTTCTTCGGTTCCAAAACGTCGTGTTGGATCATCAAAATTATAGCCAGGAAAGTTTTCGAAATTGGTTTTTGCAGGCGTGAAACGAACATTAATGTCTGCTTTTAAATTCTTGGCAACTGCACCATGTAACCAAAGGGCTTCAAGATTTCCCGTTATGTTTTTATTGACTCCTAAGACCTTATCATCAAAGGTTGTTTTGATTTTAAGACGATTAGGTTTTATGGTTTCAATTTTTAATGATTTCGTGAAACTGGCTCCCCCAACATTTACTTTGGCTTGCCAATTTCCGGTAGGGGCATCATCTGTAGTCTTAACTTCGAACTTATAAAAATTATTAACTCCATTAGTTCTGGTTTCCTGGTGTGTTACCTTTCCGTAGGGGTCCTTAAGTTCAAACTTAACCGGATGTCCAGATGGCAATTTATTGGCATTATCATTGAGCATAAAAGACAAAAACAAAGTATCACCAGGTCTCCAAACTCCTCGTTCGCCATAGATAAATCCTTTAATTCCTTTTTGCAATCTAACCCCAGAAACGTCAAATTTACTTACCGATAGAGCATTACCGTCACTTAGTTTTACATAGGTTTGTTGTTTTCCTGATCTGGCAATAGCGAAATAAGCTGGGCGATCGGCATCAAAACCAGTAATACCTTCGGCATCTGTGGTTGCTACACCCATTTCTTGTTGCTGGTAGTTATAAAAAGTAACTTTTACATTGGACACCGGGCTTGTAGTAACGATGTCATTTACGGTGATCTTGTATGAATGGTTAAGTCCTTTTTTCACTATAACCCCGAGATTAGAAGCTAAAATGTTTGCTCCAACTTTGCGATCTCTGTAATATGAATTATTACAAGGATTGTCTCGTTCTTGCCAGTTATAACCGTAATAATCTTCGTAATAATATTGCGAAGAATCCCAAAAACTTGATTCTTCTTCTTCATCATAATTTTCGGTCAGCTCGGTAATCGAAGTATCATCGGCTTTTTGACCATCACATTTGTATAGTGAATATGCTTTTCGGTAATTAAGTTCTACTCTATAAATTGCTCCTTGATCTGGTGAAATTAATGGTGCAAGATCTACTGCAAAGGCATTCCACTTGCTTAAATTTAAGGAAGCATTCTCTTGTAGATTAATTAGTTTTTTGGCCACAGGTCGTGCTACGCTTCTTAAATTTCCGTAACCATCCAGATTATTATTTTGAAGAAACTGAAGGACATTATCTTCAAATATCTTTATCACCTTGACTTCAACTGCTCTAAGGTTGATGGCTTCAAAATTAAACTTCAAATTATCTGAAGCAGGAAGAATTACGCCACTTTGTAGTAGTCGAACTTCAGGTTTTGGTTGTTGAAACGAGATGTTTTCAGAATATGTATTCTTTAATCGATAATTATCCTCACTCTGAATACCTTCAAAAACTTTCACCTCCAAAGTTCCTTTTAATTCTTTTTTTGGATATACTTTGAGAACATTTCCACTTACTAAATATTTCAAATTGTTTGCTTTCCCAATACTAACCAAGCCTTTGAAATCTTGTTCTTTTTTAAGGGGATCTGAAAAATTAATCTCTACATATTGATTGTCTACATTGGCAACAGAAATACTGATTACAGAGAAGTTATTCTTACCGGGAATAGGCAATGTCCCTTCTCCCTCAGTATCTATATCGAAAGCTTTCCCGGACCATTTAATTTGTATTTCAGAATCATCATCGAAACGTTGAATACTATCAATTCTGAAGCTAAATTGTCGACTTTTAGTAATAGATTCTCCAAACTTTACCGATACCTCTTTACCTTTTTGCGAAGCAGTAATCAGTTTCTTTGCCGTCTCCAACTCTAATTGGTCTGCAGCTGTTAATGTACCATCTATATATTGCCATTCTTTATTATAAGACTGAAGATTATCGGTAAGTACTGAAAATTGTTGTTTTAAGGTTTTGACACTAAATACAAATTCCTCATCAAGATCATCCTGTAAATTTTTGACCAAATCTTCAAGGTCCAGTGTAAATGTATATTGGGTATCCTGATCAAACTTTTCTTCGGGTTGAAAAGAAATAGTTCGATTGTTGATGGCAATTACCTTTCCTTTTATACCCGGCGAAACTTTTAATATTTTTTTTGATAGTTCCTGATTATCATCCCAGCCTTCTACCGGAGTTTGTAAAACAACGTATACATTATCCAATACCGAAATCACGCCAGTAGACACATCAGAAATATAGTCCTGATACTTATTAAGCTCTGAAGCGTTAGCCTCGGCTATAGCCTGTGCATCTTTTTTCTTGCATGAGAAAACTAGTGTTACCAAAAGTAACGCGCAGAAAAATTTTGAGAATCGCATAGAATAGAAAGGATTTAGTTGACCTTATAAATGTAAGGTATTTTACAAAAAAACCCTCCTAAGGGAGGGCACTTATTATTTTGAATAAAAATTCGACTGTTATTCCTTATAAATTCCAATTGTTAAATCCCCATTGGCATTCATAGTGGCGCGATACATCCCTGCAGTATTAAATTCCATAGCAACATTTCCTTGGTGATCAATTGCTATGATTCCTCCGGTTCCACCAAGTTTAGTTAGCTTATTTTGTATAACTTCTTTGGCTGCTTCTTGAAGAGATACTCCTTTATATTCCATCATTGCAGAAATATCATGAGCCACTTGAGCTCTAATAAAATACTCTCCCCAACCTGTACTCGATACCCCACAAGTAGCATTATTGGCATATGTACCCGATCCTATGATAGGCGAGTCTCCAATCCTGTTCCATTTCTTATTTGTCATTCCTCCGGTTGAAGTTCCTGCGGCGATATTACCGTGTTTATCTAATGCTGCACATCCCACGGTTCCGTATTTAGAATTTTTAATCACAGGATCATAAAATGAGGTAGCGCTTTTTGCATCGGGATGATCTGGTTTCTTTTTTACCTTTTCTAGGGCTTTCATACGATTTTCGGTATAGAAATACTTAGGATCCACAATTTCCAATCCTCTTTCGGCTGCAAATTGTGCTGCTCCTTTTCCAGATAACATTACATGGGGTGAGTTAAGCATAACTTCTCTAGCCAAATTGATTGGGTTTTTTACAGTTTTCACTCCTGCTACTGCTCCAGCATTAAGATTACTTCCATCCATTATGGATGCATCCAACTCATTAATCCCTTCATTGGTAAATACCGCCCCTTTTCCTGCATTAAACAATGGTGAATCTTCGAGTACATTGATTGTTTTTTCTACCGCTTCAAGACTTGTTCCTCCGTTGTTAAGAATAGTATGCCCCACTTTAATAGCTTCTTCAAGCTTGGCGCGATACTCTGCCTCTTTTTGCGCAGTCATATTTTCTTTTAAAATGGTACCTGCTCCACCATGGATCACAATACCAAAGGTATTTGAAGGTTTTTTGATTTGTTCTGTTACTGTATCCGAAACCGTAGTTTCTGCAGTTTCTTTTGGTTGTTCCTTGCATGCAAAAAACAACACAAAGCCCAAAAAGATGAATATCCTTTTCATATTTAGATTGATTTGTGTTTACAATAATCGGCCAATGCAATTCTTCCTTGAAAGAATCTGAAGGTTAAATGTATGATATTTCCACCGTTATCTTCTAAGGATAAAGATTTATTTAACTCGAAATCACAAGGTTGATTTGCTCCACCATCGATCGCTATATTGTCGGCATATAAGGCAAAGCCTTTATCGGTCTTGCGTATAGGTTCTATCTTACCCACAATACCCGGCACTTGACCAGATTTATTGATTACGACAGAACCAAAACCTATGGTTTTTTCGATAGTTACTTCGATATCTTCTTTTGGATTAATGTTCTTAAATAGTACGGCCGGATATTCTGGATGGGCAATTAGTACGGTATACATCTTACGGGTTCGAATTATAAAATGCGCAAGTCCTTTTTCATCGGATCGCCCCTCGATATATGTAGAATTGTTTGCCACCAAAACTACATGAGCATTTTTCACTAATTGCGCCTTTTGATCTATTATTTTAATAGAAAAAATAAAAGGTTTCGCATTTATCATAGTAGAGAGTTTCGACCATCGCCTTCTAAAAAACGTTTGATCTTTTTTTAACTTTTTTTCGATCAACATGGCTAATTCTTCAGGTGTTTTTTGTTGAAGATCGATATACCCTACCGTTTTAAGAATCCCCGGGATTTCTGTATCATCAAACCTAACGGGTAATATGTACTCCCGACTTTCTTGAAACGCTCGAGCTTGCATCGAAACTCTCTCATGATTGGTCCATAACTTCTTATTGTAAAAATTAGAGATAAATAGTATTGTATATCTGGCTTTGTTTTGATAGATCTCAGACAAATATTCATACAAATTTTTACCCCATAAATTTGCTTCTTCAAACAAATCATAGAATACTTTGATTCCTTTTCTATTCAGGCTATTTGCAACTTCTTCTACATAAGCCCGATCCTCTCCAGCAAAGGAGAGCGCAACATCATACTCATAGCTATTATTCTTCATCACTGACTTTTTTTTTAACCTAAAACCGACTTGTTTCTCTTTTGAAAAACTTCTATTACAAAATTACTTCGTTTATTTGGAAATATTCCATTTTTATTAGGAAATATTCCAACAAAAGTTTTACTTTTAAACCGTAAAAAAACCATACTCATGAGACCGAAAAACCACATTAAAGGAAGAGGTGCACAGGAAAAAATACACAACCGATTTTCTGAAAACACCTATGAAATAAGGGATGACTTCTTGAACTATTGCATGCAACAAGGAGAATCCATTAACAAGCATCAAACCACATTTATTGAAACATTTCCCAAAACTATTGTAAACAAAGTGACGAGTCCAGATGTTGGAATGGCATATTCCCTTAACCCTTATCAAGGTTGCGAACATGGCTGTGTATATTGCTACGCCAGAAATTCACATGAATATTGGGGGTATGGAGCCGGGTTAGATTTCGAAAGTAAAATTTTGATAAAGAAGAATGCCCCCTATCTGCTTGAAAAAAAATTGAAAAGTAAACATTGGCAAGCATACCCCATATCGCTTTCAGGAAATACCGATTGTTACCAACCTATCGAGAAAAAACTCAAGATCACGCGTAATCTCCTTGAGATCTTCTTGAAATATAAACATCCTGTAGGAATTATTACAAAAAATGCATTGATACAAAGGGATATGGATATTCTTTCCGATTTGGCTAAAGACAATCTAGTGGCCGTTTTTTTGTCTATAACATCTCTCAAAGAAGAAACCAGAAGAATTCTTGAACCTAGAACGGCGAGCATAAAAAAAAGGTTAGAAACTTTAGAAAAATTGAATGCTGCAGGAATCCCAACCAATGTGATGATGGCCCCCATTATACCTTCGATAAATAGTCATGAAATACTTTCTTTAACAAAAGAAGTTTCAAAACGGGGAGCCAAAAGTGTTGGCTATACTATAGTGCGTCTTAATGGGGCCATTGGAAAAATCTTCACTACTTGGCTCGAAAACGCCTTACCAGAGCGAAAAGACAAGATTCTTCACCAAATTAGGCAATGTCATGAAGGAAACTTAAATGACAGCGAGTTTGGAAGACGTATGACCGGATCTGGCAAAATAGCAGATCAAATTCACCAACTTTTTGATCTGGCCCGAAAGAAGTATTTTCCGAAAACAGAAAAACTAACGTTAAACTGTGATCTGCATGAACAATACAAGGATGGGCAGTTAAAGTTATTTAACTAGAACTCTCCTTCCCACTCCTTATAAAACTGATCCAGAAACTGCTCCATAAAAACGTGTCGTTGTTGTGCTAACTTCTTCCCTGTTTTGGTATTCATTCGGTCTTTAAGCAACAATAATTTTTCGTAAAAGTGATTAATGGTTGGAGCAGTAGATTTTTTGTATTCTTCTTTACTCATGTTCATATTGGGTTTAATTTCTGGGTCATACAACGCTCTATTTTTGAAACCCCCATAATTAAAACACCTTGCAATTCCCACGGCACCAATTGCATCTAGTCGATCGGCATCTTGAACAACATCCAGTTCTGGCGAAGTAAATTTCTGAGTTTCATTACCTCCTTTAAAAGAGATATTTTCTATAATCAAAACAACATGCGCAATAATCTCTTGATTTACTCCAATATTGCTTAAAAAATCTGCTGCAATTCTTGGGCCTATGGTTTCATCTCCGTTATGAAATTTGGAGTCGGCAATATCGTGCAATAAAGCGCCAAGAGAAACAATTAAAATGTTAACGTTTTCAGCTTTGGCAATGGTTTGAGAAGTTTTAAACACCCTTTGGATATGAAACCAATCATGCCCACCCTCTGCATCTGCCAACGTTTCTTTTACAAAATCTATGGTTTTCTTTATAATTTGCTCTTCAACCATATTATAAAAACTACTTAATCAAGGCAGGTTGTACCCATTTGAATTCAAAAATTTCCTCGGGTACTACTAGTCGTTCACTTATCCTTTGCATTCTGGCCGGTAATTTCATCACAAAATCTCTTGCTTTTTCTGCCTCATCAGTTAGATCGGCTAATTTGTCAATCTCCCATTTATCGATCAGGCGTTTCATAATATCGACATAATCTTGTGCAGTATATACTCCTAATCGTTGTGCTGAATTCGAAAATTCATCAAATGCACTTCCGATAGCCTCTCCTGTTTCTCTAAGAAAATGCGCAGGCATTACAATTTTGTGTTTCATCATATCACTAAATGCGAGCATCATCTGGCTAGGGTCTACTTCAAAAATGTTTTTTACAAATTCACTATATGCATTAAAGTGACGCATCTCGTCACCTGCAATAATTTTGCACATTTTGGCCAATGATTTATTAGAATATTGTTTGGCCAATTTTGCCACTCGGCTATGCGAAATATTTGTAGCCAATTCTTGGAAACTTGTATATACAAAATTCTTATACGGATCTTGATCTGTACCAATATCAAAACCATCACTGATCAAATGTTGCGTGGTTCTTTCTACTTCGATCATGTTTACCCGCCCTGATAAGTATAGATATTTATTTAGAGTATCGCCATGACGATTTTCTTCACCCGTCCAATACCTTACCCAACGGGCCCATCCATTATCGATCCCATTTTCATAGGGACCACTTCCTTTTTCTTGTTGGCTTATTCCAACTACATCCATCAACCATGATTCATAGGTTGGCAGGGCTTCTTCGGTAATGGTATCACCAACCAAAACTACCCAAAAATCATAGGGCAACTCTTTTGCCAGTTCTCTAAGTTCTTTTACTTCTTCAAAAAAAGTATCTTCATTTTGCGAGTCTGGCAGAAAATCTGTAGGCTGCCATACTTTGTCTATCGGAATCAAAAATTTATCAATAAAAGAATCAATCTTCTTTTCCAATAACTGCATTACTTCTAATCTAATATTATCTAAAGCCATTATGATAAGTGTGTTACGTTTTTACTGCTGATGTTACTTTTTGTTCTATCGTTTCTATGAACGATTCAATATCTGTAGAATTTATGGGTAAAGGTTCGTGAACATCAAGTGTCAAATGTATGCCCACTCCCATTGGAAAACTTCCAAATTGAACCAATTTCCAACTGTTATTTATGGTAACTGGTACTACTAACGCTTCCGGCGCTTTTTTAAATAAGATTTTTAATCCTGTCGCTGCAAACTTTTTAGGAACTCCGTTTCTACTTCGTGTTCCCTCAGGAAAAATAACTGCGGCAAACTTATTTTCTGCGATAAATTTTCCGAATCTTGTAAGTTCGGGAATAGATTGCTTTGGGTTTTTTCTATCAATCAAAGCATTTCCTCCATTTTTTAAATTGAAAGAAATACTAGGTATCCCCTTGCCCAATTCGATTTTTGAAATAAATTTTGTTTTATGTGCCCGCATAAACCAAATGATCATGGGGATATCAAACATGCTTTGATGGTTTGATACAATTATCTTTTCTTTGTTTTTGGGTAAGTTTTGTTTGTTTCGATAGCTTATTCGTACTCCAAGTATCAAAAGACACCCTAAAAGGCATAAATTCATGGCATTTACAGATCTTCTGTGAGCGCGGGGGCCCATTAACCGAAGAGCTCCCCATTGAATTGGGTGAAAAACCACCAATGTAAGCCCAAAAAACAGATAAAACAATATGCTTAATGGATAAGACAGTATCTTCTTAATCAATTTCATTTTATTTTGTGTGAATACCTAAAAAACAGTCCTTACCTCTACTAAAAAGGACAGTGCAAGGTCTAATATTATTTTTAGTTGACCAACAGTTTAACAGACTAATTTATGGCATCTAAAAAAACAAAAAACCGTTCCAGATCTGGAACGGTTTTAAGCTTTAATTCTTATATCGTAAATAAACTTTTTAGCAATGCTCGTTATACGCATCCATAAGGTTTTCTGCAATCATTTCTGCAGGTCTTCCTTCGATATGATGACGCTCTAACATATGCACCAATTCTCCATTCTTAAATAGTGCCATAGATGGTGATGACGGAGGAAAAGGGATCATATATCCTCTTGCCTTATCTGTTGCTTCTCTATCTACACCTGCAAATACAGTAACAAGATTATCTGGTTTTTTACTATTGTTTAAAGATGCTTTTGCTCCTGGGCGGGCATTGGCCGCAGCACAACCACACACAGAATTTACCACTACCAGGGTAGTTCCTTCTTTTGACATTGCTACATCTACCGCTTCTACAGTATGTAACTCTTCAAAACCAATATTGGTTAGATCTTCGCGCATTGGTTTTACTAAATCTGCTGGATACATATTTCTTACAATTTTTTTGTTTAAAATTTTTATGCAAATGTACAAATTATGTACCACATCATGCATACTGACAAGTAGTCGCAAGTGGAATATTTAGTTAACATTATGATTTTGATGCGTAACAAACCTGTCGATTTGCTGTCTAATTAAGATAAAAGGAAAACAATGCCCCATTATTTTCGCTTATCTTTACAACCCAAAAATTACTTTGAATGATAAAATGGTTTGTCGCCATACTAGGATATATATTTTTTAGATTTCCCGGAGCAATTCTGGGCTTTATACTTGGAAGTCTCCTTGATTCTACAACCGTAAAAACCAGTGGAGGTTTTAAAACCGTATTCTCTCAAGAAGAAAAAGTTACTCCAGCCGATTTTGAATTAAATCTACTGTCCCTATCTTCTATTGTTATAAAGGCCGACGGAAGAATCAATCAAACTGAATTGGATTATGTTCGACGCTATTTTGTTAGCGCCTACGGAAAAGAGCGCGCCAATGCAACCTTTAGAACGTTTAACGAAATTATTAAAAACAGAGATGTATCTGCTCAACGTATTTGTATGTACATCAACCAGCATACGCGATATCCCTCTAGATTACAAATTCTGCACTTTTTGTTTGGGATTGCCAATGCCGATGGTAGTGTGAGTACCGCCGAAGCAAACCAAATACAACAAATTGCACAATTTTTACGAATTCAACTTCGAGATTTTGAGAGTATAAAAGCTATGTTCTTCAAAACAGGTGATCACGCTTATAAAATCCTGGAAATTGAAAAAACTGCAACTGACACCGAAGTAAAAAAAGCATTTAGGACCATGGCCAAAAAATATCATCCGGATAAATTACAACATATGGATGAGGTCTATAAGAAAGGTGCCGAAGAAAAATTCAGAGAGGTACAAAAAGCTTATGATCAAATCAAAAAAGAAAGAGGAATTGGATAGTTGATAGTAAATTATCTTTTTTTATAATCGATCGACTAAAAAATTCTTTTCCAGAGCGCCTTTAAGAATGGTTTATTAGGTAAGCTTGTAGTAATTTTGATATCCTCGAGAAGTGAAGTCTCCTCATCCAGGAATTTTAAAATTTTCTTGCTATCATTCTTTCTAAATAATTGCGAAAACAAAAAGGACCCTTTCTCATTTTCTTTGTATAACAGGTCTATAAATAGTAAATCATAGTACCAAAACTTGGTTTTTTTACCAAATTTGGACAAGTCAGTCTTGTGTTTTAGATATCTGGTGAGTCGTTTGGTGTTTTTTGAAGTAATGCTAAACGTATATCCCGTACTTGGTTTGGTCCACCCGCCGGCTGTTCCTATATGAATAACATTTTTTGTATTCTGTTTTCTAAATTCATAACACGTCATTGGGATACATCCTTTTTCCTTTTCTATTATTTGATAGTGATCAATTCCTTTTTCGTTTAGGTATTTTTCAATTTCATCTTCGTATTCTTTCTCTTCAAGAAGATCTGCAGAGAACAAGGTATATTCTACCAATGCCTCTGTTTCAGACAGCGGTAACACATACATAAACCGAGTATTTCCTCTTTGTGGTACCGTAAAATCCATGAAAGTAGCCATTTCCGGATCAAAACTTGGAGTTTCAGTTTTTATAAACCATCCCAAAAAATGCTGGTTTAAAACCGGGAATTGGTTTTGTTCTCTATATGCTGAAGAAAGAAGTGCACTATTAAACACCTTATCGCCCAAATGGATTCTTTGATCTGTTTCTACAGCAACAATATCTCCTTCATCCTTAATAGAAATTACACTTTCTTTGGCAATTGTAATATTGGTTTTCTTTTCGATTTCTTTCAATAAAAAGCTATAAAAATCTTTACTGCGTATCATTTTATATTGATACGGATTAATTTTTATTTTTTCAGAAAAGGCATCGCTTCCAAAATAAATATGCTCCCATTTTTTGGCTAGAATAGCATCCCAAATTCCATCTTCAATTTCCCAAAAGCACCAAGTACGATCGTTTTGATTTTTATCTTCTTTATCGATCAGCAATATCTGTTTTTTATTAAAAAATGGGTCCAAAATCAGATGATACGTAAGCATGAGCCCCGATGCACCCATACCCGTAATTATGTAGTCATATTTTTGCATTCAGAAGATTAAAAATACAGAAAAGAAGACCAATATAGCAATAAAAATATGTAGTGAAATTCTAAAACGAAATACTTTTATGCTTTTTTGAAGTAAAAGATGTCCCACCAACGCCGTACAAAACCAACCAAAGTAATTTTTTAAAGGAACTACTCCATTTTCAAATTCCCAAAAATCAAATCTGGGGGCCGAAACTTCCATAATTACATCCAAAAAAACCATTCCAACGGCTCCCAAAATTGATGAAATCACAATATTATTATTAATTGCTCGTGCCATTGCCGCAGTACAATATGTCAAAATAGCCCAGTTTACTCCTATCATCAAAGGCACTCCAAACAATTTATAACCTAGATTCGCTCCATATTTATATTCCCCAAAAATTAATCCATAATTGACGCCCAGATATTCGGTTATCATTCCAATCCCAAATGGGATAAGCAAGGCTAACATTACGCTGCGATGCCGATTATTGTTCCATAAGATAAGCCATAGATAGACTGACAAATTGAGCCAGGTAAATGACAAAAACCAGTCCCGATATGTTGAAAGAATTCCCAGTATTCCAGAAATAGTAAACAACCATATAACAAAGATTGAAATCACAAGTTTTCTATCGGGATTCATACAATTTGGGTTTTAAAATCTTTTTGAACGAGTTCTGATACTATTTTTCCAGACAGTAAGCACAGTGGGATTCCACCTCCAGGGTGTACACTTCCTCCACAGAAATATAAATTCTTTATTTTCCTTGAAAAGTTAGGATGTCTCAAAAATGCAGCATATTTATTATTGCTGGAAGATCCATACAATGAACCCTGATACGATTGTGTATTACTCTCTATTTTTCTGGGATCAAGAATCTCTTCAGTCTCTATCAAATCTTCTATAGTTACTTTGAGTATTCTTGATAATTTTTTTACAATATTCTTTCGGGAAGACTCGATAATTTCATCCCAATTCTGTCCCTGATTGTTTGGCACATTGATCATTACAAACCAATTTTCGCACCCTTTTGGGGCATCTTTAGTCTCGTTTTTTGAAGTGATATTAATGTACACTGTGGGATCACTATGGACTTCTTTTTTATCAAATAAGCATTCAAATTCTTTTTTATAATTTTCTGAAAAGAAGATGTTATGCAAGTCAAGTTCTTGAAAAGTTTTGCGTATTCCCCAATAAAAAATTAGAGCCGAGCTTGATCGCGGTTGTTGTATAATTTTATGTGGGGCTTTTTGATGCGGCAACAACTTTTGATAGGTAGGAACGATATCCATATTTGAAACTATAATATCTGCTTCAATAATTTCTTTATTTATTACAACACCTGTAACCTTATTTTTTTCGACAATAATTTCGTCTACCCTGGTGTTGAAATAAAAAACAACTCCCAAATCTGTCGCCAATTCGAATAATCCTTTAGTAATACTATACATTCCTCCTTTTGGAAAAAAAGTACCATAATGCTGCTCGAGGTGAGGAATCATAGACATGATCCCAGGAGTAAGGTATGGTGATGACCCATTGTAGGTAGCATATCGATTAAATAGCTGTATCAATCTTGGATCGTGAAATCTTTTTCGATTAACTTGATCCAAAGATTTGTCGATATCCAAAGTACCTATCTTGGAAATCGCTTTTATGGTATCATTACTAAAATATGTAGATAACTTGTGAAGTGATTTCTCTAAAAACAGAGCAGATGTAAGGTCGTACTTTTCCTTACTTCTTTGGAGATATTTAAGAACTTGTGCTTCTGTATCCTCAAAAACTTCAGCTGCCGTCTTTGCAAATTTTATTTGATCGGCATGAGCCACAAATCGAGTTCCGTCTTCATAAAAATAATTACAGATTTGCTCCTTCTTTATATATTCAAAGTATCTTGAAGTGTCTTTTCCTGAGAGTTCGAAAAGTTCTTCAACAAATTGCGGCATGGTAAATAAAGACGGGCCACAATCAAAACGATATCCATTTTTATGCATCTCGGTCAACTTTCCACCAGGAGAATCATTGATTTCATATACCTGAACATCAAAATTCAATTTTCTTAATCGAATTGCAGCGGCAAGTCCGGCAATACCGGACCCAACTATTATTGCTTTTTTTCTTTTCATAGCATGGTTCAAAAGAACCTATCAAAATTCTGGAATAAGTCATTACATTCAATGAAATAGAATCGTTTTTTGTATATATTTAACTTCTGTTAAAGCAAAATGAGATCGCTACTAGTTTTATTCTTTTTTTTTGGCTTGGTTACATGGGCATATGCACAAGATTCAACCAAGATTGAACCTCCTAAAATTGTAGCGAGGCTTAAAGTAGGAAACACGGTTGATTTTGGCTCAAAACGTATAAAATTCATCAAAGTTACCGAGGATTCCAGGTGTCCGAAAGGAGTAGAATGTATTTGGCCCGGTGAAGCAAAGGCGATAATTGGAATCTATACACAAGATACTTTGATTGAAGAAAAAGAATTTATTTTTGGCGCCCAGGCTATTAATGAAAATCAAATCGAAAAAATCATACCTATCGACAAAAAGACCTTGTATTCTTATGGTTTAAGTCCGTATCCATCTTCTGAAAAACCTATCGATCCCTCATCTTATTATCTTGAATTAATTATTAAACAAAATAACTAGTTATGCTATGAACCAAACTAATTGTATTTTCGCTGCTGTATGATTTCAAACAAGTCCAAAGCTCATCTAGCCTTACTGAGCGTTAATATGATTTATGGAGCTAACTATCTAATTGCCAAGGGTTTAATGCCTCATAAAATTGAGGCTTCGGCTTTGGTTTTTCTTCGTATTAGCGGTGCTGGATTATTGTTTTTAATTCTGAAATTGTTTAGTAAAGAAAAGGTGGATCGCAAAGATATCCCAAGGTTGGCCCTGTGCGGTTTTTTGGGGGTCGCCACCAATCAATTCTTTTCTATGAATGGGCTTAGCCTTACCTCACCTGTTGATGCTGCAATTATTATTACCGCCATGCCTATTTTTACGGTAATTATTAGTCGTTTTTTACTCAAAGAACCCTTTACAGTGCAACGTATATTGGGTATTTCTATTGGAGGCGCCGGGGCCGTATTGCTAATCTATTTGGGGAACTCTGGAATAGGAACGGGCTCCTTGAAAGGAAATATTTTTGTTTGTATTAATGCATTAGCTTTTGCTTTTTATCTGGTTATCGTAAAACCTTTGATGTCCAAATATCAACCTGTTACCGTAATCATCTGGACATTCTTATTTGGGTTTATATGTATGTTCCCACTTTGTATTTCTCCCCTACTTCATACAGATTTTGGTTCTTTTGCCGCTTCAAATTGGGTTTCTTTGTTTTATGTAGTCGTTGGCCCTACATTTTTGGCCTATCTATTAAACATGTTTGCCCTGCAATATGTAAAACCTACGGTATCCAGTAGCTATATTTATGTACAACCTGCAGTAGCAATGATTTTGGTAGCTATAATCTCTTATCTGGTAGTAAACAGCCAATACAAAGGAGATCTAACTCTTGTTAAGCTTTTATGCTGCATTTTAATCTTTGCAGGTGTGTACTTAATTAGTGGTGGACGTTTGAAGTGGTTTAAAAGTTCATAGAGAAAATCATTTTCGAAATTATTTATCTGTTAAAAAAATAGAGTTTCAAAAAATGAAACTGGGATAAATTAGTTTTGCTACTAATAATCAATTTTTAAAACGTTAATTTCGATGTATAGCAAGATAATTTTATTTGTATCAGCTTTGTTTATTATAGCTTGTAGTCATGATAGTGATGAATTAATAAGTCCATCAGAAAGGGGCTACGAATTAAAAAGTGGCATCTCTATCATAGAAATTAATAATACTAACGATCCTATTTTTGAGCTGTTTAGATCAAATAACACTGTAGAACTTCAGGTAAACACCAAGTACATCTTTAGAGTTCCAATAGTTTTGAATGACATAAACAATTTAACTATAAACGGCAATAATGCTAAATTTTGTTTTCCTTTTGACGGTATTGCTGTTTCGATTTTGAATGGCAAAGATGTCCTAATTAAAGATTTGACAATTGATAATAAAGATAGTTCTGGAAACTATTATTTATCTGGTATAGAGAAAGGAAGAGTAGATGTAAGATCTTCAAGTTTTATTTCTTTGGATAATGTTATGTTAAATGAACAACGCAAACCGCAAGACACAGCAAAAACAAGAAAAAATCATATACAAGTTAACCTGTACAATTCGACAAATTGTAGTGTTTTAAATTCAAATTTACGTTTTTCAAATGGAGAACTTATCGTAGTTGATGGAAGTAACGATTGCCTTATTAAAAATAATGTTACATATGGTGGTTGGTCTGGAATTGCTACAAAAGGTAGGTTTATATCACCTGGTTTCTATAGAGGTTATAGGACAATCGTTGATTTAAATGAGGTTTACGACTGTACAACAGCGGGTATTACTATTAACGATAGACAAACGGAAGTAACATCGAATACTATCAAAAATCTAGGTGGTGAAAATGTAGGTGGTCCTGGCATAAGATTTGGGCATGCTCTAGTTGATAATGGCGCGAATGGGACTATGCCTATTGATCATTTAACAGCAAAGAATTGTGTTGCAAGAGGAAATATTATCGACGGTTTTTTAGTCAAAAACGTGCTTCCTGCCTCCAGTCCAGTAGGTATTAAAATTGACGCGTCTGTAGATAAAGATGGTTTTGGAAGCATCCTAATTGAAGAAAATCAAATAACAAATTGTAGATATGGAATAACTGTATCTGGTGTAGTAGGACAAAGTGGTCAAATTACAAATAATGCTATCCAGGTTCTAGGTAATGGAATTGATATTTTTGCTTTGGCTAATAACCCTGCACAAAAGTTCGACATTTTAGGAAATACAATAACCACCAATGGGAGTAATTTTAGTTCAGATTGGGGTAATTACGCTTTTAGGTATTTCAACAGTTTTGGAACTATAAAAGGAAACACTATTAACCTTACTTCTTCTAACAAATATGCTGCTGCCATTGGTATTGCAAGAAATACAGAGCATGCCAGAGTAACCATACAAGAAAACATTTTAAATCTTAATCGAAATCATGGCATTTTTCAACCAGGAGAAAAAGAATACCTCCAATTTCACAGAATGAAAAAAGCACATATCGAAAACAACACAATAAATAACTCGTATATTGGAATGCTGCTTAAATGTGAAGATTCGAAGATTTTGAACAATGAAATTCTTGATGCCACAGGTTATGGGATGTTATTTTGGGACACTTCAAAAAACAATGAAATTGCATTTAATACTATAAGTGTTCAGCATTCAGCTTGCATCAGAATACACAACACAGAAAACACACAAATTCATCATAACAATTTTGCACTTGAAGTTGGGGAATCTCTCTATGCAATTTATAAGACTGCCTGGAACGGAAATCCAACTATTCATTCAAACAATAACTTAAATTTTCCTTTTATAAATAATTAAAATAAGAAAATCGAAAACCTAATGACATCCACAATCAGTTGAGCCGCAAGAGCTGGAAGTTTTCTTTTTGGACGAGGATAAAGCTGGCTTCCAAAAGAATTTTTTAATCAAAAATCCTACGGCAATGCCAAAAACAAGAAGTACGAGTATATTTTGAATTACAATGTTCATGTCTATATCTGTTGTATAAAGATACTAAAACTTACAGGACTTATTTTAAAATTTGATATACAATTAACGCTACACTATAAGCCAGCAAACTCATAAAAACCAATTGTGTCATGGGCCATTTCCAACCGTTGGTTTCTCTCTTCACAATGGCCAATGTACTCATACACTGCATAGCAAAGGCATAAAACAACAGTAATGAAATTCCGCTGGCAAAATTAAACAACGGGCCACCGGTTTTTGGGTTAATCTCAGCCGCCATTCTGTTTTTTATAGTTTCTTCTTCATCGCTTCCTACACTATAAATAGTGGCGAGAGTACCAACAAAAACCTCTCTGGCTGCAAATGAGCTTATAATTCCAATACCTATTTTCCAATCGTACCCAAGAGGAGCTACCACTGGTTCGATAGCTTTTCCTGCATATCCTATAAAGGAATGTTCTAATTTGTAGGATGCTATTTTATTTTCTTTTTCTTCTTCAGAAAGGTTACTAAATGCCTTGTTTATGATTTCTTCGGCATTATCAAATTTATCATTGGGGCCAAAACTGGCAAGTACCCATAGTATTATTGAGATTGCCAGAATTATTTTTCCGGCTCCAAAAACAAACGCTTTTGTTCTTTCGATCACGTTTATGATAACATTCTTAAATAAGGGAACCTTATACCCCGGCATTTCGATGACAAAATAAGACCTGCTTTTGATTTTTAATAGCTTATTGAGTAACCAGGCAGATCCAACAGCCGCCCCAAAGCCAAGAAAATACAGGAACATCAACGTAAGGCTTTGGTATCCAAATATCCAACCTATCTTTTCATCGGGAATCACCAATGCGATTATGATGAGATACACCGGTAATCTTGCCGAACAGGTGGTGAAAGGAACCACCAGAATAGTGATTAAGCGTTCTTTCCAACTTTCTATATTTCTTGTGGCCATTACTGCGGGTATTGCGCATGCCGTTCCCGAAACTAGTGGTACAACACTTTTACCACTTAAGCCAAATCGCCTCATGACACGATCCATCAAAAAAACTACCCTACTCATATACCCACTTTCTTCTAAAATAGAAATGAAGAAAAACAGAAAAGCAATTTGCGGAATAAAAATGACAATCCCTCCCAGTCCAGGGATAATCCCTTCGGTAATGAGGTCTACAAATGGACCAGCCGGTAAGGTAGATTTTGCAGCTTCGCTAAGCCAGGCAAAACCTTCATCAATTAAATCCATTGGATAGGATGACCAATCATAAATGGTTTGAAAAATCAATAAAAGGATAGCAAAGAAAATAAAATACCCCCAAAACTTGTGTGTAAGCACTCTATCGAATCTTGCTCGCATTCCAGTTGCTGCATTTTCATCAATAAAATGTCCTTTTTTGAGTACATTATTAATGAACTGATATCGTTTTATGGTCTCCTTTT
The DNA here is from genome assembly GCF_035285365.1 of Aquimarina gracilis. NCBI lineage: Bacteria > Pseudomonadati > Bacteroidota > Flavobacteriia > Flavobacteriales > Flavobacteriaceae > Aquimarina > Aquimarina gracilis. The sequence goes on along the minus strand of NZ_JAYKLX010000008.1, from coordinate 209,159 downwards.
GTTGAAGTCGTTTCAGCTCACTTTCAGACTTTATCTTGAAATCGGGAGTAATATCAAGATCTTGTTTATCAATTTTCCTGAAGTTTACATCTTGTGTAATTACCAACCAAAGCTTATATAGCGATTGATTTGGAAAGGCTTTTTGAAGTCTTTCAAAATAATCGGGCGCAAAAGAAAGTGCATCCAGACAAGGTGCTTTGGGCAACAATGCATAGGACTCAATAAGTTTCTTGAGTTCATCGATACCTTCTTTTTTACGGGCACTTACCAATGCAATCTTGGTATTAAGTTCTTTTTCTAATAGCGGTATGTCTAGCGAAATTCCCTTTCGATTCATTCGATCGGCCATATTGATCACCAAAATAGTCGGGATCTCGAGATCTTTTATTTGTGTAAAAAGCAGTAAGTTTCTTTTTAGATTCTCTACATCGCTTACTACAATTGCAACATCGGGAAAGTCTTTATCCTTTTTATTAAGAAGCAATTCGATGACTACATTTTCGTCTAATGAAGATGCGTTAAGACTATATGTGCCCGGTAAATCAAGAATATGAGCTTTTACTCCTCGGGACAACTTACAAATTCCCTCTTTTTTCTCTACAGTGATACCGGGATAATTGCCGACCTGCTGATTAAGACCTGTAAGCAAATTAAAAACTGAAGTTTTTCCGGTGTTTGGGTTTCCAATAAGTGAAACTTTAATCTGCTTGGCCATAAAAGTAACTGCAATTATATAATTTCGACTTCAATCTGTGCTGCAATTTCTTTTCTGATCGCAAGATGACTACCGTTTACATTAAGGTAAATTGGGCATTCAAAAGGTGCGGTTTGAAGTAATTGTACTTCATTACCTGGCAAACATCCCATTTCCAAAAGCTTTAATGGAATCGTATCTGAGGTAATTTCTTTTATCAACGCACGTTGACCTTTTTTAAGATTAGCAATAGTAGTCTTCAAAAAAATTATTTAGATTGATTTTAAACAAGGCAAAAGTAACGCAAAAAATTGTATTGAAAAAGCGAAAGCCGCCAAATACTTATAAGAATGCGTTAAAAAATGGGCTATTCCTCCTCTTTTTTCAAAATAGCTATATCCTCGATAAGCCGATTAATATCTTCGGGATTGGTGCCATCATAAAAACCTCGAATGCGTTTTTGCTTATCCACCAACACAAAATTTTCGGTATGTACCATATCATATGGGCCGCCATCACCATCAGACTTGGCCGCCAAATATGATTTTCTGGCAAGATCATAGATTTGTTTTTTGTCACCTGTCACCAGATTCCATTTGGTATCGATTACACCTTTTTTGACAGCATATTTTTTTAATCTCGCTACACTATCGATTTTGGGAGTTACACTATGCGAAAGTAAGAGTACTTCGTTATCATCAATTAACCGATCCTGTATTTCTTTCATATGACCAGTCATTATAGGGCAAATTGTCTGACAAGTTGTAAAGAAAAAGTCGGCAACATAGATTTTGTCTTGATAATGATCCTGGGTTACCTCTTCTCCATTTTGATTGGTTAATTTGAAATCTGCTATCTTATGATATTTACGAACATATTGAACCGTACTGTCCACCAATTCGGTATTTACCATTTCGGGTTCGTATACCGGTAATTTTCTGTCTGGTTTTAAAATGGAATAAATAATAGATATAATGATTGCAGATAATACAAAGAGTACTACCGCAAAGAACTTGTATTTGGCAAAAAACTGAAGCATTATTATTTTTTCTGCCTGCAAAATTACAAGGAATCTGGTTCTTACCCGCCTGGTTTACATTAAAAAAATACTAAAAGTTGTGATATAGCATGACGATATTTTTATATACTCCTTTAAAAAGCTACTTTTGCGTGATTAAATTTTGAAGAACGACCTATGAGTCCATTTTTTGTAAAAGCAATACAGTTACTATTAAGTTTATCTATCCTAATCGTTTTGCACGAGTTGGGACACTTTATACCGGCAAAGTTATTTAAGACAAGAGTAGAGAAATTTTACCTCTTTTTTGATGTAAAGTTTTCCCTCTTCAAGAAAAAAATTGGAGAAACCGTTTATGGGATCGGATGGTTACCGCTTGGAGGTTATGTTAAAATCTCGGGGATGATTGATGAGAGTATGGATAAGGAGCAGATGGCGGGTCCGCCGCAACCCTGGGAATTTAGATCCAAACCAGCCTGGCAAAGACTTATCATCATGTTAGGAGGTGTAACCGTAAATGTAATCTTAGGATTCTTGATCTATATGGCCATTATCTTTACCTGGGGTACAGACCATGTTGGTATCGACGATATGCCAGAAGGATTTGCGATTCACGAATCTTTTAAAAAATTCGGTTTTCAGGATGGCGACAAAGTAGTTGCTCTTAACGGAGATCGTCTGGAAGATGTAATTGATGTAAATCATCATTTATTCATGAGGGATGTAAAAGACATTACTGTGTTGCATCAAAATGGTCAAAAAGAAACCATACAAATTCCAGAAGATATAGGCACCACCATGTTTGAATCTGGTATACTACGTCCTTTTTCTCCAATTATTGCACCAGTATTAGATAGTGTTGTCGCAGATACCCCTGCAGCACAATCTGGATTATTGAAAGGAGACAGGATTCTGGAAGTTAATGACCGGTCTATACAATATTGGAGCGATTTTACCGCCATAAAAGCTGCAGACACTACAAAATCTGCACTTAAGATAAAATACACTAGAAATGGGGCCGAAAACATTATCAATGTTACTCCCGATGAAGAAGGAACTATAGGAGTGTATCCATTTGTAAATTATACTTCGCAGCACAAAGACTATTCGTTTTTAGAAAGTATCTCAAAAGGTTTCGAATTTGGATATTGGACCTTGCATGATTATGTGGCTCAATTCAAATATGTATTTACAAAAAAAGGAGCTAGCCAGGTAGGTGGTTTTGGAGCTATTGGAAATCTTTTCCCAGATGCCTGGAACTGGAGAGCTTTTTGGGGCACTACAGCCTTTATTTCTATTATTCTGGCATTTATGAACATCTTACCTATTCCCGCATTAGATGGTGGGCATGTGATGTTTTTATTATATGAAATCATCGCTGGCAGAAAACCGAATGATAAGTTTATGGAGTATGCACAGTTGGTTGGTTTTATTATTCTTATTGCCTTATTATTGTTTGCAAATGGTAATGATATTTACCGGGCAATTTTTAAATAGAAGAAAAAATTAAAAAAATCTTTTCGAGATATAAAAAATAGTATATATTTGCACTCGCAAAAGAGAAAAACACTCTATATTTGCAAAACATAAATTCCTCCTTAGCTCAGTTGGTTAGAGCATTTGACTGTTAATCAAAGGGTCCTTGGTTCGAGCCCAAGAGGGGGAGCAAAAGTCCAGCAGAAATGTTGGACTTTTTTGTTTTAGCCCTTTACTGGAAGAGAGGTTTATATCGAATCAAGTTTAAGGAAGCTAATTATACTTTTTGAGGGTTTTTATTTTTACTTCCCTATAGATTTCTAGCCGCGAAATATTTCATTACACGATAAAAAGTAGTTCTAAGAAAGCCAACTTGTTTAAAAAATTCAAGCAAAAACATAAATAGACTAATCTTGAATGACGATAAAATTATCTGCCAACCAATTTATGATTATTTCGGCTCCTATAATGGTACAACCTATGATAGACAAAATTAATATTGGACCTATTTGTACTAGTGCTGCAAAAGAAAAAGATTTTACCCTGCTAATTTCGAAAACATACTTTAATAGCACCCCTTGGAAATAGCAAATTAATACTATAAGAAGAAAGCTAACTATTAATTGAATGGTTTCACCAGGAAAATAATATGTAACAACTGTTAGAGGGATAAACACCATAAAAACCGATATATTGGAAATTAAAAATTTAGTTTTTGGACTTTTAATGTTTATGTTGGATTTAAACAATTTTATAAAGATTATTGCCCAAATGTCTTGACTAAATATTATTAAAATCACAAATATTAACTCTTGAAATATTTGATGTCCAATTCCATCAAAAAGATTTGCCATTCCTATACTAACATCTTTATCAGATATGTTCCTAAAAAACTCAATTAGAATTCTATAAATTATATATGTGGCAATAATTTGTTTTACTAAATCCTGTATTTTAAATTGATTATTTTTAATTTTTAAAGCAAATTGCTTTGGCTTTACAACACTATTAAATCCGTTCAAATAAGACAAGAAAGGAGATAGGACTTCTGATAATAATATTTTTACATGAGCTAAATTTTTATTTCTTTCTTTCATTATTTAATAACTTCATTATAAAACCCAACTAAAAATGATAAACTTAAAAACAATATTATAAGCGATAATATATTACTGATAAACAGTTTAAGCAAAACATATTTTGTATGTATCAACAATGTTTTAAGTACTCTACTTTGCAAATAAAGTTGAATGATTAAAAAAATGTAAAATGAAATTGATCGCATTATTTCATCAATTCCTTGATAAAAAATTAAAACAACCATTAAGGAGAAGAGAAGAGATCGTATTGTAACATTCGAAAGTGCGATAGAACTATATGTAACGGGATAATTGCTACTTTTTTTTGTAATTCTCGTGAAAGTATACGCAACAATCAATTCCCAAAGTAGTACCATGCCAAAAAGCATAATTAAAACGATGTAACTATATATTCGTTTTAGTAACACCGATTCTTCTTGGCTCGGTATAATATCGATAATTACTAATGGCGCGATTAATAAATTAGCAAAAGCAATCATATTAAGAATATATGTAGTCTTGCTTTTTTCATTTAGAATACCTTCGGAAAACTTACTGGGGTTTAATACAGATATTAAAATGAATATGAACGAGTTGGGATTTCTTAAAAATTTTTCCATGTTAAATTAAAAGTGACCTAATCTTAACCATAAACAGTTCATCGAACTTAAAATTGATAGTTTTTGAACTTTACTAAATAATAAAACCCCATATCCAAAAGCTATGGACACAGGGTAACTATTTTTTAACTCACCTCTAAGTTATTAAATTTTAAATAATTACAAGGGTTTCTTTAAGAAATATTGAATCAAGATGGATTGATTTGACTTATTATTAATCTATCCATTCGATTTCGTGTCCCACTTCTACTTCTTCAATTTCACCAACTTTGAACCTAAGAATTTCTGTTGCAACTTTTTTAAATCGAGCTTTCCATTGTATCCATTCATCTTCATTCATGCGTGCTTCAAAATGAAGTCCACTAGGTTCTATTGATGCCAATATGTATTTTTCGTCTTCATTACAGCTAAACCTTCATATTCAACACAGTCTTTACCATAACCTAACCATCCGGGCATTTTCGAATAAACTAATTCTACCTTTGTCCAAATCTCTATAGACAAATCATACCTTATATTTAAATTACATTCGTGAAATTCCATTTACAACTCTTTTAATCTTATAAATACTAGCTAGTGTTATTAAAAGTAGGTTTTGTTTTTCATTTTATGTATAATACCTTTATATAGGTTCTGATAAATATTTCTCTATTTTCTGGGTAAATGTAAAACATCCCAGTTTTATTTTCGGGACTTATAAATTTTTTCATGACTTGTTTTTAACTAAAATCAAAACCTATATAGTTAAAATACAACCCTATATACCATAGTTTCTTTGGGAATGCGTATTTTTATACTTCTAATATTCAAGAGGTTTTAACCTCGTATCTGTTATTTGAAATAAGAGTTTGGGAAAACGAAAAAAGGATGTGATTGCGATTTATTTGTAGAAAGCATATCAGAATATTAACCTTTTTAAATACTACACGTCATGAAAAAACTCATTATTTTATTTTCCGCATGGACCCTTGTTTCATTGTATTTTGATCCTATTACTGCTCAACATACAATAGAAAGCTCCTCAATTACCATTCAGCAAAAAAACAAAAATCAACTACAGCAAAAAATTAAAACTTATACGCTGTTTGAAATTAATCTTAACGAACTGAACCGTATTTTAAAAAATGAAAAATCGTCTTCGATCAATCTAAAAATTGGCAACACCCGGTCTTTTGATATGCTCCTTCAGGAAAATGAAATCCGGTCGGAAACCTATCAGGAATTTGAATCTTCAGAAAACACCAAACGACAACTTCCCAAAAAATCAACAGTTAATACCTACAGCGGTACTTTAAGAAATGGAAAAATGGTCCGACTTACTGTGACCCATGATTTTATATACGGGATCATCGAAGTCGACTCTGGGTTTATGGTTATTGATCAATTGCGATATTATCTTTCCGATAAAAGATTATCTCCAAACAAGCTTATTCTCTACAACATCAATGACCTCATCGAAAAAGAAGGGTTTTGTTCGACTGTAGACACGGCAGAAAAAATTGAACATAATATTAAAAACAACAATACAGAAAAGATCACCACTGACTGCCAAATTTTGGAAGTCGCTACAGATGCCGATTTTGAATATTTTAGTACATATGGTGCCAATGCCAATACTAGAATTCTTGCAGAGTTTAATAACATCCAGGGGGTATATGCAAATACCTTTGCTCTCGAAATGGTGATTGTATTTCAAAATGTTTGGACCACGGTAGCAGATCCTTATGTCTCTACCAATGCTGCTACCATTACCAACGAGGTTATTAATACCTGGCAAAACAATTTTGGAAATGTGAATAGAGACCTGGTTGAAATGTTTACCGACAAAAACCTGGGCTCCTTATTGGGGAGAGCTTCGGGGATAGGAACGATTTGCAGACAAAGCTCCTCTTCAAGCTATACGGTAGATCGATTTGCGGCATTTAGAACACTAGGACATGAGATTGGACATAATTTTGGAGGTATACATGGTGATGGTGTATTATGTGGCGGATCAACTGCCAGTGTCATGTGCCAGGGAGACAAACAAATTCCTATTTATTTTTCTAACAATTCTATAAATCGAATCAACAACTACATCAATTCTAATTCGGGCTGTCTGTTTCAATTTAATAATATAAGCATTACCGGAGAAAGTTTAATCTGTAGCTCAAGCACTCAAAACTATACGCTTACTTCTGAACTTCCCGGTACGATTACCTGGTCGGTAAGTAGTGGTGCACTAACTATTATTGGCGGGCAGGGTACACCAACGGTTACTATACGAGGTTTTTCGGGAGATGGAAACGCTACGCTAACCGCTTCAGTAGAAGTGAACGGAGCCCTATGTGGCGCTCAAACCATCTCTAAAGCCATAACTATTGGTCAACCCATCGACGAAATTTACTTTACCAACGGTATTGGCGATGAAGGTTACTTTTGTACAAGCCATTATGGCAATGAATTTGAAATTCTGCCAAGAATACCCAATACCAGTTATCAAATTCGTCTTTTAAATTGGCCGGCCCTCAATGTAGTGTATTCACCTTCGGGTACTTTTAGTAATACAGGGACCATATCCTATACCCCCTACCCACAAGGGTTTTATGTTTTTGAAGCAAGAGCCATTAATTCATGTGGCACAGGAGACTGGGTAGGTTATGAAGTTGAATATACCGATTGCAGCCAAGGTCCTGGAGGCGGCGGAGAAGAATTCGCTTTTTATCCCAATCCATCTTCGGGTGAGATCTTTATCGAGAGAAAAAACGACAATGATAGTAGCGCCGAAATTTCAAATTTAGAGGTTTCGTCATCTTACCCCAATAATGAACCAATACGAATTGAAATCTATACTATTTTTGGCCAACTGGTTACATCAAAAGCATATCATGAATCCCAATCCGCACTGAGGTTTGACATTTCTAACTTAAAGAAAGGGAATTACTTTGTAAAAATTATGTATGTCAATAGCAACGAGGTACACCAACTCATTGTAGAGAACTAAAATATCTCTTAGCCTTCCTCTCTCTGGGAGGCTAAGATTTTTATAGCATTATTTCAATTTCAATGACATTAGGGTTATCTAGTGCTTCAAAAATAGAACAAGCCGGTTTCAAAAAATGAAACTGGCTTGTTTCTGTATTTCTTGATTTGTTGTACATCTAACAAGTAAGAATGTAATTATAGGCAATCATCATCTAGTAAATAGCTATTGATTTTTTATCACTTAAAACCCATTCATTGCCTTTGTAATCAAAAATGTAAAGGATTTCCTGTCCAACCCCTTTTCCTCCTTTACATTTTGTACTGTTTACAGAGATAAACGATAGCATAACTTTTCGAGTATTTGAAATATTTATTACACGAGAAAAATGGTATGTCATGTATCTTCCATTTTCTTTTACCCTGTCAACACTTAACATCAATTCTACTTCTTCTTTTTAAATATAAAAACTATCAATTTTTATATAATATCAAAGTAAAGACGGAAATGTTCCTTAAATCCGTAGACTATCGGGGTTATATAAAGGAGTACCCATCTTGGTAAGGGGTCGAGGCCGCGCCGAGGTGGTTCGAGTTGATAATTTGGCGCTTGCACGCGATAATTTGCCGCTTCGTTTTGATCTTTTGATCCTTGTTTTTGATCCATTACGGCTTCGAGGCGATAGTTTACCGATTATTTTTGATAAACAGATAAGTGCCGATCCAAAAAAAGGTGGTTCGAATTACCTTGGTATCGCTTCGCACTACCTTTTTGATAATTCGAAGCACCTATATAGGTGCTTCGAGCTGTAATTTTGATGCTTCGAGCTACCTTGTTACGGTCTAGAAGTACCTCTAAGACATTTACTTTGCATATCGAAGTAGACGATAAGATAACTTTTTGAGACCTCAGGGTTCGAAACGCAATCGAGGGCTGAGGCTCTCGAAGCCCGACGAACTAACTACCTCAAAGGCGAACCTCAACCCCCAAACCCTTCATATTTAAAAATGAATGCTTACTTTTGGGTAATCACACAAAATACAATAGGATGGGGGGCGTGAACATTCGATTTTTAGTAGGATATCTTGGTTTATTTTTATGGATACTACCTTACCAAAATATAACGGCTCAAGAAAATACAATCGAGCAAGCCGAGGAACTTTATAAAGAAGCTAAATCACTATACTTTGCGGAAGATTACAAGAAAAGTATCGAATTATTCAACAAAGTTGAAGCAATTGGCAGAGAATTAAAAGATGATATGCTCGTATGCATGGCTACGAATATGAAGGGTAATTCATATGTAATGAACGATCAAAATCAAAAAGCTTTGGATGCCTATTATGAGAGCTTACAAATTGCACGAAACCTTAACAATTTTGAACGTGAATTAATTACTGGTACAGGACTTGTTTTGGTATACAAGAAAACGAATCAATATGAAAAGGCACTCAAGCTTTCTCAAAAAATGCTCCAATCTGTCGACGGCACTTCTTTTAAAGATACGCGAACTCATGTAAGTGTCATAACAACAGGTATAGAGGTATATCTAGATACAGAGCAATACGATTCTGTAATGCATTATGCAGACCAAGGGATTGCGTTGAGTAAAGAACTGGAGTATAAAGAAGGCTTAATAGATCTTAATATCAAAAAGGCAGTGGTATACTATAATAGAGAACAACATAAAGCTTCTCTAGATTATTTGTTTAAGGCAGAAGAGTTGCTACAAAATCACGACATTAAAAACAGGTTTTATCCCACTGTAAATGCCAGCTATTTTGTGGCAAGCAATTACTACCAACAAGGGTTATATACTAAAGCGATAAAGCGATTACAAAGTAATATTGATAACTCCAAAGGGAATGACCTGTTTAAACTCCCGGTACTACAATCGCATTTGCTACTGGCCAATTGTTATGGCAAGCAGGGAGATTTTGAAAAGGCCCTGTATTGGAATAACAAATACATGATGCTTTCTGAAGATTTTCAAAAACGAAAAGATAAGATTATCAATAGGATCTATGAAAAAGAGGCCCAGATTTTAAAAGGCAGTATTGCCAATTTGCAAAGTGAGCAAGAAAAAAGTGAGCGTGTCAAAAAATATGCATATATCATAGCAACGATACTTTTTTTGATCGTACTCTTAGGCAGTCTTTTTTATAGTAAAAAACAACGATCCAATAAAGTGTTGTTTAACGATTTGGTACAAAAAATTAATACGCTTGAAGCCAAAGAACAAAAAATAGTTGATAAAAAAGAGACCACAAAAGCGATTGTTATCGATGATGATAAGGTACACGAAGTACTAAAAGGACTATCCAAACTTGAAACGCAGGAATTCTATTTACGATCGGATTGTAGCCTGCGATTGGTCGCCAAAAAAGTAAAAACCAATGCTACCTATCTATCCAAAATCATTAACATACATCGCGAGAAAAATTTTAACGAATATATAAATGATCTGCGCATCGATTATGTATTAAAGCGTATCAAGAATGACAAAAAATTCCGATCCTTTTCAGTAAAATCTATTGCTACCGAGATAGGATACAAAAGTGACTACTCGTTTGCCAAACATTTTAAAGCAAAAACAGGTTTAAATCCATCGTACTATATCAAGAACATCCAAAAGCAGGAAAAAACGCTGGAAAGTGTAGCATAAACCACCCTATTTTAAACAAATTAGGGTAATGGTATTGTATCGAGTGATCTTAAAAAAGTATATTCAAAATATAACATACAAAATGTATGGGTAGTTGCACAAGTTTGACTATCTATATCGGGAATTATCAATTAAATTATAACTCAATGAAAACACGCAAATCAAACAAAATCAATCTCAAAAAATTAACCATAGCAAAAATCACCGTAGACACTATGAATGCTGTAAAAGGTGGTAGTAGTACGCCTGCAACAGAGGAACTTGGACATTGCCGAGCCACCTCTCCAGGTCACGGCAGACCCTGTGTTCAACTTTATTAATAACCTTGTAAATAATAGCATAAAAAAACCTGTAGCATCTACAGGTTTTTTTATGCCCTAATTTTGTTTAATCTGGGGAAGCTTTGTTTTTCTGCTCATAGATAACCGGCTACTTTTAAGGTGAGATCAACACGATCTTTTTGCCAACAATAAGGGGAAGCCGAAAACCTTAACAACAGAGTAGGTAGTTCATAAAAATATATTCACATGAAAAAATCATTGAAAAGCCTAAAGCTTAAAAAAGAAGTGATCACCAAATTCGAGCAGGAAACAATTAAAGGAGGATGCCCAGTGCATGGTGGCGGTCCTGGAAACACATTTTTTTGCATCACCAACGGACCCTTAAATACGTGTCCACCTCCAGGAGTACAGTGCTATTAATAATAAAGTAAAATCAATAAGTAAAGTTCTATACATATAAAAATGTATTAGGACGGCCTTATAACATAATATTAAATATCATGAAAAAATCATTAAAAAAATTAGAACTTAAAAAAGACGTAATTACCAATTTTAAGTTAAACAAGATTAAAGGAGGACATTCTGCATGTTGCCCAACACAGGGAGCATTAAACTCATGTCCACCTCCTGGAATGCAGTGTTTCTAGAAAAAATTCTTTTTCAAAGGTAGCACCGCTTTATTTTTCATTTTTCCAAGTTTACTTTTTGAGGTGCTACTTTTTGAGGTGGGGTTTTAGTTGAAACACAATTCTTTTAAGGGTAAAAGCTGCCTGCTTTGGGCAGCTTTTAGTACTTTATGTTCAGAAACATGATACCAATGAACCAGGAAAAACTTTTATTACAAAAGTTAGAAGAAATTAGCTCGGCATTACAGCAAGAGTATCAAAACACCAATGAAATGGGGGTGCTATCGGGCAGAGCCGGCATTGCCCTGTTTCAGTTTTACTATTCCAAGTTTTTACAAGATGAGAAACCTGCCGATGTGGGTGTCGAGATTTTGTCATCTATTATCGAAGCGATTAATAACGGGTACAACTTTCATACCTATTGCTCGGGTATTGCCGGTGCAGGATGGGTTATAGATCTGTTGCAAGAAGAGGATCTTATCGACCTGGATTGCGATGAATTACTATCTACACTAGATGGTTTTTTGGTACAATCTATCAAGCATATGCAAGACGATCAAAACTTCTTCGATTTTTTGCATGGTGTTTTGGGTGTTGGATACTATTTCCTGAAAAGATATACCAACACAAAATCCAATGAGCTACGACGGCAGTACGAGGAAATCATAAACGATATCATTGTCTTGTTACAGGATCGAAGTGATATCGAAGATGATACTGCCAAATGGGAATCTTATCTTATTCGTGAAGAAGATCTAAAAGGCTATAATCTAAGCCTGGCTCATGGCAATACCAGTATCATTAACTTTTTATCAAGACTGGCAGCACATGACGCATTTAAAGACAAGGTAGAAATGTTGTTACATCAATCGGTTCGATATATCTTAGGTTTTAAGAATGAAGACCGGTATAAAACCTATTCTTTTCCCAGTTGGGTTACTACCAATAATGATCCAAGCGATAGTTCACGCCTGGCCTGGTGCTACGGAGATCTTGGCATCGCCATGACCCTTTGGAGAGCAGGAAAACAATTGGACACCACAGAATACAAAGACGTGGCGTTGCAAGTGTTACGCCATGCCGCCAAAAGGAAAGATCTTGAAGAAGCTGGGGTCAAAGATGCTGGTTTGTGTCATGGTGCTTTGGGTATAATGCATATCTATACTTATATGTATAAAGAGAGTAGCGAACCACTATTTAAAGAAACTGCCGAATATTGGATGGATCAGGCTTTGAATATGTCAGTACATGCTACTGGCCATGCTGGATACCTAAAATGGCAAGGTGGCGACAATCCGGGATGGGTACAAGAAATTAATCTTTTGGAAGGTACCGCCGGGATTGGTCTCTCTATATTGTCTTATCTGGCTCCTTTTGAAACCAAATGGGATCAATGCTTGTTAATAGGATAAATATTTGCCAAGATATAAGCGAGTATAAGCGTTGTGACTCACAGCGCTTTTTTTATGACCTAATTTGTTTAATATGATCTTAAAATATTTTTCATTTGCAGTTATGTATTCTATATTGTCATCAAAATTATTACACAAAACATTTTTAGATAGAATTTTAACTCACTTACTCTTTTCATACCCATGCTTGATCGGTCCTTATTAGAAAAAAAATTAAAGGAGATTTATGATATCCTAAAAGACATAGATGTTCAAAATGAGCATCACGGGGTTTTGGCAGGTATTTCTGGCATCTCTTTATTTCAGTTTTATTATTCCAAGTTAATTGAAGAAGAAGAACCTGCAGATCACGGTGTTGATCTTATTACTAAAACTATACAAGGCATAAATGAGGGCTATACCTTCCCTACCTTTTGTACAGGGATCGCAGGAGCTGGATGGGTGATCGAATTACTTAATGAAGAGGAATTTATAGATATTGATAATGATGAACTTTTGGAAGATCTGGACGAATTCTTGTTTAGGTCGATGAAAGAAAATATGAAGGATGGAAATTATGATTTTTTACACGGCGCCATTGGATATGGATACTACTTCTTAAAAAGGTATCGAAATACAGTATCGGCCGATTTAAAAAACAGATATAAAGAATATCTTTCCTATTTAATTTCGGCATTAAAAGACACCTCAGAAAGTAGTGATCAAGGAACTTACTGGAAAACCACCCTGTCCAAAGAAGATGATCTTATTGGTGTTAACTTGAGCCTATCTCATGGTTTATCGAGTATTGTTAATTTCTTGAGCAGAGTTTATGCCTACGAAGACTTCAAGAACGAAGTACGCGATCTATTGGTAGATACAGTTAGGTATATACGTAATCAAAAAAATGATGATCTCGGTTTGGCCTCTTTATATCCAAGTTGGATACACGAAGGGATGGAAAAAAACTCAAAATCTCGATTAGCATGGTGTTATGGCGATCTTGGGATTGGGCTTTCTTTATGGCAAGCCGGAAAAGCATTGGATAATACTGCTTATAAAGAAGAAGCGGTTAAAACCATAAAACATGCGACCAAAAGAAAAGACTTGGTAGAAGCCGGAATTAAGGATGCGGGTCTGTGTCATGGTTCTTTTGGTATTGCCGCTATATTTGATCGTATGCATAAAGAAACCGAAGATCCTGTTTTTAAGGAAACGGCAGATTATTGGATGCAGCAAGCACTAAAAATGGATAAACATCAAGGAAATGCCGGTTACCTGCAGTGGAGAGGCGATCTAGAAGAATGGAAAGAAGAATCCAATGTACTCGAGGGTATTGCCGGGATAGGACTTGTTCTCATTTCTTTTTTGGCTACTTTTGATACCAAATGGGACGAATGTTTAATGATTGGCTAATCCAAACCCGTACAGTACAGCTATTATGATTTACAAGAATTTTCCTAAATACGTTTTACGTGCCCCGTTGTTTTCGTTTTCCTTCTATCAAAAGCTCACGCAAGATACTATTTTGGAAGAAGAAGCCTTGCGCAAGGTTTGTGAAGATAAAATTATCAAAGAAGCTATTTTTTTGGCATCGCCCGCTTTATATTCAGAGTTCGAAAAGTGGCTTCGAGGAGATATCAAAGATCGTGACAAATCGGATAGAATGATGTATTCTGTGCTTAAGTATATAAGTCGTATGTCCTCAAGATGTACTCCTTTTGGACTTTTTGCAGGAACATCTGTAGGAGAATTTTCAGATGAAACGACTATCGAGCTTCAGGACAAATCAAAAAATGAAAGGCATACAAGATTGGACATGAATTATCTTGTGGCTCTGTCCCAGGATATCGTTAAAAATGAAGCCATACGAGATCAGTTGCTTTTCTTTCCAAATACAAGCATCTACAAAACGGGGCACCAGTTACGGTATGTAGAGTATACCTATGTAAACAGTCGAAGAATACATCATATTGTAGGTGTAGAACATTCTGATTATCTACAAGAGGTTATTGATAAAGCACAACAAGGAGCTTTACTAAGTGACCTGGCAGCGATATTGGTCGATGATGAAATCACTATAGAAGAGGCCACCGATTTTATTCATCAACTAGTCGAGAGTCAGTTACTCATTAGTGAATTAGAACCTTCTGTTTCGGGACCAGAGTTTATGGATCAAATACTTCCTGTATTGCGTAAATTAAAAGGTACTCAAGAGCTTATCACCGAACTTGAAAAAACGCAAGCTACGCTTGAAAAATTGGATTCAGCTATAGGCAATGAAGCCGAACATTATATCGCGTTAAGTGAATCTCTAAAGAAATTGGACGTTGGTTTTGAACTTAAATACATGTTTCAAACCGATATGTCGCTTTCTCCAAAGGTAAATACCCTCGAAAAGAAATGGCTCTATAAAGTTCAAAAAGCACTCACGCTACTTAATAGAATTACGTTGCCACCAAAAGAAACCTTGATCTCTTCTTTTAAATCTGCCTTTTACGAACGATACGAAGAAAGAGAAGTACCTTTATCCAAAGCGCTCGATGTAGAACTTGGTGTAGGTTTTTTACAAAACCAGGGATTGGGTGATGTAAGCAATATTATAGATGATTTGGTCCTGCCACAAAAAAACAATGGCAAAGTAGCCCGAGAGATACGGTGGTCACCTGTTGATGCGATACTTCAGAAAAAATTGGTTCGTTGTATTGAACAAAATCAAAATAGTATCATATTAACAGACAAAGATTTTGAAGACTTCGAAGAAAACTGGGATGATTTACCCGACACAATTTCAACAATGACCGAAATTGTAAAAATTGATGGCGAAGAAAAAATTATCTTATCAAGTGCCGGTGGGTCTAGTGCTGCAAATTTATTAGGGCGTTTTTGTCATGGCGATGAAGCATTGAATACATATACTCAAGCCATAATTGACATAGAACAACAAGAAAATCCCGATAAAATTCTAGCAGAAATTGTTCATTTGCCAGAATCCAGGGTAGGTAATATCCTTATGAGACCGGCTTTCAGAAAATATGAGATCCCCTACTTGGCAAAATCTATCTTGGACACCAAAAATCAACTTACTCTCGATGATTTAATGGTTTCGGCAACGGTACATGGCGGAGTAAAATTACGTTCAAAAAAGCTTAACAAAGAGGTGATACCCCACCTTACCAACGCCCATAATTATTCAGGAAATGCCTTACCTATTTATCAGTTTTTGGCCAATATGCAAACGCAAAACCTTCGTTCTGGAATAGGTTTTAACTGGGGACCACTTGCCAATGAATATGATTTTTTACCTAGGGTAGAATACAAAGGAGTTATATTCTCTGCAGCTACATGGAATATTAAAAGTGACGAAATTAAACCCATGCTTGACACTTATAATGCTCCCGATCAACTGACCGATAGGATAAACACCTTTGTAGTTTCAAAAAAATTACCGCAGTACATTTTATTAATTGATGGTGATAATGAACTTTTGGTAAATACCAGAAATATCACTTCGATGAAAATGCTACTGGAAACCATAAAGAAAAGAAATTCGTTTAAGATAAAAGAGTTTTTACATGCCGAAGAAGGTATCATAAAGGAAAAAGGAGAAGCATATACCAATCAGGTGATCTTTTCTTTTTACAACGAAAAAAAATTAAAAAACACAACCGCACATAATGAGTAATATCCAAAGATCTTTTATTGTTGGTGCAGAGTGGCTTTACTATAAAATATATACTGGGCCCAAAACCTCGGATTTGGTACTTACCAATATCATAAAACCTGTTGCCGAAACCTTACTTAAAAACGAAAGTATCGACCAGTGGTTTTTTATACGATATAGTGATCCCAAACCTCATATTCGTGTTCGATTTCACTATACAAATCCTGCCAACGTAGCCGAAATCATTAATTCGTTCTATGAGGCCATCAAAGAATATATTGAAGAAGATCTGGTTTGGAAAATACAAATAGACACGTATCAAAGAGAAATTGAACGATATGGTATAAAAACCATGGAACAATCTGAAGCGCTATTTTTTCATGATAGCACCATGATTATCAATTTTTTGGATATGGTTGAAGGTGACGAAGGCGAAGAACTGCGCTGGTTGTTTGGGGTTCGAGCAATAGATGCCTTGCTTAACGATTTTGGATACGACGAAGATCGAAAATTAAAATTGCTCGAAGGACTCAAAACAGGATTTGGGGCCGAATTTGGGATGAATAAATTCCTGAAAAAGCAACTTGATAAAAAATTTAGGGACGAAAAAGATAAAATTAAAGAGTTCTTGGTGTTCGAACGAAAAGACAACCCCGATTATGCTCCTATTCTTGATGTGTTGGATCAAAAAAGCGAAAACGGCAAAGCCGAAGTAAATAGTATTTTATCTATTATGAATGCCAATGAGATTGATAGGTTAATGGGAAGCTATATCCATATGCTAATGAATCGCTTATTCAGATCCAAAAACCGTTTGCATGAGATGGTATTGTATGACCTGCTTTACAGAACGTACAAAGTCGCCTGGGGAATTAGAAAATTTAAACAAAAAGAAACGGCAAAATAATAGTCAAAACATATACCGCAGAAAATTTGGTATTTGTTAAATCAAAATAAATTGTATATTTACACAACCCCTTGTGATTAATCAACCACACCTCTACGTTTTTTAATCGTTTTCATATAAATTTTAAATCATAACAAACAATAGCAGTTATTGAAATTGCTTGAGTTTTTATAATATAATTAGGTGCCAAATTTGGTTACTTAGGTAAAATACTTTTATCCCGAAACAGACGCAATCCTCATGCAAAATCCCTACTAGTGATAGTGGGGATTTTAAGTTTCTCTTTGTTTAATCTCTGCCTTAATTTGTTTAATTTGTTTATAGTTAAGAGGTATAATCGCCGATAATGCAATAGCTGTAATAAGCATTGGATCGAACTCTTTATTTTTAACCGATGTATAAATGGTAACAACAAACAAAACAAACAAAATACCGGCCAAAAGCCCTGTAAGCATTTTAAGGGAAGTTTCTTTCTTTTTTAGTTCCTCAATGGTCAAATCTTGTAGCTCTTCTTTTTTCATGAGTTATTTTTTATCCATAAGGAAGGTATTAAAACTAAATTTACTATTGAATTATTTGCCTCGAATTTTTGCTTTACCTTTCTTTATATAATTACCTTCTTTAATTAAAAAAAAGCAATGCTGTGGTATTGCTAGATATTATCACAACATTGCTCTTAACTATTCCTGATATTGAATTAAATATACGATTATTAGTTGCAATTAATATTGCAGAAATATCCGTATAGTACTTGACCTAAACAAACCTCTGCAAAGACTCTTTTCCTATTAAAATCAAGAGGGTCACAGGCATATCCAATAGTACAATATTGAGTATAATAGTACTGACAAAGGTTCTTCATATTATTAGCCGCCACCTCGTGATTATTCAACAATTGTAACTGATCCTTGGATAGTAACTTGTTTAGATTCATATTGCTTAGCAATTCTCCATCCTTTAATGATGCTTCAGCTTTTTCTAAAAGCCCTTTTGACTTCAGAAAATCCGAAATTCTGTAGTTCTCTTCTAGGGCGTTAGCATCCTTTTCGGATAATTCATCAAAAAATTGTTGTTTTTCTAGATCTGTTTTGTTTTCAAAACCTTTTGGAGGTTTTAAGTAGATCTTACCCGCTTCTTGTTCTGGTATAATACTAAGCTCCTGATTTTCGAGCAAGGTCTCAACTTCGTTAGTGATAACTTCATCCTTACTGCAAGATACTATTATTACAGATAGTACAACTAAGGTCATAAGGCTTAATTCTAATGGTTTCAACTTGAAATTTTTCATAGTTATAGGTTTTAAGGTTAAAGAAAAATTAATACTTAAAATTAGTTAAAACAAAGCCCTGAATAAAGCTCAACTTGTTGGCATTTATAAATTTAAACTTTGGATTTATAAATGTTGTGCACTTTCTGAATGATAAAATATCTACCGTCTCTTTTTACTTTTTTTGGCCAAAGGATTAAAGGCAAGACATAATTGAATCCAATATTCCAGATCTTTGTCCAGATCAAAGCCGCCGGGGGATACAAATACAAAGCCTTTCATGGGTTTACCTGTAAAATCCATAGGCAGACATCCCTCTTTTTGCATGGCTTGGTCTACAGCATCAGGACCAATACGTGCCATTAAAAGATCCATTTCTTTCTTCTTGTCAAAGTGAATTCCGCAGCACATTTTATCATCTACCATAAAACATAGACCACCCATCATTTTTTTCTCATAAAAGTTGGCTTTTTTCTCTCTAAAAACTTGTCGTATACGATCTGCTATAAATTCGTTATATGCCATTATGATATTGCTTTGGTTAAAAACTCGTTTACAGGCCCCATGACTTTCCAGTAATTCATAAGTTCATCGACCAATGTATTGCTAGTGATTAGATCGGGCGTCTCTTCGGCCACAAAATAAAACTGTTTATTGGCTATAAGCGGTTCTTTTTTGCATACTTCTTGCCACTCTTTGGGAATACGTTTCATTTTATCACCTTTGATCGCTCCAAATTTTTTAACGAAGTCTTTGTTTTCGATTAATTTTCGAAATGCAGTAGGGTTCTCACTTATTACAGTTCTTATTTTCTGAAGTTGCTCTTTTGAAGGGCCAAAGCATCCACCCATAATACCGATCATCTCGGGAGAAAATCGCAGAAAGATTCCCGGTATACTTTTGTCTTTTCTTCCTCCTCTGGAAATAAAGGCAGTATAATGCAGATTGTAAGGTGATTTATCTTTTGAAAATCGAATGTCTCTATTGATACGTAAAATACATTCTTTGGGTCCTATCTGTACATTCGAGTCATGCTTTTGTATTTCTTGAATCATTGCCTCTACAAATTTCTCAAATGGGTTCTTCACACTGGTTTCATATCGTTTTTTGTTGGCATGGAACCAATCTTTATGATTGTTATTTGCCAATGCTGCGAAAAAGTCTATAAAGTCTTTAGTAAAATATGACATATCCCTAAATCTTTGGATGATGAAGTTACTTAATTTTAACATATACCGTCGCACTGAACGGAGTCGAAGTGCCGATCCCTATGAAAGTCTCTCGACTACGCTCAAGATGACAGTATCATATCTTTTAATCTTATTTCATAGAATGAAAGGCAACTCTATTCCCCTCTGTATCTAGGAAAATTGCCATAAATCCATTCTCACCCAATGATGTTTTGGGCATCAATACTTTTCCTCCTGCCTTTTCTACCCTGGCCAGAGGTACCGAAAGATCTTCACCCCCATTAAGATAAGCAAAGGTTCCTTCTTGGGAAGGTTGATTACCATTACCATGCGTTACACACCCTCCTACTCCCCCATCTTTATAAGGGAAAAAGGCCATTTTGAACTCGGCATCTATAGGTTGTAATTCGGCGTCTAAAAGTTCGTTATAAAACTTTACAGCTCTTTCAAAATTGGTACTTGGTATTTCGAACCAGCTAATAGCATTTGACATAATGTTTATTTTTTGATTAGTAACTAATCAAAGATACCTCATCAAATGATTCAAAAAAATTATAATTTTGAAAAAACATAGGTTTCTAAAATGAAGAAAAACGAAGAGTTATTTTATCTTATCAAGTCCTTATCCAAAAGTGAAAAGCGCCATTTTAAACTAAGTACCCAGGGAAATGACTCTGCCGAGTACCTAACACTCTTTGATGCTATTGATACCCAAAAAAAGTATGATGAAAAAGCACTAAAAGAACAATTCAAAGATAGAGCATTCATCAATCAACTTACCACAATAAAAAATTATTTAAAGCATCGAATCCTGCAATCACTTCGAAATTATCACTCACGAATTTCTAGAAACGCAGAACTTATCGACATTATTCGCAATGTAGAAATTCTATATCACAAAGGGCAGTACCCCATTTGCGAAAGCGAATTGAAACGCGCCGAGAAAAAAGCCGTTAACTATCAACAAGATTTGTTACTATATCAGATTTATGATTGGAAAAGAAAAGTACATCAAGCGCTACGCCCCCAAGACCTGAAAACCATAAAAACGATAACCGAACAACAAAAAAATACCTTAAAATTCACCAATGAATATATAGATCTTATCCTTGCCAATATTGATCCTTCACAATTTTCTCTTTCGCATAAAAAAAGTGTTTCGCTACAAAACAAAACCCTTAAAACCCTTCACAAATACCGAAAATTACTGATTTCTAAAGACCACAACAAAGCAAAACGCACTTTAGAAGACTTGATCAAAGAATGGGAACAACAACCCGAGTTGCTTAAAGAATATTTTATCATGTATTTTTCGGTTTGTAATAATCTTCTTGGCTATTTGGTTTTTAAAAAACAATATAAAGAAGCTTTTGTACGCATTCTAAAAATCAAGCAAAAAGCACAAGCCATTGAAAACATCTCGGCAGCTTTTATTAAAGAAAAACTACGTCTATACAACATCGAACTTGAGATACATCGTAGTTTAAAAGATCTGCATACCACACATGTGGTTATTGATGAAATACAACAATTTGTTGAAAAACACAAAACACTAGTGCCAAGCAATTATCAATTATCTTTTCGATTTCAGTTTGCAACAATTTATTTCCTGAAAAATGATTATAAAAAAGCACTACATTGGATCAATGCAATTTTGAATAACCAAAGTAAAAATGATCGAAAGGACCTAATCACATATACCTATTGGCTTAATCTTTTGGTACATTATGAACTTGGAAACGGTTTTACGCTGCGTTATTTGATTGATAGTTTAAAAAAATATCTTAAAAAACAAAAAAACATAGAAGTCTATGAAAAAATACTACTCAAGTTTTTATCAAAAACAGTAGAGTTTTCTCTAAAACAGAAAAAAAATGCATTTCTAACTCTTCAAAAGGAGTTAACGAACCATCCGTTTCCCGAAAATGTTTTAGGTTATATTGATTTTATCGAATGGATCGATAGAAAAGTATAATCTGATTATTCCATTTTTTTGATAGCACGTTGAAATTGATCCTTATATGTATTACCTATAGATAATTGAGTATCGTTGATCTCAACATAGTCATTACCGTAAGCCTTTATTTTTTCCAAGGCAATTATAAAAGATTTATGAATGCGCACAAACAAGTTGCCAGGTAACAATTGCTCTAAATCCATAAGCTTATGATACACAACCAGATGTTTATCCTTTAGATGAATTTTTACATAATTGCTTAACCCTTCGATATAGGTAATATCGTCAAAATCTACACGTACATTTTTTCGGTCAATTTTGAAATAGGCATAGGTATTGGTTTCTATTTTTTCAATTCTTTTAGGGTTGTTGACTTTGTTAACTGCCTTTAAAAATCGTTCAAACGAAAATGGCTTTAATAAATAATCAACTACATCAAGTTCAAAACCTTCCAGGGCAAATTCTCTATACGCCGTTGTGACAATGGTTTGCGGCGGATTGGGTAATGTTTTCAAGAAACTCAATCCGGTTATTTTAGGCATTTCTATATCTAAGAAAAGTATATCAATTTCATGCTCCTGTAGTATTTTAAGGGCTTCCATAGCATTATCACAGATGGCAAACACCTCTAGATTGGGAGTATCTGTAACAAATCCTTTCACAATATTTTGTGCTATAGGTTCGTCGTCGACTATAAGGCATTTAAGATTCATCTTACTGCGATTTAATTTTTAAAACAACCTTAAAAGAAGTGTCCGTTTTGGTAATATCAAGGTCTTTTTGTTCCCCGTAAATTAAATCCAACCGGCGTGTTACATTTTGCAAGCCCAACCCACTTTCATTGGTTCCTTTTTCTTTTTCTTCGATACTAGAAATACTATTTTCGATCATAAAAAACAACAAATCTTTTGTTGCTTTGATATGAATTTTAATCCAACCTTTTTTGATTTCATTTTTTAATCCGTGTTTGAACGCATTTTCGATAAACGGAATCAAAATCAACGGCGGTATCTTAATTTTTTCTACCTTGCCTTCGACTTTGTAATCAATATCTACCCGTTTTTCGTATCGTTCTTTTTCTAAAGCAATAATATTTTCTATTAGTGCTAGTTCTTTACCTAAGTCTACTTTTTCGACATTTGATTCGTATAACGTATAGCTAAGAATCTCTGAAAGTTTAAGAATAAGGCTTGGCGTTTTTTCTGATTTTTCGAGCGCCAATCCATAAATACTGTTTAAAGTATTAAACAAGAAATGCGGATTGGTTTGAGATTTTAAAAACTTCAATTCTGCGTCTACTTTTTCCCTTCGTAACGCCTCGGTTTCCCTCCGTTCTTTAAACCAATCAAAAAACAACTTAAATCCAGTTGTAAACGCCACAGGAGATACAATAATGAGCGCTGCTTGTAAAAGATTAGAAAATTTCCATACATAAATATGACCTCCCTGAATCCACTGGGGAAAAAACTTAGGATACCCCCAATACAACACAAAATAGCGATGTGCAATCGCCATAATTGCCAATAACATCAACAAGTATAAAAAGTAGAAGAAAAATTTATTCTTGTATAAAACCCTTGGAATCAAAATAAACCAATTAACATATACTGCAATTAATCTTGAAGGCAAATACAACAACTCATAGATAATAGCATCTCCAAAAGTTTGTCGATATCCCCATTCTGAAATGGCAAATGAGAACATTATAACCACCCAAAATATAATATGATATGTGACCTGTTTTAAATTCGACACCTTAAATAAAGATAACAAACAAAGCTAACATTTATATTTTCTCTTCTTCTCTTTTTATGTTTACTGCCTAATAACTTATGTAAACTCCCATTTTTTAAATGACATAAAGAAAACGAGTGTATACCGCATAAAGATCGGTATTGGAATAAAATTCTACTTCGGTAACTTTCATGAGCGTACATTACATTCAATTTCTATTTTCATGGTTGATACAATGAAAAGTTCGATTTCTTTTTTTTTTGATTTTTATAGTACTTCTATTATCAGGATGTAAAGAACCTTACCTCTTTAGAAACAAGAATATTTATCAATTACGAGTGCAAAACCTCCTATAACTTATGAAAACAATTTTAACCCTCTGCATGCTGCTTTTTCAGGTTTCGTTCCTTGCTGCACAATGGGAATTTCGTGATATTATCAAACATGATAATATCACGTACCCAAAAACAAGCAAAAAAGCTTCAATTTCACAACAGATAGGAATTACCACAATTACTATAGATTATCATAGACCCGCCGTACGAAATAGAATAATTTGGGGGAAACTTTTGCCGTACGGCAAAGTTTGGAGAGCCGGGGCCGAAGAATCTACTACAATTACCTTTATGGATAATGTACTGGTTAACGGAAAATCCATTGGCCCGGGTAAATATGGTTTACATATGATCCCAGGAGCAGCTAGCTTTACAATTATATTTTCCAAAAATCACACACAATGGGGTAGCTTTTATTACAAACAAGAAGAAGATGCACTTAGAATTAAGGTTCCTATAGAAAAAGTAAACTTCCATGAATATCTGAAATATGATTTTGATCCCATTTCAGAAAATAAAGTAGGCATAACTATGAGTTGGGAAGAAATCGGTATTACATTCGAGGTCGAAGTAAACGAGATAGAAACTACCCTAGCCGTAATACGAGACGAATTGCGAACACTACCTAGGTTTACCTGGAAGGGCCTACGCGAAGCCGCTTTATTTTGTTGGCTTCACGATACAAATCTAGAAGAGGCTCTAAATTGGATTGATTTATCTATACGAAATGAAGAGAGATTTGAAAATGTATTTATAAAACATCTGATTTTAAAGTCATTAAGCCGCACTACCGAAGCACAAAAGTCTCTAGAAAAATCGAAAGAGTTAGGAAGTGCAAACAAAATGATTTATACCGCCAGAGAATCTATTGGGCATCATAAAAGTCTACAAAAGGCAATCGAAATTTTAAACCTTACGTTGTTACACTATCCTAATGCTTATGAAGCGTATCTTTATATGGGAGTTTCTTATGGTTGGTTGGGACAACTGGATCAGTCAAAATTAAATTTCGAAAAAGCCAAGAAAATAGCTTCGTCACAAAAGGAAAAAGACCGTGTGATCACTAGAATGTCTGAATTCAAGTTTAAATAATAACCAAAATCTGTTTTAGCATGAAAATTTCTCTTTTTATAGTTTCCATATTTTGGCTTGTAAGTATTTTTACGAGTACTTTAAACGCTCAATCAGAAAACCCTTTGGAACAACTCTCCTATTACATCGGTACCTGGAGACCGAATGCAGACCAACCTATGGTTAAAAGAAACCCGAAAATGAAAGATTACAAGGTCATCGACTTTAACTGGGGTAGCAACAAAAAGGTAATACATTCCAGAACAGGTATGTATGCTAATATAAAAGAAGAATTTTCTTCGGAAGGTATTATAACCTATAATCCAAATACCAAAAAAATAGTTTGGCTAGAATATCAAATTGATAACGAAATTCTTTTTGAAGGTGAATATAAAATACTAGGGAATAACAAAGTACAGCGCG
This sequence comes from Aquimarina gracilis, assembly GCF_035285365.1. Taxonomy (NCBI): domain Bacteria; kingdom Pseudomonadati; phylum Bacteroidota; class Flavobacteriia; order Flavobacteriales; family Flavobacteriaceae; genus Aquimarina; species Aquimarina gracilis. The sequence goes on along the minus strand of NZ_JAYKLX010000008.1, from coordinate 183,799 downwards.
TATACACTGTGTATTATGCAGAGAACTATCCTGATATTCCAAATCCACAACTCCCAGGATGGACCCGAAAATATAGAGAAACCTTTACCCCTGTATCCAAAAACACTATAAATTGGTTAACTGAAACCTTGATTGATGGTAAATGGGTTAAACAACAACAAAACAATGAGGGTTTTAAAGCGATAAGAGATCACTAATTTACATTTTACATAAAGAACCTATTACTACGCAAAATTGTTATCGTGATTTATATAAAAACCTTTTACCACATAATTAAGTTAACTACATTTAATTGATTTTAAATGTATTACTATGCAGTCGTCTATTTCATCTTTTTTAATTTTCATAATTTGCACTATTGTTTTTACCACAGAAACCTCTTCTCAAAGCTTAAACAACAGTGATATTGCTTTTACAATCCCCGAAAAAGACTTACTTCCTGAAAGCATTGCTTATGATTCAATCAACAAAGAATTTTATATAGGAAGTACTCGAAAAGGGAAAATAGTTAAGGTTTTAGAAAATGGAATTCATCAAGATTTCATTCTTTCGAAACAAGATGGTTTATGGATGGTCATTGGGATCAAAATAGATGTTAAAAGAAGACATTTATGGGTGTGTAGCTCTGGTGGTGATAATCTAGAAGAATATACCCTAAAAGATGAAAAAGAAGGTCGTCCTGCCGGTATTTTTAAATTTAATTTAGATACCAAAAAATTAATCAAAAAATATGTTTTAGACACTCCAGGCGAAGTACATTTTTTTAATGATTTGGTTATTGCCAAAAATGGTGACGTTTACATAACCCATATGTTTTCTGATCATTCTTTATACAAAATTTCCAAAACCGAAGATCAGCTCAAAAAAATGTCCTCATTAGATACTATAAAATACCCTAATGGAATCTCTTTATCTAATGATGAATCAAAACTCTACATAGCCCATTCTGAGGGAATCTCGATGGTAAACCTACAAGACGCCAGTCTAAAATCAGTATCAGTTCCTCATGGGATAAAACTTGCCAAACAAGAAAGCATTGATGGCTTGTACTTTTATAAAAATACGCTTATCGGGATACAACCCGATACCAAAACTGTAATACAGTTAAGTTTGGATAAACAGGGCTCAAAAATTACAAAAGCTACCCTGCTTGAAGTTGATCATCCCATGATGAATAACCCAACCACTGGCGTGTTAATTGAAGACCAGTTTTACTATGTTGCCAATGCACAGTTTGGAAGTTTTAATGAAGATGGATCCTTGTTTCCATCAGAAAAACTATACGAAGTATGCATTCTTAGATTATCATTAAAAAACAATCTCTCAAAAAACGAACATTATGAATAGGAAGCAATTTTTAACGACTGGTATTATAGCCACAAGCGTTTTCACATCACCATATTCGCTATTGGCGAATAAACAAGATGATCCAAAACTAGATAAAAAAATCGTAAAGGAATTTGTAAGTGCTGGACATGGGAAATTCGAAAAAGTAAAAGAGCTTCTCGAAGAGAATCCAACTTTATTAAATGCTGCTCATGACTGGAAATTTGGTGATTTTGAAACTGCATTGGGCGCTGCCAGCCATGTTGGTCATAAAGAATTAGCGCAATACCTGATCAACAAAGGAGCCCAGGCCAATATTTTTACCGCAGCTCTATTTGGAAGAATTGAAATTATAAAACCAATGCTGAATCTATTTCCTAGTGCTTTGCATGCCAAAGGGCCTCATGGGTTTACATTATTGCATCATGCCCAACGTGGTGGTGAAGAAGCAAAAGAAGTAACAGAATATTTGGTGTCGCTAGGTGCAAAAGAAACCAAAATTGCTCTCTACTAATCGTATTTCGCTTTACCACATGCAAAAGATGCAATATCAAAAAATGGTATTGCATCTTTACTAGCTGGCTTCCTTCAAATAAAGTCTTTACTTCTTGAGCATTTTTATAGTTTCGAGATAAGATCCCGATGTAAGTTTGATCATGTACAATCCAGCAGGAAGTCGGTTGGTAAATGAAGAAATATCCAAGGTGCTTTTTCCTTTATCCATATATTCTTTAGGCATTTGAGCAACCCTTCTTCCTTGCAAATCATAGGCTCCAATATACACGATACCATATTCAGGTTGCTGCCATGTCAATATTGCTTTATCATTTACTTCGTTAGGATACAAGGTAAGTTTCGGTGAAGCCTCTTCGGTAAATAACCTACCAAAATTCATAGTTACATCAAAGTTACCTGGAGCAGACCAATTACCAGCCTCATCTCTCACCATACTTTTTACTTTTCCACTTGTCGTCCTAAGGTCCTTACTATTGTCTGAATTTCCTGCGGTTACCTTCACACTATTCCCAGCTCTGAACTTATACACTTTTACATCATCAAGTTCGATAGCCGTCTTGTTGGTACGAAAAGAAAATGCAACTCCAGAAGCGATTGGACTGCTGTCGGTCCATTTCAAAAGATATTGATTGTTTTTCCAAATCTGAATCACACCATAGGCGGGGCTATATGTTACACGATATTTTGCCCAATCATTGTCCAAAGAAACATCGGCAATGGCTCTAAAATACAATACATTATTTACAGTTTCGTAGATACGAACTTTGTTATCCTCTCCACTAAACCAAATTAAATATGAGTTTCCTCTTTGGCTTAATGTTCCATCAGAAGACATAATATGAATTCCGAACTTTCGGGGGCCCGAAGTCGATGTAACTTTTGCGGCAAATTCGTATAAATAAGGTAGTCCCGAATCTTGAATCAGGTACGAGCTCCATAATGTATTATCTGAAGTCGTATTGGTTTGTTTTAATCTTCCTCCTGTTACGCTCCAACTACCGGCTCCTTTATCATACACTCCAAAATCCTGTCCAAAATTTTCATTGAAGAACCCATTTCTTCTATTGGCCAAAAAACTTGAGCTATACTTCTCGAGTACCTGGTAATATCTTCTGGCTATGCCAACGTTGTCATTATCGCTAAAAGACACTGTAAAATCTCCGGTTTGTACACTTCCTCCACTTATTGATGTTGTAGGGGGGGTCGTATCTGAAGGTGGTGGTGTCCCGCCACCGCCAGAACATCCATTAGACACCAAAAGATCTACTCCGCTGCGAATACCCCCCAGAGTTGCATAACCGCCATTTCCAGGACAAGCAGAACATCCTGCATCCCGATGTCCAGAGATGTGGGTAAGCGCTCGATTTACCGAATAATGAAATGATGAACCAAGAGGGTTTATATTTTCTTTATCGGCTTTCCATGCCAATAAACGTTTTAATGAGTTTTGTGTTGCCGTGGTTGGTGTAACCGATGAATAGTCACCAAGCATACAAACTCCCATGGTATTTCTATTTCTTCCACAAAAATGTGCTCCAATAGCATTATCTCCTCCTGCTCTTCCTTCATAAATTACTCCATTAGGGTCAACCAAAAAATTATATCCTATATCTGACCATCCATTACCATTAATATGGAAATTTTGTACTGCTCTTACTCTTGCTGCCCAATCACTGCTGGTATTAGATCCAAACTCATGATGTACAATAAGATGTGTAACATTTGAAGTAGCCGCTCCACTTCTAGGGATAGCACCCCATTGACCTCGGTTTACCACTGATGGTCTTGAGCAAGGGGCCTTTGTGGCATTTTTGGCATTCTCTTGAATTTGTTTCTGAACTTTCTTTGACGTTTCTCCAGGACTGTAATTGAATAGTTGAGCGTTGGAAATAATAACATTCTTCATGTTACTATTTAATGAAAGCTTGTATTGAATGTATCTCACCTGTTTATCCAAAAATTCCATTTTTGAAACTACACGTTCAGCAGTTTGTTCTAAGTGCCCATCGAATAGGGCGCTCTTCCAATCAGACCATGATTTTCCGTTTCTTGAAGTACGGTAACTGAGGTTCATTAGGGTGTAATTAAGATTTTCCCCTTCCCAAACCGTATATGACGAAATAAACGGTTTGGCTTTTTTTAGACGAATACGGGTAGGTTTTAAAATAAACTCGGGAGCCTCTTGTATCTTTTCTTGCATTGCGAGGCCGTTGGATTTTTGAGTAAATGCTGTACTAATCGATAAGGCATCTTGACTTGAGAAATTAATTTTGATAGTTTCGGAGCTTTCTCCTTTAAATACATGTCGCTTTTCTTGTGCGAAAGTATTAAGCACAAGAATTAGGCAACATATTACCTGGGGTAATACGCTTTTTTTCATAGTTGATGATTTGTGTTAGTCGAACTAAAATTGAAAAAAAGTTTTGTTTAATCCAAAGATGAGCCAGCAAAATTTGTAGTAAAATTCAAAATACCAGCCATCTATCCCCTAAAAACTAGCGTTCACAGGAATGGTTAAAAAATGTTATAAAAATGTTAAATAGAATTTCACTCACAAAACACTATGAGAAATAGATATAGATTCCTATAACCACAATACAAATTAAAGCTCCGGCAATTTTTACTCCTTTCCAGGGGGTAATGTCCACTTCTTCGGTATATTGCTGTTCATACGCCTGTTCTCTAGGCTTCAGTATTCCTATTAGGAGCATAACAATAACATTCAACACAAAAAGAATAGCCATCACATGTAAAAAATGCGGGAATTGACCTTCCATTACGGTAGCGTCTAGCACTACATAAATTAAGTACAAGACTGCTCCTGCAATAATGGCAATTTTGGCAGCAATTGCCGGAACATTTTTGGTCAAATATCCCACAACTATAATCGTAAGGATTGGGATGCTATAACAACCATTTACTTGCTGTAAGTAACTGAAGATACTTTCTGCACTTTGTAAGAGTGGCGCAATAAACATGGCAAACAAAGCAAGACCGATACCAAATAATTTCCCTGCCTTTACGGTTTGTTTTTCTGAAGCATCTTTATTGATATATTCTTTGTAAATATCAATCCCAAATAGTGTTACAGAGCTATTTAATGCACTATTAAATGAACTTAAAATTGCTCCAAAAAGTACAGCCGCAAAAAAACCAACAAGAGATAATGGTAATACTTTACTCACCAACATTGGATAAGCTTCGTCTGCCTTTTCTAGTGTATCACCAAACATATGAAAAGCAATTACCCCAGGAAGTACTACAATAAGAGGTCCCAATATTTTGATAAAAGAAGCCAACAGTAATCCTTTTTGACCTTCTTTTAAATTTTTTGCCCCCAACGCTCTTTGAATAATAGCCTGATTGGTCCCCCAATAAAACAACTGTACAAGCATCATCCCAGTAAAAATAGTAGCAAAAGGTACCGAAGCCTCATCACTACCAATAGAATCAAATTTTTCGGGATTCTCTTTAAGTAAAGTAGTGATTCCCTCTCCTATGCTTCCATCTCCAATCTCAAGCAACCCAAATATGGGAATCATGATACCTCCTATTAACAATCCAATAGCATTAATGGTATCCGATACTGCTACAGCTTTTAACCCCCCAAAAATTGCATAAATTGACCCAACAATTCCGATCCCAAAAACACAAATCCAAATAGAAGTATTTTTTGAAACTCCCAACAACTCGGGAACATCAAACATGGTACTTAATGCCAATGAACCTGTGTACAAAACTATTGGAAGCAATACAATGGCATATCCCGTAAGAAAAAGTCCAGAAGTTATTGCTTTGGTTGTCGTATCGTATCTTCTTTCCAAAAATTGGGGAACGGTAGTAATCCCACCTTTAAGATATCTAGGTAATAAAAATACCGCTGTGATGACCATAGCAATAGCTGCCAAGGTCTCCCAGGCCATTACCAAAATACCTTCAGAAAACGCACTACCATTTAATCCAACAATCTGCTCTGTAGAAAGATTGGTTAACAATAAGGATCCTGCAATAACCACCCCCGTTAAGCTTCTTCCTCCTAAAAAGTAGCCGTCAGAGGTGTTTTCATCTGTTTTTAATGTAGAAATGTATGCAATTACCCCTACCAGAAGAGTAAAGCCCAAAAAGGAAAGTATGCCCATGTTTTGTGTTTTTGAAGTACTAAATATATAGGATTTATTTTAATAAATGTATATACTACATTTAATTTAGAATCCTCAAGCAGCTAATTTAGGCTCAAAACAATTTCAAAAAAAACCATTCTTCTATATAGTTTCTTAACTTTTATCATATGTTCGTCGAAACCTTAACATCTCCTTAAAAAATGTTAAGTTTTTTAAAAAATAGTAATAATCAAAATGATTTGCGTTTACTATGCGTACATAATATTTTAAAACTCACAAACTCAACATATATGAAAATCAACTCACCAATTTTAATTAGGGAAACAAGTTCTTAATAATTGAACTACAAAGAATTAGCCAAATTCATCAAAATCAATCGGTGTATTTACCATGTCAAACAATGGTAACGCTTTAAAACATCGCGTACAAATGCGAATCCCTGAACTTAACCAATAATTACCTATGCATTTGTTGGACCTCAGATATAGTATATCTGAGGTCTTTTTTTGATTATTACTTACTTAAATCCGTAATAAATACCCTATTTTTGAGTCCTTATAAGTAAATATTGACAATGAATTTCTCTCGAATTTCTCTTCTGGTTATTGCAATACTGTGCTTTGCCTGTAAAAAAGAAAAACAAATCGTTCAGGATAGTTCTCAAACTATAGTGCGATTAGATAGTCTTTCTAATGCAAAAATCAATTTAAATCTTTTAAAACTTTCTGCAGAAGCCGAAAAGGATCTTGAGACTTTTGAAGATTTTAAAAACTTGAGATCTTTTATACAAACATTGAGTACAGCAAATCCCCATTACATACACAAACATGTAGATAGTTTGGATTTACTAATTCAAACTTTTGACGAAAATCTATCCGAAGAGCTTAATCTTAACACCATTAATTCTCGAATAACCGTCATGTCTACAGAATTAGGTTTGTTAAAATTATTATCTGAAAGTAAAAATCCGAATCCTGAAAAAATTCTGGAAGCCAATACTCGTATGGTAACTGCATACAACAGCCTTATTATTCAGTTGAATGAGTTATCTCTGGCCATACCAGAAAATATTGAAAAAGAACTGCTACGAGAAATAGAAGAAGACGAGGAATAAAAATCAAGTCAAAAGATGAAAAGAACAATCTTACCACTTTTACTCTTAATCGCTACCTTTTGTTCTGGGCAAGAGGGTGAAATCAATCTTGTAATTCAGAAATGGCATAAGGCCGCTGCCAATGCTAATTTTGAAGCTTATTTTGGTCTTATGACCGAAGACGCAATTTTTATAGGTACAGATCCAACCGAAAACTGGACCTATACTGAGTTCAAAGTCTTTGCAAAACCATACTTTGACAAGGGGAAGGCTTGGAGTTTTTCTGACCTTGAACGTAATATATTTATTGAAAATGATGCTAAAATTGCCTGGTTTGACGAATTATTAGATACTCAAATGGGAATATGCAGAGGTAGCGGTGTTCTACAGAAAACAGAAGAAGGATGGAAAATAAAGCATTATGTACTTTCTATAGCTATCCCAAATGAAAACGTAAAGGAAATTACAACGCTCAAGGAAAAATTTGATATTGATTTAATCGAAAAGTTAAGAGGTAATAAAAATTAAAAGAGCGCTTCTTTAAATTCTTTTAAATCTGAAAAACAGTTTTGAGCTCCGTTGGCTTCGAGCTTACTTCTGTTTCTGTCTCCTATTCCCACAAAATCAATAGAAAGGTTTTGCGCAGTTTTTAAATCCCAAATGCCATCACCAACAGATACTATGTTATCGAACTGTTCCTTATTATAAAAAGCTTTAGATCTTTCTATGGCATCCAACACAAATCCTTCTCTGGATTCATGAGTTTTCGACGTTGCCAAAATCTTCTTATCGAACCAGATATCACACTGTTCTAATTTTAGTATTGCAGGTCTAGGCAACGCTCCAGTTGCAAAACAAAATGAAACTTGCCGATCTTTAAAAAACTGAATTAGATTCCTCGCGCCTCTAATCTCTTTTACAGGATCAAAATTACTCATTTGGAGCACTAGATTCGTTTCAAAATCATCGAGTAATTCCTTCTGGAAAGTCTTTTTAAAATTACGTTCATAGTTATACCGTAAGGCATAACTATCTGTATGATGTTTATAATTATTATAATCGGTATCGATATCTGAAATTCCCATGGCCATGAGCGATTTTGTCACCGACATTAAATACATCGGTACACTATCTGTAAGCGTTCCGTCGATATCAAATATGTAAAGAGTATTTTTCAGAAGTTATGTGAATTAAAGTGAATACTTCAAGGATATTATAAAATTTCGCCCTGCTGCTGCAACACCTGAAGAATAGGGGCGATAACGTTGATCTGTAATATTTTCGACCGAAAATATGCTTCTAAGATTATCAGAAATTTGATATTGTGTTCTCAAGTTAAGTGTGTACCAAGATGGTGAATAAGGATTCCCGTCTTCATTTTTTGCATATAAAAAGGCATTATTTTGTTGGGAAGGTGCCAGGTCTTGAAAATCAAATTGACCGTTATACACAGCAAAAGCGTCCACTGTCCATTTTTGGGAAGTAAAGGTTAATCTGGTATTTCCAAATTGAGGAGCCACATGCCTTGTTGGCGTTGTCACGCCATCTTCTAATTCTTCTTCTCCCCCCACAAATGTATATTGTGAAGCCAACTTAAACCGTTTTGCGAATTGATATTTTATTCCTGCTTCAAAACCATAAATTCTGGCTCTAGCTGCATTTTGAATAGCTTGTACATTACTAAGCTCTCCGTCAAAAACGATTTCCGTTTCACCATTTAAGTTAAAATCTCTTCGTACCAAAGCATTATCCAAATAAGTATAATATGTAGCTAAGTCTATAGAAAAAATAGTTCCAAAATTTGCGCTTAAACCTAACTCTCCGTTATATGCATATTCGGGCCTAATATGAGGATTTGGCACTACAACCGACCCTGGCTCTGAATCAAAAATCTTACCTACATCGTCGATATTAGGTGCTCTAAACGCGGTTGAAAAATTTAATTTCCAATGTAAAATATTATTTGGCAACCAGCTTAGACCTGCCGTTCCAGTAAGTGCATCGGTATCTATGTTTGCTTCGTCGAAAGGGAAATCAAAAAAGTCGTTATTAAATTCTGAATACAAAATGATTCGATTGTATCGCAATCCTCCTTGAAACCTTAATTTTTCACTGAATTTATTTTTAATGCTTGCATACGCTGCTATAGACTGCCAGGTAGATCCATCGGGATATCGTGCTGGTGCAGCTGTTACTTCTCCGCTACTTCTATTGCGCTCAGAACCTTCAGAAAAGACATTATTTAAAATGTATTCTAGTCCATAATAAAGAGACGTTTTTTTAGTATACTGTTTTTCAAAATCCAGATTTAAAGAATATACATCAACTTGCTCCTGTGTTTGTGATAATATATCACTTCCAAAATCTCTATCGTTTCTGCTCTCTTCAAAATATTGATAGGCCGCTGTGATTTTTATTTTATCATACAGACTACTTCTTGACTTATGAAAAACCTGAAGATTTCCCATCCCCCATCGTTGTGGGCCATAGAACCACTCTGCCGACCTTAAGTCATCATCACGCCTTCTTATTAAACGATCATACCTGGGATAATCTGATGTTTCAGAATACATCAACCCTAAATTGATATCCCATTTTTCATTAGGAATATAATGTACCTTTTGTAAGAAATTTACTTGATTATACCCCGTAAAAACCTGTTCTTCGGGATCTGGATTTTGCAATACGATATCTTGCCCACTACTTGTATCTACATACTCGGTACGCAGGTAATCATCGGGGCCATGACTTCCCATTTTCAAGTCGCCAAAATCGGTATAACTTACACTAGTTAAAAATGCCCATTTTTCTAGGCCAATATTAAAATCAACATGCCCCGTTTTTTCATTACTGGCACTAGCATATCTCGCCAATACATTCCCGCTAACATGATTCTCATCTCTAATGGCAAACTTTGGTTGTGCTGTATAAAAATTCATTACTCCTCCTACGGCATCACTACCATACACAACAGATCCCGGACCTAAAATCACCTCGGTTCTATCAACCGTAAAAGGGTCGATAGATATCACATTTTGTACATTTCCTCCTCTAAAAATAGCAGTGTTCATTCGAACTCCATCTACGGTAAGCAATAATCGATTGGTAGAAAACCCTCTTATTATGGGACTACCTCCACCCAATTGACTTTTTTGTATAAATACCTGACCACTACTTTGCAATAGATCTGCAGACGTTTGTGGAGTGGCAATTGCAATATCTTCAGACGAAATGCTTACTATTTTTTGAGAAATATCCTTTTTATCCTGCTCCCATTTTGATACCGAAATAACGACTTCGGATAGTTGATTTTTATCCTCATCCAAATGAACTTTATTTCCCACCTTCAGCAATTCCGATTTTGAAACATTAAATGGTGTATGTAAGCTATGCCTGAAGTATAGTGTTTCATTCATAGAAAATTCAGAAATATCAGCCCTACCATCAAAATCGGTAACTACTCTTTTGGACTTTTCTTTATTTTCTATGATTACTTCAGGAATTGGTGTATCAGAACTTCGGTCTACAACAGTAATCTCTTGAGCTGTTGCAAACGAAATAGAAAACAGAAATAATAAAACTGATACAAATAAGCGCATTATCTTATTTAAAAATTTCGTTTAATACCGATAGCGATTTTGGTTTCTTAAAACCGTGCAAATGTAGTTCAAAATATACTAATAACATAGCTAGAATCTCTCTTCGCAAATTCTTGGACAATTTAATATTCATACTTGCCTCAAATGTTGTGCCTAAAAATTCTTTGAACAGCAGTACATGCGATCCACTAACGCAATATGGGTTAACACTAATGGATTGGAAGACACCCTCTTGAAGATTAAAATACGCTTCTTCTTTTTGAGAAAGTTCAGGAAAAAACCCAAGATATTGGGTAAGCTTAATAAGAAAAGTAATATGAAAATTTGCGATATTATCATGAGTATCTAACCAAAGTAGGGTGGTTTCCAGATATTCAAATAAATCAATATTAGTTTCTTCTTCTTGTATCGAGCTTTTTAAAATATCTGAAACAAAAAACACTAGGGCACTTTTCATATAATCTGTATGAAGTGTAGTATAATGAGAAACTACCCGAGCGTCTTTAATTCGTTCTAAAGTACCTTTGTTTTTATGGGAAGCCTCTATTTCTAAAACAGTAAGCGGTTGAAAAAAAGAAGATCGAATCTTTCCTTTTTTGGATTTTAGCACACCTCTTTGCAAATAGGATTTTAGCCCATCGGTTTTTGTAAAAAGAGTAACAATAAGATCTGCTTCGCCATACCGAATAGAGTGAATAACTATTGCCCGAGAGTTGATAATCATAGATAGAGCGAAAATAATCAAAAAAGGAAGTCAACAAAGGAGAATCAATTTTTCTTTTCTGGAGGATACTTGTCTAGCGATTTTTTGATCATCCTATGAAAAAGTTCGGTTTTGGTATTAGGAGAAGCGTTTTGATGAAATTTACTCTTGACAATCGCCTGCCATACCAATTCGTCTTTGGTTACATCTACAAAATCCATAGTAAGTTCGAGATAAGTATTTGAACCAATTGGAATATTACCCCCAATTCCAACATTTACTCCACCACCACCGCCTCCACCAAGGCCAACACCTATGGTATTGCCCGAAGCTTCTTTAGTAATTTGGGACGTGAAGTTAATATATATTCCAGGGGTTTCGGACCTTGCAAAACCTTCGGTTTGCATAAAAGATTCTGTAACCAATAGTAAACGTTTTTGATCCAATTCACTAAGTCCAGAATTCATCTCAGGATAAAAATTAAATGTTTTGTATATTGAGAAGTCTTGTTTTTCATCATAATCATGAATCACGTATGTACTGCCACAAGAGCATAATACTATCAAAAAAATAAAAAGAACTACTGGTTTCATACAAATTCGTTTTGCTATAAAATTACAAACAAAATCACAAGGATAGTATCTTTACAAGAATCTATAATAAAAGAAGCCGCTCAAATTAAATTTGAGCGGCTTTTAAATTTAATACTATTCTGTAGGTGTATGTTACACAACACCCTGGGCAAGCATTGCATCGGCTACTTTTACAAAACCGGCAATATTTGCTCCTTTTACATAATCAACGTATCCATTTCCATCGCTTCCATACTCAAGACAAGCGGCATGGATATCGTTCATGATTTGTTTTAACTTATCATCTACTTCTTCGCGAGTCCAATTAAAACGCAAAGAGTTTTGTGTCATTTCAAGACCTGATGTTGCTACACCTCCGGCATTAGAAGCTTTACCTGGTGCAAAAAAGATTTTTGCGTCATGAAATGCAGCAATAGCTTCGGGCGTACTAGGCATATTAGCACCTTCACTCACACAAATACAACCATTACCAATTAAGGTTTTGGCGTCATCCCCATTCAATTCATTTTGTGTAGCACATGGTAATGCAATATCACATTTTTCTCCCCAAGGTGTTTTGCCTTTGTGGAATACGGCAGAAGGGAACTTATCCACATACTCATGAATACGACCTCTTCTTTCATTTTTTAACTCCATAACAAAAGCTAATTTCTCATTGTCGATTCCATCTTTATCATAAATGTACCCTGAAGAATCTGAAAGTGTTACCACTTTTGCACCTAGCTGAATAGCTTTTTCGGTAGCATATTGTGCCACGTTTCCAGAACCTGAAACAGTAACTGTTTTTCCTTTAAAAGATTCTCCTTTGGTTTCTAGCATATTTTGAGCAAAATATACCGTACCGTATCCTGTTGCTTCAGGTCTGATCAAAGATCCTCCCCAGGTAATTCCTTTTCCGGTAAGAACACCGGTAAACTCGTTCTTCATTCTACGGTATTTTCCAAACAGGTATCCAATCTCACGAGTACCTACACCAATATCTCCAGCAGGAACATCGGTATTAGGGCCAATATGCCTGTATAATTCACTCATAAAACTATGGCAGAAACGCATAATTTCGTCATCTGATTTTCCCTTTGGATCAAAATCAGAGCCTCCTTTTCCACCTCCCATAGGAAGCGTAGTCAAGCTGTTCTTGAAAACTTGCTCAAAAGCCAAGAACTTAAGGATGCTTAAATTTACCGAAGGGTGAAAACGTAAACCTCCTTTATAAGGCCCGATAGCCGAATTCATCTGAATTCGATATCCTCTGTTTACATGAATTTCACCTTTATCATCTACCCACGGTACACGAAACATAATAGCTCTTTCTGGTTCTACCATTCTAAGCAAAATGTTTTTACCATTATAAATTTCATTTGAAGCGATGTAAGGAATTACAGTTTCTGCAACTTCTTGTACCGCTTGTAAGAACTCGGGCTCGTGAGCATTACGAGCTCTAACTTCTTCCATAAATGCATCAATCTTTGCTTGCATATGTTAAAAGGATTAATAGATTCTTATTTAATAACTAGAATTTGGACTCAAAGATATGATATTCCCAAAATACTAGCCCTATTTTTTTGAATTTAATAATAAATTAACCGATTGCCTGTTCCAAATCTGCAATGAGGTCATCCACATCCTCAATTCCAACACTAAGCCTAATTAGGGCATCCACTACCCCGGTCTTTTCTCGTTCTTCTTTTGGAATGGATGCATGAGTCATACTGGCAGGGTGTCCTGCAAGGCTTTCTACTCCACCAAGCGATTCGGCCAATGTAAAAATCTTTAGATTTTCAACTATTTTTATGGCACTTCCATAATTACTTCCTTTGGTTACAAAAGATATCATACCACCAAAACCGTCCATTTGCTCTTTGGCAATATCATGATTTGGATGATCCCCGAAACCTGGCCAATATACTTTTTCGATCTTAGGGTGATTCTTTAAATATTTTGCAATAGCCGCACCATTTTCACAATGGCGTTGCATACGAATATGTAATGTTTTGATTCCTCTTAGGGCAAGAAAACTATCTTGTGGACCACAAACAGCACCACTTGCATTTTGAATAAAATAGAGTTTTTCGGCAATTTCTTCATCTTTCACAATTAAGGCACCCATAACCAAGTCACTATGACCTCCAATATATTTTGTCGCACTGTGCATTACAATATCTGCCCCAAGATCCAAGGGTCTTTGTAAATAAGGAGTCGCAAAAGTATTATCTACTGCCAATAATAGGTTGTGCTTTTTTGAAACTACAGCAATTGACTTGATGTCTATGATATTCATCATTGGATTGGTAGGAGTTTCTACCCAAATCAATTTTGTGTTCTCATTCACATAACTTGCAACATTATCTGCATTTCCCATGCCGATGAAATGAAATTTGATCCCAAAATCTTCAAAAATCTTGGTAAACAATCGATAGGTTCCACCATATAAATCATTGGTAGAGATTACTTCATCACCTGGCTTTAATAATTTAATTACTGCATCTATAGCGGCAAGACCAGAACCAAAAGCCAAACCGAATTTTCCGTTTTCGATACTTGCCAATGAGTTTTCTAGTGCTTTCCTGGTTGGATTATGTGTTCTACTGTATTCAAATCCATTATGTCCTCCAGGAGTAGTTTGTGCATACGTAGAAGTTTGGTAAATAGGAGGCATTACAGCACCATAAGCCGGATCATGTTCTTGTCCTCCATGTATTGTTTTGGTATTAAATTTCACGTATTATATAATTTTCAATAAGAAAAAAATTAACTTACTCATTTTTATGTTAAAAAACTGAACAAATGTATGATTTAATTCGTTCTAATCATATTTCAATGAATATCTTTAGTAGATGATTAACACAAAAACTAACACAGGTTTAAAATTGTTTTTTTTCTTCGGAATTTTACTTGTTATCAAGGCCTGTAACACCGAAGAATCTTTCACTTTTGAAAAACAAAATGTAGCCGTAGAAAAACTACTAGATTGTAAAGATGATGACTGTGCTTCATTGGACATTAATCTGCTAAAAATCATAGATGACAAACCTGTCTGCAAAAAAATTAATACTGAAATCGAAAAAGTAGCCTGTGCCATTTTGAATGTAGGCGAAAACAAACCCCAAGAAACCGTAAAAGCAGCGGTGGTAGAATTTAATGAATCTTACAAAGATATGAGGGTAGAGTTTCCGGATGAGATCCCCCCTTATGAGGTCAGTATAACTTCAGAACTTAGTTTTCAATGCAAAAGTATGGTCTCGGTAATTATGGATTCTTATGTATTTACTGGTGGGGCTCATGGTTATGGTGGTATTTCTTTTATTAATATTGAAACCAAAACTGGGAAACGAATTCCAAACAAGGATTTGTTTAAGAGGTATTCAGATTTCATCACCTATGCAGAAAAAGTATTTCGCTCAAAGTTTGAAATCCTTGAGAATGAATCTATTAATAGCACCGGTTTCTTCTTTGAAGACGAAAAATTTAGTTTACCAGAAAATATTGGTTTTACCAACACCGAAGTTATCTTGTATTACAATCCCTACGAAATTAGCTCTTATGCTGAAGGACCTGTTGAAATAAAAATCAAAAAAGAAGATGTAGCGTCTTACTTTGCGTTTGACATATTGTAATCAGGTTTGTTTTTTGCTATCCAATTCATGGCTTCCGAAGTATACCAAAATTTAGAAAAATTATCAGCCTCAACGATCTGTTTAAAGTGATAAAAAGCTTTTTCTTGGTTACCTTTTCGATCGTGATAAACTCCCATATAAACATTTACATAAGGGTGTTCTGGATCTACTTTCAGTAATTTTGCGCTTATGGCTTCAATTTTTTCATCAAATTGATCGAATTCTCCAAGTTCTTTGTAAAAAGTAACCTCTTTTAAAAATGTAAGCGTGTGCAACAAATTGAGATCTGCATATTGCAAATAGTCAGGAAATTCAGAAAATGTTTTATTTAATAACACCTCACTTATTTCTATATGCTGATTATCAAATTGGGCCATAAAAGAGGATGCCAGGGCTTGCGCTAAAAGTTTTTTTCGATAAATATCAGTACTTGCATAATCCGCGCTACTTTTTAAAGATTCTTGATTTTCAAAAAGCGCCATTTCTGGTTCTAAAAAGACATAATTTTTTAAAAAACTTAAGGCAAAGAGTGATGACATTGCGTCTCCATAAATCAGCCTTGCCGGATCACTCATAAGATTATTATTTGCCAATAAGGTGAGCGTTAGTTTTTTTGATGGTACTTTAAGAAATAAACTCGAATAACAATCATACTGCCCATATCCCCATATTAAATTTTCGCCTTGAAATTCTTGATTAAAAATTCCATAACTATACGGTAAACTTGGGTCCAAGCCAGAAAACATCAATTTCTTAGATGCTTCAGAAATAAGGGTGTTATTGTCCAGAGCTTTATTAAAAATATGTAAATCGTTTATATCTGAAACAATCCCTGCAGAGGCTGAATACCCATAATCAATAAATCCGGTGGTAATACTATCTTTAAGAAAATAGGGCTTTGCAATTTTCAGACTATTTTGAGCAATTTGAATAGAATCTTTTAAAAGATGTGTGTTTTTTAAGCCTAAAGGAGTAAAAATTGCTTCATGCATATACGTATCAAAAGGTTTTTTTGAAGCTTCTGCAATTACTGCAGTTAGCGCCCCAAAACGATAGCTGTAATAAAAATTCTTACCTATTGCTCCTTGCGAAGTATGTGACAGGATGTGTTTTACAAGAATCGAATCATTAAGCTTGACATTGTGCAAATACTTTTGTAATGGGTCATCTAGTGACAGTTTCCCTTCTTCTGCTAATTTCATGATCAAAACACCAGAAAACACCTTGGTTAGCGATGCTACAGGAAATAATGTCGTTGTATCTAATTTTGTTTTTGATTCTAAATCAGAATAACCAAAATACTTCTGATACACTAGTTCTCCATCCTTCTGAACAGAGGCCGCCAAACCAGGAATTTGAAAGTACGTTTTTAGTTCTTTCAGTTCATCAGTAAATTGATCAGAGGTTTCGACTTTTATTGCTTTTTCCTTGGTGCACCCAAAAATCAAGACCATAACAAATATGAGTATAGATACGCTTCTCATGTTTATAGTTTATTGAATGAATAAATAACATAAGGATAATCTGTACTCAAACTAACGTATAAAAGGTTGATACCCCTAAAGCGCTTTTTTAAGTGCCAACATATATCCCAGGTGTATTCCTTCGTGAAAGTTATTAAAGTTCATAGCATCATCAAGCGATTTTAACACAAAACCTGTGCTGGTCGGATATTCATTAAAGTTTTTAAACAAGCCTGCTTCTAGGTCCTTTTCAGTTTGATCCAGAGTAGAAAACATTAGTGATTTTATCTGGTCGACTTCATCTTGAGATACGGCATCTTCAGTTTTTGTGCCCTTTCTAAATTTGCTAACCATATCATCATCAATCATCATAGGCAACCCGCTTAATTTATACATCAAAAGCTGCTGTGTAACAACAACATGAGCAATATTCCAGATTAGGTTGTTTTTAAAACCTTCGGGCACCTTATTTAATTGTTCTAATGAATGATTGTCCAAAATCTTCTGCATTAAACGGCGATTGGTTCTGGTGATTTCAAGAATATGTTGCATGTGGTTCTTAATTTTTAGCCAAAAATATGAGTTTTAATTTTGAAATGAATTTCCTTTGTGATGATTTTGACACTAAAAATTACTCACTGTGAAAAAAATTTATCATCTATCCACCTGCGATACTTGTAAGCGTATTTTGAATGAATTAAACCCTTCTTCAGAATTTATATTGCAAGACATTAAAACAGAAGCTATTACAACAGAACAAATTGAAGAAATGCACAAACTTGCTGGCAGCTATGAAGCTTTATTTAGTAAAAGAGCAAGATTGTATAAAGAACGTGACCTTAAAAATCAAAATCTATCAGAACAGGATTATAAAAATTTGATTCTTGAACATTATACCTTTCTAAAAAGACCTGTAATTATAACCGATAATCAAATTTTTGTAGGAAACAGCAAAAAAGTGGTTGAAGCTGCAAAATCGGTAATGTAATTTATGAGTAGAAGAGCCCTGGCCCTAGTTGCTGTAAGTTTTGTAGCGATATTTTATGGCGCAAACTATACCATCGCCAAAGATGTAATGCCACATTATATACAACCTTTTGGTTTTATCGTATTGAGGGTAGCAGGTGCTTTTCTATTGTTTTGGCTGATTAGTTTTTTGGGGCCTAAAGAAAAAATCGATCGCCAGGACTTTAAACAAATTGCCCTTGCGGCATTATTTGGTGTAGGAATTAATATGCTTGCTTTTTTTGAAGGTCTAAATCTTACAACTCCCATAAGTGCTTCCGTTTTGATGGTAACCACACCAATCATTGTTTTAATCCTGGCCGTTATTTTCCTTAAAGAAAAAATACGTTTTTTAAAGATTCTAGGAGTATTAATTGGTCTTTCGGGAACGTTACTTATCATACTTTATGGTACCGGAAAATCTATGACCGCCACTAATCCTACTTTAGGTAACTTTCTAATTTTTGTAAATGCGACCTCATATGCGTGCTACATTATCGTAGTTAAAAAAATCACTCAGAAATACCATCCCTTTACTTTTATAAAATGGATGTATGGTATAGGATTTTTCTTTGTCTTGCCTTTTGGACTATTTCAACTTCTGGAGATGCAACCTAGTACCATTCCGCTAGATGGATATCTAAAAATAGGGTACGTCATTGTGTTTGCAACTTTTGGGACTTATATCCTCAATATTTTTGCAATTAGAGAACTTAAGCCTACAACAGTCGCAGTATTTATTTATTTGCAACCAATGCTTGCATCAATTTTTGCTATAGGGTTGGGAAAAGACTCATTGGATATTGTCAAAATAACGGCCACCCTCCTGATTTTTATAGGAGTATACCTGGTAACCAAAAAGCCAAAAGTTTTAGGCTAAATCCACAGGTTTTTTATTAAATCTACGCGTATCTTCTTTGGTAAGCACTTTAAAGTCTGCCGGATGTTCTACCTTGTCCAAAAACTGTCGCATTTCGTCTGGAAGTGGAATTAATTTTCGGGTACCCAGATCCATCCATGCACCCATCATTTCGCATTGCGCAAAATTTCGTCCTTTGTAGTCGTAAAAATTATGCCTGAATTCGAAGAACATGCCATCTTCACTCATTCCAGATAACTCTAACGAAACTCGTACCGGTCTACCATAGAATACTTCTTTAAAATAATAAATGTGCTCATAAAACACTACCGGACCAATATTAAGCTTGCCTAATAACCTACGATCAAACCCTTTTTCTGTCAAAAAAGACATTCGTGTATGCGCCGCATATTCAATATAAGCTTTATTAGCCAAGTGACGATTGGCATCAATATCGTTCCATCTAATTTCAAAATCTTTTAAATACATATCCCCTGGTTTTGGAAATACAAAAATACAAAACATTTTATTATGCACGCATAATAAAATAGTATTAAAAATGCCGTATCTTTAGCTATACCTATGAATACCAAATCGAATATCAAGGCTTACAATAAGTTATCCGATCTCTACAAAGACGAAAGGGTTGGACAAAGCATCATGCAGGATGCCGATTTTACCATTCACCGTATGGAAATAGTGCATAACAAACCTGTTCAATCCCCTGTTTTTCGGGCCAATTACTTTTCGTTTGTATTAATCGAAAAAGGAAAAAGTTTTTATACCATTGATGATCATAAATTTCATACGAAGCCACACACCTTATATTTCACCAATCCAGGACATTTAAAATCTTTTGGAATCGAAGAAGTTGTGCATGGTTTTATTATCACTTCTTCTGAAGAATATTTAAAAGAACACATTCATGCCACAGTATTTGATGAGTTCTCTTTCTTACTCACAGAAATGGTTCCCCCTTGTTTTTTGGACAAAACCCGTTTTGATGAATTACAACATCTTGGCGAACAAATTTTTGAGGAACAAAACAAAAATTCGGCCCTTCGTCATAAAATAGTGAGCTCATTATTTATGGTGTTTTTATTGAAGGTTAAAGAATTTCTAATGCAAGACAATTCATTTAAAGTAGCCTATGATCGTGATAGTGAAATTGTAAATCAGTTCAAAAAAGACCTTGAAAGTACTTTTAGGTCAAATACGCTAAAAAACGGAGCTTTGCAGGTCTCGACTTTTGCCGAAACTCAACAACTGCATCCCGCCTATTTCTCAACGGTAATCAAAACCAAAACGGGTATTTCGGCAAATAAATGGATACAGGATAAAACTGTTACAGAAGCCCAAGCTTTACTTTCAAAATCTACTACACCCGTAAAAGAGATTGCGTATCGATTGGGATTTAATGAGCCTACTCATTTTTCTAAATTTTTTAAAAAACAAACAGGGTTAACGCCCAACCAATACCGAAAACAATAGGTTAGTGATTGAAAGAGAATTACACGTAAGTTTATATCATAAAAGAAAAGTTTGATTACGTATAGTAACTATGTATTTATAAAATAGCTAAGTTGTTGTATTTAGCAGTTAAAGGTCTTTAATTTAACATTATTACTGATATTAAAGTTAAAACAGGTTCTTATCTCATAGACAAACGGCTGATAATGAGGTTTTATATACGCAAATATTAGTTTAACTAAAGATTTAACTATAAAAATGTAACATCTGTGAGCTATATTCGTACTTATATATATGTAATATAAAACATATTTTAATTTGAATTAAAAGATTTTTATAATATATTTGAATCAACCCCCAAACTTCTAATCTTCTAAAAATGAGCGACAAAAAAGAAATAAAAGAAACTCAGAAGGAGTATACTAAAGTTACTAGTGAAGGTAAAATTTTTATAAAAACTTCCGATTTTTTTAAAATTGACAAAATACAAGAAACAATAAATCTATTTCTTGAATCAGATCTAATCAAAGAAATAGATAAAAGAAAGCAGCCTGTTGATAAAATAGTATCATAAATGCCTTGGAATCTTTTAATTTTTCCTCTTGCTGCAGCTTATTATGTTATAACAAGATCGTACCTTTTCAAATTTAGACAGCAAAGACTCGATAGACAACGACTTGTTTTTGAAAGTGTTCTTATTGGAACTTTTATAGCTTTTATAGCTTTTGTTCTTAGATTTTCTTTAGAGTTTATAAAGCCAGAATTAATACAACAGGTTTCTAAGGAGTTTCCTTTTAAACAACCTTTTACTATTACTTCGTTATCAACTGTAATATTATCTTGGTTTTTTGTTAAACTAAGTAATCCTCTATTAGATAAAAAGAAATACATAGGAAAATCAATTAAACGACTTGGTAATGAGTTAGAAATCATCTTAAAGGCTTCCTTTGATAAGAAAAAACTACTTCAATTTACTTTAAGTAGTGGTAAAGTATATGTTGGCTGGGTAAAAGAGTTACCAATACCATCTGTGTCTAATTATGTAAGAATAATACCGGCAATAAGTGGGTATAGGACAAATGAAACAAATGAAATTTTATTCACCTCTCAATATCTAAAAGTTTATTCAGAATATATTCAGGAAGGAAAAATAGTGACTTTGGATCAATTAAGTAGTGATTTAATTTTGGATTTAAATTGTGTTATAGGAGTTTCCTTTTTTGATTTAGAAATGTACGAAAGATTTAATCGATTAAGGAACGGAGAATAACTTCCTATAGATTAGATTTATCTTATTATTCCTAAAAGACATACCAAATATTATTTCTTCTTCAAGCAGTTTCTTTAGTAATATTTCCAACATCATGTATTTATGTTTTGGTGTACTAAAAACTTTTTATTAATTCTATTTCATATAAATTCACACAAGTTCCTTAAAAATCATTTTATCATGCAAACTAATCTTCTATTGTAAAACCTATTCAAGATTGATAATCTTCTTTTAACACCCCTCCAACCAAATACATAAATAAATACATTATCTTAAAAATGTACCTTTCTTCCTTAAAAATGTGCCTTTATCTGCGCGGTTTTCTAGATGATATTTGCAGTGTAATTATTTAATAATCATTTAAAAAACATAATATCATGAAAACTTTAGAAAACAAAATTGCATTGGTTACAGGAAGTAGCCGTGGACTAGGAAAAGAAATGGCGATTAGATTAGCACGGCAAGGTGCAGATATCTTGGTGACCTATAATTCAAACAAAACGCAAGCCAACGAAACGGTAAGTGAAATTGAAGCTTTAGGACAAAAGGCAGTTGCTTTTCAACTTAACGTTGGAGATGTCTCTACTTTTGACACTTTCTTTTCTGATGTAAAAAATGCTTTACAACAACACTGGAACGTTTCAAACTTTGATATTTTGGTGAATAATGCAGGGATCATTGCTCACGAAATGGTTGCCGAAACGTCTGAAGCTACTTTTGATAGCCTAATGAACATTCAGCTTAAAGGTCCTTTCTTTATTACTCAAAAGGCATTGACACTATTAAACGATGGCGGAAGAATTATTAATGTCTCTACTGGTTTGGCCAGATTTAGTATACCTGGGTACGGGGCCTATGCAGCCATGAAATCTGGTATTGAGACCCTTACCCGTTACCTTGCAAAAGAACTTGGTAGCAGACAAATTACTGTCAACACCATTGCACCTGGAGCCATTAATACCGACATGAATAAAGCTGCCCTAGAAAATAATCCAGAAATGGAAAAAATGTTATCCTCGGTAACCGCTTTGGGCCGTGTTGGGGTGGCACAAGACATTGGTGGTGTGGTAGCTTTTTTAGCCAGTGAAGATGCCCGTTGGATCAACGGTCAGCGTATCGAAGCTTCTGGCGGAATGTTCCTCTAATCTATTGATATCCATAAATTTTGACCCTACCGGTTTTGAAAACCAGTAGGGTCTTCTTATTTTAGAACAAAAATTCGCACATGTACATCAAAAGAAACATTGGTTGGGGACTCATTCTTCGCTATGCCTGGAAAAACGTTATTTTCTTTATTATTTATACCGCAGGGATCTTTTCTCTTTATTATTTTTTAGAATGGACCTTTATCGATATTCCGTTTCAACCCCTATCGGTTATTGGCATTGCCGTAGCATTTTATATTGGATTTAAAAATAGCCAAAGTTATGATCGCTTTTGGGAAGCCAGAAAAATCTGGGGAGGTATAGTAAACTATTCCCGTACATGGGCCAACCAGGTAGTAAGCCTGGTTAATGATACACAAGAAACCAAAAGTGTAATGATTCATCGTCATGTCGCTTGGATCAATGCACTTAGAATTCAACTGCGCCAACCTACTTCTTTTACGATTAAAGAAAATACAGCGGTAGAAAACCTTTTCAAAAAACATGGTGAACAAAAACCGGCTTGCGATGCGACCCGTGAATTTTTAAGCGAGGAAGAATATGCCGATTTATTACAACGTAAAAACACTGCGACCCATATCGTAAAAAACCAGGGGTTGCATGTTAAAAAGCTATGCGGCGAAGGAAAAATCACCGAATTCGATAAACAGCTCCTTCACGGTGTGCTAGAGGAATTATACAACCTTCAAGGGAAATGCGAACGAATCAAAAACACTCCATTTCCTAGGCAATACGCTTATTTTAGTACCGTATTTACCTGGATTTTTGTACTACTACTACCTTTTGGAATGTTGAATGTATTTGAATCTGAATTACAAGGCATGCATCAGGATATCCAACCTTGGTTTATCTTTTTAATGATTCCCTTATCTGTTTTGGTCTCATGGATATTCACTACCATGGAAAAAATAGGCAGCAATAGCGAAGATCCTTTTGAAGGTCGTGTAAATGATGTGCCTATGACTGCTTTGTGCAGGACTATAGAAATAGATCTGCGTGATATGCTTGATGAAGAAAATCTTCCTGAAAAAGTGCAAGCAAAAGATAATATCTTGTATTAATGCCAGTAATTAATTCAACCTATACCCCACCGCTAGTTTTTAGAAACGGACACTTTTCTACGATTTACCCCAACGTATTGCGAAAGGTAAATGGAGTACAACAGAAAAGGGAGCGTGTAGAACTAGATGATGGGGATTTCATTGACCTGGACTGGAGCTATGCATCTCCGACTACCAGCAAAGTTGCCATTATCATTCATGGACTAGAGGGAAATGCACAACGGCAATATATGATGGGGCTTGCCAAACATCTAAATCAAAATCATTGGGATACCGCATTGGTGAATCTTAGAAATTGTAGTGGTGAAGTTAATCGCCTTTACCGATCTTATAACGCCGGGGTTAGTGACGATTTAGAACGCATTGTAAACCATATAGTTTCAAAAGATAAATACACCAATATATCATTATGCGGATTTAGTCTCGGCGGAAACGTAACTTTAAAATATTTGGGCGAAGGACGAAATCTACCTTCAGAAATAACAGCAGCCGTAGCGGTTTCGGCACCATGTGACCTATACAATTCTCTTTTAGAGATCAACAAACCAAAAAATTACATCTATGAGCAGCGATTTATACGACATTTAAAGGCTAAGTTGTTTGAACGACAAGTAGTATTTCCAGACAAAATCACCAAATCTGATATCAAAGCTTGTTCTTCACTTATTGACATCGATAATCTGTACACTAGTTTAGCTCATGGGTATAAAGACGCCATTGATTATTATTCCCAATGCAGCAGTAGACAGTTCTTGAAAAACATTGAAACCCCCACATTGATCCTAAATGCCAAAAATGATTCTTTTTTAGGAAATCGCTGTTACCCAGAGGATGAAGCTAAAGAAAATCGAAATGTATTCCTCGAAATTCCAAAATACGGAGGGCATGTTGGATTTTATTTTCCGGGAAAAACCTACTACAATGAAGCACGAACCCTCGAATTTTTCGAAAAAATGTCTGATTTTCAATAGATAAAGTAAGACTTTACTTACAATAGTTTTCACTTAAACGAACGTTAAGCCATTGTTAAGGTTTTATAAAGAATTTTCTACTCATTTAATCGAAAAACTTTTTTTTATTAGGAATATTTTAAGAGTTTTGGTCGTTTCCTTAAGAATTTTCAAGGAAATCAAATTAATGCTAACTCAAACTCAATAAAAATGAAAAAAAGCTACAGAAGCCTCATTTCTTCACTGAGCTTCACGGAAAACAAATGGGGGACATTTGTATTTTTTACGATGCTACTTTTGTCTGCGGGAATTTATGCGCAGACCCCTGAACAAATTGGGAAAATGACCCAAGAGAACAATCAGGCAAAACTAAATCAACTGCAAGCTGACTTTTCCCAAAAAGCAGTATTAGACAAAAAACAAGCGGTACAAGCTGCTAAATTGTATGGATGGGAGACTAAAATCCAAGCAAAAGATGGAAGTTTTGCCGAATTACAAAAAGTATATACTGATTCTAAAGGAGTAAAACATCCTATCTATTTTACAACTTACAACGTAGATGCCGCTAGATCAACCAGAGCAGATCACTTGAATAGTGGTGGTTCTTTAGGCCTTAACCTAGACGGACAAAACATGACTGCCCACGTATGGGATGGTGGTCATGCTCGTATTACTCACCAGGAATATGACGGCCCTGGAGGAAACAATCGTGTTTCTGTAGAAGATGCCGCATCTGAAGGAGGTACACAGCTTAACTTCCATGCTGCGCACGTTACAGGAACAGTTGTAGCATCTGGGGTACAAGCTAGTGCAAAAGGTATGGCGCCTCAAGCAAAAGTTAAAGGATATATGTGGAACAACGATGTGGCTGAAGCAACTACCGCTGCTGCAAACGGAATGATTCTTTCTAACCACTCATATGGTTTTAGAAGTGACTTGGTTCCTGATCAGTATTTTGGTGCTTATATCGATGAGTCAAGAAACTGGGATGAAGTAATGTTCAACGCACCTTTCTACTTAATGGTTGTTGCAGCAGGTAACGATGGTAACCAAAACAGTTACAACGGTGCTCCGCTTGACGGAAACTCTTCTTATGATAAATTAACTGGTCACTCTACTTCAAAAAACAACCTTGTTGTTGCTAATGCTCAAGACGCGAATGTAAACAGCAATGGCTCTTTGGTAAGTGTTTCAATCAACAGTTCAAGTAGTGAAGGTCCTACTGATGATTATCGTATTAAGCCAGATATTACTGGTAATGGTACTGGTGTATACTCTACCTATCAAAACAGTGACACTGCCTATAATAGCATTACCGGTACGTCTATGGCATCGCCAAACGTAACGGGATCTCTTTTGTTATTACAGCAGCACTATAGCAACCTTAACGGAAACCTTATGAAAGCTGCAACCCTAAAAGGTTTAGCTTTACATACTGCAGATGATGCAGGACCTTCTGGACCAGATGCCGTTTACGGATGGGGATTATTAAACGCTAAAGCTGCTGCCGAAACTATTTCGAATGTAGCTGGTGGTGAGTCTAAAGTTGAAGAATTAACATTGACTAGTGGTCAAACCTATACAATTACTGTAGATTCTGATGGAGTAAACCCATTATTGGCTTCTATCTCTTGGACAGACAGACCTGGTACAGCTACTACAGCAACCAATTCAAACACTCCGGTACTTGTAAATGACTTAGATATTAGAGTATCTCAAGGGTCAACTACTTTTAGCCCTTACAGATTAACAGGAATTACAACAAATGGTACAGGAGACAACAACGTAGATCCTTTTGAAAGAGTAGACGTTTCTGGTGCTTCTGGAACATATACAATTACAGTAACTCACAAAGGTTCTTTAACAGGTGGAAGTCAAAACTTCTCTCTTGTAGTTACAGGTTTAACAGGAACTCCTGTAGTATGTAATGCAACAGTACCAACAGGTGTTGCTGCTTCAAATGTTACTTATGATTCAGCTACTATCGCATGGACTGCAGTACCTGCGGCAACTTATGATTTAAGATATCGTGTAGCTGGAGCTTCTTCTTGGACTAACCAACAAGATATTAGCGGTGCTTCTGCTAACCTTACTGGATTAACTGAATTAACTTCATACGAAGTACAGGTAAGAAGTAAGTGTTCTGATGGTACTACTTCTTCTTACAGCAGCACAGCTACGTTCAGCACTCCAGAGTTCCAATTGGTATATTGTGCGTCTAATGGGCAAAGTGTTGCCGACGAATATATAAGCAATGTACAATTAGAAACTATCAATAATGCATCTGGTGCAGGATCTGGTGGATATAATGATTTCACGTCAATCTCGACTAGTCTTGCAAAAGGTAGTGATTATACAATTACGGTTACACCAACATGGACAGGAACTACTTATAACGAAGGATATAGCGTTTGGATAGATTATAACCAAAATGGTGACTTTACTGATGCAGGTGAGCAAGTTTGGACACAGGCTGCTACACAAACGACACCAGTAAGTGGAACCTTTACAGTTCCTGCCGGAGCTCTTGATGGAAATACCAGAATGCGTGTTTCTATGAAGTACAATGGCGTTCCTACTTCTTGTGAGTCTTTCCAATATGGTGAAGTTGAAGATTATACAGTAGTAATCGGAGGAGCTACTGCAGATACTCAAGCTCCAACAGCTCCAACAGCATTAGCTGCTACGAGCGTTACAGAAACAACATTAACATTGAACTGGACAGCTTCTACCGATAATGTAGGAGTTACTGGATACGATGTATATCAAGGTAGCTCAGTTTTAGGAACTGTAACCAATACAACTGCCAATGTAACTGGATTAACTGCAAATACTGCTTATCAATTTAGTGTTATAGCAAAAGATGCTGCAGGTAACGAATCTGCTGCAAGTAATGTAGTAAATGTAACTACTGCCGGAGGTGGTGGTGGAACAGGATGTACTTCTGGCATTACTGCTTTCCCATATAATGAAGGATTTGAAAATACTTTAGGTGCATGGACTCAGTCTACTGCAGATGATATTAACTGGACAGTTGATGCTAGCGGAACTCCGTCAAACGGAACCGGACCTTCTAGTGCTAACCAAGGAACTTACTACATCTATGTAGAGGCTTCTGGAAATGGAACTGGATATCCTAACAAGCAAGCAATCTTAACTTCTCCTTGTTTTGATTTATCAAGCCTTGCTCAAGCTAGTTTCAAATTTAACTACCACATGTATGGCGCTGCCGATATGGGAAGTATTGCTGTAGAAGCTAGTACTGACGAAGGTGCTACATGGACAAGTATTTGGAGCCAAACTGGTAACAAAGGTAACTCTTGGCAAAGTGCAGATATCGACCTTGCTGCTTATGTAGGAGGTGGTGTACAGTTAAGATTCAATAGAATCACAGGTGCTACATGGCAAGCTGATATTGCTATCGATAATGTATCGTTAAGCGATAGTACAGGTGGCGGACCAGTAGATCAGTGTGAAGGTGTACCAGCATGGAGCAGCACACAATCATACCAAGCAGGTGATCGCGTAACATACCAAGGTAATCTATATGAAAGAACGGCTACAGGATGGACCAACCTTGGACCATGTGGTACTACGGCTTCATTTGCCACTACTAGTGACCTTGCAGGACCACCAGTATTTGGTAAGATTAGTGCATACCCTAACCCAACACGTGGAGATTTATTCATCTCTATGCAAGATAATAGAGAGCATACTTATGTAATCTATAGTTTACTTGGTAATGTAGTAGGTAAAGGAACCTTTATCAACAAAATTGACACAAGAAGCTTAGAAACTGGAGTATACATGCTTAGAATTGACGAAAGAGATATGATTCGATTCGCAAGACAGTAAAACCAATAAATAAACAAAGTTTTAAACCCCTGAAACAAATGTTTCAGGGGTTTGTTTTTATTTTAAAACAAAAAATATCAGTTTCAAAAAATGAAACTTAAATATTGTATTCTTGCAGTAGTCCAAATTCAATAACTCGACGGAATTTGTATAAAAATGAAATACTGGATCACCAATAGTGGAAATGACAAGGTAATAGTAATTACCAATGATGTAATCTACAACGCTAACCCAAGCAGGAAAAAAATCAACAGTTATACAAGAGAATTAGAAAAAGGCAATATTCCAAAACAAATTACTGGGGTTCCCATTTATCAAATCAAATCAATTCGCATAGATAATCACTCAGATAAGATTTACATCATTAAAAACAACAAAGACCAAGATGAAATTGATTTGGATACCCGCAATAATAAGATGGAAATATTTAACTATCTAAAGAGTGAAATATTCTCGGATAAAAAAGTTTTGGACTACGTCCAAAGTGTAGGCACAAGATTGTTCAAGCAAATTGTTCCATTGGCAGTGATATTATTTTTCACTTTTCTTACCTATTCATATGCACAAGATTTGGAAATTGGTTATGAATATCAAATTACAGGCCACCGAACAAGAGGAGTAGCTACTGGTGGAATTCTATTAGGTATAGCCGACACTCTAGGTAGTACAGGTGTATTATTACTAGGGACAACTTTAAGCCTGATTCCAATATACTTTATGATACAGGTAATAAGAACAAAGAAAAACATTACAAAGATTATTATTAAATGACTTCACTGCCGTTAAATACTCTATAATTAAATTTACAAACTGAATTTAACGAACCTTAACACAACGTCTACACCTTTTTTACATCTACAGTAAAAAGTAAAATGATGATTAAAAAGATAATCAGTTTGTTTTGTGTGGTATTTATGGTTACAAGTTGTAGCAACGACGATGATGTAAATACCAATTGTGATCAACTAGTAGAAGTAAGTGGAGAACAATTTAAAAACGCTCCCAACGATCAACACTTTATAAATAGCGTAGCTATTAATGGGGATTGTTTAAATATAAGTTTTAGTTCAGGTGGCTGTGATGGTGACAGCTGGGAAATAAAACTTATAGATTCAGAAGTGGTATTATTTTCCTCTCCTCCACAACGTAATCTACGACTATCCTTAAAAAATGAAGAGTTATGCGACGCCGTAATTACCAAAGAAATTACATTTGATATTCAAGCATTACAGGTTAGTGGTAATCAAATACTACTTAATATCGAAAATTTTGAAGATCAAATAAGCTACGAGTATTAAAGGATGATTTACTAAACAGCAGATACTTCTATACATTTTGTAACTTTATTGGATGACGTAGGTATTTTTTCTACTACAAAAATCCAATAACATGATAGATGATGATAAAATAATGACGCTACATCCCCAAGGTAAAACAGGAGTAAATATTCTTAAAAGAAGGTATAATATAATCAAAGATTTTATACTCAAAACCATCAAAGAACACACACAAATTTCTTATGAAAAATTAAGTGACATGGCAATAGAAGAACTTTCTACTTCTTTTGACGGTAAAGTTGTTTGGTACATTGTAACGGTAAAACTAGACCTTGAAGCCAGGGAAATCATTGAACGTGTCCCTAAAACCAGCCCGCATGAATTACGTCTGAAAAATTAAAATTATCGTCCTTTTCAAAGAATATATCACTCCACAATACTCTCAAGAAAACCCTCAATATGAAACGCAAGTACATTTTTTTAATTCTGGCCATAGTTGGTGTATGCTATACCTGGTATTTTAATATTCAGTTTTATATCACTGCCGAAGACACTTCTCTGCTTAACTACATTGCTCAAACCAAAACTACATTTCCTGCAAGATCTTTTAGTGCAGATCTTTTAGTTGTAGTCATCGCATTTTTTGTGTGGTACATTCCTGAGGCGATCAAATTAAAAATAAAATATTGGTGGATTTTGATCCCGCTCACATTTTTGGTAGCCATTGCCTTTACTTTTCCGCTTTTCTTGTATATGAGACAATCTAAATTAGATAAATTGAACACATCTGAACAATAAAAGTTACCTTAGTAATACTTTTTAAAACCTAAACAATAACCACAATAAGTATTACACATCATGAAAATCGTAGACCTGTCCAAACCTATCAAATACAACAAATCAGACCCTTGGTTTATGCGTGTTAAAATTAAGCACAAACCTCATAAAAAGGCCAAATGGCTCATTCGAATTCTTGGATTGCCTTTTAGACTTTTTCCTAAAAATTTTGACGGATGGGCAGATGATACTATTCAAAAAATGGGGGTTCATTCCACAACGCATATTGATGCCCCATGGCATTATTCACCGACCACCAATGGTAAAAAGTCAAAAACCATAGACGAGATACCACTGGATTGGTGCTATGGTAAGGGCTTGGTAATCGACATGAAGCATAAGGAAGATTTTGACCCAATTACTGTAACCGATATTGAACATTTTTTAACCAAAAACAAGTTAAAAATCAAACCCGGTATGATCGTGCTCATCAAAACGGGAAGAGATAAGTATAATGGTACCAAAGACTTTCACAAAATCGGAACCGGGATGAGTGCCCAAGCAACAGAATGGCTTATCGATCAAGGAATCAAAGTAATGGGAATAGATTCCTGGGGGTGGGATTTGCCATTACCTTACATGATGAAAAAAGCCAAAGAAACTGGAAATTCTGAACTGTTTTGGGAAGCACACCTGGTAGGACAACACAAAGAATATTGCCATATGGAACAATTGGTTAATCTTGATGCGTTACCCTATACTGGATTTAATGTAGCTGTATTTCCTCTTAAAATTGTTGGTGCTTCTGCAGCACCTGCCAGGGTGGTTGCCATGTTTGAAGAATAACCTAAAATGGTCGGTAAACTACTTCAGGGTCCTCCCCGAAGGTATTAGATTGAAAAATGATTAGATTTCAAGACAAGCCTGGCAGCATTTAAATCTCGATTATCGAGTAAAAGGAAAATAAAATGAACTTATTCTTTAAAAATCTTATTGGTAGTGTATTTTTATTGTCTCTAATTTTAGGTTGCACTACCAAAAACACCTCAAAAGTAACCATAGCAACCGCTTCCAACATGCACATTGCTATGAAAGAAATTACCATGGCTTTTACCAAGCAAACAGGAATTGACTGCGATGTAGTTGTAAGTTCTTCGGGTAAACTTACTGCACAAATTAAAGAAGGAGCACCTTATGATGTATTCGTTTCAGCCGACATGAAATACCCAGAAGCACTTTATAAAGATGGACATACAACCGAAAAACCTAAAATTTATGGATACGGAAAGTTGGTACTTTGGTCGATAAACGAACATATAAAACCAGATATAATATCGCTCATCGATAATAGTATAGAACATATTGCCGTTGCCAATCCTAAAACGGCTCCCTATGGAGAAGCTGCAATCTCTGTGCTGAATAACGCATATATATATGATAAGATATCAGATAAGTTGGTATTTGGCGAAAGCATCTCTCAAACCAATCAATTTATTGTTTCTGGTGCCGCCCAGGTCGGATTCACAGCAAAATCTATGGTACTATCTCCTCAAATGAAAGAAAAAGGCCAGTGGATCGAAATTGATCAAACTTTATACACTCCTATCGCTCAAGCGGCTGTAATTGTGAAAAAAGACTCGACTAGCATCGCTGCCAAAAAATTCTATACTTTCTTATTCTCTGAAGAATCAAAAGAAATTCTTGAAAATTTTGGATACCTTGCTGCTATAAAATGAATAAAATACAGGGACAAATATCAAATATTGAGGTCAATGGAAGCCTTTCTTTGGTTACGACCAAAGTAAAAGAAGTATTGTTTAAAGCTATAGTTATAGAAACTCCAGAAACTGCCTCTTATCTTACGGTTGGAAACACCATTAATCTATTGTTTAAAGAAACCGAAGTAGTCATCGCAACAGGAAACACAAACAATATTAGTTTACAAAACCAGGTTAACGGAATTGTTGAAAAACTCGAAAAAGGAGCTTTACTAAGTCAACTAAATATCAAAACCGTTATTGGCGATATTGTATCTATAATTACAACAAATGCGATTTCACAATTAAATATTGAAGAAGGAAATACAGTGACTGCTATGATTAAAACGAACGAAATATCAATTAGCAAATGATAGATTGGTCACCTCTTATATTAACTTTTAAATTGGCATTGATAACTACAATTCTATTATTGCTTGTGGGGATTCCCCTTGCCTATTGGTTAGCCTATTCAAAATCAAAGATCAAACCGGTTATCGAGACCTTGGTAAGTATGCCGTTAGTGCTACCCCCAACCGTATTGGGATTTTATTTATTAATTGCTTTTAGCCCGAACAACTCTTTTGGAAATTGGCTAAATGAATGGTTAGGACTACGCTTGATTTTCTCATTTGAAGGATTGGTACTAGCTTCGATTTTGTATAGTTTGCCTTTTATGGTGCAACCTATCCAATCTGGATTGGCGGCACTACCCAAGCAACTTAAAGAAGCATCTTATGTGCTTGGAAAATCAAAGCTAAGAACAGCCATTAAAGTACTATTACCTAATATAAAAACAGCGTTGCTTACAGGTACCGTACTTTCGTTTGCACATACCATAGGTGAATTTGGAGTAGTGTTAATGATCGGGGGCAATATTCCCGGAAAAACTAAAGTAGCATCAATCGCAATCTATGACGAGGTTGAAGCCTTAAATTATAATACTGCCAATATCTATTCCTTAATTCTACTAGGAATTACCTTTTCTATTTTGCTAATTGTTTATCTGGTTAATGGTGGATATTTAAAAAAGTTTAGTAGATGATAGCATTGTCCTTACATAAAATGTTGCACACAGCTCAGGGGAATATGCTTTTGGATATCGCTCTAAATGTTCCCCATGGAGAGTTTATTACCCTATATGGCGAATCTGGAGCTGGCAAAACCTCTATCCTACGCATACTTGCTGGTCTCCTTGATCCAGATGATGGCAAAATAGCAATAAACAATGATGTTTGGTTGGACACTGAAAAAAAAATTAACCTTTCCCCTCAAAAACGGAAAGTAGGTTATGTCTTTCAGGAATACGCTTTGTTTCCCAATATGACAGTAAGAAAAAACCTTGAATATGCCTTAGAAAAAAATCAGAAGAATCAAATCATAGATGAACTTATTGATGTAATAGAATTAGGCGATTTACAACATCGTAACCCAAGTACCTTATCTGGCGGGCAACAACAACGAGTTGCTCTTGCAAGGGCACTGGTACAAACACCCGATGTATTATTATTGGATGAACCGCTGTCTGCACTTGATATCAAAATGCGGTTAAAACTCCAAGCCTATATTTTAAAGGTTCACAAAAAATATAATTTAACCACAATATTAGTAAGTCACGACATTGGTGAAGTTCTAAAATTATCTGATAAAGTGTATGTTCTGGAGGAAGGAAAAATTATCCGCTCTGGAACACCTTCAGAAATTTTTACGTCTCATCAAATGAGTGCCAAATTTAGATTTACAGGCGAGGTAGTTTCTATTCAACAAGAAGAAGTAGTTTATATTGTTACCGTGCTAATAGGCAACAATGTTGTAAAAGTAATCGCACAAAACTCTGAAATTACAGATCTTACTGTTGGAGATAAAGTCATGGTAGCCTCAAAAGCTTTCAATCCTGTAATTCAAAAGATTACATAAACTACAAAAAAGATGTGTCTAAGGCCAAACACTTAGAACCCTTAAAAAAATGTTAATAATTAAGGTGCCATGTTAAAATAAATCTTTATATTCGCAGCATAAATCTTCTTCACAGAGATCACACATTTAATTTTCATTTCACGTTTACTCTTAAATTAATTACCGAAGACATTTTTGGTAGGGTTTGTTTATTTTCCACCCTGCTTGCTTTGTAATTATATCGAAGGGAATCGGCTCGAATGTAACAATTCGGGTTTGTTGGGGGACACGACTGGTATATAATTACACTAAATTCCCCCGCTTATTTATGGTGGGGGAAATTTTTAAGATTACCACCTACCTACCTTGATACTCTCGTAGTATAATAAATATGTTATTTTAGTACATTTTAATTAACCTTAACCAAAGACCATTTCTGAATTTACTATGAAAAAGTTTTTATTTATAGGAATCTTTATCAGTTCGATTATTTTCTCATGTAGTAGCGATGACCAACCTCAACCAAATCCAGAATCCGAACCTGAACCAGAAGTAGAATTGTCTTCTCAAAATAATATAACAGAATTGGTGTTAGAAAATAATGGTATAGATTATCTTACTTCTATATCATCTACAAATATTACGATTAATAATGACCTCCCTTATGGTACAGAAGAAATGACCATTAAGTCTCTTAAAGTATCTGAAAAGGCCGAGGCAAATATTACTGCTGGCGAAACAAAAAACCTCTCTAATGGTTCTTTTGAAATTATTGTTACTGCAGAAAATAATGAATCAAAAAAATATATCGTTACGGCAACTTTTGAGGAAAGAACTTTTAACGTTACTGTGTTTGACCCTGTTACCGTTTCAAAAACGTATAACACTCCTACCTATGCACATTACATGCCTTGGTTTGAAAGTCCAGAATATGCCGAGTTTCCACAAACAGATAAAGGGAATTGGGGGCTGCATTGGACGATGGCAAATAAAAACCCTTTAAACATTGATGCCAATGGTAAAAGAGAAATTGCTTCGCACTATTACCCTTTAATTGGTCCTTATGACAACGGAGAACCAGATTATCTAGAATATGCGGTCGTTTGTATGAAACTTTCTGGTCTAGATGGCATATTGATAGATAATCCTGGAATAACCGATGTTTATGACGGGAGATTATTGCAAGATCATACCGATGCCATTATTCCATGGTTAGAAAAAGCCGGACTCCAATACGCTTTGGTATATGAAGATTCGGCTCTAAAAAATGCTGAAGAACAAGGTATTATTTCTAACAGAGTCCAGGAAGCAAAAAGAGTAATTGCGCATATGGAAACGAATTATTTTTCTTCTAATAGCTATATAAAAGTTGATAATAAACCTCTTTTACTAAACTTTGGACCACAAGCTATATTTACAGAAGCAGAATGGCTCGATGTCTTTTCAGGTTTATCCGAAAAACCTATATTTATTCCCTTACCCTATAGGAATTTAGGAGCTGCTGCTGAAGGTGAGTTTGGATGGGTTGACGAATCTATTAATAACAACTTCTACCAAAGGTGTATCGATGTTAATCTTGATGTTTGTATTGGTGGTGCCATGCCTGGATTTGATGACTATTATCAAGAAGGAGGCTGGGGTAATGGGTTTACATTTTATGACGATCGCAACGGTCAACTTTTCAAAGAATCTTTGGATAGAGCCAAACTAAATGATATTACCATGTTGCAAATCATCACATGGAATGATTGGGGAGAAGGAACCATAATTGAACCTTCTGAAGAATTTGGATATGATAGACTAACGGTGCTACAAGAGTTTTTGGGTGTTTCTTATACTGAAAATGACGTATCGCTAGCCGTAGATCTATATCAAAAAAGAAAAGAATATAAAGATGACAGCTATGCAAATCAAGTAATGGATCAGGTATTCTACTATCTGATATCCCTTCAAATTGAAAAAGCAAGAGATTTACTTAAGCAATTATAAAGCTATGGACAATAAAAAATTAGATGCAATTTTTAGATCATTATCCGATCAAGTCGAAGGTACTGACGGAAATTGGGAATTTGTAATAAATGACATTCACTTTGTTTGTTTAACTGATGAGTTGCATAATCGTATGCGTATCATTGCTCCTATTAGAGATCATGAAACGATGTCTGAAAAAGATATTAAACGTTGCATGGAAGCCAATTTTCACTCTGCTTTGGATGTGAAATATTCTATTTCCGGGAAAGTACTTTGGGCGGCTTTTATGCACCCCTTAAAAGAACTTTCAGAATTTCAGGTCGAAGACGCTGTGCAACAGGTATATTCTGCCGTCATGACCTATGGAACTTCATATAGCAGTTCTAATCTATACTTCCCAACAAAAGATGATAGGCGTAATCGAATGAATTGATTGTTTAAACCGAAATTACTTCTTCATCAGAAAGTAATTCTTCTTGCCGAAGACGAAGTAAAATTTGGGCTACGGCTACAGTATCTTTTTCGCAATAAATAATAATACGATCGATATCTTGATCGTCGTAGTATAC
Source organism: Aquimarina gracilis (assembly GCF_035285365.1). Lineage (NCBI taxonomy): Bacteria > Pseudomonadati > Bacteroidota > Flavobacteriia > Flavobacteriales > Flavobacteriaceae > Aquimarina > Aquimarina gracilis. The sequence goes on along the minus strand of NZ_JAYKLX010000008.1, from coordinate 146,888 downwards.
ATTTCGTACCTGGCTACCATCAATATCATCTTTTGGCGATGGAATCCCCAAAATATTCGTTAGTAATTTTAATGAGGTGTAATGTTTATAATCTCCAAACTTCCATAGATCCAGGGTATCCAAGTGTGGTACCTCCCAAGGTTTTTTACCAAAAAGATTGAGCTTGTAGGGTAATGTTATATTGTGGATAATCATCCTGCGAGCAATATATGGGAAATCAAACTCTTTCCCATTATGCGCACAAAGTAAATGTTGAGGGCCACTAAAATGAGTTTCAATAAGATTTTTGAAATCCAGCAAAAGTTGTTTTTCTTCTCCATGAAATGAAGTGGTTCTAAAGGATCTTGTTTCCCCTTTAAAAGTAAAATATCCTACAGATATACAAACTATTTTACCAAATTCTGCCCAAATACCGGCACGTTCATAAAATTCTTCTGGTGAGAATTCTTCTTTTCGTTGATATTTGGTTTTGTCGGCCCAAAGGTATTTCATTTCCTCACTTAGACCATCAAAACTTTTATGTTCAGGAACCGTTTCAATATCCAGAAACAAGATATGTTCCAGGTTTAATTTATGAAGCATTCTCTAACATTTTATACCCTTCTTCAATGAAGATAAAAAAGTCTTCGGTAAAAGATTCGCCTGGCACAAAGTCCCCTCTATTATGCCCTAGTCTTACTATTATAACATCATCCTTGGGAATACAAATTACATATTGCCCAAGGATACCTCGCATGGCAAAGATTTCTTTATCCAAATGATCTGATAACCAAAAACCATAGCCGTACATATCGTCTTTTTCGAATCTTTTTTTGGTAGCCAGTTCTGTAAACTCTACGGGTAATAATTGCTTACCTGCAAAAACTCCTTTGTTTTTGAATAACACACCAAATCTGGCAAAATCTCTTGCATTACTCGCTACACAACAATAGGCTTTTTCCATACCGCTATCTTCACTATCCAATTGCCAGATTGCCTCTTGCTCCATTCCCATTGGTTTCCAAAAACTTTCACTTAAATATTCAGACAATGGCTTTCCTGTAGCCTTCTCTATTACCATTCCCAGCAGTTGGGTGTTTCCGCTTAGGTATTTAAATTCTTGTCCAGGTTCTTCGACCACTTCCAACCCTAATAACACCTCTCTAATATTTGTATCATAATATGCCTTGGCCGTGATAGAAAAAGGGCTTTTATAACTTTCTTCCCAATTGAGTCCAGAGGACATTGAAGAAAGGTCCCCTACAGTTGTTTTTGCCGCCAACCCTTCAGAAAACTCGGGAAAAAAATCTCCCAGCGGTTGGTCTAGACTTTTTATATAACCATCCATTATGGCTTTGCCTAGCATGGCCGTTACCATACTTTTTGCCATCGAGAATGAATTGGTTTTAGATTCGGTACCATATCCTTCGGCATACTTTTCATACCAAATACTGTCATTTTTAATAATCATATATGCCACAGTACCTAACTTATCGTTAATTTCATTCAACCTATCTGTTGCCTGGGTAGTATTATACTTTTTATGAATTGCCCAGGGGATACTTTTTGTACCAGTTTTAATTGGGCGATTGTCAAAATGCGTGTAATCGTCCAGATAGGCAGTATTATGACCCGTCATGTATACTACACGTACTCCTTTGAAGATATATTCACTATCAAAAACATATAATAAACCAATACATAATACTATGATTGCCAAAAGTCCTTTTAAAAAATTCTTGAAGATTCGCATGTTGAAGTTTAATTAGTGTGAAATTGAATTCTACCAATTTAATTAAAAAAAATGAACGACTTAAAGTGCAATGATAAAATAAGTCAGTTTCATTTTTTGAAACTATAAAAATGTTTTTTAGAAATTTTTGTTTAGAACAAAGATTGTTGTTTTACCGGGTTTTCATGATCCAGCAACCATTTTTTTCGCCATAATCCGCCGGCATAGCCAGTAAGTGACCCATCGCTGCCAATGACACGATGACAAGGTACAATGATCCATAAAGGATTTTTACCATTGGCCGTTGCAGCAGCTCGAATACATTTTGGGTCTCCCAATCGTTTGGCCATATCGAGATAAGTAGCAGTTTTCCCAAACGGGATTTTGAGTAACTCATTCCACACCTTTTTCTGAAAATCGGTGCCCAAGGGATTGAGTTTTAAATCAAAATGGGTGCGATTTCCTTCAAAATATTCGGTAAGTTGTGCTACAGCCTCTTGTAATTGTGCCGGTATATTCTTTGAAAGTTGTTTTTTGGATTCTCTGGTAACCGAAACACTAGAAATACCATTCTTATCACCAGATATTATGGCAATTCCCAATGGTGTTTCAATGTAGGCTTCATTACTCATCGTCTTCTAAAATACCCAGTTTTCTAGCTCTGTTTTCCCAATTTTTTCGTGCGAGATCTTGCATATTGGCATCGGTATCGCTTTCATCTACAATTTCCAATCCTAATAAGGTTTCAATTACATCTTCCATCGTTACAATCCCGCTTATCGAACCATATTCATCAACTACCAAGGCAATATGTTCTCTTTCTTCTACCAATTTTTCGAAAAGATTGGGTACCGCGACATTTCGCCCAACTACGATTAACTGTCTCTTAATATCTCCTAGTCTCTTGTCATGCTTATCCTCTGCCATTTGCTTATAAACCTCATCTTTCAAAACATAACCGGTAATATTGTCCGGATTATCTTTGTAAACCGGCACTCTTGAAAATCGAAGGTTTTTATTGGCTTCAAAAAAATCGGAGACACTTTGATCTTCTGGAGCCATTTTAAGAACTGTTCTAGGGGTCATGATACTCTTGGCCTGTATGGCTTTAAAGTTGAGTAGATTTTTAATCACTTTGGATTCAGACTCCTCAAAAACACCTTCTTCTTCAGCAATATCGGCCATGGCGGTGAAATCTTCTCTGCTTAAAACTGATCCATGATGCCCTTTACCACCAATAAGTTTTGTGGTGAGTCTAAGCAACCATAAAATCCCCGTATATTTAAGAGGAGCTATGAGTGCCAACAAGGCTTTGGATGTGAAGTTTGCCAATTGTTTCCAGTATGTAGCTCCGATGGTTTTGGGTATAATTTCAGAAACAACCAAAATTAAAATAGTCATTATTGCCGATACAATTCCCACAATATTTACCCCTAGGATTTCAACCTTATATGGTAGCTGTTCTGCTTGCACTCCTACCAAAATTGCTCCTACTGTATGCGCAATAGTGTTTAAGGTAAGAATGGCAATCAAGGGTTGATCTACATCTTTTTTTAAGTTCTCTAAAGTGGTGGCATAGGGCTTCCCTTCTTTTTTCTTAACGTTTATAAAAGTAGGGGTCACACTAAGTAATACTGCTTCTAGAATCGAACATAAAAACGAAAAGAAAATAGAAAGTACTGCGTATATTATAAGTAAGGTCATTGCGTTAAAAATATGCTACTAAAGTAAGGATTTGAATACAACTTTGATAATACCGCTACGTTTATTTACTCACTTTGATCATATATTCCTGAAGCGCCTTTAGTTCATCTTCAGAAAATGTTTTGATAATAGCAAAGTTTGTTTTCATTACGGCATACGTTTCTGGATCTACAATCGGATCTGCTTCTTGTTTTAGAAACGCTATCAAATCTCCATTTTTTTCTTTATAAATCTTCATAATTTCTACTACTCCCGGTCCAATTGATTTCTTATCAATTTTATGACATGTGTAACATTTTCCTTTTCCATTAAATATATTTTTACCGGTTTCGAAGACTGAAATTTCTTTCTTCTTTGTTCCGATTTTGATATCTTCTTTTTCTTTTTTTTCTGACTGGCAACTCACCAAAAGTAGAGTCATAGACAGTATAAGCAGGCCTGTTTTTTGCATTGTATGTTTATGTATATTTTTCTTTAATTTTTTCAATATCTTTTACAAATCGCTCTAATAAATCATTAGAGAAATTAGTGATTAACTTTTGTTCTTCGGCATTGACTCCTTTACTAGCATCAGCAATTTTGGTAAGCGCGTAAATCATAAAATCATATTCGTGATCGGGGCCATTATCTGAAAATACCTCGATGACCTTCTTATATAGGGTTTCTATATCATTTTGATTTGTACTTTCATAATCAAAAGACCATTTGATTTCTTTTCCTTTTGGGTGACCCTGTAAGATTTCTTCAAGAGTTTCAACTTCTTCTTTTTGGATAACCCCATCACTCATGGCCAGGACGTATAGCAATTCTCCAAAAGTTCGATATAATCTTTCTCTGCTCACCATAGCGTTTCTAATTTAAAAATTCTTACAACTGATACATGTTTTATTTCCTCTCCCTTGACGGAGAGGATTAAAGTGAGGGTGTTTATAAAAAATCCCCTCATCCTGACTCCAACACTTCGTCTCGCCTATTGCCATTATAATGTCGTCCAAGGAGAAGGAACGCTATAAACCCTACTATAAAAAACTCAAATCATCCTAAGAGCTTTACAACATCTTTGGCAAAATAGCTGGCAATAATATGTGCTCCTGCTCTTTTAAAAGCCATAATTTGTTCTAGCATCACTTTATCGTGATCTAACCATCCTTTTTCTGCTGCGGCCTTGAGCATAGCATATTCTCCACTTACTTGATAAACGGCAACGGGTACATCTACATTGTCTCTTACATCTCTTACCAAATCAAGATATGCCAAACCAGGTTTCACCATCACAATATCGGCACCTTCCTCGATATCCATTAATGTTTCTTTAATGGCTTCATCTCGATTTGCAAAATCCATTTGATAGGTTTTCTTATCTCCAAATCCAGGAGCAGAATCCAAAGCATCTCTAAAAGGCCCATAAAATGCCGATGCATATTTGGCGCTATAGCTCATGATACCTGTATTCTTAAAATTTTCCTGCTCGAGTAGCTCTCTTATAGTTAGAATTCGTCCATCCATCATATCGCTGGGAGCTACAAAATCAGCACCAGCGCGCGCATGAGATAGCGACATTTGTGCCAGCACTTCGCATGTTTCATCATTTACAATATATCCATCCTCTACAATCCCATCATGACCATAAGATGAATATGGATCCAGTGCAACGTCGGTCATTACCAACATATCTGGTACTGCATCTTTTACTGTTTTTATAGCACGCTGCATTAACCCATCGGCATTTAGGGCCTCGGTACCTTTATTATCTTTAAGTTTATCAGGAACTTTTACAAACAACAACACCGATTTTAAACCCAATGACCAAAGTTCTTTAACCTCATTTGTAAGCAAATCCAGACTATATCTATAATAGCCGGGCATAGAAGAAATTTCTTCTTTGACACCTTTTCCCTCTACTACAAAAAGAGGAACTAAAAAATCATGAGGGGTAATTGTATTTTCTCTCACCAAAGAACGAATAGCATCATTGGTTCTAAGTCTTCTGTTTCTGCGAAGTTGTTGCATTCTATGAATTAATTTAATGCTACAAAGATAAGCATATGTTTTGGGTAATGATCTTATTAAAATCACAAGAAATTGAGCATTAAAATATACTAAAACTTTTTAGTGTCGTTATTGGTAAAACTCTTATATATTTGAACGCCAAAGTTTTTATGTCTTTTATTACAAATAGCTATAATCTTGTAACAAAACCTTAACTACACATACTAACTTTAAAAACATTGAAATAGAAAAATTCTGAATTATGCTGACCATAAAAAATCTCAATAAAACTTATCCTAATGGTACACAGGCGCTTAATGATGTTTCGTTAACCTTAGAAAACGGAATGTTTGGTTTATTAGGCCCCAACGGTGCGGGAAAATCTACGCTTATGCGTACCATAGCTACCTTACAATTAGCAGATTCTGGTTCAATTGAGTTTGATGGTATTGATATTTTTAAACAACCGGGAGAATTAAGAAAAGTATTGGGGTATTTGCCTCAAGACTTTGGTGTATACCCAAAAGTTTCTGCAGAAATGATGCTTAATCATATCGCAAAAGTGAAAGGAATTAATAATAAGGCAGAACGCAAAGGTTATGTTGCTGATCTGCTTGAAAAAGTAAATCTTTACAAGTTTAGAAACAGAAATCTAGGTGATTTTTCGGGTGGTATGCGCCAGCGTTTTGGGATTGCACAGGCATTGTTGGGTAATCCAAAATTGATTATCGTAGATGAGCCCACGGCAGGTTTAGATCCTCTGGAACGTAATCGTTTTCATAATTTACTAAGTGAACTTGGCGAAAACGCAGTGGTTATTTTAAGTACCCATATTGTTGATGACGTTACCAATTTATGTCAAAAAATGGCCGTTTTTAATGAAGGTAAGATTTTGGTTCAAGGAAATCCACAAGAGTTATCCGATACCTTGAATGAAAAAGTATTCAGAAAACATATTGATAAATCTGAGCTACCTGCTCTAGAAAATGAATATACAGTATTATCCAATTATTTAAGAGGAGGTAAGTTTTATGTAAACGTGTATAACGAATCAAATCCGGGAGACGGTTTTGAAGCCGTATCTAATGACCTCGAGGATTTCTACTTCTACTGTATTAATAAAAAAGAAGAGGAGGCAGCACTATGAAAGAAACCTTTTTATTTGAGCTGCAATACCGCCTAAAAAGACCAGCTACTTGGATTTACATTGGTTTGGGTATTGGATTAGCTATTCTATTTGCTGCATTACAACGATCTTCGACTGCCGAGTTCGTAAATAGCCCCACAAAAATCACAAATGTGGTATCTGCCATATCGGTAATCAGTATTTTCTTTTATGCCGCTATCATGGGAGTACCCATTTTTAGGGATCACGATCATAAAACTGCACAAACGTATTTCACATTTCCCATTCCAGAAAAGTCGTATGTTTTAGGGCGTTTTTTGGGTAGTTTTACGATTACTACCCTGCTTAACCTTGGAATTTTACTTGGTGCCATAATAGGCTTTGGTATAGGCGAGTTTTTGGAACGCCCTGATTATGGGGATTACACTGCTTTTGATTTCTCTTCTTACCTACTTCCGTTTATTTTTATACTACAAATCAATGCCTTGCTGGTAGGGTCATTGTTTTTCTGTTTAATGGCTTTTTTCAAAAAGATGCCAATTATATATTTAGGGGGTATTTGTTTATTCCTATTAAATACTATGGCAGAAACCTTACTAGGGAATCTGGATAATCAATGGTTGAGTATATACCTTGATCCTTTTGGCGGAGAAGCTTTTGATTATGTAAAAAAATATTGGTCTATTAATGAACGTAATACAAACCAACTCCCCGTACACGGTAAATTCTTAATCAATAGATTATTATGGCTGGGGATTGGATTGGCATTTTTCCTAATCACACTTTTTAAATTTGATTACAAGAAGTTCTTACTTTCTAGTAAGAAAGAAAAGAAAACCAATAACGATGCCTATCAACCTTCGTTAATTACTTCGGTCACCCAGGTGTTTTCTAAGAAAGCTGAAAGACAGAATCTATTTTCCCTTAGCAAAATAGAATTCTTATCTATTGTAAAAGACCCGGTATTTGTTATTCTATTGGTTATTGGCATTGTAATTTCGGTAATCACAATTTTTGTGGCCAACAAAACCTACGGAACACCAAATCTTCCTCTTACACGCTATATTGCGTTCTATGCATCGGGGGGAATATCATTGCTTTCTGCCATTATTCTGGTAATCTATTCGGGAGAAGCCGTTCATAGAACCCGAAAAAACAAAACTTTTGTGTTTTATGATGCGTTACCCATAAGCGATGCTAGTCTATATTTTTCAAAAATTATTGCCTTATTTGGTGTGTCTGTGATTTTGGCGTTTACCAATATCGTTATTGGTATGTTATTTCAGACCTTTAATGGCTACTTTGCCTATGAACTGGATATGTACTTGATTTACAATTTTGTAATTCTGTTTCCCGGTTTGATTATGACGGTTCTACTAGCATTTTTTATTCACGTATTGGTCAATAATAAATTTTTGGGACACTTCATTGTCATCGTATTGTATATAGGATTACCCTTATTGGTCACCTTAGGATTCAAAAGCACCAATCCTTTGTTGATTTTTGGACAACCTACACCTTTTTTTATTAGCGATCTTAACGGTTTTGGTCATTACCTTGGCGGAATCACCTGGATGAATTTATACTGGGTATTATTTACGGCTATTTTAATGATGATTGGTAAGGTTTTCTGGACCCGCGGATTCTTTTCTTCAGTTAAAGAACGATTATCTCTGGCCAAAGAACGATTCGATAGTAAAACAATTTTAGCATCTACATTGATTGTTGTAGCCTTTATATCTATTGGTGCCTATAGCTATTATAATTTGAAAGTAATAAACACTATTCAAGATGGAAATTATACAGAAGAAGTAGCGGCAGATGCCGAAAAGAAATACGAAAAATACATTGGCAAAGAGCACCCTATAGTAACCGATCTTAAAGCGTATATTGATGTTTTTCCTAAAGAAAGAAATCTCACAGCCAAAGGGGAGTTTAAAATTATAAATCCTCACCAAAAAGCCATCGATACATTGCTACTGGAAGTACAGTATCCTGGTCAGCATTTCACATTAAAAAAGGTAATATACAAAGGACAAGAGCTGAACCCTGTCGTTACTGATTCGGTATATCGTATATATTTCTATAAGTTACCAGCTCCAATGCAACCAACAGAAAAAGCCGATCTTACCATAGAGGTTGAAGCCCTAACCAAAGGGTTTGCCAATGCTATGCAAACCCAGGTGTTGCACAATGGATCTTTTTTTAACAGTACTATTTTTCCGAGGTTTTACTACGAACGAAGCTTGGTAGACAACGGTGTTCGGGTAAAACATGGATTAAAAAAACTGGATTATTTGTACCCACCACGTACAGATTCTATAGCCCTTAAAAAGAATCTATTTAATGAAGATGCTCATTATATCAATTTTGAAGCTGTAGTAAGTACGGCTCAGGATCAAATAGCTTTAGCCCCAGGTGTATTGGCAAAAAAATGGAAAGAAAATGAGCGTGCTTATTACCACTATAAATTAGAATCACAAACCGACCTGTTTTTTAATGTAGTTTCGGCTCGATATGATATAGAAAAGTCTAGTTGGACTGCCCCCAGTGGAAAAAAGGTAGCCATAGAAATCTATCATTCCCAAAAACACAAACGCAATCTGAAACATTTTATAGACGGTGTTAAAGTAGCTTTGGACTATTGTTCCAAAAACTTTTACGAATATCCCAACTCGGTACTTCGAATTGTTGAATTTCCTGCCCATACCACCTTTGCACAATCTTTTGTAACCACTATTCCATATTCTGAAGATTTTGGTTTTGTAGCCAACTTTGATAAGGCAGAAGATTTTAATTATGCTTTTAGAGTAACAGCTCACGAAGTCGCTCACCAGTGGTGGGGTCATATCGTAACACCTAGCAAAACGTCGGGAGCCAATATTATCTCTGAAACCTTGGCAGAGTATACGTCATTAATGACTATGAAGCAGGAATATGGGGAAAACGGAATCAAAAACTTTTTGAAATATTCTTTGGACGATTATTTAAGAAGTAGAGCCTTTAGTTTTAAACCCGAACGATCCTTACTCAATGTAGAAGTGGGCCAGCATATCTGGTATCGCAAAGGGTCTATGGTCATGTATGAGCTACAGGATCTTATAGGCGAGGATAAAATTAATGCTGCATTGAAAGGTTTCTTAAATGAGTACAAACATTTTGAAAAAGGAGTATATCCAACCTCAGAAAATCTATTCGATGCTCTTTATAATGTCGCTCCAGACTCGTTAAAATATAGTGTGGTAGATGGTTTTAAAAAGATCGTGTTGTACGAAAACCGTGTTGTTGCCGCCAAGACCAAAAAACTGGATAACGGCACCTATGAAACCACATTTACTGTAAATTCGAACAAAATTTATTATGACGATAAAGGAAAAGAAGAACGCACCGATGATAAAACCAACTATATTGAGGTTGGACTGTTTGGCGAGGATATTATAGATGATCAAGAAGTACCCCTTAAAAATCCATATTACTTGGAGCGTAAATGGTTGCAACCGGGAGATAATACGTTTACGATTATCACCGATAAAAAACCAATCAAAGCAGGGATTGATCCCTATAACAAGTTAATCGATAGAAATTCTAATGATAACCTTAAATCTGTAGAAGAGTAAGTTTTTATCTTTAGGATTTTTAAAACCCCAATCAAAGAGCGCTGTTTTGATTGGGGTTTTTGTTTACTTCATTTTAAACACTTAAGGGTTCATAAATTTCTTCCCAGTAACGAAAAATGAAACTCGCAGCACCTATCATTGGATAATTTTTAAGGAAAAACAAGCTTGAAACTCCGGCAGCTTATTATCCCATCAGAATGTGTTGCCGGAAAACCCGGCACAACTTTCCGAGCGGGGAATATGCTGCCGGAAAACCCGGCACGTTTTTCCGGGCCCGGAAAAACGTGTCGGGTTTTCCGGGGCGTTTTTCCCAGGTGTAGAATCATTCTAAATAATTTAAGTTACATATAACCTATGAACCATGTATTGGTCATGCTACAATGAAAAAGTTTTAAGAACAGAAAATTTTCAAAGTACACCCGTACTTTCATAGAGCCTGGCGAAGAACAAGATCTCGATGCCATGAAGCTTATAATCAGCAAAGAGGTGTCATGGATGAGATTATCGAAGAAATAGAAACTAATATACTGTAGAGTGATGCTATAGACAATTTGAATCAACGTAAACATTTTAATGAAATGAAAACCGCACATCAAAAATTTGATACTCTTTTTAAAGATCGTATAAAAGAGCAACAACAAAATCAATCTGATTTAAGTATTACCGAGTTACGAAAACAAACCTCCCTGTCCTTACAAGAAGTATTAGATTGGATCTTTATTCATGCCAAAACAAAAGGAATTGTTTTTGATTTTTTGTTTTAATTAACTCTCTGTGTAACAAATACTTCTATTTTGGGTCTTATTTTTACTGTCTATAAAGGCAACTTTTACCGTATTAATATCGTCTATAATAACGAATACATATTTGAACAAAATTTTAAATCATGACAAACAAAAATATCGGGGCAGCACTTTTATTTTTTTCTTTCACCTTAATGGCATCCGCTCAAACCATTGCATCTCGTATTGTAGATAAAAAAACTAACGAGCCAATTCCGTATGCTACTATACAGCTATCAGAAAATCAAGGTATAATCACTAATGAAGAGGGAAGATTTAGCGTTACTCTTGAGGACACTAGACCACAAACCGATTCGATCTATATTTCATCCATGGGATACGAAAAAATAGGAATCGCAGTAAATCAGTCTACTGATAGTATTATTTATCTGGCTCCAAAAGCTATAGAATTAAATAGCGTTTATGTTTCGAACAAGAATTTAACCATCGATGAAATTATAGAAAATGTAAAGAATCGACTGGATCAGAATTATAATTTTGGGTTATCGCAAAAACGGCTGTTTTTTAGAAAATCAGAATTTAGTAATATCAAAAAACTAAATGTTGATTTCAAGAAATCTACCATTGAAGAACTTAATAAAAAACTTATTGATAGTGTTGTTTCTATTATTCCAAGAAAGTCACAATATTATACCGAAACCTTATGCAATCTCTATGGAGATTTTGAGAAAAGAAAGCTACATATCATTAAAGCTGCCGAGTTATACGATAAAAACAACGAAGTATCTATGGAAGCTATGTCTAAACGTATGGAAGACATATTTATGAAAAATGTAAAGCCCGATTCATATCTAAAAATAAAATCAGGAATTTTTGGAACCAAAGTCCAGGTCGATTCTATTCTCGAAAACAATGAAGAAGCCAACGCAGCTAAAGATGAAATCAAAGATAATAAAGAAGATAAAAGTCATTTTTTGAAACATCGAAAATCTGAACTTAAAAGCCTTATGTCGAGCTTCTTTTTCAATGAAGATGTAATGTCCAATTTCCTAAATAAGTCAAACCGATATACATTTGAGCTAGTCGATTATACAAATATCGAGGATTATAGTGTGTACATCATCAGTTTTACGCCAAAAAGGAAAGAAGATTTCGAAGGAACACTCTATGTAAATACCGAAGATTTTGCAGTAGTGCGAGTTGATTATCAAAATGTGAGAAATCTTAAAAACTTTAAGCTCTTAGGACTCCAATATCGAGACAATCTATATAAGGCAAAGATGCTATTCAACAAAGGAGGTAACCAAAAATATGATTTGAAATACCTTGAAATGTATCGAGGAAGATATTTTGGTGTAGATCGACCTCTCAAGGTGATCGAAAAAAACAAGCATGTAAAAGGCCGTCGAAAACAAAACGAATTAGCATTAGAAATCGATGCCGGTTTTGATAGTATGAATAAATATGAAATCGTGGTTTTCGACACTAAGGAATTAACACAGGCCGATTATGACAATAGTAAAGAAAATAAGTCAATTAAGCCTGAGTACTTATCCAAATATGATCCTCAATTCTGGCAAGGATACAATATTATTGAACCCAATGCAGCGATAAAACAATTTACAGCGGCTCCCGAAACAGAGTGAATTGGATAATTAATGAAGGAATTTGAATAATTGAAATTGCCTAACTCCCCTCTTGAGAGGGGTTGGGGGTGTGTAAAATGAGCAAGAAAAGAAAAATAATACCATATAATCCTAAATTAAAAGAACTAGCAAGACAGTTAAGAAATAATAGTACAAAAGCAGAAATTATTCTTTGGTTAAAGCTAAAAGGAAAACAAATGCATGGCTATGATTTCCATAGGCAGAAACCCATAGATGATTATATTTTAGATTTTTTTTGTCATGAACTTATGCTTGGTATTGAAATAGACGGATACTCACATGAATTAATAGAGATATATCAAAAAGATCAGAAAAAGGAAAAACGAATGAACGAGTTAGGAATAACTATTCTTCGATTTACAGATAACCAAGTTTTAAAAGACATGTTTAATGTATTACTTTCAATAGAAGATTATATTCGCCGTTTTGAAAAACACACCCCTAGCCCCTCTCAAGAGGGGAATTGATGTATTATTTACAGAAATAAATATACTATTTACACAATCTCCCCATCAAGTAAATTAATGATTCGAGAGCCATAACTAGTATTCTTTTCTGAATGTGTCACTTGTATAATCGTTACCCCCTGGTCATTCAATTCTTTAAAGGTTTCCATGATTTCTTCTCCTTGTTTTGAGTTTAAGTTTCCTGTAGGCTCATCGGCAAGAATAAGTTTGGGATTAGCGATAAGAGCTCTTGCAATTCCCACCAATTGTTGTTGCCCACCGCTAAGCTGTGCAGGAAAAAGATCTTTCTTACCAACAATATTAAAACGATCCAACATATCGGCTACCCGTGCTTTTCTTTCTGAACCACCATACTTTTTGTACAAAAGAGGCATTTCAAGGTTTTCTTTTACGGTTAGCTCGTCGATCAAATGATAGGATTGAAATACAAATCCGATATATTGTTTATAAAGGTTCGATCTATGTTTTTCTTTAAGTTTATGAACAGATTCATCAAGAAAAGTATATTCACCCTCATTGAAATCATCCAACATCCCAAGAACATTGAGTAATGTGGTTTTTCCTGATCCCGAGGGGCCCATGATTGAGATAAAATCTCCCTCGTGTACCCATAAATCAATATCTTTAAGAAGGTGTACTTTTTGACCTCCAGATTGTACCCATTTTGATATTTTATTTAGTTGTAAAAGCATTTTATTTAATTTTTGAATATGATTTTATTATTTTGTTAAACCCCAAAGGTTTTGAAAACCTTTGGGGTCTTGAAATTTTATTTATTCGGTTCGTAAACTATTTACGGGATTGGTATTAGCGATTTTTATGGTTTGAAAACTCACCGTAATTATGGTAATAATTACTGCAAACAACAAAGCAACTGCAAATACCCATATTTCGATTGGTGTTCTATATGCAAAATTGGTAAGCCATCGATCCACAAGGAAATAGGCTATAGGTGAAGCCAATAGTACAGATATTAACACCAGTTTTGTAAATTCTGAAGAAAACAACAGTGCCAGCTGAGATACTTTTGCACCAAGTACTTTTCTAATTCCCAATTCTTTGATTCGCTGCTCTGCCGAAAAAGCAGTGAGTCCAAATAATCCAAGACAAGCAATAATGAGTGCCAAAACTGTAAAAATATTCAGTACGGTTGCCATGCGTTGTTCGGTTCTAAACGTTTCTTCAAATTCCTGATCCATAAAACTATACTCAAACAAAATTGAAGCATCCATTCCTGCCATTTCTTCTTTGATATCGTCAATTAGCGCTTGAAGATCCCTTGTATTTTTAACAACATTAGGATTAAGTCTAGCCGATAAGAACGTGAGCCCTCTTTGATAATTCCATACCAAATCATTATCCTGATGTAATATCACCAGTGGTGCAATTTTTTCTTTGGTACTATTAAAATTGAAGTTCTTCACCACGCCCAACACCTCAAGCTTATCTTCATTTTCATTGGTCATTTCGACATATTTACCAATAGGAGAATTAGCTGCAAATGTCTCTTTTGGTCCCCACCCCAATACTTTAACCGCTTCTTCATTCAATATCACTCCGTATTTATCATTCTTACGTTCTGGGTCAAAATTTCTACCCGCCAGAAATTCTACTCCCAATAAATCCAGATAATCACCTTCGGTTCTAAAATCACTTAGATTGATTGCGGGCGTTTGAGATTCTGAAGCTTTATACCGATCTCCAGACCAGATATAAGGAGGGATACCATAGGATCTACCAACATGAGTAAAGGCCGAATTGGCTTCCAATTTCGATTTTAAGACTTTTACATTTTGTCTTAATTGTTCTGTATTATGTATCTGTAAGACATTATCTTTCGCCAGTCCAAGATCTAGTGATGACGAATACGCCAATTGTTTTTGTACAAAAAAGGTACAGATTATCAATGCAATTGATATGGTAAATTGAACCACTACCAATCCGTTACGCATCTTTTTCCCTTTAAATCCGGCACTTACTTTTCCTGTTAGTGTTTCTATAGGTTTAAATGCCGATAGGTAAAACGCAGGATAGCTACCCGCCAAAATACCTAAGAACGCTACAAAAGATACTAAGATTACCAAAAACACAGGATTACCCAGCATAGACAATAAGGATAACTCTTTTACGGCTATAGAATTAAATACATTTAATAGTAGTTGAACAATTATAAGTGCAAATACAGTACTTATACATACAAAGAGAGTAGACTCTAGGATAAACAGTTTGATTAATTTTCTTCTTTCTGAGCCCAATACTTTTCTAATTCCAACTTCTTTGGACCTCTTTGAAGATCGCGCAGTAGAAAGATTCATGAAATTGATGCTACTCAATACCAGGATTAAAATTCCGATAGCGCTAAAAAGTTTGACGTATTGTGGATTACCATTTGGTCCAAAACGGTGCTCTGCAGGATCATCTGATAAGTATATTTTTCTAAGTGGTTGCAAGTACAATTTCCATGGTTTTCCTGCTGTAAATTCATCATAAGTCTGATTAAAAATACGCTCGGTAGTATTGGCCGCCCATTTGGGAGGTATCGCCTGAATTTTTTGACGTAAAGCTTCTATATTGGTTCCTTCTTTCACCAGACCATAGGTTGAAAATCCGGTCCAAACCCATAACCAACCGTTTGATTTCATTCGTTCAGAAATGCTGTTTAAGGATATCAACATATCAAATTGAATATGAGACTTTGATGACACATTAGCTACTACTCCGGTAACGGTAAAAGTACTCCATGACCCATCATTTTCTCGTATTTCCAATGTTTTGTCAATAGGGTTTTCTTTTCCAAAATAACGCGCTGCCGTTTTTTGTGTGATGACAATGCTTTTTGGATCTTTAAGCGCCGTTTTAGGGTTTCCCTGAAGAAAATTAAAAGAGAATACTTCGAAAAAATTTTCTTCGGCCAAATAACATTGCTCTTCTTTATACAAGGTATTCTCTCTTCCCTTCAAATTTGTACGCATGGTCTGTGCCCCTTGATCCAATAATCTGGTGATCTGTTCAAATTCTGGAACATCGGAACGCAAAGCAATTCCTAAATTTGGCCCATTTGATGCGTATTGATCATTCCAATCTTCCCAAATGTGAGATTGATTTACTCTGTAAATGCGATCTCCTTTTTCATGAAAGGTATCATAGGTCATTTCATCGTATACATACAACCCGAGCACCAAACAAGTGGCGATTCCCAGGGTAAGTCCAACAATATTGAGAAAAGCAAATTGTTTTTGTCGAATCATGCTTCTCCAGATAATTTTGAAATAGTTTCTGATCATGATCTTTAGTTTTATTCGGTTCGTAAACTATTAACCGGATTGATAAGTGTGGCCTTGATCACTTGAAAACTCACAGTTAATAAGGTTAATACTAATGCTCCAAAAATGGCGATACCATAGATCCACCATGAAATTTGCATTCTATAATTATAATTCTGTAACCATTGTTCCATAAAATAATGGATAATGGGGATGGCTATCAAACAGGAAAGCAACGCCAATCCCATAAAAGAGCTCGATAACATTTTCCAAAGGTTATAAATAGATGCACCTAGCACTCTACGCACGCCTATTTCTTTGGTACGCCTTTCTACAACAAATGAGGCTAAGCCAAATAGACCAAGGCAACTAATTAAAATCGCCAATAGAGTGAAAACACCTGCCAAATTTCCCAGATATTGTTCTGATCTAAATTTGAATTCATAATCCTGATCTACAAAACGGTAGTCAAAATTTGCCGATGGGACTACGTGTGTAAATACAGATTTAATCTGTTCAATAGCTTCATTTACCTCAACATTAGCTTTCAGCTTTATATGCATGAAGTTGACATTGCTATAACTTATATAATATATAGCAGGGCTAACGGGTTTATAGGGAGATTCCATAACCATATTTTTGGCCACTGCAATGATTTTTAGAGGTTCACTTTTGCCATAAGTTATATAAGTTCCTACGGGTTCTTGTAGGTTCATGTATTTTACTGCTGCTTCATTAACAATAAGAGCCGACGAATCTGTAACCATCTCTCTAGAGAAATCTCTTCCTTTTATTAGTTCCCACCCCACTGTTCTTCCATAATCATGAGTTATAGCCATAAGACCAAATTCATCCTCCATTTCTGGATCTTTGCCCGGCCAGTCAAACCCTCCCCCTCTATTGTATATGGCAACCTGAGGAGAAAAAGATTGAGCCATTTCTTCAACTACTCCTGTACTTTTCAGTTTCTCTCGAAGTATGTCGTATTTCCCAGAATAATCTGGGTTGTTCATACTCAAGTATATTAGGTTATCTTTATTGTACCCGGTAGATCTATCTTTTGTATATTGAATTTGTTGAAATACAATAAAAGTGCCTATAGCAAGAATAATTGATATACTGAATTGGAATATAACTAAAGCTTTTCTTGGAGTCTCTGCACTTTTACCCACTTTAAAAGTTCCCTTCATTACTTTTACCGGACTAAAAGAAGAAAGATAGAAGGCCGGATAACTTCCAGCCAGTAGACCCGTAATTATTGTAAAAACGAACAATGCACCCCAGAAAAATATATTATCCCATGGTATATTCATTTCTTTATTGGCAAGTTCATTAAACCATGGTAATGAAATTAATACCAGTAATAAGGATAGTAAGAGCGCTATAAAAGATACTACAAGTGAGTCGATCAAAAATAGATTAATAAGTTGGCTCTTCCTGGAGCCCATAGTTTTTCTTACTCCAACTTCTTTGGCTCTCTTATCAGAACGAGCTGTACTAAGATTCATAAAGTTAATGCACGCAAGTAGTAAGACAAATATTGCTATAAGAATAAAAAGTTTAACAAAAGTAATACGTCCTTTTGTGGGTATGCCCTGTTCAAATTCTGAATATAGGTGCCATTTATTCATGGGATATACAAATGGATAAAGGCTACGTTCTCTATAACCTACCACTTGATCCTTGGGGCCATATTGTACATAAAACTTTTGTAAATCCTGGTTTACAAGATCAATATCAATTCCTGGTTTTAGCTCAACATACATATTAAAATACCAACCGTCCCATACATCTTTTACCCATTTGAACAAGTCATCGTTTGTTTCAAACAAATTCCAGTTGGCAAAAAATTGTACATTACGAAATCTTGTATTTCTGGGAAGGTCTTTAAAAACACCTTGTACTACGGCGTCCATTTTATTATTGATCTTGATACTTTTTCCTATTGGATTTTCTTCATTAAAAATAGCCAGTGCCGTCGATTCTGATAAAATAACGGCATTCAATTGATCCAAACTTGCATCCGTCCCCTTTATCATGTCTAACGAGAACATTTCTATCGCACCACTTTCTATAAATGTTCCTGCTTTTGTAGAAATTGTTTCCCCATTAGAAATCGTATGATCTTTAATCCAATCTGCTCTTAAAGCGTGTTTAAAATAATCAGGGTATTTTTCTTTTAAAACATTTCCAAAAGTATATAGTACAGAGGGATCTGTATCTATTTCATTTGTTTCTGGATTCGTGCTATTATGATAGATTTGCCCAATCCGATCGTAGTTTTTATGATATTTATTAAAAGTAACATCATCAAGTATCCATAAAGCAATAATAATAACAACTGCCATTCCCAAAGCAAGTCCACCAATATTTATTATAGAATACCACTTGGTTTTCTTTAGGTTCCTCAAGGCTATTTTTAGATACAAAGTGTTCATAAATTTTATAGGATTTATTTATTCTGTACGTAAACTATTAACAGGATTAGCTATCGCGGCCTTGATCACTTGAAAACCAACTGTAGCAAATGCGATCAAAAGGGCAATCCCGGTTGCTGAAGCAAAAAGCCACCAGCTCATTTCAATTTTATAGGCAAAATTCTCGAGCCATTTGTGTCCAAGGTAATAGGCCAATGGGCTCGCGATCGCCATTGCCAAAAGCACAAGCTTTAAAAAATCTTTGAGGTGCATCGAAGTAATCCCCATAATTGATGCTCCTAATACCCGACGAATTCCTACTTCTTTTTTTCGTTGTTCTGTGGTAAAAGATGCTAGGCCAAATAATCCTATACAGGCGATAAAAATGGCAATAAACATAAAGCTAAATACTACTTTTGATGTTTGTTTTTCTGTTAAATAATTTTTCTCAAAGTCCTGGTCAAGAAAAGAGTATTCGAAAGGGATTTCTGGGTTTATCTTTTGCCAGGTACTTTTAATATTGGCAATAGCACTTTGATAATCTGCGCCATCTCGTAATGTTGCTATAAAATAATTGGCCTGCCCCCACGTAATTCTAGTTATCCCAAATGGTGTAATCGGTTCATGAAGACTTTTATAATTGAAATCTTTTATAACTCCGATTATTTCTAAATGAAATTTTTCTTTATCCCATTCATAATAAATTTTACGTCCAATTGCATTTTCTGGTTCGTACCCTAGGTTTTTTACGGCCATTTCATTAAGAATAATTCCTATTGAATCTTTGGCTTTATTTGTTGAAAAAGTTCTTCCGTATAGTAATGTATACCCTAAAGTTTTTACATAGCCATCTTGTGATCGGGCATAATGTGTCCAAACATGATCTTCCATAGTCTTATCTTCGGCATAGAAAGAATTATCGCTCAACATTTCGAAACCGGGATAACTATCTCCCGCAGTAGCCGAAACAACATCAGGATGTTTCAACAATTCTGTTTTAAAAGTGTCATAACTATTTGCAGCAGCTTCGCTACGTAGCGGAATCACAAGTTGTTGATCTTTCTTAAATCCCAAATCCTTGTTTTGTAAAAATTCCATCTGTTGCCAAATCACGCCACCTACCAGGATAAGTGAAGCCGAAACTGTAAACTGAAAAACAACCAAACCTTTTCGTATTGCTGTGGCAGAAAATGTATTGACCAATTTTCCTTTTAGCGTAGTAATCGGCGCAAATGAAGAAAGGTAAAATGCAGGGTACAATCCTGATAGCAACCCTGTTAACAAGGTGAAACCTAGGATCCAAAAAACGATACTTGGATATTGCGCTAGCGCTAGTTCTTTGCCCGTAAGTGTATTAAACGTTGGTAACATAAGAAATACCACAGCAATAGCAATGCCCAGGGATAGTATACACAATACCATTGATTCTCCTAAAAACTGAAAGATAAGAGCCTCTCGTTTTGCACCAAGCACTTTTCGCATACCTACTTCTCTAGCTCTTTTTTCGGATCGTGCTGTTGACAAGTTCATGAAATTAACACAAGCAATTAACAATAGAAATGCTGCAATAGCACTAAAAATATAGATGTAGGTCATACTTCCATTTGTAGCTACTTCCCATTGAAGATCTGAAGTCAAATAAATACTAGCCAGTGGTTGCAAAAACATTCTTTTTGTAATCCCCGGAGTAGTCATATCTGGCATTATATATTTCTGAACAAAATCTGGGAATTTTGCTTCGAGTTGTGCTGCACTACTTCCTTTTTTGAGTTTGATATAGGTGTAAAAAAGGTTGTTTGTTGCCCAGTTTTTTTGCTGATCGATCCACTGCCCCATATCAGAGTTTTTCATCGATAAAAAGATCTTACCATTAATATGGGATCGATATTTATCTTTAAAAACTCCTTTTACCGTATATTCATTTTTGGCATATGGCATTTCGATACCAATCACCTTATTTATTGGATTAACGTCGCCAAACATCTTTTTGGAAACTTCTTCAGAAATCACAATACTATTGGGCTGATTTAAAGCAGTTTTTGGATTTCCATAAACAAAATCATATGTAAGTACCTTAAAAAAAGTTGAATCTGCATAATATCCGTGATCTACATAAAGCTGTTTGTCTTTATTTTTATCCTTCAATAAAAACTTGTCTACGTTTGGAAACTTCAACATTCTTGCTGCTTCTTCAATCTCTGGATAGTCATTTTTCAAGCCTCCAGCCATTGGTGCCGAAACTGTAGCAATTTGGTCATCTAGGGCCTCCATAGCTACACGATAAATTCGATCGGAATCTGTATGATGTTCGTCATAACTGGTTTCATCCATAATATATAGCGTAAGCAATAAACAGGTCGCCAGCCCTATCGATAATCCGAAAATGTTAATCATGGAAAAAAGCTTATTCTTAAGTAAGTTTCTCCAGGCGATTTTGATATAATTTTTAAACATAACTTTTCGTTTTTTGATGTTGTAAAATTGATATTTTACTCGGCCCGTAAGCTATTTACAGGATTCATCGATGCTGCCTTAAAGCTTTTCCATCCAATAGTTGTAAAGGCAATCAACAATGTAATTACTCCAGACAAAGCAAATATCCACCACTCTATTTGTATGCGATAGGCAAAATCCTGTAACCAGGTATTCATAAAATAAAAGCCAAGCGGAAATGCAATAAGGAATGAAATAACAACCAGTTTTAAGAAATCTGCTGAAAGCATGGCTACAATTTGAGGAATACTCGAACCTAATACTTTTCTGATCCCAATTTCTTTAAATCTTTGCTCGGCCGTAAAGGTTATAAGCCCAAATAAACCAAGACACGCCACAAAAATGGTGAGCAAAGCAAATATCCTAAGGATTGTACCCATTTTTTGTTCTTTGATATAGGTTTGGTTATACAGTTCATCTAGCAACCCATAGCTAAAAGGTTCTCCGGAGTTAAAGCCATTCCATAGACTTTTGGCACTTGCAATCAACCCTGCCATATCGGCCGTTTTTGCTCGAACAATAAGACCCGAACTTTTATCATTCAGCATAATAAGTTGATCAATAGGTTCATGCAATGAAGTAAAGTGAAAATCTTGAACCACCCCAATTACCGTATATACTCGTATGCCTCCTTCATTGTTTATGGCCATGGTCACAGTTTTCCCCACAGCATCATTGCCAAACCCCATAATTTTTGCCGACGTTTCATTAATAATCATGGTATTGGATTCTGATCCGAAATCTTTGGAAAAATTTCTACCCGCTACAAGTTTCATTCCCATTGTAGGAATGTATTGTTCATCTATGTTATAAACAATACTTCTTCTAATGGCTTCAGAATTCTGACCTGGATAGATACTAGTCATGTGCGTATACGAAGGTCCCGCAGGAATATGACCAGACATGGTTACATTTGAAACTCTTGGATCTTTACTTAGCTGTTCTTTAAAAGCCTCTTCATTGGTACCCAGCATCCATGAGTCTCGTAACACTAGCATCTGATCCTTTTGATAACCTATATCTTTATTTTGTATGTATGCCATTTGTTGATCTACGACAAGCGTTGCAATAATGAGTGCCACAGACAAAACGAATTGAAACACCACTAATCCACTGCGCAAACCTTTAGTTTTTCCTGTATTAACAAACTTACTTTTGAGTGCAGTAATGGGTCTAAATGAAGACAAGAAAAATGCTGGATAACTACCCGCCAAAAGGCTTATAAACAAACCCGTTAAACCAAAACAAAATAGAATTCTAGGATTAAGTATGTAGGATATATCTAAAGTCTTACCCGATAGTGTATTGAATAATGGCAACGCAATAATAACGGTAATTATCGCAATAGCCATTGCAATTAAGGTTGCAATGAATGATTCTGCCAAAAACTGTTTAATCAACCCTTTTTTTGAAGAACCTAATACTTTTTTAACTCCTACTTCTTTGGCTCTTTTGGAAGCCGCAGCCGTAGAAAGATTCATAAAATTAATACAAGCAATTAGTAAAATAAATATGGCTATAGCACCAAATATATATATCGTTTTCACATCACCTCCGGGTTCGAGATTGGAAACATCGGCAAAATCTGAACGCAGATGAATATCGGTCAATGGTTGAAGAAATAGTCCTATTTCATTGTTCTTACTAAACTCTTCAAAAGTCATTCCCATCGATTTTTTTATTTGAGGACCCATATATTTCTTTACGATCCCTGGTAGCTTACTTTCGGTCTCTTTAAAGCCACCTCGCTTATCAAGAAGCAAATAACTGTGATATCCAGATTCTATCCATCTCGTTTCTTTGGCGTGAGCAAACCCATTCATAGATCCTAATACATCAAAATGAAAATGAGAATTACTTGGTAATTTTTGCATCACTCCTGTAACCTTAAATTGTTGTTTCCATTCTTTGAAATCAAGAATTTTTCCTATGGGATCTTCTCGCCCGAAGTATTTTGTAGCTAGCTCCTGAGTAATGATAATCGTATTAGGTTCTTTTAATGCCGTTTTTGAATCACCTTTGATGAACGGAACTGTAAATACTTCAAAAAAGTTGGGGTCTACATATGCAAATTTATTATCTCGAAAAGTTTGATTTTTATAGGTTATTTGCGGTGTTCCTTGAGACTTAAGACGTGTTGCCTGAAGTACTTCGGGGAACTCTTCCTGAAGTGTTTGTGCCACTGGTCCAGGAGTAACCGCTTCTTTAATCAATTCTCCATTCATCTTACCCTTGAGCACGACGCGCACGATTTGATCTGATTTTTCATGAAAACGATCATAACTTAATTCATCAGAAACAAAAAGAAATATGATTAAAGCTGCCGCAATACCGATAGACAAACCAAGGATATTGATTGCAAATAACCCTTTGTGCTTCAACAAGGTTCGCCAGGCAATTTTTATATGATTATTAAACATGATGTGATGTTTTTTGATTGATTTTTAATTATTCGTCTCTCATTACTAATGCGGGGTTTACCCTGGCGGCTTTTAGACTTTGCCAACTTACCGTGATGAAAGCTATGGTAATAGACATAAAGCCTGCCAAAGCAAAAATCCACCAACTCAGTGTAGTTTTATAAGCAAAACTCTGTAACCACTTGTCCAATCCGTAATAGGCAATAGGACAAGCGATAAGGAATGCGATAATCACCCATCTCAAAAAATCTTTATTAAGCATTGACATAATCTGCAAGATTCCTGCTCCATTAACCTTACGAATTCCAATTTCCTTGGTTCTTCTGACCATTGTATACGATGATATTGCAAAGAGGCCCATGGATGAAAGCAAAATAGCTACAATAGAAAACCAACCTATCATAGTGTTAATCTTTACATATTCGTTATAATGTTCATTTAACTTTTCATCTGCAAAGAAGTATGTTAAGGATGATTCTTTCATGTTTGTTTTCCACTTTTCTTCTAGAAAATCTATTACTTGCAAGCTTGATCCTGGTTTAGTCTTTATTGATAGATAGTTCCAATCGGCTACATTTTCTCTTTCTACGAAAATATGAGCCAAAGGTTGTATTTCTCTTTGTAAACCCTGATAACTAAAATCCTCTACTGCGCCAATTAGTCGATATGCTTGTCCTGTTGCACTACTCTCATTGATTAACTGTCCATTGGCCACTTTAAAGCCCAATTCATTCATAGCAGTTTTATTTAGTATCAAGCTTTCTTGTAAAGTTTTCGTATTTGAATCAAACCCCGATCCACTTAACATTTGAATACCAAAAGTTTTAAAATAATTACGTCCAACGTATGCTTTTCTTAAGCCTAGTCTATCCACTTGGGCTTTTGTCTGTGGGAAAAATGTATTGTAATTTTCATGGTATGTACCTGGAATGCTTTGTGAAAAACTAACCGATTCTACCTGTGCACTAGATTTTAATTCTTCAGAAATTAGCTTCAACTTTTGAGACGCAGATTTTAAATTTTCAAATTGCCAGTTATCTGTTTGTATTACAATTACATTTTCGTTATCAAATTTAGGATCCTTGTTCATCATGAAATCTATTTGCTTACGAATCAAAAAAGTGCCCGAGATAAGAACAATGGCAATAACAAATTGTAATACGATCAAAGAATATCGGGAAAAAGAATTCTTATTGATAGAAAATAAATTGCCATGAAGACTATTAACCAGTTTTACTCGTACCCAAAACAAAAAAGGAATCAACCCGGCCAAAGAGCCAATAACAACCCAAATAAACATTAAAACAAAAATCAAAAACTTACTTTGCAGTGGATTAAAATGCAATTTTGTATTAAACAGCTCATTAAAATTTGGAAGAAAAAGGAAAACAAGGGTACTACCAAAAACAATGGCGGCAAGACCTACAATGAAAGACTCTGTACTAATCTGTATAAACAAATCGCGTGGGCTTGCTCCATGAACCTTTTTAATACCTATTTCTCTAATTCTAGATAAAGAATTGGTAATAGTAAGGTTTACAAAATTAACAATAGCAATACCCAAAATGCCCAAGGCTATAATACTCAAGATAGTAATTAACTTTGGATTGGATTCCTGGGTAACATGATACTCTTTAAAACTCTGTAGATTTAGATTTGTCGTATTCTCTCCTACTGGAAGAAAATTTTCCCTTACGATATTTTGAAGTTTACTTTGAATTTCATTGGGTTTTACACCATCTGCTAATTGTATATAGGTTGTTGAAAAAGTGTTGTACCAATCATGAACTTCTTTCATCATGGGTAGAATTTCTTCTCCAGTTTTGTATGAAGCCACAATATTAAATTTTATAGATGAGTTTGAGGGAATATCTACTACTCCCTTTACGGTGAGAAAAATATCTCCAAAATTAACTTGAAGCTTTTTACCAAAAGCAGTTTCATTTCCAAAGTATTTTTCGGCAAATTGAGTGCTTATTACTACATCATATTTATTTTGAATAGCATTATTATTTGACCCTTCGATAAAAGGAAAAGAAAAGATGGTAAAGAAGTCAGTATCTACATAATTTATATTTTCATAAAAAGCGATATTTTGATACTTTAATCTTGCACCCTCCCAATCAAAAATTCTAGTTCCATTTTCAATCTCTGGTATTTCTTCCAGCATTTTAGGCAATAATAGCCCTTTGGTTTGTACACTCTCACCCTCGCGAACTCGGTAAATATTAGAATAATTTTCATGAAATTGATTGTACGTAAGATCGTTGTATACATAAAGCGCAAGCGCTAAAAAAGAGGCAATCCCAATCCCTAATCCAATACTATTGATCAAAAAAGTGTTTCTGTTCTTTTTGATATTTCTCAGAAAAATTAAAAAATTGTGCTTTAACATAATTGTCTTTTTTATATGATCCAACTATCTTTACTTTCTCAACTTTGAAAAGCATTTACTCATCCCTAAGGGCATCTACAGGATTACCATTGGCTGCCATATAACTTTGCCAACTTACGGTTAACAGTGTAACCCCAAGAGCTGTAAGTCCTGCCAACACAAATATCCACCAGCTCATGGTTGTTTTTACCGCAAAATTTTCTAACCATAAATTCATGATGTACCATGCCACAGGAACTGCAATGATAAAAGCAATACCTACCCATTTGATAAAGTCAATGTTAAGCAACTTCAGTATCTTAAAAACCGAGGCACCGTTTACCTTCCTAATTCCGATTTCTTTTTTACGTTGTATACAGGTATACGAAGTGAGTCCAAACAATCCTAATGCTGCAATAAAGATGGCGAGAATTGTGAATATCGTAAACGCATCATTGAATTTTGTATCCTCATCATATTGAGCTTGAAACTTTTTATCAAGAAATGTGTAATCAAAAGTACGTTGTGGTTGTATTTGAGACCACTTTTCTTGTATCTCAGAAATTGCCCTACTGTACCCACCACCAGATGCCACAGTTTTATCAAGTTTTACTAGCAAGTTGCTACTACTGTTACCATGCAAGATAATCATTGGTACAACTCCTTTTTTGAGTCCAAAATGGTGGTAA
Source organism: Aquimarina gracilis (assembly GCF_035285365.1). Lineage (NCBI taxonomy): Bacteria > Pseudomonadati > Bacteroidota > Flavobacteriia > Flavobacteriales > Flavobacteriaceae > Aquimarina > Aquimarina gracilis. The sequence continues at coordinate 120,208 of NZ_JAYKLX010000008.1, read as the reverse complement.
TTTTCTATCACCCCAGAAATGACCCAATCTTGACCAAAAAAGTGCATGCTTTTATTTATAGCCTCCTGTGGATTAAAAATTTCAATTTCCCGCATACAGGCTTCATTGATAAGAATCGTATTATTTTCTCTACTCGGTTCTCCAACAAAATTTGACCCGGCAAGAAGTTTAATATCTAATACGTCGAGATAATTTTTATCTACCCAATAATTGTAAAATGTTTTCCTTGAATCTTCTACTCCATTGGGGTATTTCAATCCTGTAAACGATGATAAGTTATCATAACTATCACCAGGATAGGTCTGGCTTTTAGCAATGTTTCGTACAAAAGGTAATTTTTTAAGTTCTTTTTCTAGTGTTATATATCTATTCTTACGCAAAGAATCTGATACTTTGTTCAAAAATTCACCGTGAAAAGAAACAACTTGATCAACTTGTGCCCCTATGGGTTGTTCTTTTATAAAATCAATTTGTTTTGTTACCACCATGGTTCCTATTAGTAGCACAATTGTTGCCAGAAACTGCAAAATGATCAGGCTTTTTCGAATATTCAACCCTTGTGCAGAGGCACGCACCTTACCTTTTAATGCTTTTGTGGGCGTATAACTGCTTAGCAAAATGGCGGGATATAGTCCTGCCAATATCATACCTACTAGAATTACTCCTAAAACGGGTAAGAAATTCATTATGCTCTTTTCATTGAAGTAGAGCTCTTTTCCTGTAAAGGAATTATAAATTGGAAACAAAAGAGCAGCAATACCTATAGCCAGTACAATAGCCATCACATTTAAAACTACCGATTCTATTAGAGATTGAAGAATGACTTGTTTTTTTTGTGCTCCTGCCACTTTTCTAACTCCAATTTCTTTGGCTCTTTCTAAAGACTTTGTGGTAGAAAGATTGATATAATTAAGCCATGATAGAATTAAAATTATAAAGGCTATGGCTGTTAAAAACCTAATGCGTGTCACGCTTCCATTAACTTCGGCTTCATAGGGTTTATCAGAATATAGATGAATCCCTTCTAAAGGTTCTATATTATATCGTTCTTCTTTATCGTCTTCAAAATCACTGGCCGCTATTTTGTCTTTTAGAAGTGTTCTGTTTGCATTGTGATCAATCTTTAGGTAAGTGTAAAAATTACAATGCGTCCAATTTAATTTGGTTCGTTCTTCTGAACCGAACCAATTTCCATAGGTCTTAAAAGAAATCAGAAAATTTGTTTTCATGTGAGTATTTTCAGGAATATCTTTTAATAACCCTGTAACTGTTAACACCACTTCTTCACCATTATAAAACCCAGATAGTGTTTTTCTCATTGGGTTTTGATTGCCAAATACTTTTTTTGCAAAAGATTCGGTAAGGACAATAGAATTTGGTTCTGTAAGTACATTTTTTCTATCGCCTTCTAAAATTGGATACTTAAAAATGTCTAGATACGTTTCATCGGCTAAAGAGCCATTAATCTCTTCAATTATTCTTTCATCATATTTAAACGTAACCTTTTCTAAACGATATATTCTAACGTGCTCTAAAACCTCGGGAAATTCCTGTTTTAACGTGGGCCCTATATAATTTGAAGTTTGCGCATCTGACTCTTCAAAAGTTTCCCCTACCAAAGCATCCATGTACACTCTGTATACATCTTCTGACCCTTCAAACTTATCATAGCTTCGTTCATAATTGACATAAGCCATGATTAAGATAAAAGATGCAACCCCAATGGCCAATCCAATAATATTAATAAACGAATACAGTTTATTTTTCAAAAGATATCTAAATGCTATTTTAATATACAGCGTATACATGGATGCTTTGATTTACGGTTTTTTAACTGATGAAATTGTTTTTTCTTGAAGTACCTCAAGCGCCTTGATCATTACAGAATCTGATTTGTTATCGATATCGGTAGCTGGGTTTAATACTTCAACATGAGGTTCGACTCCTTTTCCTTCATAATTTATCATGTCTGCAGAAAAATATTGTTGATGCGATAAAGTCGCCCACCAACCATTGGGTAGTTTAAAATCATCCATATCTGAAAAAATACCTCGGGTATAATCTCCTACAATGGTTACATTAGGAAGTTCTTTCATCACCAATGCAAATACATCGGTGGCACTGGCAGAATAATCACTAGTAACTAAAACGACTGGCTTTAGAAACTGCTTATCCCCTGTTGGTTTTAGATACCAGGTTTTTAGGGGAGTAAAGTCTTCAGTTCCTTTCTTTCTGGTTTTTTTTCGATGTCCAACAATAGTCTGGTTAGTAAATCTTCCTGCTATTTCATATGAAAACTTATCATCTCCTCCTCCATTAAATCGCACATCAACAATGACTCCTTTTTTATTTTCGAAAGCTTTTATGGCGTCATTTAGGATACTTTTCAATTTCCCTTTGCCTATGCCCTGCATTGATCGTATATCGATATAACCATATTGATCTGATGTAGAATATTTAATAATCTTTTTTTCCTTTGTAAATTCTGAAAATCCCTGCTCCTGTAATGTCAAATCTGTAACTTTTATAAGATCAGTAATGTTTGGAGATTTTTTCTTTGACTTCGGAAATTTTTCGAGCATCCTGGTCGGGGTGGCATTCTCATTAAGCTTTACGATTTTTCCTTTTTTGTATTCGATAAGATTTACATGATCGTCTTTAAGCTCATTGATCATTAGACTACATACTTCAAAAAGTGAATCGTTGGTTGTTTTTTCATTAATCAAGGAGCGGTATTTTTTATAGACTTGATTCCAATTCACTTTTTTGAGCTCAAAATTGGCATACCTATCATTAAATTCTGACCAAAGCTTTTCAAAATTCTTTATAGGTTCATCAATTTTACTTTGGGCAATAGAACTATGAACAACCAACAAGGTGAGCAACAAAAAGAGTGTATTTTTAAATTTTAATGATTTCATGTTTATTTTCTTTGACTTGTAATTATCTTATTCTGTTCGTAAACTCTTTACTGGATTTTGAAGGGCTGCCTTAATAGTTCCAAAGCTTATTGTTACCAGCGCAATTCCGAGAGCCAATAGTCCTGCAGCCAGAAAAAACCAAAGGTTTAGTTCCATTCTATAAGAGTATTCTTGCAACCATCGATCAGAATACCACCAAGCTATCGGTACAATAAAAACAAAGGCAATAACAACAAGCTTAACAAAGTCTTTGGCCAAAAGCAGTATTAATGAAACTACACTAGCTCCTACTACTTTTCTTACACCAATTTCTTTGGTACGCTTATTAACTACCAATAATGAAATTGCGAGCAATCCAATACAACTAAGTATAATGGCAATTACAGAACCACTAGTTATAATTGTGATCATGGTTTTTTCTCTCCTAAAGGTCCTATCTATATTCTCATCGAGAAAAGAGCCCAAAAATTCGGCATTGGGTTCCAAATTGCTCCATGCCTTTTCAATTTTATCGTAGGTACCAGAAATATCGGCATTGGCTATTTTGAAATACACATATCGAACATCTTTTTGACTATTCATGAATAGTGACATAGGTGCTATGGCGCGGTCCAGTTTTTTGAAGTTGAAATCTTTAACAACACCAACTATGGTATGTGTTATACTATCCCCTACAACGGCTAGTTGTTTTCCAATTGGGTCGGTTTCTTGTAGCTCCTTAACCATTGCCTCGTTAATAACCACCGACAGACTATCTGAAGCAAAGTTTCGATCAAAAGATCTTCCCGAAAGCAACTTGATGTCTAACGTTTCAATATAATCATGATCAACAAAAAGAATATGAGTACCCACCTGACGATTCTTATAATCAAACCCTATGGTACTGGTATATTGGCTCCCATCTTTTCCTCTTCCCAAATTGTTATCTGAAGCCGTTATGCTAATAATGTCTGTTTGATTTTTTAATTCTTCTCTCAAAAGGTTTACTACCTTATATCCTTTCTTTTTTCCGTTTAATGGTACCGAAATCACATATTCCTTATTGAATCCCAAATCTTTGGTACGCATATATTGAAGTTGCCCCCATAAAACAAAGCTCCCACTCACCAATAGGATTACGATTGCAAACTGAGTAATCATCAAGATATCGCGTACTTTGTCCCGGCCATTCACCTGAATTTTTCCCTTTAACGCTTGTAATGTCCCTAGTTTACTTAGCAAAAGAGCAGGATATCCACCTGCTATAGCAGTTATCATTAAAAACACCAAGGCAAGAACAATAATTGAAATCAAGGATAGGGTGTTACTAAAAGTTGCTCCCGTATTGAACAAGATTTTAAATTCATCAAGAAGCAAGACACTTAAAAGTGTTCCCAGGCCCAATGTTGCTATAAAAATTAGAATACTTTCGCACCAAAACTGCAAGAAAACGTGTTTTTTGGTACCACCAAGAGTTTTGCGCATTCCTATTTCCTGCAGCCTCGTTGTGCTCTTTGCAATACTCATGTTTATGAAGTTTACACAAGCAATAAAAAGTAATAGAAAAGCAATTCCCAATACAATATAGGGCAGGGCTCTGCTTACAACCAAGGTTCCTGGTTTATAACTTGTAAAATACAGGTCCTTAAAAGGGTGTAGTTTTAACTGAACATATTCACCATTTTCATTGGGAACGGCACCATCACGTTTGGTATTCTCTATGTCATTTTTAAAATGCAAATTTGAAAAACCATGGGTGCTCTTTTCAAATTGAGCCACAGAAATTCCATCCTGAAGCTGCATGTATACAAGATGATTTGAATGATCCCATTCGTTTTTAAGGATTTCGTATCTGGGAGAACTTTTAAAGTTTCCAAGGATTTCGAATTCCATACTACTATTATCTGGAATATCCTTTAAAACCGCTGCGATTGTAAAAGGTTCTTTTTGTCCATTAAGAAGAAGATGTACTGTTTTACCAATAATATCTGTTGTTCCAAAGGTTCTGTTAGCCATACTATTGGTCATTATGATAGCATTTTTATCATTTAAGGGGCTATCATTTCCTTTTTCTATTGGAAATGAGAAAAGGTTTAAAAAATCTGGATCAACCCAACTCATATCTGCGGTAAGTTGTTTTTCGTCATTGATCAATAGTGTTTTGCCATCCAAATATCTTGTGATCATTGCGACACCTGGTACTTCATCTTGCAATGTAGGGGCAAAAGGCATGGATTGTGATGTATAAATGTCTGAGCCTTCTGGAATTTGCCACTTGGCATAAACTTGATATATCGAATCTCCTTTTTCATGAAAATTATCGTATGACAATTCAAAAAAGGCCGCCATGCTTAATAATATAGACACCCCAAATGCAACAGATAACCCAATAATGTTAAGCGTAGTAAAACCTTTATTTTTCCAAAGGTTTCTCCAGGCTATTTTGATATAATTCTTAAACATAATCGTTTGTTTTTTATACCGAAATATGTTCGGTTGATTTGATGAATTTATTCTGCTCGCAGGCTTTTAACTGGATTCACACTTGCAGCTCTAAAAGCCTGAAAACTTACGGTTAACAATGCTATTACAACTGCCATAAATCCAGATAAACAAAACACCCACCAATTAATAGGAATTTGATAAGCGTATCCTTCTAGCCATTTTTGCATTGCATACCACGAAAAAGGTGTCGCTACGACTATGGCAACAACCACCAGTTTTATAAAATCTATAGATAGTAGTTTTACTATACTTGATACTTCGGCCCCTAGTACTTTTCTCACTCCAATTTCTTTGGTTCTTTGTACAGCACTATACGTTGCCAAGCCCAATAACCCTAAACAAGCTATTAGAATAGCCAAACTAGAAAACAGTGTAAATAATTTCTTGAACCTGATATCTGCAACATATTGTTTATTAAAAGAATCGTTCAAAAAATTATAAAGGAATGGGCGATGCGGAACCATGGATTTCCATTGGTTTTCAATTTCTGCAATGGTATTAGGTAAATTTTCGGATTGTATTTTTAGAGTTAGATATCTGCTACTCAAAGGTTCAAATCGAAGCGCCATGGGTTCAACATTTTGATGCAAAGAAAGATAGTTAAAATCTTTTACCACCCCGACAACTCTTCCTTCTTTTCCCCATTGAGAAAATCGTTTACCAATAATCTGGTTAGGGTTTTTATAACCATACAACTTGGCAGCGGCTTCGTTGATTACCATTGATGAAGCTGTATCTGCCGGGAAATCTCTTGAATAAGGTCTTCCAGCGGCCATATCGATACCAAAATGAGGAATAAAATCAACATCAACCTCAAAAAGTGAAAGAGTTTGATGTACCATATCGCCTTCAGGTATTTCTATTTCTGTACCCGCTCCCGGAAAATAACTACCGGGTACACTTCGTGAAGCAGAAACCGAACTCACGTTAGCATTCGATAGAAAAGCACTTTTGATAACGTCCAATTTGTTAAGAACTTGAGCATCATAATTAAAATCAACCGTAAGCATGTGCTCTCGATTAAATCCTAAACTTTTATTAAGCATATACTCTAATTGCGAATACACAATTACTGTACTGGCAATAAGAGCAATAGAAAGACTAAATTGAAAAATCACAAGGCCTTTTCTTAAAACGGCCCCCTTTGGAGATGTTCTAAAAATTCCTTTCAATACACTTGCTGGTTTGAAACCGGATAAAATAAATGCTGGATACATCCCTGCCAGAAAACCAGTACATAGGACTGTAGCAAAATAAATTATCATGGTAAATCCATCAAAAACATGCCTTAATTCGAAGTCTTTTCCTGTTAATTCTTGCATTCCTTTGAGAGCAATAATGACAACTATAAGACCAATGATCGACGCCAAAAAGACCATGACCAGAGATTCTCCCAAAAATTGATAAATCAGTCCTTTTTTGTCGGCCCCAATCACTTTTCTTATGCCTACTTCTTTTGCTCTTTCTAAAGATCGAGCAGTTGCAAGGTTCATGAAATTGATACAAGCTATTACTAGGATAAACAGGCCTATGACCATAAAGACATAGATGTTTGAAAGATTTCCGGTAATTCCCGGTTGCCTATCAGCATCAGAATATAAATAAGCTTTTTTAAGCGGTTCAAAAGATAAAGAATAGGTTTCCGCCTCATCTTCCGGAAGGTTTTCTTTTAGATATTGATCTACTTTGGATTGAAATGAAGGAAGATTAAACCCATCTTTTACCAGAAAATAGGTGTAGAAGTCTACATAACCCCAAAATTCGAAAATATTTTCGTTGGATTGACGAAACGAACTCATTGACATCAATACATCAAAACTAAAATGAGAATTTGAAGGGACATCTTTCATAACCCCAGTGACTGTATAGACTCCTTCATTGGCTCTACCCCCTGTTCTTCCTCCTTCTATGGTTTTACCTATCGGATCTTGATTACCAAAATACTTTTTTGCTGTGCTTTCTGTCAATACTACAGAGTAAGGAGCTTCTAATGCTGTTTTTGGGTTTCCAGATATAAGTGGCCAGCTAAAAACATCTAAAACAGATGCGTCTACATAAAAACAATTACTTTCTTGAAATGATATATTTTCATGTGTAAGCAAAATGTCACATCTCCCAGAAAATTGTACCGTCTCTTGTACTTCAGAAAAATTTGATCTTAATGCTTCGCCGATTGGTGCACTACCCCAAATCTGACTAACTTCAGAATTTTTGTTTTTAAAATGATGAACTGCTCTATATATATTATTAGCATTATCATGATATAGATCATAAGAAAGTTCATGTCTAATAAACATGGTTATTATTAAAAAACATGCCATACCTATAGCCAGCCCACCAATATTAATAAAGGAATAAACTTTATTCTTTATTAGGTTTCTCCACGCTATTTTGATATAATTCTTAAACATAATCGTTTGTTTTTTATACCGAAATATGTTCGGTTGATTTGATGAATTTATTCTGCCCGCAAGCTTTTAACTGGATTTGCAATTGCTGCTCGAATGGCCTGATAACTTATAGTAGCTATTGTAATTATTGTGATCCCTACAATAGCAACGGCAAATACCCACCAGTCTATAGTAATTCGATATTGATAATTTTCTAACCAGTTGTTCATAAAATACCAGGCAACTGGTGAAGCAATCGTTCCGGCTATTAAAATAAGTTTGAAAAAATCTTGGGTGAACAATAACAAAATATCGCTTACTTTCCCCCCTAATACTTTCCGGATTCCTATTTCCTTGGTTTTTTGTGCTACAAAAAATGAGATTAATCCATAAAGTCCCAAACAGCTTATAAAAATTGCCAATCCCGAGAATAACTTAGAGAGTGATAAAAACCGTTGTTCTTCTTCGTATTGTAATGCTACACGTTGATCAAGAAAATTAAAATCATATATAAACTTGGGAAAGACCTCTTTCCATAATTTTTCGATCTGCGCTAGTGTTGCACTTGTATTTCTAGGGTTTATTTTTATACCATACTCATAGTAGTTTTGGTTTCGAGGCGCAATAAACACTGGTGAAATACCTGATTCAAAATTCTGGTCATGAAAGTTTGCTACCACTCCAGAAATTGTAGCTTTAATACGCCCTCCATTTAACTCCAGATATTTGCCAATTAATTCCTGGGGAGAAGCAAGTCCCAATTTTTCGGCTAGTCTTTCGTTAACTACAACCTCGGTAATAGAATCAGAAACGATAAAATTTCTGCCAGCGATTAGTTGTAAATCAAACGTATTTATATAATTTTCGTCTGCCAACTTCGCAGAGATTGAAAACTCTTCACTCTCTGGACGATGATCATATTTTATATTAGTTCCCCAGTTATTAAAAGACCCTCCAGGGCTTGTAATACATGCCGTGGCATTTTTGACTCCTGCAAGGTTAGTAAAACGATCTCTTAGTCCCTCAATTTTGACAAGTTTAGTATCTCTAGGAATACTAAGCATTACAATGGCATCTTTGTCAAATCCCAAATCGGCATTTACAGCATAATTGATTTGCTTTCCTACCACAATAGTTGCCACAATTAATATTATAGAAATTACAAATTGAGCGGTTACCAAAACTCTTCTTGTGAGGTGGCCTCCCGTATCACTTTGTTTAAGTTTACCTTTTAATGCTAGTGTAGGTAAAATTCGAGCCAGCAAAACTCCTGGATAACTTCCCGCAAATAGAGAAACGCCTATTAATAACAATAAAACGAATAGCACAAACTTGATGGTAAAAAGTGATTGTAAGGAAAGGCTTAAATCAAATACCTGATTAAATTTTGGTAATGCCAAAAATGTAATCATTATACCTATAATCAATGCAAAAAGACTTATGATAAATGTTTCTGAAATAAATTGCCAAAAGAGATGTTCTCTTTGTCCGCCTAATACCTTTCTTACTCCTATTTCTTTGGATCTGGTAAATGCCTGAGCCGTAGAGATATTAATGAAATTAATACAGGCTATTGTAATAAGAAATACGCCAATAAGCCCAAAAATCCATAACAAATTAATATTAACCCCGCCATAATCACTATTTAAATGAATGGTTTTGAGTTGTTGAAGTTTATAACGATGTACGTTTTTACTTTTGGGTCGATGTTTTGATACCAAAGGAACCAAAGAAGCTTCTATATGATCTATATTCTGATTGGGATGTAAAACAGCAAAGCACTTTAAATCACTATTGATGCCTCCCCAGGATTGACTAGAAACAAAATTGTCGTATGCCTTTAAGGTTTTAAATGAAATAAAAGCTTCTCCTTGAATTGTAGAATTTTTAGGTAAATCCTTTAATATTCCAATTATTTGGATCGTCTCCAGGTTTTCCAAAACAAAGCTTTGCCCTAAAGAGTTTTCTTTACCAAACATTCTTTTGGCAAAACTTTCGGTTACATACGCAGTATTGGGTTCAATTAAACTTCGATTGTCTAATTCTTCTGTCTTCGAAAAACTAAAAACCTCAAAAAACTCAGAATCAGTAAAAGCAACATCGCTTACAAAACGCTTAGAAGAATTATCTTCAATGGTGCTTACTTGCCATTCATCTCTAAAATAAATACTGGTTACTTTTTGAGCATAATTAAAATCATTTCTAAAGGCATTGGCAAAACCAGGAGGTACGGCCGCTTCATATTCAATTTCGTCACTACGCTCTTCGGTAACGATTCTATAAATTTGATCAGAATTTTCATGAAAGTTATCAAATTGGAGGTGATGATTGATGAATAGGAATATCAACATCCCACAACCAAAACCAAGTGCCAATCCCAGAATATTGATAAAGGCAAATACTTTCCTTTTTCGAAGGTTTCTCCACGCTATTTTGATATAATTTTTAAACATAACTGTTTGTTTTTTGATGATTTATTCGGCTCGTAAGCTTTTTGTGGGATTAACCATGGCTGCTTTTATACTTTGAAAACTCACGGTGAGTATTGAAATTACAATCGCCAATAATGTTGCAATGACAAAAACCCAAATATTAATTTCTATTCGATATGAAAAACTTTCTAGCCATTTTGCCATGGCATACCAACCCAAAGGAAGTGAAACCAAAATAGCAACTCCCACCAATCGCAAGAAATCGATAGATAACTTATATGTTATTTGCCCTACACTTGCCCCAAGTACTTTGCGAATGCCTATCTCTTTAATGCGTCTTTCGGCATTAAAAGTGGCCAAACCAAATAATCCAAGACAAGCAATGATTATTGACAGTAACGTAAAGGTCATGAAAATGCGACCCAATCGTTGTTCTGCCTGATAGGTATTATTAAAGGATTCATCCATGAAGTAATAAGCAAAAGGAGCTTCTGCAGCCATATCATTCCATATTCTTTCTATTTGTGCAATGGACTCAGAAAAACTCCCTGCCCGTAATTTGGCAACCATTACATCAGAATCTCTTCCCAAAGAAAGACTTAAGGATGCTATATCATTTTTTAAAGATGTGAAATGAAAATTCTTTACCACTCCTATGACTGTAGAAAGCGTTTGATTTCCTTCCCCTAAATTACGTTTAAGTCTCATTCCTAGAGCCTCTTCTGGTGTAACACCCATGTTTTTTACCGCAGTCTCATTAAGAATAATAGCCGTAGAATCTGAAACAAACTGGCGATCAAAATCTCTACCGGCAATAATCTCAAGACCTAATGTGTTTATGTACTCATGATCTACCCGCCAGGCTTGCATGTTGATTGCATGCTCTTGATCCATTACCCCTTCTATGAAAAAAGAACTATCGGTTCGTGCAGAAGGTGTAGGCAAAAAACTACTTATAGAAGCACTTTTTACCGAGCCAAGTTTTTGTACTTCTTCTTTAAACGACAAAGCTTGATCACCAGCACTATACACATCTTCAATCACCAAAACCTGATCTCTAGAAAAACCTAAATCTTTATTTTGAATAAATTTGAGCTGTTGAAAAACGATCAATGTACTTACAATCAAAAAAATTGAGATGGTAAACTGTACAACAACCAATGAATTTCTAATCCCACTACCACCTATATTACTTTTTCCTGATCCCTTAAGTACTTTGGCAGGAACAAATTTTGACATAAAAAATGCGGGATAAGATCCCGAAAGAATCCCTAACAGCAAGGCCGAAATCAATAGTAAAATCCAGAAATATGGATTTGTAAAAGGAATTGCTATGCTTGTATCTGCCAGCTCATTAAACAAAGGCAACACCAAAGTTGCTAGTAGTACTGAAAACAGCAATGAAATGAATGAGATCAAACCAGATTCTGTAAGAAATTGTCTAATTAATCCAGCTTTATTGGACCCTAATGTTTTACGAATTCCAATTTCTTTTGCTCTTTTTAGAGATACCGCTGTTGACAAGTTCATAAAGTTAACGCATGCCAAAACAATCAGGAATATTGCTATAACCGCCAAAATGTATACATTTTGTATACTACCGTTTCTACTTAATTCTGCAGATCTATCTGAATAAAGGTGAATATCTGTTAAGGCAATTGTATCATATAGTAGATGGTTTCCTGCTGCGATAAATTGTGCTTCGGTGATCCCTGGAAAATAATCTTGTGCCCACGGTATTACGTAGGCTCCTAAAACGGTGTTTAGATACTCTTGAAAACCTTCAATGTTGGCGTCAGGTCTCAGTTTAATAAATGTAGGATAATTATGATTTCCCCATTCGCCATTTCTAGAATCCTGATAGCTGGCCATTGACATAAAAACCCCATGATCTCTTAGGAATGAGTTTTTAGGCATATCTTCAATAACCCCGGTAACCGTATAGGTAAATTCATTATCCATTAATAACGTTTGCCCTACAGCATTAACAAGGTTAAAATGTTTTTCTGCTGCCGTTTTGGTCATTACAAGAGTATTAGGTTCGGTTAATGCGGTTCTTGCATCTCCGTGCAGCAAATCAATGCCAAACATTTTAAAAAAGGTAGAATCTGTAAAAGCAACACCGTTTTCTTTTACATTTAGAGATTCATCCCTTTTTCTAATCAGCATACTACCGTTATTTCTGAAACGTGTGGTCAACTCGATGTATGGATAATCTTTTTGAACCGCTTCTGCCATAGGGGCCGATACCTCGGCAAACACTTGTTCAGTTCCTCCAAATTTTACATCGGCATTGATTCGATAGATGCGATCTGCATCTTTGAACATGGTATCAAAACTAAGTTCGCTGTGTATGTATAAAGAAATAAGAATACCCCCAGCCATACCTAAGGCAAGCCCAAAAGTGTTCAAAAATGTGAAGAATGGCTGTCTCTTCAGGTTTCTCCAGGCGACCTTGATATAATTTCTAAACATAACTGTTTGTTTTTTGATTGATGTAACGACCTCGATTGATGAACTCTTACTTCATTTTTTGAATTTTTGCTTTGCCAATAATGATCCCTTTATTGATAGAGGGGTTCCCGTTATATGCCACTGTAGCTTCTCCATAGGCAGTTACCTTTAAATTATCTGAAACATTAATTCTAAAGTTTCCTTCACCGTATGCGGTAATCTTGGTTCTTCCATTATTCATCCCTAACGTATTTACTTCTCCTTCACCATAAACAGTATACTTTTGACTATCCACACTTCCTTCTTTTACTTCAAGATATCCTTCGCCATACATGGTTACATTTAACCCTTCAGTCTTCAAAGCATTCATCGTTATTTTGGGTTCTCCATAAACTTTGAGTTTGAAGTCTTCTTGCTCGATTGGGCTTTTACAAACAATAATTTCCTCACCTCTTATAGAAAGTTCTTTGATATTCTTGTAGGTTACTTTGGCTACCACTTGAGTTCCTTTGTAGATAGGTTTTCTGGTTTTCCAACCCTTATGATTGTATTCTTTTTCGGTTTTGGTAATCATTTTGGCTCCATCCAGATAAATTCTAAGTGTTTTTCCTTCAACTTCAATATTGATTTTGTCTCTGGACACGCTTGCACTTTCGATGGTCACACTTTCTTCAGGTCCTTCTTCAAAAGTTACCTGGATATGTGGGCTTATAATTGCTTTATTAAATTTTTCAACTGAAATAATTTCTTGAGCATAGCTTGTGATGATCGATACTAGAAAAAGAACAATTGCTACTAGGTATTGAGATACTTTTGTCATGATTTATGATTTTTTTGTGTGTTGTATAGTATTATTTAAGCGTTCACTTCGAATGGCTTATTTTGACTTTCGGTTACTATTTGGCCATCAAAAAGGTTAATTATTCTATGGGCATAATGAGAATCTCTATCAGAGTGGGTAACCATAACGATTGTTGTTCCTTCTTGATTTAGCTCGGTAAGTAAATTCATTACTTCAATCCCATTTTTTGAGTCGAGATTTCCGGTAGGCTCATCGGCAAGGATCAATTTTGCATTGGTTACTACCGCTCTTGCGATTGCTACACGTTGTTGCTGTCCTCCTGATAACTGCTGCGGAAAATGTTTTTCGCGATGTGCAATTTTCATTCGTTCTAAAACTTGTTTTACTTTTCTTTCTCGCTCGCTTTTTTTCATATTAAGATAGATAAGCGGAAGCTCGACATTTTCGAAAACAGTAAGTTCATCGATAAGGTTAAAACTCTGAAACACAAACCCAAGGTTTCCTTTTCTTATTTTGGTACGCTGGTTTTCTTTTAACCCCCCTACTTCATGATCACCAAAGTGATAGGTGCCTTCTGTAGGATTATCCAGCATTCCTATAATATTAAGTAAAGTAGATTTTCCACATCCAGATGGTCCCATAATGGCAACAAACTCTCCTTCTTCAACGTTTAGGTTTACGCCATTTAGCGCTAGGGTTTCAACTTCTTCAGTTCTAAAACTCTTTTTTAAGTTTTCTATCTTTATCATTTCTTGATTGATTTATTTTAATACTATTTTTTCGGCATCGCCAAAACTGTCATAGTTTGAAGTGATTACTTTTTCTCCTGCCTCAAGGCCTTCTAATAATTCGTAGTACCTCGAGTTTTGTTTTCCAATTCTAATTGGTCTTTTCCAGGCGGTTGTACCCGAACCATCTACTACAAAAATCCATTGTCCCCCGGTACTTTGAAAGAAGCTTCCTTTTGGTAATAGAAGTGCATCATTTGAAGCCCCTAGTTGAAGTCTTAAGTTATAACTTTGACCTGATCGGATCGTTTCGGGTTTTTGATCTACAAAAACAAGATCGACATTAAACTTACCATTTCGAACTTCGGGATATACTTTGCGCAACCGTAATTGATACTCTTTTCCATTACGTTCTAGAACCGCGATAAGGTCTCTTTTTACACGATCGATATAATGCTCGTCTATAGAGGCTTCGATCTTATAATCTGTTAATACATTTACCTGACCTATTCGTTGCCCTTGTTGAATGTTTTGCCCAATTTCGGCATCTAGAAACCCCAATTGCCCATCTGCCGGTGCTCTTACATTAAGGTGATCTATACGCTCGTATACCATCGATAGTGTTTTTTTCATTCGAGCCAAATCTGCATCCAACTCTTTTAAAGAAGTACTACGCAAAACATTATCTTGGTCTGTTTGTAATTTGATGATTTCGAACTGCTTTTGCGATAATTCGTAATTTTCTTTAGACGTAAGATATACTTCTTTCGATATCAACTCGTCTTCGTACAACGCTTTATTTTGTTCGTAGGTTCTCTTTAACCTTTGTAATTCATACCTAGAATTTACCAGATCTTTTCTTCCTTCAACCTGTCTTGCATCAAAGGTAAGTTTGGTAGATCGCAGGTCATTTTGTTTCAAAGCCAGGTTGTTTTCGCTTGCCAATATTTGCTCATAAAGCGCTCTGTTTTCAAGCTTCAAAATAATATCTCCTTTTTTGACCATGGCTCCTTCTTCGATTAATTTTTCTGTAACACGACCTCCTTCATATGCATCCATATAAATAGTACTTATAGGAGCAACCGATCCATTTATAGTGATATAATCATCAAACTTCCCGAAGGAAACTTCAGCAATTGATAATTTCTCTTTATCGGTCCTAAAAGTAGCTGCAGAGTTACCAAAAGCGATTTTCCAACCTAAAAAAAGCAAGAGCACTGCTATAACAATGTACCCATAATGTTTAGGTCTTAATCCTTTTTTCTTTTCAATTTTTATATCCATTTTATTGTGTTCTATTGATGTTAAATACAGGCAATCCTTTATAAAAGTCTAAGGTACTTTCATTAACCTTTAATCGCAATTGCACCTGCAAGTTTTCATTTTGTGAGTTAGCAAAAAGGTTTTTTGATTGATTTAGTTCTATAGCATTGATTAATCCTTTTTGATATCGTTTTTGAGCAATCTCGAATGCAAGCATTTGTGCTTTCATTTTTTGCGAGCTTTGTTCGTATTCTGTTTTTAAGGCCTCTCCTTCTTGCACAAGTTGCTGTATTAATTGATACATTTCTTGTTTTTGAATATTGTAATTATTTTCTGCTCGCATTTTTTCTATTTTCTGCTGCTTCACTCTAGACCAATTTGAAAATCCATTACTAATAGGAATATTAAGTGAAAGACCCACTGCCTGCGCCGAATTATCTTTTATTTGCGTAGAAAAGGGCACAAGGATACCTGTATCATCATCAAAATTATTATCTACATATCGTGTTCGTATCCCAGCAAACAAAGAAAGTGTAGGATATAATGCCCCTTTGGCTGATGCGAGTTGCTTTTTGGCTGCCTCAAACCTAAACTCTTGTGCTTTGATAATTGGCACAAACTCTTTTGCTTTATTAAAGATCGAATCATTATCTGTTAAAACAAACTCTTGATCAATAATTTCATTGGTCAAAGATTTTACAGAAATGGTTGTTGCTCCTTCTAAGTTCATTTCTTGCATTAATCTTAATTTTGCAGCCGTTACATTGTTTTGATTTTGAGTAACCAATAATTGATCGGCTATAAGTGCGGATTCTGCTTCATATAAATCGGCTTTGGCCATCTGTCCTAACTCTACTTGCCTTTTAACCAAATCAAAGTTTTCTTTGGACACTACTTCCTGTTCTTTTGAAATAGAAAGTAGTCCTTCCATAAATTGAATATCATAAAAAGCAGCCATTACCCTAAAAGCTAAAAGGTATTTCTGATGAAGTACTTCTTCAGTAGTGGCCTTGTATAAATATTTTGAAGCTCGTATTGCATTCACTTTTTGAAACCCTTGAAACAAATCCAATTGTGCATTTAAACTATACGATGTAGAAAGAAACTCGGTATTTTCAAAAACATTGGTATTCGGGTTCGGAGATCGACCAAAATTCTTTGTAACATCAGAAGCTCCATTAATTGTTGGTAAAAGATTTCTAACAGACTGTCTGTAGTTTTCTTTATTTACATCTTTATTATATTTAAAATCTTGTAACTGAAGATTATGTTGTATCGCGTAGGTTACACAGTCATCCAATGACCAGGATTCTTGCGAGTAACTTATGCCTGATATAAGCAGTACTAAAAATAATATGATTTTGTTTTTATGATTCATCGATTATGAATAAGTAAATAACTTTTTGATGCCATACCATACCCTAATGTCATGCCATAATCACAAACTATTAAAAATCAATTCTTTACAATTTTATTTTAAAATATCGAAACGACCTCATGTAAAAAAATTATACAAATAGTGTCCAATTTTTTTACATATTAATAGATCTAACATTTCAAATTAGTAGTTTTATTCAACTATTTTAAATTCTTTATCATGCAGGACGGGAAAATCTTAGTAATCGATGATAACAAAAGTGTCTTAAGCGCACTAGAAATTTTATTGCAGTTTGAGTTTAAAACGGTAAATACAATTTCTAATCCGAATCAAATTTCCTCTTTAGGAGACCTTAATACATTTGATCTGGTATTGCTGGACATGAATTTTTCTGCAGGAGTAAACACGGGTAATGAAGGATTATTCTGGTTGCGTGAAATTAAAAAGAAAGCTCCGCTCATTTCGGTAATAATGATGACGGCCTATGGTGCTGTAGATCTTGCCGTACAAGCCTTAAAGGAAGGAGCAACCGATTTTATATTAAAACCCTGGAATAACGAAAAATTATTGGCTACTATAAAATCTGCCTATTTACTTCGTAAATCACAAGATGAAGTAAAAAAGTTGAAACAAAAAGAAAGTCATCTCAAACAAGTCATCAATCAGGACACCAACTATATTATCGGAAATTCAAAAGCTCTTAACGCTGTACTTAACCTAGTAAGAAAAGTAGCCAAAACCGATGTAAATGTTCTTATTACAGGAGAAAACGGGACAGGAAAAGAATTGATAGCACGAGAACTACATAGACTTTCCTCCAGACAAAATGAAGTCTTTATTGGAGTGGATATGGGTTCGATATCAGAGACTTTATTTGAAAGTGAACTTTTTGGGCATACCAAAGGAGCTTTTACCGATGCCAAAGAAGATCGCGCAGGTAAATTCGAAGCTGCCAACAAAGGCTCTTTATTTCTTGATGAGATAGGAAATTTATCCCTACAAACACAAGCCAAATTATTATCGGCTATACAAAATAGAACTGTAGTGCGAGTAGGGTCAAATAAGACCATACCTGTAGATATACGTTTAATCTGTGCTACCAATTGTAATCTGGATCAAATGGTAAACGACGGTATTTTTAGGGAAGATTTACTTTACCGAATCAATACCATACATATTGAAGTACCTCCATTGCGAGAAAGAGAAAATGATATTATAGTTTTAGCAGATTTTTATCTCAAAAAATTTGCTTCAAAGTACAACAAGCCTTCATTAAGAATAAACCATACGGCCGAAGAAAAATTGATGTCTTATCAATGGCCTGGAAATGTTCGAGAATTACAACATACCATCGAACGTGCGGTAATTCTATCTGAAGGAAATGTGCTTAAGCCCACCGATTTCTTGCTTAGCAAAAATGCCGAAATCTCGCTAGAGACCGGTCCCGAAACTCTTGATGACATGGAAAGATTAATGATCAACAAAGCTTTAGATCAACATAATGGAAACTACAGTGCGGCAGCAAACCAATTAGGTGTATCCAGGCAAACATTGTATAATAAAATCAAGAAATTTGAGAACTAATGATAAGTAAGACTTTTTATGTAAAATTGGTTATCAGAGTACTCATGCTTGTATTGGTCGCTCTGCTTATGGTATTCTTTTTCTTGAAGGAACAATACGTACTATCGGCATTTTTGTTGTTGGTCCTTTCATTACAAACCATGTTTATGATTAGGTATCTTAATCATAATAACCGGAAAATAGCCTTCTTTTTTAATGCGATAAAAAATGAAGATTTCACACTGAGATTTCCCGAAAAAGGAGATGTTGGATCTTTTAACGAATTAAATCGTAGTCTAAATGCGCTTAACGCTATGATGCAGGACGTATATTTAACCCATCAGGCTCAAGAACAATACTATCAAGAAATCATAAAACAAGCAGAAATTGGTATGCTTACCTTTAATAATAAGGGACATATTCTTTTTGCAAACCCAAAGGTAGAAAAGTTATTAAACTATACTCCTTTAAATCATATAAAACAATTAGCTCAGGTTGATGAGGAGCTTTATAACCTATTTAGAAATATCGAACCTTTTGAGCGAAAGCTTTTTCAATTCACCAACGAAAGGGAAACAATACAATTGGCCATAAAATCAAACGAAATTCTACTTAACAAAGAAAGACTGAACCTGGTTACCATTCAGGATATTAATAATGAACTTGATAAAAAGGAGACCGACTCATGGATAAAATTAATACGGGTTCTTACTCATGAAATCATGAACTCGGTAACACCTATTACCTCTATTTCTGAAACCATATTAGGTTATTTTAAAGATGAAAAAGGTATTGTAATGGCCGATCAAATCGATAAAAATAAAATATACAATGCGGCAAAAGGATTAGAAGTCATCAAAAACCAAGGAAACGATTTGATGAGTTTTGTACAATCGTATCGTAGTTTTTTAAATGTTCCGGCTCCAGACAAAGAACTTATCAAAGTCCAACCCTTACTAGAAAAGATAAAAGTATTGGCCAGTCAAGAAAATGGGTTCGATTCGATTTCGTTTGAATCTATTTTGCATGATGAAAACCTGGAAATTTATGCCGATGAAAAATTAATTACTCACGTTTTGTTGAATCTTTCAAAAAACGCAATTCAGGCCTTAAAGGATACACCCAAGGCCCAGTTAAAGTTTATCTCGGGTATTACCGAAAAAGGCAAAAAATATATAATAGTCAAGGACAATGGTCCTGGGATTCCTCCAGAGATTATGAATCAAATCTTTATTCCATTTTATACCACCAAGAACGAAGGTACCGGAATTGGATTAAGCTTATCTAAACAAATTATGCATTTACATGGAGGTATGCTAAATGTTTTCTCGGCGCCAAACCAGGAGACTTCTTTTACGTTGCTTTTTGAATAGCAAAAGTACTCACTTGTTCAGTTTTAGGGTCTTGATCAAGGCTTCAAAGTAAAACTCTTCTTGCTTTGGGACAATCAAAACTTTATAAGCGGTATTCTTAATCACATAATACGAATTATGTTCCGGATCGAGAACTGTTGAATGTTTATTTACAATTTTTTGAATGAAATCGTTAATCAAAAGTACCTCATCATAGGTAATCTCTCTTCGTATGGTAGGGTTAGCACTTTTATAGACTAAATAATCATTCCTAAAACTTAGTGATTCACAAGTGCCATTTTTCTTATGAAATTCAAAAGTAAAATCTTTGGAAGCAAAAATTTTATTGATATTATTCGGTGTTGGTTCTAGCGAGCGAACGCAACTTACCAGAATAATAGCAACGGTGACTATAATACTTTTTCTCATACCTATTTTATAAGAACAAAAAATACCAAATAAAAAAGAAAATGCCACGTATAGATTTGTTAATAAATCATATACATGGCATTTAATGCGTTGAAACTTTGATCAGTTTTATTTTACGGCTAGACGTTTTATAGAATTTTCAAAATCTACATCTTCAAGATTACTAATCGATAATCCAATACCTCCATACTTAGAGGCTACGATATATTCAGTTTGAAATTTTTTCTGAGTTTTAAAAGCTTTTAGGTATTTAAGCTTAACTACTTTTGACGTAGGTGTAAAGAAATATCTTCCATGAATTCTTTTGTACTTTACATCTTGTACATTAGATTCATCTTTTCGCTGATTATTCATGGTAGCCACAACCCTTGCTGCTCTATGTTCATCAAGTTTATAGAAATCGGTAGCATACACAAAAATATAGTTTTCAACATTATCTTCGTGAGCAAAAATTTCAAAATCAACCTTTTTGTCTTCAATTTTTTCTAATTCCTGAAGAGCAATTTTCTTGAATTTTGAAGCATCATTAAGCTCATTTACTCTTCTTTTGAAATCCTCAGAAGTAGTTTTTGTGTATCCACTTGTAAGAAGAATCGTATTATTCTTAAACTCAATAGTGTTCTTCTTAAACTTTGGAAATTTAGCCTTTTCTGCTACGCCATTAGAGAAATAATCGCAACTGGTAGCAAGAATTACGATACACAATAGTAGAAGTTTTTTCATAGGGCATTTGTGTTAAATTTTAAATTTCGATCAATTAAAACTTAAATGATTGAGGCGCAAGATAATAAAAAAAAATCAATTTATTGCCATTCAACGGATTTTTTAAGCACTTTAACTAGTTTTTCCTCTTCGCTTTCCGGTTTTGGATGATGGTCATACCGCCATTGTACGCGGGGTGGAAGGCTCATTAGGATACTTTCTATTCTACCATTAGTTTTTAATCCAAAAAGGGTTCCTTTATCATGAACCAGGTTAAATTCTACATAGCGTCCTCTACGAATCTCCTGCCAATCTCTATGGTCTTGAGTATAAGACAACTCCTTTCTTTTTTCTACAATTGGCACATACGCCTCTAAAAAACTATTTCCTACTTCAGTAACAAAATTATACCAATTTTGCATCGACATTTGATCTGTTTTCTTACAATAATCAAAAAACAGGCCTCCTATGCCGCGGGCTTCTCCCCTATGCGCATTATAGAAGTATTCGTCACATTTCTTCTTATACAAAGGATAAAAATCGGGATCATGTTTGTCACAGGCGTTCTTACAAATCTTATGAAAGTGGCTTGCATCTTCTTCAAACAAATAATACGGCGTTAAATCCTGTCCTCCACCAAACCAGCTATCTACAATGTTTCCTTGTTTGTCATACATCTCAAAATATCGCCAATTGGCATGAACTGTTGGTACCATAGGACTTTCGGGATGCAGGACCAAAGATAAACCGCATGCAAAAAAATCAACATTGCCTACCTTAAAATAACTCTGCATGGCCGCTGGCAGAGGACCGTGTACTGCCGAAATGTTTACGCCTCCTTTTTCAAATACATTACCATTTTCGATCACACGAGTTCTTCCTCCTCCACCCTCGGGACGTTTCCAAATATCCTCCTGAAATTTTGCTTTACCATCAATCTCTTCTAGTCTAGCTGTAATTTTATCCTGAAGTCCTTGTATGTATGTATAAAATGTATCTTTCATTCTGGTCTATATCTCTTTGTCCTAATAATCTATTCTTTAATTTTTTTTGGGTTTTCTGAAGGATCTGCGTTTGCAATTAATTTTTTATCATCCAGGATCTTTACGGTTTCTGTAGAAGCCGCAACCACAGAGATTGGTAATGTTATTATAAACCCTATTATTGGTATAAACAGCATTAAAACAAACACAATTCCATTACCAATAGCTGTCCCTCTGTGTTTTCTTACAAATTGTATGCTTTCTTTGTAATTAAAATGACGTTCCATTGTATAATCCATATTACCAAAACCAACGTAATAGGCCTGAATCAAAAATATAAGAACCGTACCTACTATGCCTATCACCGGGATAAAACTGAGAACAAGCAAAGGAATCATAAACAACACTTCTCGTATTAGGTTTCGCATATTGATTCGAATACCCCTAGAAAGTTGTTGCCCAAATGAGGTATTACGATGTTTGTGTCCTGTTTCTCCAAGTAAATGCGCTTCAACTTTTTCTGAAACCGGGCTCATAAATGGTGCAGAGAGCGCCATCACAATATGTTTATATAGGATTAAACCCAAAACTAATATGACCAATCCGCCAATATAGGTACTTATAGTAGCAAAAGTCTCTGCACCCCACTCCCAAGGCCATACTTTTGCTATCAATTGTCCTAAATTATCTGAAAAGAAATAGGTCAATGCTACAAATATTAATCCCGTAACAACACTAATTAAGATGGGTATCGCAAAATATTTCCATAAACCAAGTTTTGCAATAAGTTTAAAAGTCCCAAAATAAGCTTTGATTCCGTTAACGATATTTTTGAGCATAGTATTTATTATTTTGATGCCGAAAATGGGTTCGTCAAAAATTGATTACTAATAATTAGTAGTAATTTGTAGCAATATGTTTCAAGATTAACTTTCTAAAATATACACCAAATCATTTTTGTGCTTCTCTATTGCACGTATCTCTGTAATTTTCTTGGC
Source organism: Aquimarina gracilis (assembly GCF_035285365.1). NCBI lineage: Bacteria > Pseudomonadati > Bacteroidota > Flavobacteriia > Flavobacteriales > Flavobacteriaceae > Aquimarina > Aquimarina gracilis. The sequence continues at coordinate 97,329 of NZ_JAYKLX010000008.1, read as the reverse complement.
ATTTTTGGTAAGCCCATTCAAAAAATCAACTATTTCTTCCTCGGACCGATGCTTTAACCTTTCGAAATATTGTCTCCCAATTTCATTATTGTGCAAATCCATCATTTCTGCCAATGGTTCATTTTTCATCAATTTTTCATGTAAATCAGTGATTTTCTTGGCCCAATCAATGGATTTTGCCTCATTTTTGCTGAATTTAAAAATATTCCTACAAATTAAAACATTCCATAATGCATGCCTAAAAGCGTTTGCTTTTCCGTTCTTATGATGGCTATCCTTATAAAGTGAATCACAAATGTTTATAGTCTGTCGAGTTGCACGCAAAGTAGGATTAATATATAAAGGTTTCTGAGCACCCAAGAGTGACAATTTAAATAGCTGTCTATAGCTAAATTGTTTTACCAGGGTCCAAATATCCATCCTATTGTGCTCTATATTCCTTTACTGCATCAACAAAAGCTTTGGCATTATCTACAGGAATATTTGGTAAAATTCCATGACCCAAATTGGCTATATATCGATCCTTACCAAATTCATCGATCATTTGTTTCACCATTGTCTTGATTTCTGATGGTGGTGATAACAATCGTGAAGGATCAAAATTGCCCTGTAAAGTAATTTTTCCTCCGGTAAGATATCGTGCATTTTGCGCAGAACAGGTCCAATCGACTCCAAGAGCCGAAGCCCCAGAATTTGCCATTTCCTGTAACGCAAACCAACATCCTTTTCCAAAGACAATTACTTCGGTCTCCTCTTTAAGAGCATCCACGATTTGGTGAATGTATTTCCATGAGAATTCTTGATAATCTACAGGAGATAACATACCGCCCCAACTGTCAAAAACCTGTACGGCATTTACACCGGTTGCTACTTTGGCTTTTAGATAGGCAATTGTAGTATCTGTAATTTTTTGTAATAATTGGTGCGCAGCTTCGGGTTGGGTAAAACAAAGTTCTTTGGCTTTATCAAAATTCTTAGACCCTTGTCCCTGAACGGCATAACATAATATAGTCCAGGGCGAGCCCGCAAAACCAATTAAAGGCACCCTATTATCAAGATGTTCTTTAGTAAGTTTTATGGCATCCATAACGTATCCCAGTTCTTCATACACATCTGGAACTATAACTTGCTCGACATCTTTTAAAGAGCGAATTGGGTTTGGCAACCAAGGTCCTATCCCCTCTTTCATCTCTACTTCGATATTCATAGCTTGTGGGATCACCAAAATATCACTGAACAAAATGGCAGCATCAGGTCCTATAATATCGATAGGCTGCACGGTTATCTCTGCCGCCAATTCTGGCGTTCGGCAACGGGTAAAGAAATCATACTTTTTCTTTAAGGCCATGAATTCGGGTAGATATCTTCCTGCTTGTCGCATCATCCAAACTGGTGGACGCTCAACTGTTTCTCCTTTTAGGGCTTTAAGAAATAGGTCGTTTTTTATCTGTGTCATACTTAGTTGTCATCCTGAACTTGTTTCAGGATCTTTTTATCATTTTATGTTACTCTCGATAGATCCCGGGATCAGGTCCGGGATGACAAATCGTTTTTAAAATATTTTACCGCCTGCACAATCACATTTTCTACGGTGGGTTTGTTTGCAATGATAACATTATTGGTATGCTTTTTAGCTTCAGATGCTGTTGTATTTCCAATGCAAAAAGCAATACTGTTATCGATATTATTGTCTAATACGAAACTTTGTACTCCCGATGGGCTAAAAAACAATATTCCCTCAAAGGGACGATCAAATTTTTTCGAATTAGAGTGTGTTTTGTAAACTATTTGTTCTTTAAAACGTACTTCATTTTTCGTTAGAAGTTCGGGTAATTCATTTCTTCTTAAGTTTCCGCAAAAAAACAAAAAAGTCTCTTTTTTATACTTTTTTATCAAAATTTGGGCTAAATCTGAAGCATTTTGGGCAGTTTCAACCACTTTTTGTCCATTTTTCTCCAAAAGTCTTTTCGTGTTTTCTCCAACACAAAAACAATTTGAAATGTTTGTTTCAGAATCAAAAACTGCTTTCACAGCATTTTTACTGGTGAAAATAGCATTATCTACGTTCTCAGGTATTTCAGCTTTTAAAAGTTCTATTTTTATTGCGTCATATTCTACAAAACCAAGCCCGGCATTAAGTAATAATTCTTTTTGGGAAGCGGAGAGTTTCTTTGTGGAGAGTATTGTTACTTGATTTCCCAACTTATTTCATCATAGTTTTAATCTCCTTCATCACCTCTTCACCTCCATTATTAAGTACTTCTTGTGCACAAATTTTCCCTAAACCTTGTTCTGCACCAACCGTTACTTTTTTGATTACCTCGACTTTTTCTTTTCCATCCAGGCTAAACAAAACTCCCTTAAATTGAATCTCTTCTCCCTCTATTTTTGCCAAGGCACCTATCGGAGCTGTACATCCTCCCTCTAATTCTCTAAGGAATTCTCTTTCAATATGTACACAGATCTCACTTTTTTCATGATTAAGTTTTGCCAAAGCTTCTTTGCAAAAGTCATCGTCTTCTTTGGCAACTACGAGCATAGCTCCTTGTGCAGGAGCGGGAACCATCCAATCAAGATCGATATAATTTTCTGGTTTTAAATCAATTCGTTCTAACCCAGCTGCAGCAAATATTGCCGCATTCCAATTACTGTTGGTTAGCTTTTGCATACGGGTATTTACGTTTCCGCGCAGATCAACAACATTATGATCGGGATATTTGTGTAACCATTGTGCTTTACGTCGTAAACTACCGGTGGCAATTGTTCCACTTGAATTTAAAAAATCCAGCCCTTTGTGTACCAAAATATCATTTACATTGGCCCTTTCGAGTATAGCAGCTTCTACAATTCCTTTTGGTAAAGCCGTTGGCACATCTTTCATAGAATGTACGGCGATGTCAATATCATCATTCAGCATTGCAATATCCAACGTTTTGGTAAAAATCCCTGTGATTCCTAATTCATATAGAGGTTTGTCGAGTACAATATCTCCTGTAGATTTAACGGGAACCAATTCTGTTTTATGTCCCAAATTTTCTAAGCACTCTTGCACGGTGTGAGCTTGCCAAAGTGCTAATTCACTATCCCTTGTGCCTATGCGAATCGTTTTATTCAAGATTATTTATTTTGTAAATGGAAAACCTTTTGAATCAGTTCTATGCTCTCATCTGCCGAGGTATTTTCATCCTTAAGGTGATTGGCAAAATGATTGGTAATTTTCTGAATGATTCTACTGCTTACGATATCGGCTTGTACCTCATCAAAATCTGCATACTTTTTACGTTGTAGATTAATTTCGGCATCCTTTAATGTAGTGAGTTTATTTTTTAAGGCTTTAATTGTTGGTGCAAACTTTCGAGTTTCTAACCAGCTATTAAACTCTTCTTTTATTTCTTCAATAATACTTTCGGCCTGCGGAATGTGTTCTTTTCTTCGCTGAAGGGTTTGATCTGTCATTTTTGATAAATCATCCAGATGTACCAAAGTTACATTTGGTAATTCGGTAACATTGGTAGCCACGTTGCGTGGTATGGATAAGTCCAGAATTAGTAAGGGCTTTTCTGAGTGGATCAATTCTTTGGAAATTGTGGGTTTCTGCGCTCCGGTTGCTACAATAAGAACATCTGAATTTTTAATCTCAGATTGAATATTTGCATAATCCTTGACTACCAAATTGAACTTCCCGGCAATCTCTTCGGCTTTTGTTTTGGTTCTGTTGATCAAAACGATATGATCATTTTTGGTATGCTTTACCAGGTTCTCACACGTATTTCTTCCTATTTTTCCGGTACCAAAAAGCAATAAATTTTTGTCTGAAACATAGGGAACTCTGGCCAAAATATATTGCACCGCTGCAAAACTTACCGAAGTAGCACCGCTAGAAATCTCGGTTTCATTCTTGATACGTTTACTCGCCTGTATCACCGCATTGGCCAAACGCTCCATAAACGGATTCAACATATCTTTCTTTTTGGATTGTTTAAAACTGGTTTTGATCTGACTAATAATCTCAAAATCACCTAGAATTTGACTATCCAATCCTGTTCCTACTTTAAAAAGATGGGACACTGCCGCACTATTTTTATGAACATAGGCCACTTTTTCAAACTCTTCTACAGTACCGTGGGTATGCTCACAAAGTAATTTAATTAATTGAAATGGATGATCTGCAAATCCGTATAATTCAGTTCTGTTACAGGTAGAAATAACAACAAGTGAATAAATGCCCTCATCTTTGGCTTGAGAAAGAATATTTTTTTTGGCATCATCATCAACACTAAAATGCCCTCTTATCTCGGCATCAGCCTTCTGATAACTCAGACCAATTGTATAAAAATGTTTTCCTTTAGCTCTCAAATGGGGCTCCATGTATCTCTTATTCCGTTTACCGAACAAAAATATTTTACAAAATCTTTATAAAATAACGCTAGAGGAACAATAAGTAACGAAAAGTGGTAATATCGATAGTTTTTTGCTTTAAAATGACCCAAAACCTTTATTTTTGCCCTAACCGAAAGAAACTTTCCTCGATAGTTTAGACTGTTTCTAAATAAAATTTTTCGTTACTTATGGAAATCGAACTAAAAAATAACGCTCCCGGTATTTTGGAAGAAACCCTTATAGAGGAGGGTTTTTTAATTTTGAAATTTCAAAACGAAACCAATGAAAGTCAAGGTGTTATACGAGAAATTGATAGTAGTTTTATTCAATTTCACTTTTGCATCAAAGGTGCTGTTAAGTTCGGTTTTAACAACGGAAGTTACGCTATAAATCTATCTGAAGAAAATTCACTACTTCTCTATAATCCTCAACGTGATCTCCCCATGAATCTTGCAATGGAAAAAGATTCCTGGTTAATTACAATTTTAATCTCCATAAAAAAGTTTCATTCTTTATTTTCAAAAGAAGCCGACTATATTCCTTTTCTTGGAGAAGGTAATAGGGACAAGAAATACTATACTGATGCTATACTATCACCATCGATGGCCGTTGTTTTAAACCAAATCATGAACTATAGTTTACATCCTTCTATCAAACTATTATATTTTAAGGGTAAGGCATACGAATTGCTTAGTTTATATTTTAACCGGCCCGAAGATGCCAATATCGAACAGTGTCCATTTTTGGTCGACGAAGAAAACGTACTAAAAATAAAAAAGGCAAAAGAAATCATTATTACGAAAATGGCAGAACCACCTACTTTACAAGAACTATCCAAAGAGATAGGATTGCCTTTAAAAAAGTTAAAAGATGGATTTAAACAAATTTATGGCGAACCGGTTTATGCATTTTTGTTTGATTACAAAATGGAAGTAGCCCGACAGCTTCTCGCATCCGGAAGTCATAATGTAAACGAAGTAGGCTTAAAGGTAGGATACAGTACGGCAAGTCATTTTATTGCCGCATTTAAGAAAAAATTTGGCACTACTCCAAAAAAATATGTGATGAGTCTTTCTTAAAGACTGCCTAGTCCAATGACTCTACTCGAGGAATACCTACCCCTTTTTGTAAAGACACAATAGAGTCATACATACCTTGATCTTCCTCTGTGGCATCTGCCAATACAGATACAAAATCAAATTGCTCTAATAATTCTAATACAAAAGGTAGTTTGTCTTTTTCGACATCTACAATTATACGTTTCATGTGTTCTAAATATTGTTTGTTAACAGTCACATGTCGCCTACAACAATTAAAACAACCTAATAGCCAATAATTAAGTTACTTTAATCGAATTGGGTTCATCTTGCTTTTTTATTCCTCCTAAAAGTACTAAAATAATATGTTTCAACTTTCAGTTTATCAGAATTTAACGTAATTATAAGTAATGTTTGGTAATTTAAAATTATTGTAGCTTGACCTCAGTAAAATTTGCAAATTACAATATCAAAAACTCTTATTGTTTTTATGATCATTCCTCTTTATAGTTTGTATTTTTGTTGTGCGAAAAAAGAAAAATTATGAGTAAAGGAATTCTCCTTGTTAATCTGGGATCTCCAGACAGTACTGACCCAAAAGATGTTAAAAAATATCTGGGTGAATTTTTAATGGACCCTCGAGTTATTGATGTTCCATTATGGGCCAGAACATTACTTGTAAAAGGTATTATCCTTAATACCCGTCCAAAAAAATCGGCTGCAGCTTATAAAAAAATATGGTGGGACGAGGGTTCTCCCCTTATAGTACTTTCAGAACGGCTACAAAAAAAGGTACAGGAGCGCGTAGATATTCCTGTGGGATTAGCCATGCGTTATGGAAGCATGACTCTTAAAAAAGGGTTACAAGCACTAGTAGACCAAGGTGTAGAAGAAGTACTTACCATACCTTTGTACCCGCAGTTCGCTATGGCTACTACAGAAACGATAGATGTTAAAGTTGAAGAACTTAAAAATGAGTTTTTTCCTTCGCTTACTATTACCTCATTACCAGCTTTTTACAACAAACCAGAATATATCGATGTTCTTTCCAGCAGTATTGCAGAAAAATTAGAAGGTATTGAATATGAACATCTATTATTCAGTTATCATGGGGTGCCCGAGAGGCACATCAGAAAGAGTGATATTAGTAATGGTAATTGTAAAATGGATGGGAAGTGTTGCTTTAAAAAAGGCTCAATACAACACGAGTTCTGCTATCGTCATCAATGCGAGATGACGACAGTACAAGTAGCAAAAAAATTAGGTCTTAAAAATGGAACCTACTCTACCTCATTTCAATCTCGATTAGGTTTCGATCCATGGTTACAACCATATACCGATAGAACCATTGAAAGAATGGGAAAAGAAGGTATTAAAAAAATGGCTATCGTCACTCCTGCATTTGTATCAGATTGTCTGGAAACTCTAGAAGAAATAGCTATGGAAGGTCAAGAAATCTTTCACGAGGTTGGCGGAAAAGAATTTACAACCATCCCTTGTCTTAACGATCGCGATGATTGGGCAGATGTGCTAGCCAATTGGGTAAACGAATGGGCCCATGCCAAAACAACAGTAGTATAAATGGCAAAAGTTACCTCTGAAGCATTAGGAATCGAACCTATTGGTAGGCTATTAATCAAGCAAGCAGTTCCTGCTTCTATTGGTATTTTGGTTATGTCCTTAAACATATTGATTGATTCCATTTTTGTAGGAAATTGGATTGGCTCAATCGCAATTGCAGCTATCAATGTGGTATTGCCGGTATCTTTTTTTATTGCAGCATTAGGTATGGCTATAGGCATAGGGGGTTCAAGTATAATTTCAAGAGCTTTAGGTGCCGATAATAAAGAAAGGGCATTACATACTTTCGGGAACCAAATTACCCTTACTTTGCTTTGTACCGTTTCTTTGGTAATTCTTGGATTGACTTTTGTAGATCAAATCATTCCAAAATTTGGAGGAAAAGGAGACATTTTTGATCCTGCAAAAATCTATTACGTTATTGTTCTTTACGGGGTTCCTATCCTTGGATTTGCCATGATGGGAAATACAGTGATTAGAGCAGAAGGCAAACCAAAATTTGCCATGATCGCAATGATCATACCTACAGTAGGGAATCTACTTATGGATTACATTTTTATTAACGTAATGGGGATGGGAATGCATGGCGCTGCATGGGCCACCACAGGATCTTACCTTGCATGCTTTTTGTATATCTTTTGGTTTTTTACATCTAAAAATTCAGAACTGAAAATCGGTCTTCGCCACCTAGGATTGCGAAAAGATATTGTTTCTGAAATCGCTTCATTGGGTGGTGTAACTCTTGCCAGACAGGCAGTGGTAAGCATCACATACTTATTAATGAATAATATTTTGTTTGACCTTGGCCAGGAAGGGCTTGTTGCTGTATATGCCATTATTGGTCGTATGCTTATGTTTGCCTTGTTTCCCGTTTTTGGAGTTACCCAAGGATTTTTACCGATTGCAGGCTATAACTATGGTGCGCAACAATATCCACGTGTGCGAGAATCTATCAATACGGCGATCAAATACGCTGCATTAGTAGCGACTTTGGTTTTTATAGGACTTATGATTTTTCCTTCAGAAATAACAGCCTTATTTTTAAGTGATAATCCAAATATAAGTGCTAAAGAACTTGCTCTAAATCAATTTGTACTATCCCATACATCAGAACCCATGCGTTGGGTATTTGCAGCGACACCTATTATTGCTTTACAACTTATAGGTGCAGCTTATTTTCAAGCGGTTGGGAAAGCAACTCCAGCCTTATTGCTTACACTATCAAGACAAGGGTTCTTTTTTATACCACTCATCCTGATTTTACCGAAATTTTATGGCGAATTAGGGGTTTGGATCTCATTCCCCATTGCCGATGTGCTAGCAACTATTGTTACCGGATACTTTTTAAATCGAGAAGTACGCACAAAGCTTATAACCCCAGACCCGTGAACTAATTTTTGTTAATTGTTTAATTCGTTCTGGTTGCAGCTTTGCTAATAATTTTCCATTCACCTTTAATTTTTTTCAGCAGAAATATATCTACGTACCTGATATCTTTTCCTTTGGCAAGAATTTCGGCTTTGGCCATCGCAATATCATTTTCTTGATCGATAGAAAGTATGTTTCCTACTCTGCCGTTAAACTGACCTCTTTCTTTTTTTTCAAACCAGGATGCATATTCTGCAATAGGGACTATCCATATTTCCTTTTCTTTATGCGACAGAAAAAGATTTGCTTCTTCATAAAAGGCTTCTTTGATTGTTTCAGGTTTGTTATACGAGGTTCCTTCGATATATGTATTGATGGTGGTTTTAATTTGCTCTTCTTCAGATTGAGCAGTTATGGTTATGCCTATCATCAAAAATGTAAGTGTCAAAAAATAAGTTTTCATCTGTTGTATTTATAGTTTTGTTTAAAGTGTATCGTTTTTTATTCTCACTATCTTACCATTATCTTCATCGGTAAGCATATACAATTTCCCCTCTGGGCTTTGCGCCACTTTTCTGGATCGAACTCGATCATCTATAAATAATTCTTCGGCACTTTTGATCGTATCATTTTCAATTCTGAATCGCCAAAGGCTACCCCGAGACAAACCGGGAACCAAAAGATCATTTCTCCAATCTGGAAACTCATTTCCTGTGTAAAACATAAGACCTGTTGGCGCCACAGTATGCTGCCAATACCAAACTGGGTTTGCATATGTTGCTCCTTCAATAGTTGGGGGTACATAATCCCGACTTCGATATCCTCCGGTAGTAATGATAGGCCAACCATAGTTTGCACCAGCCTTTAATAAATTTACCTCATCTCCCTGTCTGGTACCATGTTCACTAAACCAGATCTTATTCGTTTCAGGATGTACCGTGATTCCTTGTGCAGCTCGAATTCCGATTGCAAAAATTCCAGGCACTGCATCGTCTCCAAAATCGGGATTATCATTAGGGATGCTCCCATCGGGATTAAGACGATATATTTTCCCACGCTTATCTTGTAGATCTTGAGCAATAGGCATTTCGGGTTCGTCGATTTCCTTAAATAATCGCTCACCTATCGTAATGTATAATTTACCATCGGGCCCAAAGGTTATTCCGCCACCATAATGAAAATATTCCCGAGTAAACGGACCCGCTTCAAGTATGGTTTTGATACCAGTTAAAGAATCATTTTGTAAAGTAGCTCTTACCACTTTGGTCGTGCTTCCTTTACCGGGTTTTTTTGCCGCATAAGAAAGATATATGAAGTTGTTATTTTTGAAATCAGGATGTAGTCGCACTTCAAAAATACCAGAGTTATCACCTCTCCAAACCACTCGAATACTGTCGGTCAAATCCCGCGGGAAACCTTTGATCACCTTTTTCTTTTTTGAAGAAAGGTTCACCTTCAAAAGGTCTCCATCTTTTTCTGAAACCAGGGCTTCGTCTTCAGATAAAAAAGTGATGCTCCAGGGATGCTTCAGGCTATCGATAATAACTTCTTTTACGGGTTTTGTTTTTGAAGAAATCTGAATTGATTTTTCTGCTTTGCCGCACCCAATTATGACAAGTGTCAACAAAAGAACTAGTTTTTTCATTTTTTGATTTTTGAAGTATTTCTGATCGCAAAATGAAAAGGATATGCTCAAAACCCTTTAAAAAACATGATTTTTAAAATGATTTTTAGGCAACCTTAAATCGATTTCGGTATTGTGAGGGGGTAATTTCGGTTTCAGCTTTAAAAACCAAATTAAACGAAGTAACATTACCAAACCCACAATCGTAAGCAATGGTTGCAATTTTTTCGTTGACATACTTGGGATCAACTAATAATGCTTTTGCTTTTTGAATCCTGTAGTGATTTACAAATTCTGAAAAGTTCTTCTGCTCATTTTCATTAATTACTTGTGACAATTCACGCGGGGTAACTTCCAGTTGTTTAGCGACATTATTTAAGGATACATCATTTTGTAAAAATATTTCATCTTCTACCAGCAATTTTTTGGCCTTTTTCAGCACTTTTTTTGAGGTAAGTCTATCAATGGTAGAATTGCTATATTTCTCCAAAGCAAATACATGTCGTTTCAACAAAAGGTAGGTAAACAAATACATTAAAAACGAGAATGAGATTGCACCCAAAATATAAAATGGGATCCATCGTAGTAAAATTCCAACATAAAGTACCCATACTACGCTTACACCTACAACAATATTGCGATACCATTGTAAAAGTTGTGGTGTGATTTGATCTTTTACTTTGAATATATAGTTCCAACAAACACCCAGATAGATTCCCAAATGAACAAAAACCAGTCCATAAGCAATATATGACGCCGTATCACCTCTATTGGGAATTATCGGACTGAGCAATACAAACAATCCAAAGGGTATCAAATGCAAGTATTGTTTATTAGAAAAGGTTTGTTGTTTCTCGAAAAGTGCTTTGCCATAAAACCACAAAAAAGGACCCACCGCCAAAATGGTTGCGATTGCTACATTTCTAATTCTTGGATCTACTTCGATATAATTATGAAAAATAGACTTCCCAATTCGAATAGTTAATCCCAGCAAAACGAAAGCCAAAAAACGATTGGCTCTTTTGTTTCCCTTTTTTACCGTAAACAAATAAAAGCACAAGAATAAAGCCTGGATCACCCCAAGACAACTAAGCACTAATATAAAACCTTGTTGAAGCATACCTATAAATATAATAACATCATTAACATGATATAAAATCATTTAGATTTAGGTATAAAAAAGCGGATAAATCATGATCTCTAAAACCAATAAATTAATTATAGTTTAGTTAACGTATCTGTAATAAAATTTAACTCATTTAAAACCTATATTTAGCAATAACAAATTTAAAATTACACAAATTATGAAGAAAAATAATGTAAACATTTTGGAACTTAAAAAAGAAAGCATTTCGAAATTAAATAATAAGATCGCAATTCGTGGAGGAAATGATACGCGAACAGAAAGCAATGGAATTTGTCATGAAGATAATTGGTGGACTAATCAAACAGGAGATTGTCCTTAAAAAATCATCTCACTAGTGACATCTTTATTTGGCTAATTTAGAATTTAATATAGTTATTTAAAATCCAAAATCTCTAATTCTAAGTGTATTGTAACTCTTATATTATAAATAAACATTTACGCTGAAAGCACAGAAAATCCTGAATTCGAACTTCAGGATTTTTTTATGATCAAATGACTAATCTGATGGTACACAAGGTTAAAATTACGTGAAAATCTTTTGAAATTATTTTTAATTCCAGACTTTAGTGTCCCCTCAAATCTACATGTACAAAATGCTAGGGTATTTCAACTAAAACTCAGCTAAACATGCACTCACATTTCAACAGGGTACTTTGTATACTCTTTTTCATTTTTGGAAGTATTTTTACCGGCAATTCTCAAACCTATAATCAAGAACTCTACGATGCCCTAGAGTATCGATTAATAGGACCTTTTCGTGGGGGTCGAAGTGCCGCGGTAACAGGCGTACCTAACAAACCGAATCTATTTTATTTTGGAGCCACGGGAGGTGGGATCTGGAAAACCACCGATGGCGGTCGTACCTGGGAAAATATCTCTGATGGATTTTTTGGTGGTTCGATTGGTTCTATTTCGGTTTCAAAAAGTGATCCTAATGTAATTTATGTAGGTGGTGGCGAAAAAACACTTCGTGGTAATGTATCCTCTGGATATGGTGTCTGGAAAAGTGTTGATGCCGGTAAAACATGGGTGCAATCTGGTCTGCCAAAAAGTAGACATATTCCTAGGGTATCCATTCACCCAACCAATCCTGACATTGTATATGCCGCAGTTTTGGGAAATATCTATAAACCCACACAAGATCGAGGTGTCTATAAAAGTACAGATGGTGGAAAAACCTGGAACAAAGTGCTGTTTGCCAATGCCGATGCAGGTGCAGTTGATCTTACCCTTGATCCTAACAATCCTAGAATTTTATATGCTTCTACCTGGAATGCCCGAAGAACACCTTATAGTTTAAGTTCTGGAGGAGCAGGTTCTGCACTATGGAAAAGTACTGATAGTGGAAAAACCTGGAAAGAAATTTCGAAAAACAAAGGATTTGCCAAAGATACACTAGGAATTATGGGGGTAACCGTGTCTCCCGTAGATAGCGAACGTGTTTGGGCCATAGTAGAAAACAAAGAAAAAGGTGGAGTCTACCGAAGTGATGACGGTGGCGAAACCTGGAGTCAACTAAATAGTGATCGAAGCCTGCGACAACGTGCCTGGTACTACTCACGTATTTATGCCGACCCGAAAGATAAAGATGTCGTTTATGTAGTAAACGTATCCTACCATAAAAGTAAAGACGGCGGTAAGAATTTTAGCAGTTACAGAGCACCTCATGGAGATCACCATGACCTTTGGATCGCACCCGAAAACCCTAAACGTATGATTATTGGTGACGACGGTGGGGCGCAAATCACCTATGATGGCGGTGAAACCTGGAGCACATATCACAACCAACCTACTTCACAATTTTATAGAGTGACCACCGATAATAGTTTCCCGTATCGTATATATGTTGCACAACAAGACAACTCTACCATACGTATTAATCACCGAAGTACAGGATGGACAATCTCTGAAGATGATTGGGAACGCACGGCCGGTGGAGAATCTGCCCATATTGCAGTAGACCCAAAAGACAATGATATTGTGTATGGTGGGAGTTATGATGGATTTTTGACCAGGGTTAATCATAAAACCGAAACTGTTCGATCGGTAAGTGTATGGCCAGATAACCCGATGGGACATGGTGCCGAGGATATGAAATATCGTTTTCAATGGAATTTCCCTATTATGTTTTCAAAACATAATCCAAATAAGCTGTATACATTTTCCAATCATGTACATGTTACTGAAAATGAAGGGCAAAGTTGGAAAGTAATTAGTCCCGACCTTACCAGAAACGATCCTGAAAAACTAAAATCATCAGGTGGACCAATTACGCAAGACAACACTTCAGTAGAATATTACTGTACTATTTTTGCGGCCGCCGAAAGTCCTATTAAAGAAGGGTTACTTTGGGTAGGCAGTGATGACGGATTGGTTCATGTAAGCCAGGATGGTGGAGCAACATGGAATAATATTACACCAAAAGGAATGCCCGAATGGATGATGATCAATAGTATCGAGCCTAGTGCTTTTAACGAAGGTACGTGCTACATTGCCGGAACAAAGTATAAATCCGGAGATTTTGCTCCATATCTGTACAAAACTACAGATTACGGTAAATCCTGGACCAAAATTACTACAGGAATTGCTTCAGAGCATTTTACAAGGGTTCTACGAGAGGACCCTAAACGCAAGGGATTATTATATGTGGGTACTGAAACCGGTATGTACATTTCTTTTAACGACGGAAAAAATTGGCAACCCTTTCAGCTTAATTTGCCTATCGTACCTATTACCGATTTAACGATTAAAGAAAATAACTTGATTGTTGCCACCCAAGGACGAAGTCTTTGGATTATTGATGATCTTACCGTTTTGCATCAATTAAGTGATAATTTAAAAACCAAGGAGCACATTTTATATCAACCAAAAAATGCATACCGTATGGGCGGTGGTAGTATTAAAGATTCCAAAACTGCAGGAACTAATCACCCACCAGGTGTGATCACCTATTTCTATCTCAAAAACTTTGATAAGAAAAAAGATACGATTGCACTTACGTATTTTAATACCAAAAATGACACCCTCAAATCGTTCAATAACCAAGCAAAAGAGAAAAAAGATAAGCTTGACATTGAAGAAAAAGGAGGTCAAATGTTTGCCTGGAACATGCGTGGTGATGGTGCCGAAAAACTGAAAGGAATGATCCTTTGGTGGGCCAACCTTAATGGTCCAAAAGCTGTTCCTGGAGATTATAAAGTGAGTCTAAGTGTAAACGGAAAAGAGGTATCCAGACAACCTTTTAAAATCGTTGCCGATCCTAGAACCGAAGCTACACCCGGGCAAATGCAAGCGCAGTTTGATTTTATCACCAGTGTAAATAAAACTATAGACAGCGCTCATAAATCGATCAAGAAAATTAGAAAGATCAATACACAGCTCAAAGCCTTTTCAACACAATATAAATCAGACGAAAAGACCAAAGACCTGGTAAAAAAAGCATCAGAATTGCAAAAGCAATTTGGCGAGATCGAAAAAGCTTTATATCAAACCAAAAACCGAAGTAACCAGGATCCATTAAACTTCCCAATCAAATTAACCAACAAACTTGGACATCTTAATTCTTTGGTTGGGATGGGAGATTTTGCACCTACAGAGCAAGATATTGCAGTAAAGAACGAGCTTACCAAAAAGATAGAAGAGCAACTACAGGCTTTTGATAAATTAATTTCTGAAGAAATTGCAGCATTTAATTCAGCGTTTAATACTTTGCAACTTCATTATCTTTTTGTAGAAGAATAACCCTCTCGACGAAGTGTATGTGTTCAGCGAAGACGAAATACTCGACGTGACAGTAGTTCACTTATCCTTAGTGCTGTCATCCCGACGAATCTAGAAATAAGCAACAAAAAAGCAGGGGTAATTAAATAATTACCCCTGCTTTTTTATTTTTACCTGTCTTTTTATTCCTATAGAAACGATCAATAATTAACATAGATCATTTTTGTTTCGTGATCCAAGCCTGGTTCATTATAGTCTATGACACATACATAGGAGCCCACGGGCACCCGATTGCCTTTATGGGTACCGTCCCAACCATCATTCGGACCTCCATAATGGGCCATGAACACCAAGCGTTGGCTCAGGTTATATATCTTCACCACGTTATTCTTATACTGTTCAAGACCTTCGATCACCAGGGTATCGGCAATGCCATCGCCATTAGGAGAAAATCCTCTATTGAAATCTGCGACAGGCTTTGGCTCTGACTCGCAATTGCCAGCCGCTTCAACGGTCACTGTGGCGGTAGCCGTAGCTGTGTTGGTGCCATAGGTAGCGATAAGGGTTACAGTTATCGGAGTGCCCACATCATCACAGGTGAAGGTATCCCTGTCAAGACCAAGTTCTGGGGTATTGTTACAGCCATAATTGGAACCATCGTCCACATCCTCTGGTGAGATAGTCGCCTGACCGCTGGTATCCAAGGGTACGGTAATATCTTTTGCTATGGCTACAAGGTTGTCCAAATACTCTTTGACGGTCACCGTTGCCGTAGCCGTTGCCGTTTCACTGCCTTGAGTAGCGGTAAGGGTCACCATCACCGGAGTGCCTACGTCATTACAGGTAAAGGTATCTATGTCCAGGCTCAATTGCGGGATATTGATATTGCCACAGCCATAAACAGAGCCATTGTTTATATCCTCTGGCGAGATGGTCGCCTCTCCGTTGTTATCTAACTGCACGGTCATGTCCTGAGCCATGGCCACAAGGTTTTCTAAATGATCTTCTACGGTTACCAAAGCTGTTGCCGTGGCCGTTTCACTACCTTGAGTAGCGGTAAGGGTAACCGTTGCTGGTGTACCTACATCATCACAGTTAAAAGTAGTTTTATCAAGATTTAAGAAGATAGGATCAAAGTTGTTACAACCACCCCTTGAACTCCTGTTTACTTGTGCTGGGGTAATGGTCGCCTGTCCACTGGCATCCAACTGTACGGTAATATCCTGGGTAACAGCTATTACTCGATCACCCTGAACGATTACTGTA
Organism: Aquimarina gracilis; assembly: GCF_035285365.1. Classification (NCBI taxonomy): domain Bacteria; kingdom Pseudomonadati; phylum Bacteroidota; class Flavobacteriia; order Flavobacteriales; family Flavobacteriaceae; genus Aquimarina; species Aquimarina gracilis. The sequence goes on along the minus strand of NZ_JAYKLX010000008.1, from coordinate 81,206 downwards.
GCTGTTTCCGTTAACGGCATACTACAACCTCCATTGCTTACTTGTGTTAGTTCCAGGGTCGTGTCCGAGTCTGCTCCGTTTACTATTACATTTACCGTTTCATCAGCTTCTATAATTGCTGTTCCACTTAAGGCCCCGCTATAGGTTACTATATCACCGGGGGTTCCGGTAATGGTAAATATGGCATCTTCACCAGAACATATAGGGGGATTTGAACTTATTATTGGAGCTACCAGTTGGGGATTGACACGAACTACAATCTCAACGCGTGCACTCTCGCAATCGTTGCTGTCGTTTGTTTGACTTACATAATAGAATGTGTCCCCAACAGTTCCCGTATCTGGTACCGGTGCCGTGGCACTTCCTGTACCTCCCGTCTCGCTATCGTACCATAACAGGTTTGTTCCGGTTGCCGTCAATGCAACGGCACTATCGCCTATACAATATTCAACCAGTAAACTACTTATCTCGGGTTTTTGTATAGCATTGACCTTTACCATTGTACTTGCTGGTAAATTGGAGATATTGCTGACAGGTTCCACTACATTTTCAGGAACTTTGATCTCGATGATACCATTGCATAATTCTGGTTTGATGTCTGCGGTATATGTAGCACCGCTACCTGTGAAATTGCTTGCGGAGGCATTGGTCAGTTTAATGTCATCTATCGTAAAACCTGTCACACTCGAACCAAACGTAAATGTGACCGTAAAGGCCGATATATCTGTTATCTCTTCTACTGGCACATCTTCTATGGAAACCCCAATCCCTTCTGAGGTGGTTCTAAAGCCCGTCCACCCGGCAGCTTCATAAGCATCTATCCTGCCTACAGGCACTATCAAATTTATTTGATTACGGTTTGCGTTTGTAAAGGGATCTTCGGGATCTGCTTTAATTAATGGGGGGTCGTACCCGGTTGACAACACTGTGGCAAGGTCTGGATTGTCGGAAAAAGCATCACGCTCAATATTTTTCACACCATCCTGTATGTTCACACGGGTCAAGGCGTTGCTATTAAAAGCACCAACCCCAATACTGGTCACACTGCCAGGTATGTCCACACTGGTCAAGGCGTTCCTACTAAAAGCACTAAACCCAATACTAGTCACACTATTAGGTATGTTCACACTGGTCAAATTATTGCGCTGAAAAGCACTTTCTCCAATGCTGGTAACGTTTTGACCAATGGTAACATTGTTCAATTGTTTGTCCGCAAAAGCAAAGTTCTCAATCTTGGTAACTTCAAAGTCATGCCCCCCATTGCGTACAGTTTCGGGGATGAATACTCTGGTAAGTGCACTCTCGTAATCTACAATCATTACCTCGTTGGGGACACCGAGTGCCGTTACCTGATATTTGATACCTTCATTTGTAAAGGTGTCTCCAATGTCTACTTTTTCTCTGATGGACTTAAAACCAAAGTGGTCCCAAGCTGGTACATAATTATCATATGCGCCCTTGGGGACAATGACATCTATTTGGTTACTATTTGCAAAGGTGTTTGCCTGGATTGATGGGGGATCTGTGCGCTCTGATACCACTGTGGCAATTGGGTTATTCCTAAAAGCTCTAGCCTCAATAGTGGTCACATTATCGGGAATCGCTACATGAGTCAACTTGTTAAAGGCAAAAGCATCAACCTCAATACGGGTAACGCCTTGACCAATGGTCACGCTGGTCAATTTGTTAAGTGCAAAGGCCCAAGGACCAATTGTGGTCACTCTATCGGGAATAACCACGCTCTCCAAGTTATTGCCCTGAAAAACATTTGGTTCAATACGGGTAATACCCTGACCAATGGTCACGCCAGTCAAGCCGCTATATCCAAAAGCCCTTAGGTCAATCCTTTCCACACTATTGGGAATGACCAACGCAATTCTCAATTTGTCGTGGAGGTCAGGGTCATGTTCGTTTCCTGCAAAAGCTTGCTGCTCAATAAATCTTACAGTGTTTGGTATGGTGACCTCACTCAACCAATACTCATAACCAAAAGCTTCACTATTAATACCGGTAACTTTATATTCTCCCTGAGGACAATCAATACTTATCGTTCCGTTGTTTGTTGGCCTAAAGGCATTATTGGGGCAGGTTACGGTTGGAGGTATGTCTAGTTTTCTAACAAAAGAACCTGCTGGGAAACCTTTAGGATGCCCAAAAATCTTTACCTCCTTAGGGCTAGTGCTAGTTATTGCATATCCGATACCGTTGTCTGTATAAAAATAGTCATCTATTTGCGGTTGCTGTCCATAGCCAGGAAGCGCTACTAGCAACGTAAAGACGATGTATACTATTAATTGTAATTGTTTTTTCATTTGCGGGTTCATTTTTCTCACTTTTGAATATTATTTACAAAGTATTACTGTACAAAAGAGATATCCAAAAATTAGTGCTAAAATCAATTGAAAGCGGGACAAAAGCATGGTTTTTAGAGATATTTGAGAAAGGGAATCGACCCGGTAGCAAGGTATTTTACTCGATAATCCCGCAGACAGGCATGGCGAGATTCATGCCCTGAGGCCTGCTCCCCAGGTAAGTTCACTGTAAAAATTCATTTTTCTAAACAAACTACCCTATACTAAAGTGTTGAAACTGATAAAAATTGCGATGACCAAAGAAGAAAAAACTAGTTTTCGTCAGAGGAGATTTTAAGCTGTTAAAATTACTTTCAGAATGCAAAAATACACGCTTTTTAAAGAATTATTTGCTTCTCAGCTCCTCTTGAGGTGACAGTACATGATTATTTTCATATTTTTGATCCCAACTTTACTAACGCCGTCATCTTGAGCGGAGTCGAGAGGCATTTCAACTTGTTATCACCTCGACTCCGCTCGGTGTGACAGCTTGTTTTACGATAAAAAATGCTTGAATATTATAATTACATAAAAGCCCTGCACCTCATCTTTGTGATTACATGGTTTGCAGGGTTATTTTATATACCAAGATTATTTGTTTATCAAATTGAAGCCTTCGATAAGCCTTCTCCAGAAAAAGAAATATTAGGCAAACAACTTAAGTTAATGGCCAAGCGTTTGTGGTTTATCATTACCTGGCCCTCTGCAATTTTGGCTACACTTTTTGCCATTTGGCTATTAATTTTGATGCCTGCATGGTTACAACAACCCTGGATGCATGTCAAACTTGGATTCGTAGTATTACTTTTTGCCTATCATGGTATATGCCACCGAATATATAAGCAGTTACAAGAGGATATTATAAAATGGTCATCCAACCAAATGCGAATGTGGAACGAAGGTTCTACCATCATATTGTTTGCCGTTATCTTTTTGGTAATTGTTCGGGATGCGGTGAATTGGATCTACGGAGTTATTGGGATTATTGCTCTTGGTATTTTGCTGATGTTGGGCATCAAATTATACAAAAGAATTCGAGATAAAAATCCTGAGGCTTGATGTATTTAAGAATGAAGTACAACGTATTTAGCAACTAGATTGTAGTGCAAAAACGAATGTATTTGACAAAACTCTTCTTTGGCAAGGGTAATGTACCTCCCTATGCTGTATAGGGGTCGAACCCAAAAAAAGGTAGTTCGAGGCCGCGAGTTAATGCTTCTTTGGCGCTCATTATGGCTTCGAGATCATACATTCCCTCTTATTTTTGATACATTGTGGCTTCGAGACCAAATATTGATGCTTTTTTGGATGAAGTTATGGCATGGCAATCCAAAAAAAGGTGGTTCGAACTACCTTAATGCGGCTTCGCACTACCTTTGTCTGGCCTAAAAGCAGCTTTTTGCTTCTTAAAACTACAACGATCCGGCCTAAAACTACCTCATAATGGCCTTGAAACTACCTTTTTAATACGTCGAAGTACCTATACATAGCGAAAGACCCCGCTAACGCCAGTATCTTGTTACATGGGATACGAGCGTGATGCTCGCACCAGCATGGGTTTAGCAATTATCACTCATGACCTTATAGCCCTAATTTGCTTATATCTTGACTGGTTTCCAATTGCACCAATTCTATTTCTTTGAAAGGATAATAGGCTATTTCTTGTTTTTTACCGTCTCTAGAAATTTTTATAACCGAAGGTTCACTAAAATCGTGATGAATAGAATATTCAAGTATTATATCTCCCTTTTTAAAACCTGCCTTCTGCGCTTCAGAATTTTCGTTAACAGACTCAATTACAAAATCCCCAGAATAAGTAAATCCACGATCATATACTTTGGCTTTTTTGACATAGTTTAAATCAAATTCTGAAAAAATTTCTGCAAGTTTTAGTAACTTTCCTTTTTCGATATGATTGTCAAAAAAAGATGACAGATCTTGATCAAGATATTTATTTGCTTTTTTAACAAAATAGTCATGAGAAATTGTTTGTCCAGTCTCTCTTGCATCATTTAAAAAATCCATCATTAAATTATCAAGCGAATGTTTATCTTTTGAATCTTTACGTATCTTTTGATCCAGGTAAAAAGCAAATAGTGCCCCTCTATTATAAGGCAAATCTTTATATTCCTTAATACCCCAAAAGTTTTCTTCTGTAATTTTGTTGTTGGGCTCTTCACCTAATTCTGAGGTATATAGGCCAGCAATGATCTCATTAAGCTCTGAAGTAAAATATGTCACTCCTTCATCGTTTTGCTTGCTTTTGGCAATATTTTTATGAGTATAGTATTCTGTAAATCCTTCGCTAAACCAATATTGCTCAACTTCATTATCATTAGAAATAATCTTACCAATCCAATTATGCATTAATTCATGATTAAAAAGATAGGTTAGTTTTTCCAGTTTGGTATTCTTATTATTAGTAGCACTACTCTGAAATGAATTAGTAAGACTTGTACCTTGCAAAACACTTCCGTTTTCCATGTATGCAGAAGGAGATAATGTAACGGTAAAGTACTTTTGGGTATGGTCATTCCAGAAATCCCTTTGAAATTGGATGGCGTTAGAAAGTAAGCCTACAATTTGAGAATCTTGAAAAGACATCCAATCCCCTCTGGTGGCGTAGTATACATTATTCTCTTCAATTTTTATGGGATAAACACGGTAATCACCTCCCAAAAAAATTGCAGATATGAAATCGTTGAGATTCATGTTTTCCATTCTTTGTTTTCTCCTATTGCTTCCAAAACTATTATGTATTGTATAGTTCTTTGGAAAGTTTTGCCATTCAAGAGAAACATTAGCTATATCATCCAGCGTTTCTGGAATCATAAACAAGTTATGAGACAAAATGTGAAAATATTCTTCTTGTATTACCGGACGATAAATTTTCCCCATTTCCATCTCCTTTTCGGTATCTTGTTTTAAGATATATTCTACAGAAATTTCTTTTAATTTTTTAGGGTGCTCAATCATGAGCCATCCGCTATCCTTATTTTTTACAATTTTTCCTTTTTCAGAAAGTACTTTTACAGATTCCAAGCATTTATACAAATCCTTTTGTCCCCAAGCCCGATCACTATAGTACAATTTGGTTATCCCATTTTCATTGGGTTTAAAAGAAGAAATAACTTTTATCTTTGAGATACTATCATTATCTATTTTGGAAATCTCATAATTAATTTCAGGAACTTGAGCCTGCATTAAGCCAATTGAAATAAGAAATAGAAACAACATACCTGCATATGGATTCTTTGGCATAGGAATTTGGTATTTAAAAATTAAAACTGGAGGTAAATATAACTAAAAAATTAGTTACAACTAATTTTTTAGTTATAAATCCTTATTAGAAGCTTTTCCGTATCTTCGTGCAACTTTTTAGCATACTACTATGATCAAATCGATGACAGGCTTTGGAAAGTCCATTCTTCAGCTACCTACAAAAAAAATTACGATCGAGGTAAAATCTCTTAACAGTAAAAACCTGGATCTTAATGCCAGAATTCCTTCGCAGTATCGCGAAAAAGAATTACAAATGCGTAACACCATTGCAAAATCCCTGCTAAGGGGTAAGGTAGATTTTGGATTATATGTTGAAATCACAGCCGAAGAGACTTCTACAAAAATTAATGAAGCCGTTGTTAAAGACTACATCAAACAGCTAGAAACCATTGATAACACTGGAGACAGTACAGAATTGTTAAAAATGGCCGTTCGAATGCCTGATGCCCTAAAAACGATTCGAGAGGAAATTGATGAAGAAGAGTTTAAAGCAATCAACAATGCTCTTTTGGACGCACTGAAGAAAATAGAGGCATACAGAACCGATGAAGGAAAAGCTTTGGAGCAAGATTTCCTGTTGCGTATCAAAAATATTGGCGAATTACTAGAAAAAGTAATCGCTATGGATCCCGAACGTATTGAAGGAGTGCGTGAACGCTTACACAAAGCTGTTTCAGACCTTAAAGAAGAGGTAGACCAAAATCGTTTTGAGCAAGAACTCGTCTATTATCTTGAAAAATTTGACATCACCGAAGAAAAAGTTCGATTGTCAAATCATTTGAAATATTTTTCATCAACGCTTAATTCCCCTGATTCTAATGGTAAAAAATTAGGATTTATCACCCAGGAAATAGGTAGAGAAATTAATACCATTGGTAGTAAATCCAACTATGCACCAATGCAGCAATTGGTAGTACAGATGAAAGATGAGCTCGAAAAAATTAAAGAACAATTGCTAAACGTGTTATAAATGAACCAAGGGAAACTTATTGTACTTTCGGCACCATCGGGTAGTGGAAAAACAACGTTAGTTAAACACTTATTGCACAAAGAAGAATTAAATCTGGGATTTTCTATATCTGCGGCATCTCGTGAACCTCGTGGAGCAGAAATACACGGAAAGGATTATTATTTCTTATCGCTTCGAGAATTTAAAGACAAGATCAAAGCCGATGAGTTTTTAGAATGGGAAGAAGTATATAGAGATAATTTTTATGGCACTTTAAAATCTGAAATACATCGTCTTTGGGATAGCGGCAAACACGTTATTTTTGATATTGACGTTGTTGGAGGTCTTGATATTAAAAGAATTTATCCCGATCGCACATTGGCGATCTTCATTAAACCTCCGAGTATTGAAGAGTTAAAAATTCGCTTAAAAAAACGTAAAACCGAATCTGAAGATAAAATCAACATGCGTGTTGCAAAAGCTTCTACCGAAATGGCCACGGCACCACAATTTGATGCTATTGTAACCAATGATGATCTCGAAAAAGCCAAAGAAGAGGTATACCAATTGGTCAAAAAGTTTCTTTTAGGTTAAGTAATACAATTAAAAAACGGCTGTCTTGGCAGAAACAAAAAAAATAGGATTGTATTTTGGCACCTTTAATCCAATTCATATTGGTCATTTGGCTATTGCAAATCACATGGCAGAGTTCTCTGATCTTGACGAAATATGGTTGGTAGTTACTCCTCATAATCCATTTAAAAAGAAAAGTTCCTTACTCGATAATCATCACCGATATGAAATGGTGTTTCGTGCTACAGAATCGTATCCTAAATTAAAACCCAGCGATGTAGAGTTTAAGTTACCTCAACCCAATTACACGGTACTTACGCTAGCCCATTTACAGGAATTGTATCCAGATTATCAATTTAATCTTATCATGGGCGAAGACAATTTGAAAGGGTTTCATAAGTGGAAAAATTATGAAGTTATTCTAGAAAACCATCATATTTATGTATACCCAAGAATTGCTGAAGGAGTAGTTGAAAATCAATTTAAAGATCATCCCAAAATACATCGGGTTGATGCACCAATTATGGAAATTTCTTCAACATTCATCCGTAAATCAATTGCCGAAGGGAAAAACATACAACCCCTACTCCCAAAAGAAGTATGGCAGTATGTTGATGAAATGAATTTTTATAGGTAACAAGATAAAAACAGAAATAGCTTTTCTATGTGATCAAAAAGTATTTTATTATGATATGTAAATAACGAAAAATACCCCGATGCTTACCTACGAGGTATTTTAGTTTTCTTTGAAAAAGAATATTGTTTTTGCGTTATTTACATCTTGAAATTTATTGTCTTTCGCCCCCTATCATATAAAATAAATTGAACTTTGGGTTAGCTGACAAGGGAGATCCATCCAAACTTCTAAAATTAATGGTCATCCACAATTTTCCATTGTATTGTAAGAAATAAGATACATAAGCAAATTCTTTACTACTTCCATAAGATGTTACCATAGGCATTGGTCTTATATTAGCAAAATTTGCATAAGAATTTGGTATGGTTACTAAATAGTATGTTGTGTCTCCGGATCCAAGTTTCTCGACAGTAACTTCTCTGTTAAAAGGAAAATCGGTTTTAAGATTAAAAGGTGTATTATTACCATTATAATGGAGGTACCCCCCTGGTCTGAAATCATATAATAAATACTTATCTGTATAACTCGCAACAAAATCACTATTAGCGAGATTACCATTGATGTCGTAAATTCTCACTATAGCTTCAACGCCTCTGCTATTATTTTGGGTTACACTTTCGATCTCATAATACCTGGGAGCCATACCATAAGCAGTTACCTGAAAATGGCCATTATTACCGTCAACCGATTGCATTCCTGGAAACCGAACCCTATATTTTCCCGTTTGCAATCTGGTGATTTGGTTCCTTAAATCTTTGGAATTGTAGTCGTATGAGACAGAGTTACCAAAATTATATGCCGCATTGCTAATGTTACTTTCATTTCTTTTGTAAAGAAAAATGTTAAAAAATTGATTATTCGTACGGACACCTGTATCACCATCAAAGGTAAGAACATACGCTATTAAATCATTTCCCTGTCTTCCCCAATTTCTAACTTGTGCAATGTCATCTCCCAAAATGCCAGAAACATGAATAACTCCATTATTGAGATGACTCAATCCAGGAAATGTGACTTTATAAAGTCCTGTGCTTTCCCTTTGGATATTAATATACTGATCGCTAGGATGAAATTGCATTTCGGGGTTGGCTGGCAAACCATTATAAATCGCCCAGGCGTTTCCCCGTGAACCTGATGACTTACCTTTTACAGCGTGATCAATAACTGATTCTTCAAGAGCATTTTTTTCAGTGCTTATTTCATCAATATCAGTACTACAACTATTGAATAAAAATAAGGAAGCAAAAAGTAATAAACAGAATACATTTTTTTTAATTTTAAAAGTGTTCGTCTTCATGATTTTAGTTTTAAGAGTTACTAAATAGTGCTTTTTCAATTTCTGTACATATAAGAACTTGATTTTATTAAATTAAATAGGTTTCTTCTTTACCGCTAGGATTATATAACAAGTATGTAACATTTGAAGGTTACAAGTATTTCTATGAAATAATACCATTAATTGGTTAATAACATCTTTTTGGTATCTACAATTTTTCCGTTTACAATTAAACTGTACATATACATTCCAGATGGTAATTCTCCAGAAGCAATGGTAATTTGTTGTTTCCCTTGAAGATTTTTGAATACTTTCTTTTGTGAACCCTGCATATCAAAAACATAAATACTGGCGCTCGACACTTCTTTTGGCAAATCATATCGTATTGAAGTAGATGTATCGGAAGGATTAGGAGTATTTTGATAAAGTTTTATCTTTTCTACCTTACCTAATCCTTCCAATTCATCCTTAATCACATCTGATTGCTCTTGATTGGCCAGTATAGATTCGAGATTTTCGATTTTTTCTTCCAAGACCTTGTTGTTTGCATTTACCTCTTTAAGTGCTTCAATCAATACAGGAATGAGTCCTTGATAGTTTACGGCTTTATAGCCGTTTTTGTTTTCTTTTACCAAATCTGGCAACACTGCTTCTAACTCCTGGGCTATTACACCATATTGCTTTCCTTTTGGCAATTGAATTCCCGAGCTTTTTATTTTTTCAGAATCTTTAAACTGGTAGCTTACTCCTTCTATGCTATTAATGGTTTCTAGGGCATTATTGATTTTTTTTCTGCCTTTTTTAAACTTTTTATCAGAGCTTAACCACAGACCTGTGGCAAAAGCTTCTCCGTTTATAAATAAACGATACGTATTATCAAGTGTAGTGTTACCCAGGGCAATGTTTCCTGTATTAAAATCACCTAGAATTAATGGAGTAGCATTAATATCTCCATCCTGAATGTATAATCGATTATTTACATTACCGATACCAAGTCCTGCTTGGTTTCCTATAAATACATTATTATTACCATTATTATTATACCCTGCAGCAGTACCAATGTATGTATTATTTGATCCTTCACGACTCTGTAAACCAGTCTCGAAACCGATAAAAGTATTTTTTGAACCGCTTTCATTAAAATAACCCGTTCTATAACCCATAAAAGTATTTGAGTTTCCGGCCCTATTTCGTGATCCGCTATTTGCACCATTAAAAGTATTTGAACTTCCTTCGGTATTATAATATCCCGAACCACTACCAGTAAACGTATTAGAATTTCCTTGGGTATTAGAGTAACCTGCTACATATCCATCAAAATGATTATCACTTCCTGAGGTGTTTTCAAAACCGGCTTGTAAGCCATAAAATACATTTCTGTTACCTATCGTATTTTTATGGCCGGTTCCATAACCAATAAAAGTATTATTAAGCCCAGTAGTATTATCATGACCTGCTCGTTGACCTATAAATATGTTTCTACTACCGGTTGTGTTTGAATACCCAGCTATATTACCAATAAATACATTTCCCCATCCGGTGGTATTTGAATACCCTGCTTTACTACCGTTAAATGTATTAAGGTCTCCAGTTGTATTGTTGTAACCAGCCTGTTCTCCAATAAACGTATTATCATTGGCGGTTGTATTAAAAAGGCCAGCTTGATATCCCAAAAAGGTATTGTCATGTCCCGAGGTATTTGAATAACCGGCACTTGCTCCATTAAAAGTGTTATTATTTCCGGTGGTATTTGAATACCCGGCAAAACTACCGTTAAATGTATTCTGAGTTCCTAGAGTATTTGAATATCCAGCAATGCTGCCACTAAAAGTATTATGAGTTCCTTGCGTAGTTTTATAACCGGTGAGTTGCCCTACAAATGTATTATAACTTCCAGTGGTATTAAAACGACCGCTGTCATACCCAATAAAAGTATTTCTGCTACCACTGGTATTTGATAATCCTGCATTTGTTCCTATGAACGTAAGATTACTTACTGTGGTCACATTCCTGCCTGATTCACTACCTATAAAAATGTTATTACTACCTGTTGTAAGCCTATAACCTGTATAAAACCCCATAAGCGTGTTATCATGGCCATTAGTAACATTGGTTCCTGACCAATGACCTAAAAATGTATTGGCGTTTCCGGTAACTTTGTCACCCGCGACTCCTCCTATAGAGGTATTAAAAAAACCCGCATTACCAGCATTTTGTCCCAAGTTTGTATTAAGCTGTGCTGTTACATCGGGAGATACGATTATCAATAATAATAGTACAACATATCCTTTGTAAAGATTTTTCATGATTTTATTTTTAGAATTACTAGTCACTTTAAGATGATTTGATAATTCTAAAGTATAGAAGACTCTTTTCAACAACTTCTTGTAATGTAACAAAAGCTAACAGATATGTAACAGACAGCTAAAATTGTTAGCTTATAAGGGGTAATTAATAAATTTATAATCCGTATTTATCTTTTGCAGAATTTAACTTACACTTTTTCTCGATATTCTGTCGGAGTACATTGATAAGTTTCTTTAAAACATTTGTTGAAATATGATATGGTATCAAAACCTACATCGGTTGCAATTTCTGAGATATGTAAGTCAGAATTTTTTAAAAAGTGGGTTGCTATTTTTAATCGTTCATTATTTATAAACTCTGTCGTTGACAAACCAGTGAGGCTTCTCAGTTTTCTGTGTAAAGTCATCCTTGACATATTCATTTCTTTGCAGAATTCATTTGCAGTAAATGATGAATCCTTTAATCGAGTATTCAGAATTTCTTTTGTTTTATTCCAGAATTTTTCTTCTACACTATTAACTGCAATTATTCCAGGTTGTATTTCGGATTCTTTTTGATAAAGTTCTCTTATTTTCTGGCGTCCAGAAATAATATTGTTTACTTTATATGTTAATATGGCCTTGTTAAAAGGCTTAATAATATAATCGTCTGCTCCAGTTTGTATTCCCTTTAACTCATGTTCTTCTCCTACTTTTGCAGTTAATAAAATTATTGGGATATGGCTGGTTCGTTCATCATTTTTAAGTTCATTTGTTAACTCGATTCCATCTTTAATAGGCATCATTACGTCAGAAATAATTAAATCCGGAATGTATTTCTGCGCAAGTTTGATACCCTTTTCTCCATTTTCTGCCTCAAAAACTTTGTACTCATCTATAAACGTTTTATTTAACAACATCCTTAAATCTTCATTATCTTCTACAATAAGTACGATTGGTAATTCACTATAATTGGCTGTTTTAAGGTTTTTTTCAATTGATTTATTCGCAATTGTTGTAGAAAAAGTAATTACATCGTTATCGATTGCCATATCTGATGCTTTAAAATCATTTCTTCCAACGGCAAGCTCCACTTTAAAAACGGTCCATATATTAGGCTCGCTTTCTACGCTTATTTTACCTTTATGTAACTTTACTAGTTCTTTGACCAATGAAAGGCCAATTCCAGATCCCGGTTGATGCTCATCTACTTGATAAAATCGATCAAACACTTTTTTAGCTTGCTCTATAGAAAGCCCTTGTCCAGTATTCTTTACTTCCAGATATAATACTTTCTTCTTCACAGTAGCATTGCACGATATTTGTCCTTTATCTGGAGTATATTTCATGGCATTAGACAATAAATTCATGGTTACTTTTTCTACAATGTCTTTATCAAACCAGGTTTCTTTTACTGTTTTATCAATGTTAATCGTAAATTTAATACCGCTCTGCTTGGCCGTATAAAAAAAAGTGTTAGCGAGAATCTTTATAACCTTCAGTACATTACCTTTTTGTATTTGCAACTTTTGCAAGCCAGATTCAGCTTTCGAAATTTGGAGTAATTGATCTACCAATCCCAATAATCTTTGATTATTGCGTTGAATCATTTCAAAATCAGCTTGATCTTTTTCTGATAGAGATTGACTTTCCAGTTTTTCCTGAATTGGCAACGAGATTAAGGTAAGGGGTGTTCTAAATTCGTGAGTTATATTGGTATAAAATTCAGATTTTAAAGCATTCATTTCTTTTTCTTTTTTAGACTCAAGAACTATTTTATACTTCTTTAAATCTAAATAAGAAAGAACACTCATAAATATTGCCGCCTCGATTGCAACAATTGGTACCAGAATAAAAAAATTGGATTTAATTGCCACAATATAACCGATAATAAGGCAAATGGTACCAATAGTAATTATTCTTGTTTCAATAGTATTTTTTTTGAGAAAAGCATAGATCAAATACCCAAAATTGACTAGTGTAATTAAATAAATAGCACTACTCATAAATAATAAATGATCAGACCAATATGGGTTTATTATAATCATACTATTATAAAAAACAATAACCCCAATAAAACAGACAATAGTCCAATTATTTACTTTATTCAGTTTTGGATAATTCAGCTTTATTTCTATAAAAGACCTATAAAAAAACATATAGAAAAGCTGAGCCAATAGTTGACCATTTTGATTAAAATAGAAATAAAGAATTGGCTTTACCTCTGCATAAAAATTATAGAAGAAAAAAGTTCTGTATCCATAATTGAATATAAGACAAAACATATAAAGGCTATAATATAAGAAGTAAACCTTTTTGATGATTAAAAAATGAATCATCATGAAAATAAATGAAATAACGATCATCCCGATAAGCATGGCAAAAATAAACTCAAAATTCTCATTGTCTTGTATAACTTTTCTTTGCTCATCTTGATAGAAAGTTGGCGAACTACGATATGCAGTTAATAAAAAATCTGAGTATACAGCATTGTAACCAAAAAAAGAAAGGGGGGTATTTTTTACATAAAAATGTTTGTCAAAATCAATATTTTTTGTTGTGACATGAATCTTACTCGCATCATTGAATTCTACTATAGGTTTTTCAAAAATTAACAAACCCGTTTGATATTGCTTATAACCTCCTCCCACTTGTGGGATATAAAGAATTAGTTCGTCAGATTGCGAAAAAACAAAATCTATACTTTCTACCTGTATTTGATTTACTTCTATTTGAAATCTTGCCCAGTGGTCTTTTCCAACTATTGGATTGTCTATCGGCTCTTTCGAAAAATTTAGGAATATTGCTTGTTGTATTGTTAATGAATCTCTGGTAATTGGTTTAGAATATCGTTCAAGTTCAATGGTGTAATTTGTATCTGGTTTGACCCTTATTTTTTCTTGAGAAAATGATTTTCCAAAAAAAAGAAAAAGGAAAGAAATTACCACTAATTCCCGAACCGCTAGTGTTTTTAATTTTAAGCATTTAAAATTCACTGGTTGCAAGTATTGAATATACGAAATTCGTTATGAGATTATACCTGCCCCAGAGCCTCTTTCACTCTTTTAAGAAGACGATGCATACGACCACTACCGCCTGCAATAATTCCTGCGGTGAGAATTACGTCTATAGATTGAATGATCGTAAATTGTATTTCGGATAACGTTTCTTGGGGACCATTAAATATAATGCCCGATATGAGTCGTATTCCTGAAAAAGAAAGTACTAACCCAATAATGAAAGCGATTAAAGTCGTTCTTCGATGTCTTTTTTGACCGCTAACCATCAAAATATTTTCCAACTCTTTCTTTTCTTTCATCATCTTTTCTACTTCTTCATCTGCCTCAATTTCTACCTCTTCAGATTCTTCATTTGCAATTGCTGGACTTACCGAAACAGGAATGGTTTCCATATGCTCTTCTATTTCTTCAATACGGTCTTTACACTGTTTCTTCACCTTCTGGTTAGGGTCGTCTATAAAAACCTCTATACATTGTTCTACAACCAACATCACAACAGATATGTACCCCAGCATGGCGATCACATTGCCTGGTTCAAGACTCGAAAGATCGATAGATGGCAATTGCTCTTCAAAAAAAACAAAACCACCAATTGATAATACGGCAAGAATAATTGCAATTGGGTTTTTATAAAGCGCTTTCATGGGTTAAGGATTTAAAAGTAGTACTATAAAAATACGAAAAACTCTGCTTGATTATATATTGTAAGGCTTCACTTATAAATTAAAAATAGAAGACCTCAAGAGTTTTAAAACCCTTGAGGTCTACATACAATCGTATACTTATAATTTATTTTCCAGGAAATTCGGCCTTTCTCTTTTCCAAAAATGCCGAAGTTCCTTCTTTAAAGTCTTCGGTACCAAAACAATTTCCAAACTGTTCAATTTCGGTTTTAAAACCATTTATACCATCTTCATATCCGGCATTTACCGATTTAATAGCAGCACTAATGGCCACCGATGAATTTCTCATGATTTTACCAGCAATTTTTTCGGCTAGCGGAAGCAACTCTTCTAATGTGGTTACATGATTTACCAAACCATATTGTAATGCTTGGTTAGCATCAATCATTCCGGCAGTCATAATCATTTCCATAGCTCTTCCTTTTCCAACAAGTTGTGGTAGGCGCTGTGTTCCCCCATACCCTGGTATAACACCCAGTGAAACCTCGGGTAATCCCATTTTGGCATTATCGCTAGCCACTCTAAAGTGCGCTGCCATAGCCAACTCAAGACCACCACCCAGGGCAAACCCGTTTACCGCTGCTATAACTGGTGTTGATAGATGGGCAACATAATCAAATAATAACTCCTGTCCTTTTGCAGCCAGTTTCCCTCCTTCGGTAACCGAAAAATCGGCAAACTCGCTAATATCTGCCCCAGCAACAAAGGCTTTCTCACCACTACCCGTTAAAATAATTACACTGGTATCGGCATCAAGGTCTGCTACTCGTAATGCTGCATGTAGTTCTTGAATAGTTTCTTTATTAAGCGCATTAAGTTTTGAAGGGCGATTAATTGTTATCCTGGTAATCCCTTTATCTTGAGATGTAATAATGTTTGTGTACATATTTTGTATGTTTTATTCTTTTGGGAATTTTACTTTAAAAACAGTTCCTTTTTCTTCTTGGGAAGTAAAGGTAATACTTCCTCCATAGGTTTCAACAATATTTTTTACCATTCCGAGCCCTAATCCCATTCCACTGGTTTTTGTGGTAAATTTTGGTTCAAAAATCTTCTTCTTGTTCTCGGCAGTAATTCCTACGCCATTATCGGCAACAGTTATAACCACTTCTCCGTTTTCTGAAAAAACATCTACTATTATCTTTGGCACCCGATCTTCGGGTATGGCCTGTATTCCATTTTTTACCAGGTTGGTAACCACTCTTATGAGCTGTGTTCGGTCAAATTTGGCAATAATTTTTTCTTTTTCTGAAGGAAAAATAATGTAATCTTCGTTAAAAATATCCAAGGCGAGACCGACTATCTTTACTACATCCAGGGTTTCATTTTTTTGTGCAGGCATTTGCGCAAAATTTGAAAACGCCGAGGCAATCGAACTCATCGTATCGATTTGCTGGATAAGTGTATCACTATATTCTTGTACTTTTTGTTGAATATTGGGGTCTTCGGGGTCAAATTTCCGTTGAAAACTTTGTACAGTAAGTCGCATAGGTGTAAGTGGATTTTTAATCTCATGGGCCACTTGTTTGGCCATCTCGCGCCAAGCCGCTTCGCGTTCACTTTTTGCCAACATAGCAGCACTTTGTTCAAGCTCATCAATCATACTATTATATGCATTCACCAAGTTATAGATTTCTTCACTTGCATCCCCTATATCGATTCGTTTATTGCGTTTATCCAGCCTTGTTTGATCAATGGTATCTGAAATAGTTTTTAACGACCTGGTAATATATTTTGATAAAAAATATGCCAACACAATAGCAATGAGAAACATAAATATGTATACCTGTCCAACTCGCTGAAGAAATTCTATAAGTTCTCTTGTTATAAGATCGTCATCTTCTAAATAAGGAAGATTTAAAATCCCTAAGGGCTTTGCCCGACTATCTGAAATATAAGTATATGATGATAAAAATTTTACCCCATCTTTTTCTGATTTAACCAGGTATTTTTTATCATACAGCGAGGCCAACGTATCAAGAATATGAGGATTAAGCTGTTTGTCGGTGGTGTCTTTAACAAAAACACCTTCAGATCTAATCAAAAGCTCTCCAGATAGTGCATAAACATTAATAGGCAAGGTATGTTCTTCAGAAATTTGATAGATTCTGTCTCGCTCTTTGAAAATTAGTTTTAGATTTTTTTCATTTACCGGGTATGTCGTGCTCTTAAGAGCATTATCGATAGCGATTTGAATTCGATTCTCTTTTCTTTCGAGCCGCTCCTGGTGATATTCTTCGGCTTCTTCTTTATATTGATAAATCGAGACGGCACCAATTAATATCGAAGCTATAAGCACTAATAACGTCATTGAAATAAAAATGCGGGTACGAAGAGAGAGTTTTAATAGCTTCATAGTATTCTTTGAGGCATAAATATAACAAATATCAGACCAAAATAGTTCTAAAAACCGATCTTGAAACGTCCCGAATTTCCTAAATTTACCTAGCTTTATTTTTATGAACGATACAACATTACTTTCTGTAGAAAACCTTTGTGTTTCATTTTTATCTGAAAAAAAAGAAAATCGAGTGTTACACGATATTTCTTTTGAGGTTGGAAAGAATGAAATTCTGGGTATTGTTGGAGAATCAGGTAGCGGCAAATCTGTTGCTTCACTGGCTATTCTTGGTTTATTACCTACCAAAACGGCCAAAGTTTCTGGCGAAATCAAGTATAACAATGCGTCTATTGCTCATCTTGGCCAGAAACAGTATCGATCAATTCGCGGAAGCGAAATTGCTATGATTTTCCAGGAGCCTATGAGTTCTTTGAACCCTTCTATGAAATGCGGAAAACAGGTTGTTGAAATTCTTTTAGAACATACTTCATTATCAAAAAGAGAAGCCAAAGAAGAAGTTTTAACCTTATTTGAAAAGGTAAAACTTCCGGATCCTGTAAGAGCTTATTCTTCATATCCTCATCAACTAAGCGGTGGGCAAAAGCAACGGATTATGATTGCCATGGGTATTGCATGCAAACCCAAACTTTTGATTGCCGATGAGCCAACAACCGCTTTGGATGTAACAGTGCAAAAGGAGATTATTGGACTTTTAAAAAGCCTGCAACTAGAATATGAAATGAGTGTGTTATTTATTTCTCATGATCTTTCCCTGGTATCTGAAATTGCAGATAATGTTTTGGTAATGTATCAAGGCAAAATAGTTGAGTCTGGTGCAACAGATCAAATATTTCATCATCCCAGACAAGAATATACCAAGGCTTTGATAAATGCAAGACCTGATTTGGATATTCGGTACAAAAAATTACCTACTATTGCCGATTTTCTTGAGGGTCATGGACGTAAACGAGAAGTAATTAGTAAACAACAGCGCAAAGAACATCATGATAAATTATACAGCTCACCACCTCTGCTGGAAGTTATAAATGTCGAAAAGACGTATTTCTCTAAAGTAGGTTTGTTTGAAAAAAAAGAATTTAATGCCGTAGACGGGGTAAGCTTCAAATTATATGAAGGAGAAACTCTTGGGCTGGTAGGCGAATCGGGTTGCGGTAAATCAACCCTTGGTAACGCTATTTTACAACTCGATAAAGCTACAGCCGGCCAGATACTTTATCGAGGAAAAGATATTACACGATTGCCGTTGACCGATATGCGTAATTTGAGAAAAGAAATTCAATTAATTTTTCAGGATCCGTTTGCTTCATTAAATCCAAGACTTACCGTAGGCAAGGCTATTATGGAACCCATGCAAGCCCATGATTTGTATACCGATGATATCGAAAGAAGATCAAAAACTATCGAATTGCTGGACCGTGTTGGTCTTAATGAAGGATATTTTGATCGCTATCCTCATGAGTTTAGTGGTGGTCAACGTCAACGTATTGGTATTGCCAGAACTATTGCCTTGCAACCCAAACTTATTATATGCGATGAATCGGTAAGTGCGCTGGATATCTCGGTACAAGCACAGGTATTAAATTTATTAAATGAATTAAAGGAAAAGTTAGGATTCACCTATATTTTCATATCTCACGACCTTGCGGTTGTAAAATATATGTCGGATCAATTATTAGTAATGAATGAAGGTAAAATCGAAGAGTATGGTGAAGCCGACACTATTTATGCCAATCCCAAAAAAGAATACACACAAAAATTAATTTCGGCTATCCCAAAAGGAAAATAAACCCTATCTACAAAAAAGAAAATCATATTCATAAAAAAAACCTGTTAAGCAATAAGTCTAACAGGTTTAATTCATCGCGACTTGGGGGCAAAGGTTGCGCGATTTGTTAACAACAAAAAATCACATCAACAAAAATACTTTCTTAGCTAAATACATACAGTTAGAAATCAATTCCATTGTTGGTTTAACTGACTTCTGTAGACGATTCATACGCTTTTTCATAATAGGGATAATATGTGTGGGTTAATAATTTATTTTAAACTTAAAAAACAATGTATATAGGGGCATCATTTTCTAAGGGGATACTAATATGCAAATTATTTTCAATAATGACGTTTAAATACATTAAAAATCGACAAAATACACAAAATTTTAACATTTTAAACATTATTACCCGTTTTTACAGGTTAAAGGAAAGGTTTAAGGGAATACAAAACCTGTTGAAAGTGTAGTATTTTTCTTTCAAAATTGAGTTTGTAAAGGCTTGAAAACAAATAACGTAATTAATTCAGATTTATTATCCGTTTAGATCTATTTATTATCCGTTTAGATCTTCGTAGAATTAGATAAAAATTTAATCCAATACCATCTCGGGAATATTCCCCTCTATAATCAAATTTCCTTCGGTCGCATTCTTTATTTCCTCGACACTTACACCAGGTGCTCTTTCAAGTAATTTGAACCCTTTTTCCGTAACTTCGAGTAATGCCAAATTGGTTACTATTTTTTTTACACATTGTACCCCTGTAAGAGGAAGAGAACATTGTTTTAACAATTTGGATGCTCCTGCTTTATTGGTATGCATCATGGCTACGATAATATTTTCTGCGCTCGCCACAAGGTCCATGGCGCCTCCCATTCCCTTGACCATCTTTCCTGGAATTTTCCAGTTGGCTATATCTCCTTCTTCAGAAACCTCCATAGCTCCTAAAATGGTGAGATCTACATGTTGCCCACGAATCATCCCAAAACTAGTTGCCGAATCAAAAAAAGAGGCTCCCGGCAATGTTGTAATAGTTTGTTTACCTGCATTAATAATATCGGGATCCTCTTCTCCTTCAAAAGGAAATGGTCCCATCCCTAAAACACCATTTTCGCTCTGAAACTCTACTTCGATACCCTCGGGGATATAATTAGCCACTAGAGTAGGTATGCCAATACCCAAGTTCACAAAGTATCCGTCTTTAAGTTCTTTTGCAATTCGTTTTGCAATTCCGTTTTTATCTAACATTTCTTAATGTATCAATATGTATAATTTAACAATGTATCATTTACCTCGATTTGATACTTGTACTTAAAATTTTATATAAAATCAACCCCAGCTCTTTTACTTTATTATTTAAAACTGAATTGACAGGGTAGTTTTTAGACTTTTCACAAAGAATTAACCAATATTTAGTTTCCTCTAATTCCTTGGTAGCGATCTTAATTTTATGAATAAAATCCGCCTTACTTTCAGCATTTTGAGCTTCATGTATATTCGCTCCTATACTCGTTCCTGATTTTAATAATTGTTTTGCTATCACAAACTTTTTACTATTTTCCAAAGCTTCACAATATTCAATAATTAATAATGCAACTTCTATAGATTTTTCAACAACTACATTCTTCATTACTACATTGGTAAATTGCTATATTGAAAAATTAAAGTCTTTTCCTTACTGTGCGTTGCTCAATGCGTTTTTCATATTTCTTCCCTTGAAAAATACGTTGTACAAATATTCCAGGAATATGAATGTGATCTGGATCCAATGTTCCTGCAGGAACCAATTCTTCGACCTCGGCCACAGTTATTTTTGCTGCTCCGCACATACAAGGATTGAAGTTTCTTGCTGTTCCTTTAAAAATTAAATTTCCCGCTTCGTCTCCTTTCCAGGCTTTTACAAAGGCAAAGTCTGCTTTGAATGCATGTTCAAGCACATACATTTTACCATCAAACTCCCGGGTCTCTTTTCCTTCGGCTACTTCGGTGCCATAACCTGCTGGGGTGTAAATCGCAGGAAAACCTCCTTGCGCGGCTCTACATCGTTCTGCCAGCGTTCCTTGCGGAATAAGTTCGACATCCAGTTCGCCGCTTAACATTTGCCGTTCGAACTCATCGTTTTCTCCTACATATGAAGAGATCATTTTTTTAATTTGTTTTTTTTGAAGTAATAAGCCCAACCCAAAGTCATCTACCCCGGCATTGTTGGATATACAAGTAAGACCAGTAATATTTAATTTTACAAGTTCGGCTATTGCATTTTCGGGAATACCGCATAGACCAAAACCTCCTAGCATCAAGGTCATATTATCTTTTATACCCGATAAAGCTTCAGAAACATTGGGTACTGTTTTACGAATCATACGTTGTTAATTTTAGCACTCTAAAAGTACTAAAAAAATAGTTCTACAACGTTTGAAATATTGCAGTTTTATAAATAATTTAATGGAATAAAAAACAAAGCTTAAAGACTGAATTCGTCGTCGATATTTTCTTCTATAACATTCTTCTTTTTAAACTCATCACAATCAACTTCGATAGTTAATCGTTCTGGTTCTTTGAAAGCATCTTTGGAGACTTTTAGTGTCTTATCTGCATAGCATTTTTTCATATATAGTGCCCAGATAGGCAGTGCCATAGTTGCTCCTTGTCCAAATTCTGTGTCTTTAAAGTGAGTAGATCTGTCATCTCCTCCTACCCATACTCCGGTACACAAATTAGGAACCATACCCATAAACCATCCATCACTCTGATTTTGCGTAGTTCCGGTTTTTCCTGCAATAGGGTTATCAAATCCATAAGGGTGTCCCGTTACCACATTCTTTATAGAATACCTGGTGGATGGTCCTGTACGCAATCTTACACCAGAGCCCGATTGTGTAACTCCTTCCATCAAATTTACAGTTACATATGCCGCTTCTTTACTGATCACATCACGCGTTTCTGGAACAAATTGATATAGCGATGCTCCATTTTTATCTTCGATACTTGTAATCATTACGGGTTTTGTATAAATACCCTGGTTTGCAAAAGTACTATAAGCACCTACCATTTCAGATAATTTTAAATCGACCGATCCTAAGGCAATGGACGCTACTTCAAGAATATCGGATTTTACACCTGTTTTCTTAGCCAAACGAGCAATTGGTTCTGGTCCAATCTTATCCATTAAGCGAGCAGAAATCGTGTTCACCGATTTTGCCAATGCTTCTTTAAGACTCATATACCCCGAATAATCTGAACTTGTATTTTTGGGTGTCCAGTCATTCTCTATAACACCATGAGAACCTATTGGGATTGTAATCTGTGATACGGGTAAGGTGTCACAAGGTGAAAGCTTTAATTGATCGATAGCTGTCGCATATACAAAGGGTTTAAAAGTCGATCCTACCTGACGTGCTCCTTGGTATACATGATCGTATTGAAAATGTTTATAATTCACACCTCCAACCCAGGCTTTAACATGACCTGTTTGCGGTTCCATCGATATTAACCCCGATCGTAAGAATTTCTTATAATACAAAATGGAATCTTTTGGAGTCATAATGGTATCGATTTCTCCTTTCCAACTGAAGATTTTCATCTCTGTTTTTTCATCAAACGAAGCCAGAATCTCTTTTTCGCTCTTTCCTTGAGACAACATCTTTTTTCTCCTTGCAGAAGATTTAATACTTCTATTAATGATCCCCTTTAGTTGGTCTTTGGTAATATCTCTAAATGGACTGGTTTTATTATTTTCTTCTTGCTTATCAAACTCTTTTTGAAGATTAGCCATATGCTGTGCAGTAGCTTCTTCGGCATATTTTTGCATTCTTGAATCTATAGTCACATTAATTCGCAACCCATCTCTATAGATATCAAAATATTCTGTTTCGCCTTCTTCATTTACTCCTTTAGGATTATTCTTTACCCAATCGGCCATCCAACTACGCACATACTCTCTAAAATATGTTGCGGTTCCATCAGAGTGACCTTCTGGTGAATAATCTAGCGTAAGCGGCAGTTGTTTTAGGCTATCTCTTTCTTGTTCGGTTAGGTAACCATACTTTTCCATTTGGTTAAGCACGACATTTCTCCTGTTTTGCACCATTTCTGGTCTTCGCAATGGATTAAAAAGTGACGAGTTTTTAAGCATCCCAACCAATACGGCAGCTTCTTCAACCTTGAGTTCTTTTGGCTTTTTACCAAAGTAAATTCGTGAAGCAGAGCTTATCCCAATAGCTTGATTAAGGAAATCATACTTGTTGAGATACATGGTAATAATTTCATTTTTGGTGTACTGTCTTTCCAACCGTGTCGCGATTACCCATTCTTTTAGCTTCTGTTTAATCCGCTCCCATAGATTTTTAGAACCGCCTGTAAACAATTGCTTTGATAATTGTTGAGAAATTGTACTTGCTCCCCCTTTACTTCCTAAAAAAATAAAAGCTCTCAAAGTACCTCTGGCATCAATACCAGAATGGTCATAATATCTAGCATCTTCAGTTGCTACCAATGCATCTACCAGATGTTGCGGAAGATCATCATAAGAAACAGGAGTACGGTTTTCTTTAAAAAACGTTCCTATTTGTACACCATCTGAAGAAATAATTTGGGTTGCTAAATCATTTTGCGGATTTTCTAACTCTTCAAACTTGGGCATTTCTCCATAAAACCCCCAGCTGGCAAAAAGAAATAATAAAACCACCAGGAAAATTCCAGATGCAAATGTGATCCAAAATGCTTTTATATAAGTCAAGGTATTAGTTCCAGCAGACTTTGACTTTGTATTTGTTCTTTTCTTTTTTGTTGATTTGGGTGTTGCCTTTGCCATATCTCTAAGGGTTTTGAGCATTCTCTATTCTAAATCCAATATCGGTAATTCCTTCCAAAGAGTATATTCCACCTACTTCTCCATTTTTTCGCATCGCATGCTGCAATGTTATGGTGTATATTCCTTTTTCGGCAAAAATTACGTTCTCTTTGTACCACAATTTGTTTTCTTTCAGATCTGTAAAACCGGTCCCTAGCCATTCTCCATTTGGCGCGGCCATATTGTACTCTAAAGTATCGGTTACAACTTTACCATTGGGGAATTTCATTTCACTAATCAAGAATAAATTACTATATCGGTACAAATTATTATTGCGAATATTGATAAATAAATTATAGGGTTTCAATGTATCTAGCTCTGGAAGGGAGAAGCTCACTTTTTCGTCCATTTCCCAGGCTTCAGATACTGTTTTATATTGATCGAAAACTCGTTTGTCATCACAAGCAATGATACTTATCACTGTAAAGACGATTAAAATAAACCTACGATTTATCATTGTTTTTATTGCGTGATCGATGTCTTTTATTACGTTGTTTTTTTGGTTTTCCAGTGTTTCTGTTTTCAGAATTTCCTCCTTTTGGTTTGTTTGAAGCAACCGTTTGTTTCTCTGAAGAACCTCCTTTATTTGCATTTCTTCTTTTGTTACGATTTTTTCTTCTTCTCCTACTGTGCTTTGGTTGATCAAAACGTGTAAGGCTATCTTGTCCTACAACGTTCTCAAAATCTATTTTAGTATCCTCGAGCAATTCTGAAGCAAATTCTTCAAGGCCTACAACTTTTTCGTCGTTATTGTTGGCCGTAATAATTTCTTTGGCATGTTCTGTAGAGATTTTGTGCCAATTCATCCATTCGCCTTCATAAGCATACCAAAGGTATCCTTTGAAAATATCTATTTTTTGGCAAACAGCAGTTCCTTTTTCGGTCTGAAGTTTTGTTTCCGGCTTTGGAAACTCTTTTAAAGCATCCAAATAGGCATCTAATTCATAATTTAGACAGCATTTAAGTTTTCCACACTGCCCCGCCAATTTTTGAGGATTAAGTGATAATTGTTGATACCGAGCAGCACTAGTATTCACCGATCTAAAATCGGTAAGCCATGTTGAACAACATAATTCACGGCCGCAAGAACCAATACCTCCCAATCTGGCAGCTTCTTGTCTGAAACCAACCTGACGCATTTCTATACGAGTGCTAAACTCGTGGGCAAACTCTTTGATAAGTTGTCTAAAATCTACTCTCTCCTCGGCAGTATAGTAAAATGTGGCTTTAGATCCATCTCCCTGGAATTCGATATCAGAGATTTTCATTTCAAGATTAAGTCGAATAGCAATCTCACGAGCACGAACCTTCATCGGTTCTTCTTTATCTCTTGATTTTTGCCAGATATCGATGTCTTTTTGCGAAGCCTTTCTATAGATTTTCTTAATATCTTCACTATCCAGCTCGACTTTTTTCTTTTTCATTTGAATGCGGACCAACTCGCCGGTAAGCGAAATAATTCCAACATCGTGGCCCGGAGAAGCTTCAGTAGCTACTATGTCTCCAATACTTAAAGATAAGTTTTCTGTATTTTTGAAAAAACCTTTTCTTCCATTCTTAAATCTTACTTCAACACAAGAAAAAGGTGTGGCGCCACTTGGAAGCGACATATTGGATAGCCAATCAAAAACTGTTAATTTATTACAACCATCGGTACCACAGGTACCGTTGTTCTTACACCCTTTAGGTTGTCCGTCTTTTCCGGAGGAACAACTACTACACCCCATATTTTACTACTATATTGAAATTTGCCTGCGATAGTATTCACAGCAAATATGGTTCTTACTATAGTTAGAATCCCATCGGTTCTAACATCTTAATCGTTAAAGATACTATGAAATAGGCATAAAAAAAATAATCTGCTACAGTATATTTATCCTATTACGTATTACTTCTTGTATTTCAAGGCTTCAGAACGGCCTTTTTTGAATATTTTATTGCTATTACCCTTTCCTTTACGCAGTGCTTTTTGCTCTTCATATGGCAGCCTGTTGATTTCCATACATTCTGTAGAACAACAGTTTTCCATTTCCTTGGCACATTTTGAGCACTGAATAAATAATAGGTGACAAGCTTCGTTCTCACAATTTACATGGGTATCACACGGTTCACCACATTGATGACAATTGGCGATCACATCACCCGAGATTCGTTCTGACCTTCTATGATCAAAAACGAAGTTTTTACCTAAAAATTTGTTTTCGAGTCCTTTTTCTTCAACTTGCCTGGCATATTCTATAATTCCACCCTCAAGTTGAAATACATTTTTGAAACCTTTATGCTTGTAATAAGCACTTGCCTTTTCGCATCGAATACCACCCGTACAATACATCACTAGTTTTTTATCTTCTTTGTGTTCTTTAAGATCTTCTTCGATGATATCCAACGAATCTCTAAATGTATCTACATCAGGGGTAACAGCTCCTTTAAAATGTCCTATTTCACTCTCATAATGATTACGCATGTCCACCAAAACTGTATTTGGATCTTCGATAAGCTTATTAAATTTCTCTGCATCAACATGTACCCCTTTGTTGGTTACATCAAAGGTGTCATCATTAAGTCCATCTGCGACAATTTTGTGTCGAACTTTGACTTTTAGTTTCAAAAATGACTTGGCGTCCTGTTCTCTAGCAATGTTTAGGCGTACATCTTTTAAAAAAGAAATACTATCTAAGTGTTCCTTGAAATCCAAAAAATTTGGTGCTGGAACAGACAATTGTCCATTAATACCTTCTTTGGCTACATAAATTCTTCCCAGAACGCCAAGTTCGTTCCAATGAATAAAAAGATGGTTTCTAAAAATTTCAGGATTTCCTATGTGTGCATATTGATAGAAAGAAAGCGTAAGTCGATCGGTACCTGCCTGATCGATAAGAGCAGCTCTTTCTTTTGCACTTAATTTATTGTACAGTTGCATGCTATACCAATTTTTTAAGTTAAAAGAATTACTATTTTGCGCAAAAGTACGAATCATAATGAAATATGCAAGAATAGGTACATCTTGAACAAAAAAATGCCTGGAAATCAATATCCAGGCATTTTTTGGCTAATTCGTTATTAATACGATTTTAATAAATAGTACCATAACGAAGCTAGCCACCTTCGACCATACAGTTACTAATTTTAGTAATTGTACAGCCATCATGGTGATGTTGTATTACTCTTTTAAGAAATTTCATCGTTCACCTATCTGCTTCTTTGTTCATTTTTGCTTTTACTGTAGATGCGCGAAAAATGAAAAGGTTGCGTCACCAATAATAAACTTTTAAAAATCACAATGATGATTGCATTTTGAGTTGTTAATAACGATTTTGGAATCTATATAACATCTACAAAAAGAAATAGTACTTTAGCAAAAATAATATCAATGTCAAATCCAGATATATTTGAACAACAAATGAGTACAGAGAAAGACGCAAAATTAAAAGCACTAAAACTTACCCTAGATAAATTAGATAAAGCCTACGGAAAAGGAACTGTAATGAAAATGAGTGACAGTTCTGTACAAGAAGTAGATGTGATCCCCACAGGGTCTTTAGGTTTAGATTTGGCACTTGGTGTGGGAGGATATCCAAAAGGTAGAGTTATTGAAATTTATGGGCCAGAATCTTCTGGTAAAACTACACTAACATTGCATGCTATTGCTCAAGCTCAAAAAGCAGGTGGCATTGCCGCTTTTATTGATGCCGAGCATGCTTTTGACCGTTTTTATGCCGAAAAACTGGGGGTTGATATCGATGATTTAATTATTTCTCAACCCGATCATGGAGAACAAGCATTAGAAATTGCAGATAACTTAATTAGATCTGGCGCTATCGATATTATTGTAATCGACTCTGTCGCAGCTCTTACACCCAAAAGTGAAATTGAAGGTGAAATGGGAGACTCAAAAATGGGGTTACATGCAAGGTTGATGTCTCAAGCACTACGTAAACTAACAAGCTCTATAAGCAAAACCAATTGTACGGTTATTTTTATTAACCAATTACGTGAAAAGATCGGAGTTATGTTTGGAAATCCCGAAACAACTACTGGTGGTAATGCCTTAAAATTTTATGCTTCGGTTCGCTTGGATATTCGTCGCTCTACACAAATTAAAGACAGTAATAGCGAGGTTCAAGGTAACAAAACACGTGTAAAAGTGGTTAAAAATAAAGTTGCACCTCCATTTAGAACCGCAGAATTCGATATCATGTATGGTGAAGGAATCTCAAAAAATGGAGAAATCATAGATATAGGCGTTGACTATGAAATCGTTAAGAAAAGTGGTTCATGGTTTAGTTACCAAGACACCAAACTTGGTCAAGGAAGAGATGCAGTAAAAAATCTTCTTAACGATAATCCAGAATTAATGGAGGAGCTTGAAGAAAAAATCAAGGAAGCCATTAAGATTGCAAAAGAATAAGATTTTCTTAATTAAAATGCCAAAATCCCATCTTGATAATTATCAAGATGGGATTTTTTTATACCTTAAAAGCAACCATATTTATACTCTTACATCTATATAATAGGATAATTGCATTTGCCCTCAAACCCTAACAAAATGAAAAAAGTAAAAATTGTTTTAGCTTTTTTTCTAGTAGCTATGTTATCATGTTGTCTAAATGATGACGATAATACTCCTTTTTTTTATGATGCTGTTGCTATTGAAGAAGTTACAATTCCGGATCAATTTACAAGAGGAGAAACTGTCGAAATAACAGTTTCCTATTTCAGGCCATCTAGTTGTCATTCCTTTTCGGGATTCGATTATGGTGGATTTGGAAACGAAAGAACCGTTGCTGTAATTAATGTTGTTATAGACAATGGCACCACTTGTGAAGATCTATCTGTTACTAGTCTTGCTCAAGAATCATTTACATTTCTCGTTGGACAAGAAAGTTCTTATGTTTTCAGATTCTGGCAAGGCCGAGACGATCAAGGTAATAATAAATTTTTAACCATTGAAGTACCTGTTGTCGAAGTAGAAATTTAATAATATTAAATCAAAATTGAGGTTAGTGGGTTTAGATCAACTCATAAAAAAATGCAAACAAAACAATGCCACTGCGCAAGAGCAATTGTATAGAATGTACAGTAGCAAATTATTCTCTATTTGCTTAAAATATTCTAACGATTACCCTAGTGCAGAGGACACATTGCAGGATGCATTTATAACTATTTTTGAAAAAATAACACAATATAAGCACCAAGGTTCTTTTGAAGGATGGATAAAACGAATAACTATTAATACTGCCTTGCAGAAATATAGAAAACAAAAAGTTTTTGACATTGTTAATGAAGAGCAAATTGAAGAAGTTGAAGTAGAGATTAATGAAGAAGAAATCTCTTTGGATTATCTTTTACAAATTATCCAGCAATTACCCGATCGATATCGGTTGGTTTTTAATCTTTATGTTTTGGATGGTTATTCTCATAAAGAAATTGCTGAAATGTTGGAAATCTCTACTGGAACATCAAAATCAAATCTGGCCAGAGCCAGAGGTATCTTAAAAACAAAACTTGAAAATAAGCAAGAACCTCATGTTCGAGCAATTGATCAACGATGATGAATGAGAAAAAAAATATAGACAGGTTATTTCAGGAGAAATTCAAAGATTTTGAAGTTGTTCCCAATGAAGCTGTTTGGGAAAAAATAAAGGCCCGTCAAAACCAAAAAAAGAAACGCGTCCTCTTATTGCCATTTTGGTATAGAGTGGCTGGTGTAGCAGCCTTGCTAACTATTATTTTTACAATAGGATACTTTTCTAGAAACGCTCACCCTGTACAAGAAATCGTTCTGGAAAATAAGACTTCTTCAGATGAAGAGGAAATTCTGGTGCCTGCCAATGATCTACATAAACCAAAAGCAGAAGAGGTAACAATTTCTTCTGATAAAAGCAAAACTATAGATCCCACATCTGGAGATCACAAGAATCAAAATCAAACCAATCATATTAACATTACCAAGATCCCCGAAATATTTGATAACATCCAAAATGCTGTTTCATCGGCAATTGACGATAAACCCGATTCTAGCACTAGTGAGACTCCCAAAACTACGAATCAAGAACGGGGACTTGCAAACAATTCTATTACAACAAAGGATAATGCAAATGCTCTATCAAATCAAAAAAAGGATGAAATAGAAATATTAAACAGCAATGACTCGAAAATTGCTACTCAAAACAATCCCGAAACGATATCCCCAGAAGAAAAACAAAACTTTTTGCAACCATTGGTTAAGAACAACAATGATCAACAAACTAGTATCACCCAAAATGATACGCCAAATAAACAAAATCAAAAAAATATAGTAGAAGAATCTACTGAGACCAATACCCAACCCCAAAACACAAATAAAAAGTCAATTTTTGATGCCATAGATAAAGAAGACGCTATCGCAGAAGAAAAAGCCGGAAAAAAATGGAATATATCCCCAACGGTCGCTCCGGTATACTATAACTCTTTTGGAAACGGATCTCCAATCGACACACAATTTGCCGATAATGATAAGAGCGGACAAGTAAATCTGAGCTATGGTGTGCAGGTTGCATATACTTTAAATGAGAGATTAAGTATTAGATCTGGGGTAAGTAAAGTTGACTTAAGTTACAGTACACAAGATGTTGGCTTTTCGCCATCAGGTATTGTGAGTCAGAATTTGCAAAGTGTTGATTATAACACAAATGCCGAAGCTATTCTAGTTTCAGACCTTGGGTCAAACCAA
Source organism: Aquimarina gracilis (assembly GCF_035285365.1). Lineage (NCBI taxonomy): Bacteria > Pseudomonadati > Bacteroidota > Flavobacteriia > Flavobacteriales > Flavobacteriaceae > Aquimarina > Aquimarina gracilis. The sequence goes on along the minus strand of NZ_JAYKLX010000008.1, from coordinate 50,455 downwards.
AATGAATTTGTGGCGTTAGATATTAATCGAGATGCTATTCAGGTTCAAAACGAAGGGTTGCTAAATCAAAGAATAGGATATATCGAAGTGCCTCTTGAAATGAAATACGCATTGGTAAACCGAAAACTGGGCGTAAATATGATTGGTGGTGTAAGTACTTTATTTCTTCAGGAAAATGAGATTTTGGTAGAAGCCGGAGACTTTGAGAGTTCGATAGGAAAAGCCACTAATTTGAATGACGTAAGCTTTACAGGTAATATTGGCATAGGAGTTGATTATAAGTTATCAAATCAATTTCAGGTCAATTTGGAACCCATTTTTAAATATCAATTTAATGGGTTTAGTGGAAATGCCGAGAACTTTCGTCCCTATTACTTTGGGGTATATACCGGGGTGAGTTTTAAGTTTTAAAATACGTTTAAATGACATAAAGATTTTAGTTGGTTAGGTAGTTATTGCACACATTAGCAATGATGAAAAAAGCCGTTCCTGGGGAGGAGCGGCTTTAGTTTTTTAAGCTTAAGAGCTCTTTTGAAGCGCCTCAAGGATAATATTATATATTCTTCCTTTAAGTTCCTTTTTGTTTTCTTGGGTTAATCCTTCTGTTGGGATTTCTGAAAGGATATGTGCTCTCATTCTTCCAGGACCACCACTAAAAAAATTATAAGAAAATCTTTTTTTATTATCAAAAAACACGAGTGGTAAAATCGGAATCTGGTGATCAATTGCCAGTCTAAAAGCGCCATCTTTAAAAGTATCTAAAACAATCGTTTCGTCGTCGGGGACACCTCCTTCGGGAAAAATACAAATACTTGTACCGTGATGAAGTCTGGCATGTGCCCTATCGAAAACTTCTTTTCTGCTTTTTTGGCTACTGCGATCAACCAGTATACATGTTCGTTTATAGAAAAATCCAAAAATTGGAATTTTGGCAAGTTCTTTTTTTCCAACAAATACAAAAGGGTTCTTAACACAATAGAGCATAAGCATGATATCGGTCATCGAAGTGTGGTTCGCAACAAACATATAGCTCTTTTTACGGTCTACCTCAGCTTCCTTGGTCAATTTAGGTACAAAACCACAACCATACAATACAATTTTTGCCCAAAAGCGAGCCACTATAAAAAACTGTGGATACCACTGCTCCCTTGAAGTAAGAACCAGAAGCACAGGAAACATAATTATTATAGGAACCCCCATAATAACATAAAACCAAATTCGCCAAAGTAGGATTAATATATTTCTAATGATAAACATTCCTTCAAAAATACATAATTGGTTTGACCTATCTGCACAAAAAAATTACCTTTGCTCGAAACTTAGTAACGTATTATGTCCAGAATTCTAACAGGTGTACAAAGTACCGGAACTCCGCATCTAGGAAATTTACTTGGAGCGATCATTCCTGCTATCGAAATGGCAAATAAGCCAGAAAATGAATCATTTTTGTTCATTGCAGATATGCATTCGCTTACCCAGATTAAAGATGCCAAAATGCTAAGAGAGAACACCTATTCTACAGCGGCAACCTGGCTAGCTTTTGGACTGGATATAGAAAAAACAGTTTTTTATAGACAAAGTGATATTCCACAAGTAACCGAGCTGTCTTGGTATCTAAGTTGCTTTTTTCCTTACCAAAGGTTAACATTGGCACACTCATTTAAAGACAAAGCCGATCGCTTGGAGGATATAAATGCCGGTTTGTTTACCTATCCAATGCTTATGGCAGCCGATATCTTATTATATGATGCCGAAATTGTACCTGTAGGAAAAGACCAATTACAACATCTGGAAATGACACGCGATGTCGCATCTAGAATGCATGCACAAGTTGGTGAGCTCTTTGTGATTCCTGAAGCACAGGTACAAAAAGAAACCATGTATGTGCCGGGAACCGACGGTGGTAAAATGAGTAAATCCAAAGGTAATATTATCAACCTCTTTTTGCCTGATAAAAAATTACGCAAACAAATTATGTCTATCGAAACCGATAGCACTCCTTTGGAAGAACCAAAAGATCCAGATACTTGTAATGTATTTGCGCTGTACAAGCTTGTTGCAAATCCTGAACAAGAAGCCGAAATGCGAAAAAATTATCTGGGAGGTAACTACGGATACGGACATGCAAAACAGGCCCTGTTTGAATTGCTTATCGAAAAGTTCTCTAAAGAACGTGAACGATACAATTACTATATGGAAAACCTGAATGAGGTTGATGAGGCACTTGCTATTGGAGCACAAAAAGCCACAAAAATTGCCACCGAAGTCCTAACCAGAGTACGAGAAAAAGTTGGGTATTAACTTAATTCTATAAGAATTCCGCTTCAGAAGATCAATCAAATTTGATTTGGAAACAAGATAAGGGACAAAATTTTTTCTTCTCAAGAAATATATGCTGTTTTTCTTTTTGATTATAGCGCAGTCTTCTATTTAATACTATTACTTATTATAAAATAATTCGTATGTGAGGATTCCCGTAACCTTTGTATTTATTTTCTTTATAGCTTTCGCACGGGAAAACAATCGTTGCAGAAAGAGATGTAAAAATTCTTTCCAGTAACCAAAAGTATCATGAGGATAAACCTGTTTTTCGGGTTTATCCGATTGTTACTTGATCCCGAAAAGTTAGAAATACATAATTCTGTTCTGTCATAAAAGGATTTTACTTTGGTCAGAAGACATATAAGATGTTTTTATCGGTTTGTTTTTGAGCCCCCCTCATTATCACATTGTGTAAGTAGCAGCCGGTAAAGACGAAAAAAGCCTGTGCTGCGCACAGGCTTTTATACTTAATACGGGCAATTAACACTTATTGTACCCTAGCATAAATGAACCTTAGTTGTGTTTTGGGTCCTAAATCTTTATCATTATAAATGGCATTAACAACCAAATTCCCTTTTTCAATTGTGACAGTAGCTCCTTTTAGCATAAGCGCATTGTTCTTTTGGTACATGAAAAGATACATCCCGTTGGTACTCTTCTTCCATTTACCATTTGTATCTTGACTGTCCTTGGCACATTCTCCTGCCATACTCGAATTTTCATAATAACTTTTCTCTAAAAATTTACCCGTATCAAAAATCTCCAAAGTTGTTTCTTTGTCACAGGTAGAGAGTAAAAATTCTTTTAATGGCGTATCTTCTCCTTCATTACTATATTCCTGAATTAATTTCCAAGAACCCGTAATAGTAACTTCAGGTGCCTTTGCTCCACTACTTCCACAAGAATAAAATATTAATAGCAGCACGATCCATCGTGTCGCATAAGCACGTAAAAGTTTCCTCATATGTCGTATTTCCAATTACAGCTACAAAAATCTGTAAAAATCTTACTATTAACAAATTTTTAACGTTAAAAAGTGTATTTCAACGTAAAAACATACTTTTTGTCGACTATTTTGAGTTGCCCCCTCATTTATAAGTCTGTAATATTTTTTCTTAAAAACTTAAAAAATAATATTGTATTAACCTAAAATCCTAAAAAATTGAAAATGAAAATTCATATTAATTTCATTATTTGGATAAAGCGATACGATGCCTCATAAATACTGCGAAAACGTAGAATTTTGAAAATTTCAAACTAAATTATTAGTTCAAACTAAATATTTAGTTTATATTAGCAATGTTTTTATATTAACTCTATTCTGAAAATCTTTTAATCACTTTTATGAAACAACTCACAAAGGCAGAAGAAGACATCATGAAAATTCTATGGGACATAGGAGAGGGAAGTGTTTTGGCCATTTTAGAAAAATTTTCAGAACCCAAACCCGCCTACAATACAGTATCAACAATTGTAAGGATTCTTGAAGACAAGCAATTTGTAAGTTATCGAAAAGAAGGACGTATTCATGTCTATTTTCCACTAGTAAAAAGAGAAGAATACAGTAATCAAAGTATTACCAAATTAATTGATGGGTATTTTCAAGGTTCTTTTAAAAGTATGGTCTCTTTTTTTATCAAAAAAAATGATATAAGCATTGAAGAAATGGAAGCCGCTTTAAAGAAAATTAATAACGAAGAAGAATGATACACTATATATTACAAATACTGGCGCTACAACTTCTCTTTTTATTGGTATATGACCTCTTCCTAAAAAAAGAGACATTCTTTAACGGAAATCGAGTATATCTTGTCGCCACTCCCCTCTTAAGTTTTATTTTACCTTTAATTAAAATTAGGGCAATACGACAAAACATCCCCAAAGAATACTTGATTGAACTACCCGAGATTTTAATAAATAAAGCAGCTTCGCAAGAAATTTTACTTCCAGAAGTTATTATAGGTGGATCAGAATCTTTTTTTAAGTTTATTACCCTCTCAACGCTTATTCAGTCTATTTGGTTATTTGGTGCTGTACTAAGTATGGCTTTGTTCTTTTATAAAATATATAAGGTTCTTCTCTTAAAAAAAGCTGGAACCAAGAGGTATGCACATGATTTTGCTATTGTTTCTCTTCCAAATACCAATACGGCATTTACCTTTTTTAAAACCGTTTTTGTGGGTGAATTGCTTTCAGAAGAAAAAAGAACCAACATTTTGTTACATGAAAAAACTCATGTTTCTCAATACCATTCTATAGATCTTGTATTCTTTGAAATATTACGAATAATCTTTTGGTTTAATCCCTTGGTATATATCTATCAAAACAGAGTCGCTACATTGCAAGAATATATTGCCGATGCCAAGGCTATTGCAGAAACTAGTAAAAAAGAATATTATCAAGATTTACTTTCACAGATTTTTCAAACCGAAAAAATATCATTCATCAATACATTTTTTAATCATTCATTAATCAAAAATCGAATCGTTATGTTACAAAAATCAAAATCAAAAAAAATCTTTCAGTTGAAGTATTTATTACTTGTGCCTGTAATAGCCACTATGCTTATATATAGTTCTTGCTCGACTGAAAATAATTCTCCTGCAGAAGAAAAAAACCAGACTGAAGACACTTTTATTACTGATGCCAAGGCTTTAATCGCAAAAATTGAAAGTGAGGGTGAGTTCTCGACTGATGATCAAAGACTTTTTGGTAAACTATTAGAAGCTAATGCAAATTCTACCAATGGGGTTACACCAGAGGAGAAAAAAGTTTTTGAAGCTTTAATAAACGTAATCACAAAACATCATAAACCTACCACAAAACTTAAGGAAAACGAAATTCCATTTGTCCATTTGGAAAAAGTACCAGGCTATCCAGGTTGTGAAGGTCTTACCAATACCGAGGCAAAAAAATGTTTTACAAAAAGCATACAAAATCATGTTGCCAAAGAGTTCAATGTTAAAGCTGTAGAGGGACTTGAAGGCACACAGCGGGTCTATGTTAGATTCAAAATAAATGAAACCGGAAATGTGGTTGACATACAAGCCAGAGGTCCAAAAAAAGAATTGGAAGATGAAGCCATTAGAGTAATTAAAACATTACCTCAAATGACACCCGGTGAACAAGAAGGTAAAGTGGTAAATGTAATGTACTCGTTGCCTATCGTATATAAAGTACAATAATGTATTTTCAAAAAATGATAGTAAAGCCGAAAACTATAATAGTTTTCGGCTTTTTTTTAAAGAATGCTTATCTTCATAAATCCCATCGAACTAATACCATGATGATTTTCAAGCCGGCTTGGGCTACTTCATAATAAAACTATATATCATGGATACAGCACACGAAGATTCTCAAACACAACGAAAAGCCAACATTTTTACAGGACTTTTACTTTTTCTTATCTCAATTATACTTTTCATAACCACAACACCAATTGGTTTTATCTACGGTTTCTTTCACAGAATATTTACCGGATTTTTAAAAGGACTAGGAGGTTATTTCCTTGAAATTGCAGTATCTATAGATCAATTGGGTAATGTAATCATGCAACATTTATTAAACCTACTTTGGATCAAAAAAGATGGTTATACATTTGGGAATAGAGATGAAACGATATCCAGTGTACTTGGAAAAAATCAAGTCGATGGTACGCTTTCCGGATTTGGAAAATTAATTGTCAAAATACTAGATGCTATAGACCCCAATCATGTATTGGATTCTATCGATTACAATATAGAGTCGAAAAACTGAAAGACACATCAACTATTTGACCAATATTCCGCGCTGATCCATAACAGGTAAATCCTGAAATGCTTTTTCGTTTATGGTATTTTTTCTGAAGATATATTTCCTTTCGAACAATTTATTATCAGCAAAAAAAGTAACTGCAAATTCGTTGTTCATTTGTAATAGCTCTTCCTGAAGCATTTCAATTTTTGCTGATGATTTTGCTGCAATTGTTCCTATACCATGTCTTAATAACGAAGTTTTTTGATCGCCATCATAACCTTTTGTCACCACCAATACCATTTCTATTGGAGTATTTCGATCATTAATGATATAGGCATTCCAGTCTTGGGCCAAAAACTCTTCGTTCCATTCTTTTACCACAGCCACGTAGACGTTTTCTACAACTGGTATTTCAATATCTTTTCTCATAGAAATTATAATGCCGACTTAAATTGCTCTAAGAAACGCACATCGTTTTCGCTAAGCATACGAATATCTGAGATCCCATACAATAATAGGGCAATACGATCGATACCCATACCAAAGGCAAAGCCACTATACTCTTCAGGGTCGATATTGCAGTTTTTCAAAACGTTTGGATCTACCATTCCACAACCCATAATCTCTAGCCATCCCGTTCCTTTGGTCATTTTATAATCAGTTTCGGTTTCCAATCCCCAATATACATCTACCTCTGCACTAGGCTCTGTAAAAGGGAAATAAGATGGACGAAGTCTGATCTTGGACTTACCAAACATTTCTGTAGTAAAATATTGCAATGTTTGTTTCAAATCTGCAAAAGAGACATCTTTATCAATGTACAATCCTTCTACTTGATGAAAGAAACAATGTGATCTAGCTGAAATTGCCTCGTTACGATATACTCGACCCGGAGAAATTGTACGAATCGGAGGTCTATTATTTTCCATATAGCGCACTTGTACCGACGAGGTGTGCGTGCGCAATAAAATATCCGGATCAGTTTGAATAAAGAATGTATCCTGCATATCACGAGCCGGGTGATATTCTGGCAAATTAAGCGCTGTGAAATTATGCCAGTCGTCTTCAATTTCGGGCCCTTCACTAACATTAAATCCTATGCGCGAGAAAATATCGATGATTTGATTTTTCACCAAAGAGATAGGATGCCGAGAACCTAAAGCTACTGGTTCTGCCGGACGTGTAAGATCCCCATAATTACCTTTTTCTTCTTCTTTGGAGTCTAATTCGTCTTTCAAAGACTTTACTTTATCTTCGGCAGCTACCTTAAGAGCATTAATTGCCTGTCCGAATTCTTTTTTCTGATCATTGGCTACATTTCTGAATTCGGCAAAAAAATCGTTAATCAGTCCTTTTTTTCCAGAGAACTTAATTCTGAAAGCTTCAACTTCTTCCTTGGATTTGGCAGTAAATGAATCTACCTCGGCTATATACTCTTTAATCTTATCAATCATTACTATTTGCTTAATAGAACCGCAAATTTACGTAATTTCAGTAAATCGAAGTCGTTTCAAATCGAATATTATCCCGATATAAATACAGCATTAAGTAGAAAACCGAAATACCCCCAAACAAGTGCCAAAGCCAATGTGTGCCCATATACAGGATATCTGTTTCCAAAAACTTGTCTAAACTTCGAAAACTTACTGCCAAAGAAAAGTTGATAACCGCCAAGATCACTAATTTTTTATGTCTTCCTTTGGTTTTAATTAAATATAAAACAATAGGTAACAAAACTGTAATTGCTGTGATCACATACCCTAGAGAAATTTGAATTACATGAGGAATAGGCAACTGTCGAACCGCAAATGAAACGGTAAAAATTGCAACAATAACCAATAATCTCTTCCACCAGGATTGGAAAACCTTAAAAATGAAGTAAAAAACCGAAGCCATACACAAAATCATAATTGGTACCCAATCCATAAACAACCATATTTGATGACTGCGCGTGCCATGAAACAACGTACCGCCAACAAAACCTATTGCCAAAATGGGTAAACAAAAACCCAAAAAAGCATGTGTTTTAAAATCTCTATAGACCCTTATCGAAAAATAAATGACAATAAATAGAAATATAAGGTTGCTAAAAGTATTAAAAGGCTCTACTGGTAATCTATTCATCAACGTTTCACGATAAATTGGCCCAGTATCGTTTGGAATTTGTAAAATTTCAAAGCAATTCAATAGCATAATTTCTTTTTAAACTAAAGTTAGCGAATAGTTTTGAAAAGATATTTACCTGAGTTTATTGTATGTATTTGCTTACCAAAAAGTACTGAACAATAGCTTCTTTCATCAAGATCGACTGTTCTCCAGCTTTAAGGTTGGGTAATTGCTCTTTCATCTTGTAATGTGGCCAGCCATCATCATCATAATATTCAAATTCATAGTACCCATATGGTTCTAGGAGTCTGCAAATAGCAATATGCATTAGATCCAATTTCTCATCTTTTTTAAATCTGCGATGTACTTGTCCTAATTCTTGTACTCCTATAAGGTATATAATTGCATCAAGATCCAGATCTTCACCCTCTGCAAACTGACTAGACAGTTTTTGAACCAGGCTCTCCCAACGCTCTTTTAATTTTTCATCTCTGGCCATCTTGTTTATTAGTCTGTTATAATTTATGACACTAAAAAGCGTCAATTCTAGTGTTTTATCGCAATAAAATGTAAATAAAACGTATCGAGAATAGCTTTTTAGGGTATCAAAATCCTATTCTCGATACATTTCGATTAAAAATCTAAACACTCGAATTGACGGATTTTGATAAAAAGTTAAGCGCTACAAAAGTAACGCTTAATTGCAAAAAAATAACCCGATTGAGAAACAAAAAAACTAAAACTCCCATAAGAGACCTACTCCTGCATATTGGTTTCTATAATTTCTAAAGGAGCGGGCATCTATATCTGTATAATTGGTACTTCTGATTCTGGAATATACGGTCGCTGTAACAGAAAAACCATTACCAATACTTTGAGATCCATTTAGCTGAAAATTTGCATATTCATATTTAAGTTTTTCCCCAATCACTTCTTCTGTATCTCTGGCTTCAATTGCTTTATAGTTTCTGGTAATAAAAGAAATGGTAGAACGTATTTTGGTGGTTTTATTTTTAAAAGAAATACTAGTACCAGGACCAAACTGACTAAACCCAGAACGATTTGTAGAGTTATCTATCCTTTTATAGTACGTAAAATTGGGTCTTATCTTGAATTGTTTACTAAAGGGCAACTCATAAAATAGCGTTCCTTTTATATAATCCCAATCCCGTTCTCCATCGGTATCTATTTCACTTGCATTAAAGGTGTCATACAGCCGTTTTTTAAAGTAGCCATTTAGCCCGATCTTATGTTCCAGATTACTAACATCGAATGCCTGAATACTCGAAAATTGCACTCCAAATTCATCGAACTGAAGATCTCGCACTCCAAAAGCGTCAAAATCTTTGAAATTGTAAAACCCTACGATGGTGGATTTGTTACTTTCGAAAGGAACAAACTGAAATCCTGCGGTCGCTCCATAGTTCGTATATCCAAGCGGATTGATTAACACATCCTGATCCCCTCCTAACCCTTCTCTGTTCATTCGTTTAAATCTAAGCTCGGATAAAAACGAAAAACTCCTGCCAAATTTATGATCATATTTGGCGATTGCATTAAGACTCCAGTAACTATCGTCAACATTTTCATAGAATATTCTTGAAAAAGGATTTAAGAATAATCGGAACCTGTTTTTCTTCTCCCATTTGGTACGAAACCTATATGTAACATCGATATCCTGATACATACTGCTGGAAATCAAATCCTCTTCGGTGAGTATTATCCCATCAGTTCGTATTACTTTTGGGCTTTTAAAATAGTTATACTCATAACCCGTTTGTGTTTCAACATCAAAGGAACTTTTGTTTTGCGAGAATGCGATGCCTACAGTTAATACTGTTGTAAATCCAATTACTATATTTTTCATTTTCATAATTTTGTTCGGTCTTCTTTTTTTATTCTTTGTTTTGAATTGCTTCTTTTAATCCTTGCTTATTTACGAGTTGAATCCCCAACCCAGGGCGCACATTAATTTCCATGATTTGTGGACCCTTATTTTTATCGATCACAATATCGATTCCTAGATAATTGAGAGGAAATGCCTTGGCGGTATCGATAGATATTTTAAGGATTTCTTTCCAATACGGAATGGGTACACCTCTTACAACAAACTTGCTATCGGGATGATAATCATAATATTGCTTCCTGTCGTAGACTTGTGTTAATGTTCCCCTTTTCATATCGACTCCAATGCCTACTCCATTTTGATGAAGATTCGCTTTGCCATCTGATCGATCTGTCGGCATTCTAAGCATTCCCATTAAAGGAGTTTGATCTAGTGTAATTATTCTAAAATCGGGAACCCCTGCCGGATATATTCTATTAAAAAAAGGATCTGGCTCTATACATTCTTCAATTAACACTCTATCGTGAGAACCCAGTGAGAAAAAACCCATTATAATCGCAGCCATATGCTGAAAAATTTGACGCTCTTCGATCACTTTGCCGCTACTTATCCAATTTCCTTCTCGGTCTTTTTTGATGATTTTAATACCTCCACCCCCACTACCTCTAGCGGGTTTTATGGCCAATGCCTTATATTGTTTGCAGTTTTCCCAAACTTTTTTGATGTCACTATTGTATTCTACAATGGCATAGGTCTCTGCACATGGAATATCATATTGATGCAAGATTTCTTTGGTAAGCACTTTATCATCTGCCAAGGGGTAATGCTTCTTGTCGTTATTGGGGTAAATCAGGTTGACATTTCTTTCGTTTAAACCAACCACATTTGATTCCTTTCGAGATTTCATCTCTAAAATTCTTGAAAACATAGGGATCATAATTATTATTATTTGATTGATACTTATGCAAAAAGGGGTCTGAAACGATAAAACTCTGTCCATCGAATTCCTATGTATCTTCCTAATAACATTGCAACAGCTATAATGAGTAGGATGCATTCTGGAAAAATGATAAGAATTGATGGTAACCATGACCAGGACAATAACCCATAACAAACCGAAGTCGCCAACAAGGTTTGAAATAATTTATCTATTGCCATTTTATAACCATCCTCTACGGTTGCTCTAGAAAATCGTTCGGCCGCTATGGTGAGTATAATCGTGGGGAAAAAGGTTAGGGTCGTTAACCAGGCGATATTATATTGTATTCCAACAACCGTTGCTACAATCATAAGACCTACCATGATACTTAAAGAGATCACCAGTTTTGGGGTGTAGAGTAGACCTATTTTATCAAAAGGGTAGGATATTAATCCAACCAATAATATTAATACTACAAACAATATTGTTCCCGAAACGAAACCTGTATGCATTAAAGAAAATGCAATCAAAACAGGAAGGAATACACCAAAAGTTTTGACTCCTACAACATTCCTGAGAAAAGCCACAAGTAGCCCCCCAATTGGTAGTAATAATAATAGATTAAGGGCATTTTGAGGCATCACACCTTTTTCTACAATGCTCCAAAGAGAAATATTGGATAGCTCTCGTATTTCTTCAGCATTCATTTTTAAAAAGGAAATATGATTTACCTGATCGATTTGATAGGCATAATCAAACTGAATTCCTGGAGTATGAGTAATAAGAAACTCATCTCCTTTATAAATTTCAAGATAATTTGCTGGTAAGTATGCAAAATGATCATTGAGCGCATCAAAAGGAACCCATATTTCATTAATTAACACCTCGGCCCATACATGTGATGTTCTTTTATTGGTGTCTTCTAAGATAATCCCTCCCTTTACTCTTGCAGCATATCCTAAATTTCTGGCCAAAGCAACAAACAAGCGACTTTTACCATTACAAGACGCTCTATTTTGGTGAATAGTGGTTACTGCATCGGTTAGGGTAATTATTGGTGCAGAGGGTATGGCTTTTACGTGATCGTATATTTTGTTTATGATTTCTCGATCATTACTTGTATTTTGTTTTAACACGGTTGCCAAATTGCTTACAAGTTCATCACTCGATTGTATGTTTTCGGTGGGTTTCAGGTATTTTTTGTGTTTATTAGAGACTTCACCAAAATCTCTGGGAACGATATATGTCTGTTCTTTACCCTCAAAAACAAACTCATAGTTAAGTGTATGGTATGCATTTTTATGTTTTGTACTCCAAATTCCCTTTACATTACCATTTTCAGAAATCTCCTTGGTAAAAAACAATGTGCTATCGCTTATACTTTTTTGCTCAGAAATGCGCTGTCTTACATTAGTTTTAGGGATAAAACTTTTTACAGTAGTATTTCTATCAGCAGATTTGAAAAAGTAATTATAGTTTACTTTAAAAACTGTGTTAGGATTGAAGTCGTCATAGTTTTCAAGAATAGGTTGTATCTTGAATCCTATTGAAAAAAGTGCGACTATAGTAATTAATACCAATACAATTTTAAGATTTGTTTGAGAGTTCATAATCCGTTATTTTTGGATTAATAACAGGTGAAAACAAATTCACCCTACCAGAAATCAAAAAATATTTTCTTTTTTATGCAGCAATCCTCAAAATCTGTTTGTGAACAACCAGTTTTTACTCAACTATTCGAAACACATGCAGAGGCTGTAAGAAATCTTATTTATTATAAATGTGGTGATAAAGATCAGGCTGAAGATGTTATGCAGGAAGCATTTATTAAGCTTTGGGATAATTGCAAAAAAGTAATTTTTGAAAAAGCTAAAGGTTTTTTATGCACCGTTGCCAATAACTTATTTCTAAATCAGGTTGCCAAACAAAAAGTGAGGTTAGAATATTCAAAAATACCACGCAGCAATAAAAATATTGAGTCGCCTGATTTTGTTATGGAAGAAAAGGAGTTTATGAATAAACTTCAAACAGCAATTGCCGAACTTCCCGAAGGACAACGAGAAGTTTTTTTGCTAAATCGGATTGACAAAAAAACTTATAATGAAATAGCTGAAATGCTAGGCATATCGGTAAAAGCAGTCGAAAAAAGAATGCACAATGCTTTAAAACAATTAAGAAAACTAGTAAAAAATATCTGATCGAGGTAGGGTATTTTAATGTTGACCTGTTATTGATTTGATATGAAGATAGAAATATGCTTTCAGATAATGAAAATACATATTTAGCCAAGTGGTTAAACGATGATCTTGACCCAAAAGATCTTGAAGAGCTTAAAAAGCTTCCTGAATATGATGATTACAAAAAGATCGTTGAAGGATTAGAGTTTTTTAATGCTCCTTCCTTTGAACTTGAAGATTCGTTAAAAACTACTTTAGAAAAGCTTGATCAACCAAAAAAGAGGAAAGTGATTAAGCTCAAGCCAATTTTATATGCTATTTCGGCGGCGGCATCTATTGCCGTAATCATTGGGCTTTTCTTTAATGAAATATCATACACCACCAATCCAGGAGAACAACTCGCTATTGTCCTGCCCGACGGAAGTTCTGTAGATTTAAATGCTGCTTCTTCGCTATCTTATAAACGGTTCTTCTGGTCCAGCAGGAGAAAAGTAGATCTTGAAGGGGAAGCATTTTTTAAAGTAACCACAGGAGATAAGTTTATGGTTAACACCAAAAAGGGAGAAATTGAAGTGCTTGGCACTCAATTTAATGTAAGAAACAGAAAAGATGAGTTTCGCGTTGGCTGTTATGAAGGAAAAGTACGGGTGTCATCTATTGAAGATCAACAAGAAATACTAGAAAAAGGAGATGCCGTATTTTTAAAGGATAAGAACCTCATCCCAGAAAAAATTACCACTACATCACCACTATGGATGTCGGGAGAAAGTCTATTCGTAAGTGAACCGTTGGGAATCGTTCTCGACGAATTAGAACGACAGTACAACATTACTTTCAACAGAGGCGCTATAGATCAAAACCAACTTTTTTCAGGTGGATTTAATTATAAAAATCTTAAGATTGCCTTGGAGTCGGTATTGGTTCCCATGGGAATTGAATATATTGTAAACGGGAAAAAAGTCACACTTTCGGCCCAATAAGCTTATAGTAATAATATATTCGTCAAAATTTAGCATAGCACTTCATAATGAAAAAAATACTGTTGTTATTCCTTTTCTTTACTTGCACATTGCAGGCACAAATCAATAAAGAATACAAAGAAACACCGCTACAACAAGTACTTACAGAATTATCAGAATCTTATGATCTCATTTTTTCATTTAGCGATAAAACCGTAAAAGATAAAATAATTAGCCTTGTTATTAATAACACTCCCCTAGACGAAGTGCTAACAACATTACAAACACTCACTAATCTCAATTTCAAAAAAATATCAGATAGACAAGTTATTGTTAGCGCCCCAAATACCAAGGTAGAAGTATGTGGGTATCTTTTTGACGAAACAACCAACGAACCACTTTCATTTGCCTCTATACTTATCGAAAGTTCCAAAACAGGAACTGTAGCCAATGATGATGGATTTTTCCAATTAGGAGATATTGATCAAGATACTCCGATACGTATTCAACATGTAGGATATAGAGATAAGCTTATGAAAGCTGGTGATTTTAAAGTTAGTAAATGCCCAAGAATTCCTCTTTTTATGCAAAGTACTTCCTTAGAAGAAGTCCTTATTGTAGAATATATCACAACGGGTATTGATAAAAATATTGACGGTTCTTTTGAGTTTTCTAGTGAAGATTTAGGAATACTTCCGGGACAAAGTGAGCCCGACATATTACAAAGCATACAACTTATCCCTGGTATTAATAGTCCAGACGAGACGGCCACAGGAATACTAATTAGAGGGGGATCACCCGATCAAAACCTCATTCTTTGGGATGATATAAAAATGTACAACGCAGGGCATTTTTTTGGAATGCTTTCTGCCTTTAATCCCAACGTGGTTAATAAAACAAAAGTTTTTAAAGGAGGGGCCGATCCTAAATATGGAGATCGTGTTTCTGGTGTTATTGATATTACTAGTGATATTGATGTTCCAAAAACGTTTAATGGTGGTGCCGGGATTAATGGTACACATGCAGACCTTTTTATTAAAGCTCCTTTAGGAAAGCATGTTGGTCTTATTATTTCGGGAAGAAGGTCCTATACCGATTTTATAGAATCTCCTACCTATAAGGCACTTTCAGAAAAGGTGTTTCAAAACACAAAAATTGCCGAAGGAGCTAATCCAATACCATCTGAGGAGGACGAAGAACAAGAGGATGGTGAAAATGAACAAGATATAGGTGATAATAACTTCTTCTTTTATGATACAAGTCTGAAATTAATTGTTGACGCCTCTAAAAATGACAA
This sequence comes from Aquimarina gracilis, assembly GCF_035285365.1. Lineage (NCBI taxonomy): Bacteria > Pseudomonadati > Bacteroidota > Flavobacteriia > Flavobacteriales > Flavobacteriaceae > Aquimarina > Aquimarina gracilis. The sequence goes on along the minus strand of NZ_JAYKLX010000008.1, from coordinate 35,094 downwards.
AATCATGGTCAGCAGTATATATACCAATAATGACCTTGCCTTTGAAATAAGTGATGAGGAGGATTTTATAAATGACGATCTAGAAATACGAAATGAGGGCGCAAGTCTTTCCTGGATCGGTTCCAAAGGAAAAAGATTTCACCATAGTCTTAAAGCATATTATTCCTCTTATGATTCTGATTACTTGTTTACAGCTCAAGAAGATCAAATTATTGAAGAACAATCTATCCGAAGAAATACTGTAGAAGATATAGGAGCAGATATTCGGATCGGCTATGATTTTAATTCAAAAAACACTTTGATTCTGGGGTATCAAATTTCTAACAATGATGTTTTTTATGCCATTACAAGAGAAAGTGATTTTGAAACACCTATTAACGAATCCGATCTGGTAAAAAATGTGGCAAACGCTGTGTATGCCAACTATAAGTTTTTACCCGGGAAAAAGAGTTTTATTAATCTGGGCTTGAGAGGCTCTCACTACTCCACTTTAGATGATTTTTATATAGAACCAAGACTAAATATAGAATACCCCATTACTCAAACTTTACGAGTAAAAGGAACCGGAGAACTGAGATACCAACCTATAAGTCAGCTTGTAGAATTTGAAGACACCCAATTACGATTAGAAAATAATATTTGGATACATGCCAATGATGAAATCCCGGTTTTGGAGAGTACTCAATTTTCTGGAGGGCTATTGTTCTCTAAAAATGACTGGAATTTTGAAATCGATGGATACTATAAAAATATTGATGGTTTGACTTCGGTTACCAATGGGTTTACTACTCTAGATACCGATTTGTCTACAGGAGAAAGCCGTATTGTGGGCGTTGATGTGCTGTTAAGAAAGAAAATCAAGAATTTTAGAACCTGGATAGGGTACACCTTTAATGATATCGAATACACCTTCCCAGAGATTCAGGAAAATTCTTTTCCGGGAAATAATGACATTACCCATAATTTTAGAATTTCAAATACACTAGAGGCGAATAACTGGGAATTTTCATTGGGCTGGGTTTGGCGATCAGGAGCTCCATTTACAGATGCTACTTTGGTTAATGAAGAAATCGAATTTGGAGGTATTAATGCAGAGCGTTTACCAGAATATCACAGGTTGGATATCTCTGCCATTCATCGATTTAATTTTAGTTCCTCGAGTAGCTGGAAAGGACAATTGGGTATATCAATACGAAATGTGTACAATAGAAAAGTTCCTATTTCTATAAGTTATAGAGCCGATGAAGAACCTGTTACCGGAAATGTTGAATTAGAAGAGCTGCAGCAACGCTCTCTTGGAATCACGCCAAACCTAGTTTTTAGAATGTCTTTTTAGGTTTTAAGTTTTATTCAAAATTTTGGTAACCATATCTCTATGCAAAAACCGCATTAGAACTAATTCGGTTTCAGAATTTGTAATTCCAACTATGTAATAAAAACCAATACCCATTTTATATGCTTCCCGATTGCCTTTTATTTTCTTAAAATGAGAAACATTGGCAATGGTTTTGGCATTTTTAATGATTTCTAAAACATCTTTTACTTTTTCATGAAGCGAAACATCATTAACCGCTCTAAAATCTGAAGCAAACTGCGAAGAGATTTTTAAAATCATACCAATTATTGCTTAAATAATTCTTCTTCATCAACCAAAGATACAGTCGTTGCCTGTTGCATTAAGAGTAATAAGCCCAGGTCTTCTTTCTGCTCTAGTGACAATGTGTTCATTTGTTCTTTTTGTTTTTGCTCTATATACCAGGTAACGGCATCTTCCATGATCTTTTTTACACTAGAACTCTCTAAAGCTGCTAATAACTTAAGTTTTGGGATCAAGTTGTCATCAATATCAATAATCTTTCTCATGATATATATTGTATATATTATATGTTAAATATATATAATTTCATGATATCAATCAATATAAAATTTCAGCAATTGAAAAGTAATTACTTATAAAAAGCCTTTATACACCCCCGAAACTAATGGTGTTTAAAATGTATTTTCTACGAAAGTTGATTTTGATGCGCTATATTTGAAATCAATTAATACCGTATTAATGAATTATATTGATATCATTCTAGGCATTCTTTTATTATGGGGGATGATAAAAGGGCTTAGTAAAGGTTTATTTGCCTCTTTAGCTTCTTTGGTAGCACTTGTGGTTGGAATTTATATTGCCGTTCATTTTTCGCACATTGCAGGGCGATTTGTACAACGATATGTAGATTGGCCCGATGGCGCAATGAAACTGACAGCTTTTGCCCTCACATTTATTGTGGTTGTTATCCTAGTTTCTTTTGCCGGAAAATTACTTACCAAAATTGCGGATTATGCAGCATTGGGTATTCTGAACAAAATTCTTGGAGGAGCTTTCGGAATATTAAAAATGGCTTTTATCGCCAGTGTGATCATCATATTTATAGATGCGCTAAATCGAAATATCACTATTATTAAGCAAGAAACTCTAGATTCGTCATTACTATACCATCCAGTAAGTCGAATAGCTCCCGCTGTGCTTCCAAATGTGTTGAAAAATAATTCTTCGAACGGGGCTGCCAATAAAAATTAACAATCAATACACGTCTTCAACTACATTCTTTAAGTAAGAAATACAAGAGTTAAAATCGGCAAAAACTTGTTTTTCGGGAACAAGGTCTGGTATAATATCAATGTTTTTAAGTAGATATTGTGGTTGTTTTTGAATACCCACAATGTGCGTTTTCATACCCTTTTGATCTAGATCAAAAATTATATCTTCTAATGTATATAAACCCGATTGATCAATATAAGGCACCCTATCCATTCTTATAATTACATGCGACGCGGTTTCAGGTATTTGATTCGCCAATTCTTGCAATTCATTATTGGAACCAAAAAAAACCGGACCATTAAGGTGTTTTATAAATATTTTTTCTTTAAGCCCTTCAGGAAAAGCCAATTCATCCTTCCACGGCTTCTCTTTTGCTACACCTTCAAATCCTTGCAAAGATTCTATTTTGGACTCTCTGGTGGTTACATCCCCCATCTTTTTCATAAACATCAAAGACGCCATAATCATTCCAATCCCAACGGCGTATACCAAATCCCAAAATACAGAAAGCATCATTACCGTTAACATAATAACAACCTCAATTTTAGGCATACTTGGTATTGCTTTTAGCCCTTTATAATCCATAACCCCTATTCCTACGGTTATCAAGATACCTGCCAATACTGCCGTTGGTATTTGAGAAGCTACAGGGCCTAATGCCAACAAAATAACTAATAACAATACCCCAGCTATCATACCTGATAATTTTGTCTTGCCTCCTGCATTAATATTCACTACGGTACGTATTGTTGCTCCTGCTCCGGGAATTCCTCCAAAAATCGCTGCAATACTATTACCAATACCCTGACCAATAAGCTCTTTGGTAGGGTTGTGTCTTGTTTTAGTCATATTATCGGCTACAACCGATGTTAATAGCGAATCTATTGCTCCTAAAAATGCTAGAGATAATGCTGTAAAAAAATAGGGCATAATAGCACCCAGTTTAAAATCTGTGATTATAGAAAGATTTGGGATAGGAAAACCACCAGGAATTTTTTCTATAGGTCTATATGCCAATCCAAAACCATATGCAACTCCCGATACAACCAGCAAGGCGACAAGGGTACTTGGTACAGCTCTTGTAATTTTTTTAAAACCATAAATAATTAGAATGGTTACCAAGCATAAAATTAGTTCTAGGTAATTAATGTTTTTAACGGCCCTAGGCAAGCTTTTTAATGCTCCTAAAACCCCTGAGGCATTGCTTTTGGCCAAGGCCTCTGCCTCCAGATAAATTTCGGTTTCCGAAGTATTTTCTGCTTTCTTGATGGTTTGTTTAAAATCTTCTAAAACCAAAATGCCTTCTCCTGCCTCATTCCTTAAAATCTTATCTAGAATAACCTCTTCGGCTTGGGGTTTAAATTCTTCGACAAATGCTTTATCTTCTTTAGGGTAATATCCCAGAGCTGGTAGGATTTGAGTAATTAAAATCATAATTCCTATTGCCGTCATAAAACCAGATACTACAGGATACGGTATGTATCGTATATACTTTCCTATTCCAATAACACCTAACCCTATTTGCAGTAATCCTGCTAGAAGAAATACAGTAAGTATTGCTGGTAATGCTTTGGCCACATCTCCATTATTAGCACCAATCAACCCGGCAATGACTAACATACTTACTGCTGTCATTGGCGCAGTAGGGCCAGAAATTTGAGTATTTGTACCACCAAATAGTGCCGCAAAAAAACTTATGAATATAGCTCCGTATAAGCCTGCACTTGGTCCCAATCCCGAAGAAACTCCAAATGCCAATGCTAGTGGCAATGCTACAATTCCAGCTGTTAATCCGCCAAAGGCATCCCCTTTTAGATTCTTAAAAAACCCGTTCATTTCTAAATTTTAAGATGATTTTAATAAAAGTAATCTAAAATAAACCAAAAAACACCGAAGAAAAAAACTTCGGTGTTCTATTTATCGCAATTTTTATTTTCTTAGTCGAAGAAAGTGACCTTACCATCGTTGATGTCGTACATACCGCCCAGGATCAATATTTCTCCATTGTCTTCCATGTCACGGAGCACTTCACTGTCTTTTCTGATATTGTCGATGGTCATATTTACATTTTTTACGGCCACTTCATTTACAAAATCAATATTTTTTGAATTTCGCAAGGAAGTATCTGCAGGCTCAGTTACCGCTTCGACAGCGGGCTTGATCTTACTTATAAGAGCAGTAAGATTTCCTAATTTTGCATCATCACAGGCTCCTTTTACAGCACCACAAGCGGTATGTCCTAGTACTAATACTAACTTGGTTCCTGCCAATTTACATGCAAACTCCATACTTCCTAAAATATCTTCGTTTACAAAATTTCCAGCAACTCTGGCACTAAAAATATCACCAATTCCCTGGTCAAATATTAATTCTGAAGAGACTCTGGAGTCGATACAACTTAAAATCGTTGCAAACGGAAATTGCCCACTTTTTGTATCACTTACTTGCTCTAAAAGATCTCTTCCTGCTTTCTTATTATTTACAAATCTTTCGTTTCCTTCTTTGAGAAGTTCAACTGCTTTTTGCGGTGTAATTGCCGCTTGTGTTTCTTTAGTTAATGCCTTCATATGTGTATATTGTTTTATGCCGATTTTGGCCTAAGTTTAAAAAATTGAATATAGCTATCTGGATTTTCAACTTCTCCTCTTTCAGAGATAAGTTTGATATCGATACTTTTGTTTTTTGCTCTTTCAGAAAAATCTTCTAAAATTTCTATAATATCATTATCCAAATACCTTGTTTTACGAACATCCAAAGTAAGGTACGTATCTTCTGGCAATTGATCAAGTTCTTTTAATATAGCTCCTTTATTAAAGAAGGTCACCTCTTCTGCCAAGGTCATTTTCACCCTGTGTTTTCCATCACTCACATCTTCAATATGCAGGAAATGTGAGTTCTGGTAACTTTTTATTAAGATCACTACAATTCCTACTAGTAATCCTAACCCAATACCAACTAAAAGATCCGTAAAGATGATACCCAAAACGGTTACTGTAAATGGCAAGAATTGTTTCCAACCCATATTATACATTTTTTTAAATAATGCAGGTTTTGCCAATTTATACCCTACAAGCAGTAGAACCGAAGCTAATACAGAAAGTGGAATCATATTTAACAAACGTGGAATCAAAATTACAGATATCAACAAAAAGAATCCATGAATTATTGCCGACATTTTCGTCTTTCCTCCCGATTGAATATTTGCCGAACTTCTTACAATTACCTGCGTGATAGGTAACCCTCCAATTAAACCAGAAATCATATTTCCGGTTCCTTGAGCCAATAATTCCCTATTGGTAGGCGTAACCCGTTTTTCAGGGTCCAGCTTATCTGTAGCCTCCACACATAACAACGTTTCCAAACTTGCTACCAAAGCGATAGTAAAAGCTGTAACCCAAATATCCATTCTTAATATTACAGCAAAATTAGGGAAACTAAACTGCCCTAAGAATGAAGAAAAGTCACCCGGAATTGGTACACTTACCAAATGATCATTTGATATTGCAAGGTTCTCACTATCTTTTGTAAACACATAAAAAATAATCCCTACAGCAACGGCCACAAGAGGGCCTTGAATTAATTGAAAAATCTTGGCTTTTTGGGATAGTACTTTTTCCCATAAAATTAATATTGCCAGACCAATTACTGCAATAAGAGTAGCGCCCGGACTAATGAACTTTATAGTATTTGCAATTGCTGAAAAAGTGTTTTCTCCGTCCTTGGAGAATGAGAAATCACCTTCTAGAGGAGCATCGTAACCAAAAAAGTGTGGTATCTGCTTCAAAATAATGATAATACCAATACCGGTAAGCATTCCTTTAATCACTGAAGATGGAAAATAATATCCTATAATTCCAGCCTTTAAAATTCCGAAAAGTAATTGGATTGCACCTCCCAATACTACGGCCACAAGGAAGTTTTCATAACCTCCTAGCGCGCCAATAGCACTAAGTACAATGGCAGCCAGACCTGCAGCTGGTCCACTAACACCAATTTGAGAACCACTTAGCGCTCCCACAATAATTCCTCCTATAATTCCGGCTATTAGACCCGAAAAAAGAGGAGCTCCACTCGCTAGCGCAATACCCAAACATAACGGCAACGCTACAAAAAATACCACAATACTTGCTGGCAGATCATTTTTTAAATGCTTAAACACGTTCATAATTATATAATTTGTTGTTCTCGCCTTGCATAAGAATCAAGAACAATTTTGATAAAATAGATGTATAATAAATCGAAATGACGTTTTCTTATCATACTTAATAGAATAAACATTTCGAACGAATAAATTAAAGGTGAACTACAAAAGTTCTGGAGGAGGTGTATTATGCTCTAAATACACTGAAGAATTATATGAATAGAGGTCTGGATAAAAGCTAGTTATATTGTTAGCCAAAGAAGATGCTCTATCATCATAATTTTGAGAAATTTTATCTTTTTCTTTGAAATCTTCTTTCTCTGAACCTTCTTTTTCTTTTTGTTCAGAGCTTTCTATTTCATCAATGGCCATAGACGCTATATCGTCACAGGTATAAAAATCAATCAAATTAAGACCATAGTTGGACATATTGAGTATAAAACCAAATATGATTAAAATTTTTGCTATTTGAAGCTTAGTGGCCACGTATCAAGAAAATTTAGAGAGCTAAAATAACAGTATTACTTTCAAAATCTGTTAAATGAATTGTAAATTTATTTAAACTATTGTTATGTTGTTAGAATATTTTCGGAACTTTCCTTATGTATCAAAAATAATAAAACCAATTACTTCTCCAATACAAATCATAAAAGTCTTTATTTAACTTTATTTTTTGAAAAAAACATCATCAAATAGAATCATAATTATAGATGCCCTACGGGGATTTGCTTTGGGAGGAGTCGCTTTGGTTCATATGACCGAACAGTATATTGCCTCGGCTCCTACAGAGGGGCTTATGGAGGTTACCAATAATACATTTGATACTGTTTTAAGTGGAGCCATTGGTTTCTTTATTATTGGTAAATTCTTTGCCTTGTTTTCAATTCTATTTGGTCTTAGTTTTTTTATTCAAATGGATTCGGCATCAAAAAAAGGGCAAAATTTTGCGGGTCGTTTTTTATGGCGAGTTTTTTTACTTTTTATCATCGGATACATTCATCAAATCTTTTATAAGGGGGATATTTTAACTATTTATGCCTTGCTCGCTCCATTTCTCATTCCATTCTACAAAGTGAAAAACAATTGGATCTTGTTGGTTGCAGGGGTCTTTCTGGTTAGCATCCCCAGATTTATTTCATATGCATTGTTAGGAACTGATAGCGCCTTTGGTTTTCCCTCGTTTATGGATTTTAACAATGAAATCAATGTAACTTATATCGAAACTCTTAAAAAAGGGAGTATTCTAGATGTCTTTTCTATTAATGCCACACAAGGTATGTTACAAAAAATGGACTTTCAAATCGGTTTCTTTGCAAGGTTCTACCTTACTTTTGGGTATTTCCTGATAGGATTATGGTTGGGCAAAATAGGATTATTTCAAAAGGCCAAAGAGAATGTGCCCAAAGTAAAAAAATGGCTAATTCGTTCTATTGTTTTCTTTATCATTGCACTTGTTATAACCGGAGGGTTGTTTGCGTTATCACCTCAACCGGTTGATTTTCAGAATTGGCTTCACGTTTTGGGAATCAATGCCTACGATTGGTCCAATATTGGCCTTACCGCAATTATCTTGTGTAGTTTTATTTTAATTTTCGTTAAAAAGCGAGGAGAAAAAGTTTTATCATTTTTTGCTCCTTACGGGCGAATGGCACTTACCAATTATGTTTTACAATCTATAATTGGAACTTCGATTCTGTTTGGATGGGGATTAGGCTATTTGGGTAAACTGCAAACTTCCTATTTGTTTTTAATGGCTATAGCTCTTATTTCGATACAAAGTTTATTAAGTAAAGTTTGGCTGACTCATTTTAGATATGGGCCATTAGAATGGTTATGGCGCAGTGCTACTTTGGGTAAAGTACAGCCTTTTAAGAAATAAAATTACAACTCTTTTAGATCTGTTGCCGGAATCCAACCAATTTTGCCGTCAGAAAGTTTAATTCTTTTCCAGTTATTTACCGTTTCGGTGACTTGAACTTTGGTTCCTTCATGAAGTTGAAAAACTTCTTCACTACGCAGATTTGGTTCACTTTTTATGGTAGTTTCCTGAGCAAAGATTATTGCAAATTGATTGTTTTTTAATGTATTGTATTGTTTGTAAGCAAAAAACACTCCAAACAAACCAAAAAGTAAAACCAACCAGGATCCAACAAAAAACAACCTCTTTTTTAGTGAGCTTTGCACTACATAATACAGTATAAACAGAACAACAAACAAAACAACACATAAAACGGCAAACCAAGCCCACCCATCAAAAGTTGTGATGCTCGTAAAGCTATTTAGTGTTTTCGAAATAAAGCCCTCGGGAATCACATCTATGGCATCGATAGTTGCATTTTGCGCAAAAACAAGATTATTCTTAATATCATCGTCATTGGGTGCCAGCTCTAACGCTTTTTCAAAATAATAGACACTAGGACCTATCTTACTAAGTTTATAGTGTGCATTTCCTAGATTGTAATACAAAGAAGCAGACTCTTTTCCACTGTCTAGAATTGACGTATACGCATCTATGGCTTCCTGATACTTTTCCTGATTGTATAGTGAATTTCCTCTTTGAAAAGCTTCTTCTCCTTGAGAAAAACAGGCAGTTACTATTAAAAAAGTCAGTATTTCAACTATTCTCTTCACACGTTTACAATTATAATTGTTTATCTATTGTTGCAATTACTCTGGATGCTTTGTCATAATCTTGTTGCATCGCGGTTGTAGAAGATGGCGTATATCGGGCAAATTCACAACTTTCTAATAAAGCGATAAATTCTATTGCCGTTGCATCTTCAACCTCACGCTCCTTAAGTAATCGTTGAATACGATCTTTACTCATATCACTAGTTTGGATATGCAATTTTGCCTTTAAATAATTATGCAAAGCACGTTCCATGGCTATATAAAACTGCTTCTGGTTTCCTAAATTTTTCTTGGCTTCAGATAGATATTTTCTAGCTAGTTTATCAGCTTTACGCACTCTGTTTCCTCTTATATCACTTAAACGCTCTTCCCTCTTCTTTCCGAAGAATAAAAACAAGGGTATGGCTAATAACGGGGCGGTAAGTGATACCCAAAATGTAGTTGACTTAAAAAAGTACTCTTTTGCTATAGGTTTTAGATTTGCGTTGAGCTTTAAAAATCTAAACTGATTGCCTGTTTGTGTAACTACTCTTTTTCCGGTATTTGTAGATTCAGTAGTAGTAATTGCATCGCCTCCATCTGGACCGGTTCGCACATTGATTATTATTTCATCAGATGTGATTCTTTTATACGCTTCGGTTTTAAGGTCAAAATAAGTAAACGAAATTGAAGGTAATGGGTATTTACCTTTGTATTGCGGAACGAGTGTATAACTATCGGATATATTTCCCGCCATACCTGTTAGATTTGTACGTACTCTCTCATCGTGTTCTGGCTCGTACTGTTCTAAACCGCTTGGTACATTAAGTTTTGGTAAATCAAATAGTTTTAAGTTTCCATTTCCAGATACGGTTACTTTTGCATCCAAAGATTCGGTTGCATCCAAAGTTGTTTTGTTGGTTGTAACTTTAAAATCAAATGATCCAACCGCCCCTGAAAAGTCGACAGGTTTACCTTGCTCTGGTAAAGATTTTACATTTATCGTTCTATTGCCTGCTGCAACTGTTTTATTAACGGTAGTATACAACCTACCTCCAAAAATATCTCGTCTTTTGGTAGGCACATCTACCGATACGGTAAGTGTAAGCGGTTCTATATTAAGTTTTCCCGTTTTTTGAGGATATAGTACTGTTTTACGCAGAACTACATATCGATACGGCTCTCCATTATAGGTGCCATTTTCGATTTTAAGTTGTTTCATATCGATCGCCTGGCTCCAAAAATCGCTATACTTTGGACTATCCAGCTCTCTCCAGTTACTTACACTAATCCTTGGGCTTACATATAATTTGTAAACTACAGTAATAGCCTCATTAAGATAGGGATCAGATTTTGAAACTTCGGCAACCAGATGCAAATTTTCACTCGCCACAAAGTCGGTATTATTTCCATCCTTTGGTTTATCTACTGCCCCGGTAACTTCAACCGTTACCGGCAATGTTTTATATACCTGGCCATCAATTTCGATAGTAGCCTGCTTTATAGTAAATTTTCCTCTTTTTGTTGGTTCTAGAAAATAACTAAACGTTTTGGAATACGACCTTTTCCCGTTGATCCATGAATTACTTATAGATTGATTAGGACCACCAACCACGGTAAATCCAAAAAAAGTAGGAGGTGTAAAATTGTCTCCATCTTTATTCATTTCAAAGTCAACACGTAATCTTTCATTTACACCCAGCTTTTTCTTACTCACTTTGGCTTCAAATTTTACTTGAGCCATAGTAAGCTGACCTATTGCCAGAACTACTGTTAGAAAAATTAGTTTTAGTTTCATTTTTATTTCTTTTAAACCTCAGGGGTCTGCCGGACCCCTGAGGTTTGATATTTTACCAATCTTTTTCGGTTTTTACTTTGGACCCCTGCGCTTTTTTGGCATTGATCTTATCCTGCACTTTCTTTTCTTCATTATTCATCGCCTCGAGCAAGCTTTTTACCTGCTGAGGAGATAACTGACCTTGTGGTCTTTGAGGCTGTTTCTGTTGGGGTTCGCCATCTTCACCCTGTTCACCTTGATCTTTTTGATCATCCTTAGGCTTGCCTTCTTCATCCTTTTCATTTTCTCCTTCTTCCTTTTCATCTTCGCCTTGATCTCCCTGATCTTGTTGATCTTTATTTTCCCCATCATCACCTTTCTTTTCCTCTTTATCGTCACCCTCTTTTTGATCCTGATTATCCTGGTTCTGATCCTGATCTTGGTTTTGATCCTTGTTGTCTTGGTCCTGGTCGTTTTGCTGTTGCTGTTGTTCTAGCATTTTCTTTGCCAGCGCCAAATTATATCTGGTTTCGTCGTCTTTTGGATTGTTTCTTAACGCATTTTTATAGGCATCGACCGCTTCTTTATACTTCTTTTGTTCCATATAGGTGTTCCCCTGATTATGAAACGCTTTGTGCTTTTCGGTTTTGGTTGCCGATGCTACTTTGGTAGCTTCAGTGTAACGTTGGGTTGCTTCGTCATATTTTTCTGAATTGTAATATGCGTTTGCCAAATTATACTTTGCTGTTGGGTCTACAGGGTTTTTTGCAATAGCCTTACGATATTCACCTTCGGCTTTCGGGAAATTCCCTTCATCAACGAGCACCTGATTTCCTGAAGCGACATATTGTTTGGCTTCATTGGCAGCTTCCTGAAGTTGCTCTTCTTGGGCAAAAAGCATCCCAAATTGCAGACCAAATATAATTACTAAATAATGTTTCATTTTACTGTTCATTAAACAGATTTAATTTTTTAACCCATGATGTTTTTCTTTCGAGCAAGAAGATGTCCAAAAATAGCAACAATAACCCTGCTCCCAAAAACCACTGAAACTGATCTTTGAAGTCTGCAAATTGCTTGGCTTCAAACTCCTTTTTATCCATATTCTGAAGAATAGTAGTTACTTCTTCTACTACACTTGCTGTACTTCTACCATCAATGTACGTGCCATTTGCTTCGTTGGCAATTTCCTGCAAAGTTGTCGTGTTTAATTTTGTGATAACCGTACTTCCTTGATTGTCTTTCTTGTAACTCTGCACAATACCATTACGTTTAATAGGTATTGGTGCGCCTTTTTCTGAACCTACCCCTATGGTAAATATTTTTATCCCTTCTTTTGAGGCTTCTTCGGCTATGGCCTTTACATTTCCTTCATGATCTTCCCCATCACTTACTATAAACAACACTCTATTGGTTTGTTCTTCGTCATTATAATAGGTTTTTGCCAATTCTATGGCTTCATAAATAGCAGTTCCTTGTGAAGAAAGCATTTCGGTATTCATAGCCTGCAAGAACATTTTCCCAGAAGCATAATCTGTAGTAATTGGTAATTGCGGAAAAGCACTACCCGCATAGGCTATAATCCCGATACGGTCACTTGCAAGATTATTAATAATCTGAGTTATTAATTGCTTTGATTTTTCTAATCTATTGGGTGCAATATCTTCGGCCAACATACTTTTTGAGACATCGATGGCGAATACCACATCTACACCTTCACGTTTTACGGTTTCAAGTTTTGTGCCTACTTTGGGGTTCACCAAAGCCATTACAAAACAAGCCAAAGCCAAACTAATTACTATGATTTTTAGGATTGATTTAAAAACAGATTGATTTGGGCTTAATTTTTTAAGCAAAAAGGCATCTGCAAATTTCTTTTGGGTTGTTTTTTTCCATATTAGAACACCCAAAAACAGTACGATAAGCACTGGAATTCCCAATAACAGCCAGAAATATATTTTTTCTTCTAATAAGTACATTAATCAGTCTATAGTTTTTAGTGGTTAGTTCATAGTTTGATCTATGCAACCTCTATAATTTTCAATATCCGTAATCATAAAATTCAACATTCCATTTTTACATGAACTCTGAAAATTAATTATACATGCGACAATTTATGGATTCCAACCTGCGCCGGAATGACAAAATTGACTTAATTTTTTATGGTTAATGCAAATGCATTAATTTTTTCTTTTACTTCGTCGGGAAGCACTCCTTGTTTTATCCATGAATGCATATCACCAAGATAATTCATGCCCAAGTAATCTGCGCTTCTTGAAAAAGGTAAATTAAACTCTTTGGGGCGATCATCATCATTACTGCAACTTATCATTGCCATATTTTTTCCTCGTAACATGCGCCCATAGTCCTTTTCATGGTTTAAAAAATCTGAAATTCTATCTAAGAACGTCTTCATGATACCACTCATTGTATACCAGTATACAGGTGTGGCAAAAACAAGGGTTTCATAGTTTTGAACAATCCCTTTAAAGAGATAATTAAAATCATCATCTTTATTTTTGAACTCATAATCATAGTGACCGATCTCTTTTTGGCTTAGATCTACAATCTCGAAACCAGTGATATCCTTTAAATACGATACCGCCTTAAATGTATCTCCGTTGCCTCTTGAGCTTCCTAAGATGATGATTCCTTTTTTCACACGTTTAAATTTTATTAATTACTTGATAATAAATTAATTATAAAATCAAGAACGTGTGTAACCACTTCGTTCTCTCATTAAGAAATTTGACCATTTCCTTTGGAAAAGTAATGGTTAAATTTCTAATGTTCGTTTCAACTAAATAAAACTTCTAAATACCGTATATCTTAACAAAAATTCCATAAAAATTAGTAATCCGGCCAAAAGGACCAATGATCTGAATTTTTCTTCATAATTATAGAATTTAAACTCTTCGATATCTGTTTTTTCTAATTTATCGATTTCTTGATAAATCTGTTCTAATTTTTTGTTATTTGTCGCTCTAAAATATTTCCCTCCGGTAGCTTTTGCTATTTCCTTAAGCAAATCTTCATCAATTTCTACTTGCACTCTGCCGTATTGAAACGTTCCATTGGGTAACATGGCTACAGGCGCCAGTGCCATTCCGTTGGTACCTAGTCCAATGGTGTAGGTTTTGATACCATACTCAACTGCCAATTCTGAAGCTATTTTTGGATCAATAAACCCTGCATTATTAGAACCATCGGTAAGTAAAATGATTACTTTACTCTTTGCTTTACTGTCTTTAAGTCTATTTACCGATGTTGCCAATCCCATTCCGATTGCTGTTCCATTTTCCAACACATTATCATACCTTACTTCTTTCATGCTACCCAACACAATGGATTTATCACTTGTGATCGGGGTTTTGGTAAAACTCTCTCCTGCGTATACCACAAGGCCAATACGGTCACTGGGTCTTCCTTTTATAAACTCTGCCGCCACATCTTTTAATGCCTCAAGGCGATTAGGACGTAAATCTTTTGCGAGCATACTAGCCGAAACATCGATCGCCATCATAATATCTATCCCTTTGGTCGTTTTGGTCTTGGTAGAAATATCTACTGTTCTTGGCCTAGCCAAAGCTGTAATGATTAATGACATTGCAGCAAGCCTAAGTAAAAATAGAATGGGTTTAAACTTGGTCAACAAACTTCCTGAAACTTTAAACCCTTTAAGACTTGATATTTTTAATTCTGCCTGTTGCTTGTTTCGTTTCCAGATAAACCAAGCGATTGCTAATGGAAGTAATAAAAACAACCAGAAAAACTGTGGGTTCTCAAATGTAAAATTTTCAAACATGGTTACTTCGCATTTCTTAGTTCTACAGAATTAATAATACGTTCTGCAATATCTTTTGCATAACGATCCTCTGAATTATACACGACCATAATCTGCTGGAAACCGCCTTTTTCAGCAAAATTCAGCATAAAATAATCTCCTTTTTGTGTCTTTTTTGTCACAGGATTTTCTTTTTGCATACTTCCATAAACTTTAAGTCCTTTTGCTCCACCAAGCGTTTGATACTCATCTGTTTTGAAAGTTATATTTTTTGCTCCCTTTGCTTCCATACCTCCAATAGCACCTTCCACGGCTTTTTCAAGGTCCATTTGAGTTTTTTGATTAAAACTCACTGTACTTACAGAAATGAAAAAATCTCCTAATAAGCCGCCATACACAAAAGTTTCATTTCCTTTAAGAACTTGCTTTTGTTGCTCGGTAAGTTTAAAGTTATTTCTGATCAATACTTTTGGAGTAGATATAGTTACCCCTGGTGACCCATAAGCACTAGTGATCCATTCGGTTTCGGCCAATTCTTTTGTAGGATGACCTAATAAGGTGTCTTTTACTAAATCGTATCCTTTAACTGCAATAAAAACAATAAGTGTTATAGCTACAACAGAAACTCCAGCCAAGCTACCGAAGATTATTTTCTTTCTACGTTTTTTCTCTGCGACTATCTTTCTATACTCTTCATCTGCCAACAATTCTTCTTCTGTTGGTTCAGGAATTGCTTCTTTTGTCTCATTAATTACACGCTCGATCACATTTCGATCTGCTTTGGCCGTACCAATATCGGGTTTTGATCTTGCAAATTTGGCCATATCGGCCGTTTTAAGAACACTTTTTAGTTCTTCGATTGTATTTTTATCCAGATTAAGTGCTCCTGATTTAATTTCTTCATCCAAGCGAATAATTAACTCGTCTGTTGTGCTTTCTAGTGCATGATCATATACTTCTTCATCAATATATCTACGTGCTGTTTCACTTAATTGAGAATAGTATTCTTTATGCGAATCTTTTTCAAGCAAATGAGACTCGTCGATACGTTGCAGTGCTAACATTGCTCTTTCGTAAGGAGGTAACTCTTCTTCTTTGGCTTCTTTTCTTTTTTTCTTCCTGAAAACAAAATAGGCTATCATGCCAAGTAATACTAAGGGCACAAGCACCCACCAAATGTATTTCTTCCAATTGAAAAAGGAAGCATTGACGTCTACCAGAGGTTTGATTTCAAACATTTTTTGTTTGGTGGTATCTACCAATACATCTCTTACTTCAACGTTAAGTGAATCTGTATAAAACACCTGTTCACCTACCATTATCTTTTGCCTTGGAATAGTGTATTGACCCGAATCAAATTGAGTAAGCGCATATTCTTTGATTAATCCAAAACGATTTCCATTTCTGGCAGTATCGATCTTATAAGACTCTATTACTTCGAGAGGAGTAAATGTTTGCCCTTCTGGGAATACTACAATTTGTGTAGAATCGGCTTCAACTTGTACTTTATATCGAATTTCTTCTCCGATTTTGATTGAAGTTGAATCTACCGTTGCCGAGACCTGAGCAAAACTCATTTCGGCAAAAAGCAATAAGAAGGATATCAACAACATCCCTCTTACCCCTATTAAAAGGGGAGCATCTATTATTATATTTTTAAAATTTCGTTTCATTGTTACAGTTTTCAGCCTTCGCTGAAATGACAAAAAGGTTTATCCTCTTCTTTTAAAATAGCCTAATAATTTTTTTACATAGCTTTCGTCTACTCTGCTGCTTAATGATCCAGCTCCGCTTCTATTAAAACTATCTCTAAAATACTCTACTCGCTCTTGATAATATTTGCTATAGTTTGTTCGTATTTTTTTTGATCCCGTATTTACCAACATCAATTCGCCTGTTTCTTCATCTTCCATCTGCACCATACCAAGATTTGGAATTTCTTCTTCTCTTCGATCATATACCCGAATCCCGGTGACATCATGTTTTCCTCCTACAATTTTAAGCGTCTGTTGGTAGTCGTCTGTTATAAAATCTGATAATATAAAAACGATAGCTTTCTTTTTCATTACATTCGAAAGAAACTTTAATGCCTCGGTAATGTTGGTTCTTTTACTTTTGGGTTCAAACTCCAGTAACTCTCTAATGATTCGAAGTACATGAGATCGTCCCTTTTTTGGAGGAATGAATAACTCGATTTCATCGGTAAACAAAATCAACCCGATTTTATCATTATTTTGTGTTGCTGAAAAAGCCAATGTAGCGGCAATTTCGGTAATGATTTCTTTTTTGAATTGTTGTTGGGTACCAAAAAACTGAGATCCCGAAACATCGACCATAAGCATCATAGTGAGCTCTCGCTCTTCTTCGAATACTTTGATATAAGGCTCGTTGTACCTCGCAGTAACATTCCAATCGATATTACGTACATCATCCCCAAATTGATATTGTCGAACCTCGCTAAATGTCATACCACGACCTTTGAAGGTAGAATGGTATTCTCCTCCAAAAATATGATCGCTTAAGCGACGTGTTTTTATTTCAATTTTCCTAACTTTCTTAAGTAACTCTTTGGTATCCATTTCTCAGATTTATGATTTACGATTTGGGATTTACGATTTCAGCTGAAAACAACTCCGAAATCGTAATTCTAAAATCCAAAATCCTATGGTACTTCAATCTCGTTTACAATCTTATTGATAATATCGACAGAGGTTACATTTTCGGCTTCTGCTTCATAAGTAATACCGATACGATGACGCAACACATCATGAACAATAGCGCGAACATCTTCTGGGATTACATACCCTCTTCGTTTAATAAATGCGTAACATTTTGCCGCTGTTGCCAGATTAATACTACCTCGAGGAGATGCCCCAAAGTTGATAAGTGGCTTTAATTCTTCTAAACCATATTTCTCTGGATAACGCGTGGCAAAAATGATATCAAGAATGTATTTTTCGATTTTTTCGTCCATATATACCTCTCTTACCGCTTTTTGCGCATTCAAAATTTGTTCAAGAGAGATCACAGGATTCACTTGCTCGAAAGACCCTTTTAGGTTGGCACGAATGATTAATTGCTCTTCGTCTAATTTTGGATAATCGATCACCGTTTTTAGCATAAAACGGTCTACCTGTGCTTCTGGTAAAGGATAGGTTCCTTCTTGCTCTACAGGGTTTTGAGTTGCCATTACCAAGAATGGTTTATCCAATATAAAGGTTTCATCCCCTATGGTTACTTGCTTCTCTTGCATAGCTTCTAACAAGGCACTTTGCACTTTTGCCGGGGCACGGTTGATCTCATCAGCCAATACAAAATTGGCAAAAATAGGTCCCTTTTTAATAGAGAAATCATTCTCTTTCATATTAAATATCAAAGTACCCACAACATCGGCAGGTAGAAGGTCGGGGGTAAACTGGATTCGGCTAAAACTACCATGAACAGCCCTGGACAATGTATTAATTGCCAGAGTTTTTGCCAATCCGGGAACTCCCTCAAGTAGAATATGTCCTTGACCCAGTAGTCCGATAAGCAGGCGCTCTACCATATGTTTCTGACCTACAATTACCTTATTCATTTCTAAAGTAAGTAAATCTACAAAGGCAGATTCTTTCTCTATTTTCTGGTTGATTGAAGCAATATCAATAGAACTATTTTCTTCCATCTATTTTATTTTTTAAAGGCGTGAATTTAACATTACTAATTCAACATTGCAAATTGTCGAAATAATTTTCGCGCACTTGTTAATTGTTGGTTAAATGTATATAACACATGCCCAAATTTTACAGTATATTTAAAGCAATTTTAGAAAAAATTCGACATACGAATTCTCATCATTTTCTATGATGGGTTTATCAAAAGACGGACTACTTAAGTAGGTGTTGCATTTTTTTGAACAATAATATATGAAGATGAAAACAGCGTTAATTACAGGAGCTACCAGTGGCATTGGAAAATCTACTGCCATCGAGCTGGCAAAACACAATATTGATCTTATCCTTTGCGGGAGAAGGCAAGATCGTTTGAATCAATTACAAAGTGAATTAAGCAACTCAGTAAAAGTCCACACACTTTGTTTTGATGTTAGGGATAAAGAAAAGGTTTTTCAAAGTATCGATGGTATACCCAAGGATTTTGGTTCTATCGATATTTTGATCAACAATGCAGGAAATGCACACGGTCTTGATCCTATCCAAACGGGCAATATCGATGACTGGGATGCCATGATCGACATCAATGTAAAAGGCTTGTTATACGTTTCTAAGGCTGTAATCCCAAAAATGATCGATCAAAAATCGGGGCATATTATAAATATAGGCTCTATTGCAGGAAAAGAAGTATATCCCAACGGCAATGTTTACTGTGCCAGCAAACATGCCGTTGATGCGATTAACAAAGGGATGCAAGTTGATCTTAATCAATATGGCATCAAAGTAGGTGCAATACATCCTGGATTGGTCGAAACCGAATTTAGTAATGTGCGTTTTAAAGGTGATGATCAACGTGCCGATAGTGTTTATAAAGGTTTTGATCCTTTAACACCAGAAGACATCGCAGATATTATTGCCTTTGTAATTACTCGCCCATACCATGTTAATATTGCAGATCTAATTGTTTTTCCAACGGCACAAGCTAGTAGTACCGTCGTTAAGAAAAAGTTGTAAAAAATTTCTTATTGTCTATTTTTATTATTTATTTATTAAAGCCACATTATAAATCATTTGAAGAGCTAGAAATTTATAAATTAGCAAGACAACAATGTAATGAAATTTGGAAACTAATTATTAATACTTCTTTAGGGAAAGATTATAAGCTTCGAGAACAGATTAATGGATCTTCAGACTCAGTAATGGATAATATAGCCGAAGGATTTGGTCGTGGAGGAAATAAAGAATTTATCAATTTTTTAAGCTATGCCAAAGGATCTTGTTCAGAAACTAAAGCTCAATTACAAAGAGCATTAGACAGAAATCATATTACAGAAAAAGATTATTCTAAATTATCAAAGAGAAGTCAAGAATTAATTGATCAAATCGCAAAATTCATTAATTATTTAAAAAAGTCTGAAAGAAAGGGCCCAAAATTTGATTAATAAGCAATAGAAATGTAAAATAGCCAATAATTGTGATCAACAAGCGCCTACTTATTAAAAACCTGCTGGCACATAATGACGAGAATAGTTTTTATGATAAGAAGCGTAAGCTTAATATTGGCGAAAAAGAAGGCAAAGCGAAGTTTCTTAAACATATTTGCGCATTATCCAACTCTAACCCTAATAACAATTCATATATCGTGATAGGAGTCGAAGATGAAGATAATCAAATTGTTGGTGTTGATTTTTTTGATGATAGTAAAATTCAAAATTTGGTGAATGCTTACCTGGATAACCCACCCCTTGTCGCTTATGAGAATATTCCGTTCCCACACTTACCAAGTGATAAGGTTGTCGGACTGGTTTCTATACGCTCACAATCCGACAAAATATGTTCGCTGCGTAAAAACATCTGGAAATATTATGGCGGCACTGTTTTTTTAAGAGATGGCAGCATAAGCATGCCCAAAGTTTTTGATATCGAAGTCAAAGATGTAAATTCTGAAATAGTAAATTCTATAGAAAGCCATGCACAAAACAATATAGAACTCACTCTTGATGGTGTTTTCGATTTTATGAATTCTAGAATCGACTATAATCCTGCATACAAGGTTTTTAAAGAGTATTTTGTGGTGTGTTGGGCCGGAAAAGAAAAAAGACAAAATGGCGAAACGTATTATTCTCGGGTTGATATCGAATTGATTAATGAACATGTAAAGTTGTTTTATTCTGAACTCGATGAAGTGAGCATTTCTCTTACTGAAGATCAATTTAAAATTATTGAGTATGTACAATTAGGGCTTCAGGATACTTATAAATATTATCCTCTTGAAGAAGTAGTAATAACATTTAAAGATAATGCCAATTATGACATAGAAAGCCAACTCTTATTTGAACCCCCGCAGTTCGATAGAAAAACTCTTTTTCATTTATACAATAGTAATAATGCACTGCTTGACAAGTTAAAAAGCAAAGTACCTTTATCAAAAAATGATAAAAAAGATATTCATAATCTTCCTGCAACGTATTTACTTTGTTATTTTAATGATTTTAGCGAGGCAAAAGATAAGTTAGAAGAAGCTAAACCTTATTTAAAAACCTATGATAAAAAGATTTATATACTCTATAAAGAAAGCATAAGAATTCTTAGAAAAGTACGATATAGTTGAAAAATAGACTTTCTATAAAATTTTCGTAAGTTTATAAATAGTGGTTTTAGAAATCTATGATTTTATAACAAACAGAAAAAATATCCCAAATGAGCAGAACCCTGGCAATAGGAGATATGCATGGTGCCCTTAAAGCGCTTCGACAATTAATAGAGCGAGCCAAAATATCACCAGAAGATTCATTAATTTTCCTGGGTGACTATGTAGATGGCTGGAGTGAAAGTGCATCCCTGGTTTCCTTTCTCATCCAACTTAAAAAAACCCATAACTGCACCTTCATACGAGGCAACCATGACGACCTTTGTTACAGCTGGTTAACACAAAAAACCTATAATCCCGAATGGATGATTCATGGCGGACAAGCTACTATTGATTCCTATTCAAAACTATCAGAAGCGGAAATAAATACACATTTACAATTCTATCAAGAACTTATTAATTATCACATAGATCATAATAATCGTTTGTTTCTTCACGCTGGCTTCTCTAATCTACATGGACCTCATCGAGAATATTTTGATGAAACATTTTATTGGGACAGAACTTTGTGGGAAACAGCACTAGCTCTAAATCCAAATCTCAAACCTACTGATTTTAATTACCCAAAGCGATTATTACTATTCGACGAAATATACATAGGTCACACTCCTGTAACTCGAATAGAAAAAACAATTCCGGTAAATGCCTCTTGTGTCTGGAATATTGATACTGGAGCGGCTTTTAAAGGGCCTCTTACCGCTATAGATATTGATACCAAAGAGTATTGGCAAAGTGATCCGGTTTATACGTTGTACCCTAATGAAAATGGACGAAATTAAAATCCAATAACGATAACACTAGATCTCACTAAAGAAATATCGTAAAATGTATATTTCGCAATTATAATACAGAACCCGTTATAACCAAGAATTTGAATATAAAAATGATTACTTTGTAAGTAATTTATTATAACTGCAATGAAAGTATCGAATCATTCATTTATAAAAATCATAACCATACTTACTATAATTCTAGTATTTCTTAACGTATTGGTTATGAGTTCCTATACAATGTATGAGAGAAGGTTATCAAGATTACTTTCAATTTGTAGTTACTTTGTGGTTCTCCTATTATTTAAAGGCCATAGAGACAAAAACATAATATTTGTATTTATCTTACTCATCTTGGCCGATGTTTTCAATTTAAATTATGAGCATATCACTTTGGGAAAATTGATTTCCATCGTTAAAATTGGCGCTTATATTTTGCTCATAAAAAGTGTGTTTACCAAACTTAC
This sequence comes from Aquimarina gracilis, assembly GCF_035285365.1. NCBI lineage: Bacteria > Pseudomonadati > Bacteroidota > Flavobacteriia > Flavobacteriales > Flavobacteriaceae > Aquimarina > Aquimarina gracilis. The sequence continues at coordinate 12,655 of NZ_JAYKLX010000008.1, read as the reverse complement.
CCTGTTCAAAAACATAAAACCAATATTTCATTTTTTTATTGGAGTAATAGTAGTTTTAAATTTAGGATTCGCCATTCAAACAATATGGAACACCTCAGATAAAATGAATGACACTTTGGATTTGATTTTGTTTCTGGTTTATGGCATTACCATAATTGGTGTAATCATAGCAGCTATACAATATAACTTTAGGTATCATACTAAGCGATCAATGTATTTCGCTTACTTCGTTTTTGGACTAGTACTTTCAGATATTTCATGGTTTATTGCCTATTTTTTAGAGCTTTTCCTGGCCTTCTATGCCGATATCTCATTCTATATAATAGGCTTATATTGTATAGTACGATATGCCGTTGAGACTTCCAAAAATGACGATGTTTTATTGTTCGAGGATTAATGGTGAACAACAACGAAATGTAAGTAAGTTTCTGAGATCAATACATCTTAAACAATTATAATTTTCTAATTGCTTTTAACCTATCTTACAATTTTGTAGCTTTAGAACACGAATTTATAAACAGACTACAAATGGGAATTTTTGACGAAATAAAGAAAAAACTAAGCCACGAGTTTATTGATATAGTAGAATGGTTAGATTATACCGATGACACCATTGTACATCGATTTGAACGTTACCAAAACGAAATAAAAAACGGAGCGCAACTTATAGTACGCGAAGGACAAACTGCTGTATTTATTAATGAAGGACAATTGGCAGATGTTTTTACTCCAGGAACTTATACGCTAAACACCCAAAACTTACCAATTTTGGCAACTTTGAAAGGTTGGAAATACGGGTTTAATAGTCCTTTTAAAGCAGAAGTGTATTTTGTTAACACACACTTGTTTACCGATGAAAAATGGGGTACCAAAAACCCAATTACACTTAACGATGATCGTTTTGGTTTGGTAGAAATTCGTGCCTTTGGTACCTACGCCTTTAAAATTAATGATGCTGGTAAATTTATTATTGATATAGTAGGTACCGATGCAAATTTTACCAATTTTGAAATCAATGAACATCTTAAAAGCTTAATCTCTACACGTTTTACAGATACTATTGGCGAAGCCAATCTTCCTATAGAATTATATGCAGCCAATACTACCGAGTTATCTGAAACATGCCTTGAAGTAATGCAACCCGAGTTCAACTCGGTTGGGATTTCTCTAGAAAAATTCTTTATAGAAAATGTGTCTATGCCCGAAGAATTAAAGAAAGAGATATTCGAATACAGTAGAATAGATAAATTAGATCTGGATAAGCTTACCAAATTTAAAACCGCCAAAGCTATTGAGGCGGCAGCAGCCAATGAAGGTGGTACAGCAGGAGCCGGTATGGGAATGGGAATGGGATTTGTACTTGCCCAACAAATGGGTGGCATGATGAATCCAATGGGTGGACAACAAAGAGCGGCAAGCCCACAACAACAAGCTCCAGTTGCTCCTCCTCCAATGCCCACTCAAGTACAGTATTTTTACGCTAGTAACGGACAGCAAGCCGGTCCGGTTTCATTTGATCAATTGCAAGCCCTGTTTGCCAATAGAACAGTAAACCGAGATTCATTAATATGGAAACAAGGTATGGCAAATTGGACTGCGCTAAAAGATGTAGAAGAACTAAAATCTTTTCTAGGTGGTAACACTCCGCCTCCATTACCTGGTAGCTAAAAATTTTTACAAGATAATACCGTAATAGTCATTACAACCTTCTCTACAATGGAGAGAAGGAATTAATTTTAATCCAGTATTCGTTCCTAAATGGAAGAACAAAAAAAAGCTGCTTCAGAACAAAAGAAGGCCTGCATTAATTGTGGTGCAGAGTTAAAATACAAACCTGGAACCACAAATATTACTTGTGAATATTGTGGCCATGAGGAAACTATAGCCCAAAATGAAGATGGTTTTCAAGAATTAGAACTAAAACCTTATCTCAACGAAATGGGGTCTCAATCTCATTCTGAAGAAATCATGATGTTGCACTGCAAAAATTGTGGTGCCAACCAGCATATTGAAGAAAACTACAAGTCGCTACATTGTGTCTATTGCACGATGCCTTTGATTATTGAAGATGCGTATAAAGAAGACTGGATACTACCGGGCGCAGTTCTTCCTTTTCAATTTAATCAGAAAAAATCTCATCAAATCTTTGCAAAATGGGTAAAAGGGTTGTGGTTCGCTCCCAACAACCTTAAAAAGGCCGCTTTAGATCCTCAAAACACCAAGGGATTGTACCTGCCCTACTGGACTTTTGATGCGCAATTATTTGCCAATTATACTGGAGAGCGTGGCGATTATTATTATGTAAATGTACCCTATACAACAACAGTAAATGGTAAAACGGTTCGAAAAACGAGGCAAGAACGTAGAACAAAATGGACTCCCACCAGGGGTGCCATTAGTGGTTTTATAGATGATACTTTGATTAAAGCTTCACACCAGCGTAAAAACGCAATACCTTCAAAAATTTCAAATTGGAACCTAGAAGCTCTCGAATCTTTTAATCCCAGTTTCTTATCGGGGTTTGTAACCGAAAAATATACAATCCCTTTAAAAGACGGTCATTTGTCTTCTACCAAAGAAGCAGAGAAAATTGCAGTTTCCTGGGCAAGAAGGGATATTGGAGGCGATACACAGCGCGTGCATGGAGTCGATATGAGTTTATCTGAAGAAACGTTCAAACACATTTTGCTACCTGTATATATAAGTGCCTATCGCTTTAATGGAAAGAAATATAATTTTTTTGTGAATGGACAAACAGGTACAATTTCTGGCAGTCGGCCTTACTCTTTCTGGAAGATTTTCTTTTTCGTATTATTTATCATTATAGTGATTGTAGTTCTGGTTGCCATATCGCAATAAAAACGTTTTTATTTGACTTTGAACCGTACAACTTCATAAATTGTTTCTTTAGTATCAGGATCCGAACACAAAGTCTCTCTCAGGATAAAAGAAATCATCTTATCCTTGATCGCTTTTCGTTCAAACATATCTAAAGTTTTGCTGTTTTTTCTCAAAAAAATCAATGTAATATCCTGTCCTGAAGAAATAGAATTTACCAAAGCCGATCCAGATCTTACCACTTTTTTTACCTTAACCTTTGCTGTTGCTTTATAAATCTTATCGCATACCGATTTGTCTTTAAAAAAACTTAAAACCGATCCCGAAACATGCACAGCATTAGGTTCCATTAAAGGCTTAAACTTTGTAACATCCCTTTTTGTTACCTCATTTTTTGTCGGATCACCAAGAATGGGCCTTTCAACTTTTTCTTTAATATCTTTTTCTTCTTTCTCCTGGGCTATACAATTCGAATTAAATAAAAAAAAGGCGATAACCGAAAGAGCAAATACAATCTTATTCATGACTTTACTTTAAAAAATAACTTATTTGATAATCTTGAAGCCTAAAATCTCATAGGACCTTTGGCTTTGATCAATACACATACGTTCTCGAGCGGTCACCAAAATTTCCTGACCAATTGCCAATTCATTCTCGAGCTTTCTGGTTTTAGCTAAAAAATTTACAAAACCCATAACCGGCTCACTATTGGCCGCTAGTGGTTTTGAGATAAAGCGGCCGGTTCTAATCACATTTTTAACTTTTAGTTTTACAGCCACCCGGTATTTTCTATCACAAAGACTTGCTTCAATTATTATATCGGCAATAGACCCTACTAATTCCATAGAGCCAGGGTCTTCACTTTGATCTTCTATATCGGTAAACTTTGGTTTGCCTATTTCATTTTCGGTGGCAATATTGTTTTTTGTTTCCTTAGTAACGCTTGCCGGTTTACAAGAACAAAAAACGAATATTACTATACTGCAAAGTATCCTATACATATTGTAAAAATAAAAAAAGGAGTCAAATATTTGACTCCTTTTTTCTTTGGATAAACAATTTATCTTTTTACCAGTTTCACATTTCTAGCAAAATCCTTTCCTCTAATTTTTGCAAAATAGAATCCAGATTGGTTTGCTGATGAATCCCACTCAAAGTTGAAATTCTTATCAATGTTCGACTTTGCATACACCAATTTACCTGATATATCATATATGTTTATAGATAAGTCCCCTTGGCTATCTATACCGTTAAAGCTAAACACAAACTTACCAGAAGAGGGGTTTGGAGCTACAAAAGTATTTACCGAAGACTTATTAAGGGTAGCCAAAAGCTGCTTAGTCGATTCAGAATTTTCAACAGAACCAAAAATCTGGAAAATTTGATCTGTTGGCGGTCTACCAAGAGACAAAGACACTGGTGTCCAGTCTACTGCACCGGTTCCAAACAAATTAAAATTATCTCTAAATTGAGGTTCCTGTCCAACTCCGCCACTTTGAGCTTGCCAGTACCATTGGGTAGCATCTGGTCTAAAGTTCAACGTAGCATATATTGATAACCAATACTTACCGCTTTCTAAAGTAACGGCCTCAGGAAATACAAGATTTAAATCAGGATTTGATGTTCCATATACAGAAGAAATGCTACCACTATTGTATACTTCTTCTCCTGGAGCTCCATCATTATCGCTATAAATAATGGCTGTAGCATTATCAAGTGTCGGAGCATTACGTTTTGCACCAAAAGCTAATATTTGATCGATTGTCCATTGTGTATTTTCAGGTACTACAAAATCATCAGCAATTTGAGCTAAAGCCCCTCCAAAATCAAGGAATGACTGAGAAGGCACATCGGTAATTACAGGTTCTGTTTGTTCATATATAGCACCTTCGCGAAATACTAAAACATTGAATCCTGCAGAAACTTGTTCTCCTCCAGCAGTGGCAATCAAATTAATTGTGGAACTTCCTATCATCCCTTCTCCGAATGATAATGTAAGTGAATCTTCTTCTAGAGAGGCACTTACTAAATCGGAATTGCCATTTACAACTTCTATATCAATTGAAGCTCCCTGAGAGCTCACAAACAATCCTGTAATATCGATAGTTACATCTTCGCTGTCCTGTGGAAAAGTAAGATTATCTAATCCATATGCCACACTTAAAGAAAGCTCTGGGATATCATTAAAAACAGGGAATCTAGCACTGTAAAGACCATTTCCGTGAGCAGCTACAGCAATAAAACCATCTTTACGAGTTCTTACCTCATCGGTAACAGCATTTCCTATAGCAAATGGTTCTTTGATCCAGCGTGTTCTTTCTCCATTTAATCTAGTAGCATAATACAACCCTGTACTTGTTGCAGCAAATACTCTTTGAGTTCTTGAACCTAAAAAGCCTTGGCTACCTCCTAAAAATGCCGTACTTCTTACTGAAGGTCCATTTCCTGTTCCATCTGCATTTTCTTCCAGGTTACCACTTATGTTGGTCCATGTTTCACCTCCGTCTTCGGTAAGGTATAAACTAATAATCCCATAATTTGAAAAAGTAACGATTACTCTGTCTGCATTTGAAGCATCTACATTGATATCATTTACGAATCCAGCAGGAAGACCTTTTCCAGCCGAGATATCAATTGCTTCTTGTCCATCAAGATTCGCATTATCCATGCGATAAATACCTCCAACATTAGAACCATAATACAATCTGTTGGCAACAGGGTATTGAGACACATCTAAAGCAGTAATTCTTGAAGTAATAGTAGGATCCTCACTTATTGGAATTTGTGAGGTCTGTAATCCTACCCAATTCACACTAGTAGTAGCATTCGAAAATAATGGAATTTCATCAAGATTATTATTTCTCCAGATTGTTCTACCACCAGGTAGATACATTATATTATCATTATTTGGATCTAACACAAAAGGTGCAATAAATGCAAGACCGTCTACTCGTGTAGGACGTACTCTTGTAAAAGATTCAAAAGCTCCTGTTTCATCAAAATTAAGTCTATAAAGGTTTCCTCCTTGTGAAGACACATATCTGGTTCTACCGCCATCTGCAAACGCACTATAAGATCCATCTCCTCCAAAATCCTCGGTCCAAGGTGTAGTAGGGTCTGTAGAATTTGTGTACCATGTTCCATTATCCTGAAAACCAGCTAACAGGTCATCAGAATTAGCTTCTGGATCAAAAGATACATGATAAGGTTGGGTGGTCAAATACCCATTATTAAGTGAAACCCAATCTACAGGTTCCTCTGGAGAAAGTGTAGTTGTTATATCCTCTGTAACCGCAACTCCACCATCTGACCCAGTTAATGCTTTGTTTGGATTAGATGGGTAGAAAAGTAATACATGCTGATCTGGGTGTTGATCTGGATAAACACTTACATCATTTAAAGGTGAATATCCACCAACCCAACTCTCTTGACCAGCAGGTGTTGTAAATCCTGTTGTAGATCTATATAAATTAGTACCTCCTACAAAAACCAAATTTGGATCTGCTGGACTAACCTTTACTACCATATTATAATTTCCTTGTAGGTTTAAGTTACCTACTCTTCCTCCGATTGTGGTAGGAAGGTTAGCACTTAAATCGATCCACATTTCTTCTGGTGTTGCTGCATCGGCATCATATTTAAATAAAAACGCTGAACTAGTTCCAAGGATATGAGAGAAGAAGTAAACAATACTTTCATTAGAAGGGTCTATCCCCATTACCGTTCTACCAAATGCTGGTGGAATAGTTGCCGGTGTAATTGATGTCCACTCATTACCATCGGTCGAAGTAAAAAACCCAGCATTTGGATCGCCAGATAATTCTATAGTCGCATAAATCTGACCTGTTGTGGTAATGTTTATTTCTGTAATATTATCAGGTCCTCCCGCTAGTACTTCTTGAAAAGAATTACCTCCATCTTGTGAACGGTGTATTCCGTTTAATGTAGCGACATAAAGATCCCCACTTACTGGATGGATAGCTATAGAGTTTATAATATCAAATGGAGAAATAGAATTTACATCTCCGTCATTAGTACTTTCCAAAAGTCTCCAGGTTCTTCCTCCGTTTACAGATTTGTATACACCAGTACCTGCAAAAAATGCACCTCCTGCACCTGCAGAGTTTCCTCTAAATTCTCCTGATCCATAATACCACGTATTATGTCTACCCGGTCTTGGGTCCTGAACAATAGTAGTAATACTAGGAGATTGTCTACGATTGGTCACCTTTCTCCATGATTGTCCTGCATCAATAGAGCGCCATAATCCTCCAGATACACCACCTGCAAGAATAATGTTTTCATTGGTTCTATCGATCGCCAATGCTCTTGTTCTTCCCCCTACATTAAAAGGTCCTCTGTTCTGCCAATATGAAAATCGGCTGGATTTGGATGACTTTGCAGATTTTGCCGCTACCGAAAGAGACTTCTTAGAATCGTTCCCCTCGGGAATTCTACTTGAAAACTCAAGTTCTGCATCGTTGATCCCACTAGGAATTTTACCCGTATTCGGATCTCTTAATCTTTGGAATTCATACTCCATTCTGGCTTCAATGTCTTCACCAGGACGTTTGATTTTTGGAGTATTGTCGAATAACTTTGATTGTTTGTACAACTTATGCCCTTGCGGTTTTGAGGGTAGTTGTTCACCAGATGAATCGGTTAGACCATTGGTTCGTTGTTGGGCGTTTAAAGTGATAGTCCCCAACAAAACTATTCCCCAAACTAAACGTTTGGAATAAAATAGAAATGTTTTCATTTTTTAAGCTGATTTGTGAGTAATTCGCAAATCTAACTTAAATTCTCGACATTTTTTCTTAAAAATTCATAATTTTTAATACTTTTTTATGTATTTCGTAAAAAAAATTGAGGTTTTTTTAACCAAATTCCTAATATTAAACGAATGTTAATAATAAAAAAGCTTTGTCTAAAACATCTTTGCAATCCGTTATTCTTAACATCCTGAGCTATTGTTTTTCTAATATTATTTCTACACTTTCGGTAATGACATGGCAGGCATCTTTTTCAACTACAACAGGTTCTGTTACACTATTGGTATATCCGCTTTTTGTTGCGGTTATGATATAGATTCCTGTTCGTTCGAATGCTCCAAAAAATGCATTTGACCCGGTAAAGTTTTCAAGCGTTTCTTGATATTCATTATCGGTTGCTATCACAGCTACCCCTTCTGTCAAAAATGCTCCTCCTATGCCATCTCTTACGGTCACTTCTAGACCTGCTCGTGCTTCGTCGGTACAAAAAATAGGATCTTGAGTTGTGTCATCATCATTATTACAGGCTACACAAGTAATTAGTAAAATAATTATAACTAGCTTCTTCATGCATTTACAATTTTATTTGTATTTCTTTTTACTATGTACTAGATGCTGTTTAAATCTTATGGTTGCGTTAAGTATTTATCAAGAGACAAATTCTTTATACACCGCAATAGGTATAAGAGCCGTCCAGCCACAGAAATCTTTTTTAGCTGGCATTCCATAGGATATCAGATCTGGTGAATAATTTTCCCAAAAAGTATGGGTCATTGCAAAAACTTCGGCTACAGATTGATATGTTTTTTGTGCCAATCTTTTGGCCAAAGTATCCTGACCACAAACTTTCAATCCCTTAAGTACCATGTATGATGTTGGCGCCCATACTCCACCTCTCCAATAATCACCCCAACCTCTATAATCGGGATCATCTGCAGAAAGAGCAGGCAATGGTGTACGTCTTCCAAATTCTTCGGGGTTTTCGAGATGAGATAAAAAACGTTCCATACGATCTTCGGGTACCACTTTACCTAGTAGCGCCCAATACATTCCTATATGTTTTCGTTTTATTTGTTTCCCAAATCCCAGGTCGTAATATATGCTGTCTTCTTCGTTCCAACAAAACTTGTTGATTGCCCGGGATATTTTGTCATGAATTTCGGTATAAGATGCAATATCTTCTGAAACTCCTATTACTTCGGCAATGGTTTTTAATTGATCTGCCAACATAGCCATCTGACTTGAAAAATCCACCAATCTCCCCTGCTTATTCCATACGCCCTGTAAAGTTTTGGGGTATTCAGCAATAAAAGTGTTTAATCGTTCTTCGCCAGTTGCGTCCATTTTGCCTAATTTTTCTCCCAATTCATGATGCGTCATTCCATTACCATCGTTGTTCCACCCTTTTGGATAGCGTTGTATGTTATCCATTCCCATTCCCAAAGTATCTGCATAAAACAAATCATCTTCCATTTGATACGTACGTACCAAAAATTCGAAATTCTTTTTCAAAATGGGATACACTTTTTTAAGTCGTTCTTTATCTTGAGAAATTGAGTAAATTTCTAGCTCTGCAAAAGCTAATAGCGGTGGGTTTATAGATACTGGATGTTCTTTGGACCAAAGCGGTGATCCATCCTGTCTATATTCTCTACAAATGTAACCGTCGTTATCTATTCGATCATAAAAATTATCGAGAGCCTGATATACCGGAAGCTCATCTAAATGGTATTTTGCAAAGCAAACCATAAAACAGGTATCCCAAAGAAAGATGTTTTGCGAAAATGCTGCATCGATAAATGGTTTTTTGAAAAATAATTCTGTATCTCCTCCTCTTACCTTGGATTTTGTGATCTCGAGGGCGCGATTATACATTCGCTCGGATAATTCTGGAGTAACCTTAAAATCTGAAGGACAATCTGGCTTCGGTTTGGTTTCTGAAACGGTCGTTTCGTCTTTACAAGCATACATTCCGGAAATCCCCATAACGCTAACAGTGAGACCCAGTTTTTTTGTGAATTCTCTTCTTTGCATAAGCCCATTATTTTTCAGAAAGTTACGCAATCGAATGTATCCAACAAAAAAAGCATCTCGATAATCGAGATGCTTTCAACTTATTATTTGAAGAATTGCGATGTCTATAAATCAAATTTGATTCCTTGAGCCAGTGGTAACTCTGTAGTATAATTAATTGTATTGGTCTGACGACGCATATATACTTTCCAGGCATCAGATCCAGATTCACGTCCACCACCAGTTTCTTTTTCGCCTCCAAAAGCTCCGCCAATCTCGGCTCCCGAGGTTCCAATATTTACATTGGCAATACCACAATCTGATCCTGCGTGTGATAGAAACCGCTCTGCTTCGCGAAGGTTATTCGTCATAATTGCCGAAGATAATCCTTGTGCCACTCCATTTTGTAATTCGATCGCATTCTCGACCTCGCCACTGTATTTCAAAAGATATAAAACCGGAGCAAAAGTTTCATGTTGTACAATCTCAAAAGCATTATTGGCTTCGGCAATGGCTGGTTTTACATAGCAACCACTTTCATACCCTTCTCCAGAAAGCACTCCTCCTGCTACAACAATATTTCCTCCTTCTTTGACTACTTTTTCGAGTGCATTTTGATATCCTTTTACAGCATCTTTGTCAATTAATGGGCCTACATGATTATTTTCGTCGAGGGGATTTCCTATTCTCAACTGCCCATAGGCATCTACAACAGCATTTTTTACCTTATCATAAATTGATTCGTGAATAATCAAACGACGTGTAGAAGTACAGCGTTGTCCTGCGGTACCAACAGCACCAAATACGGCACCAATCACCGTCATTTTGATATCGGCATCAGGTGTAACGATTATTGCGTTGTTACCTCCTAATTCTAATAATGATTTTCCTAAACGTTGCCCTACTGTAGCCGCAACAATTTTACCCATACGAGTAGATCCCGTTGCAGAAACCAGCGGAACTCGTTTATCGGTAGTCATCATCTCACCTACTTTATAGTCTCCATTAATCAAACAGGATATACCTTCAGGTAAATTATTTTCTTTTAATACTTTGGCTATTATATTTTGACAGGCAACTCCACAAAGTGGTGTTTTTTCGCTTGGTTTCCAAACGCAAACATCTCCACAGATCCACGCTAGGGCCGTATTCCATGACCAAACCGCTACAGGAAAATTAAATGCCGAAATAATCCCTACAATCCCAAGTGGGTGATATTGCTCATACATTCTGTGTCCAGGTCGTTCTGAGTGCATAGTTAACCCGTGCAATTGTCTTGAAAGACCGACTGCAAAATCACAGATGTCGATCATCTCTTGTACCTCACCCAATCCTTCTTGGTAAGATTTTCCCATTTCGTATGAAACTAATTTACCAAGAGGTTCCTTTAGTTTACGAAGCTCTTCACCAAATTGTCGTACAATTTCACCTCGTTGCGGAGCTGGCATTACTCTCCAGGACTTAAAGGCTTCGGCTGCTGTTTCAATTACTTTTTCGTAATCATCCTTTGCTGTGGTTTCTACCTTCCCTATTAATTCGCCATCTACCGGTGAATATGAGGTAATTGCTTCGCCACTAGAAAACCAGTTTGATCCTGTTGAAGTTCCTTTATTATGATCTGAAACACCTAATTGTTGTAGGGCTTCCTGAATCCCAAAATCTACTACTGCTGTTGCCATATTATTTGTTACTTTTTGAAAAGGTAAAGATACTGTGTTTTGCAGATATATTAAATTTTGACCTGTTATTACATCAGTTTTGAATAATTTTTTAAAAAACAACCCTTAAAAAAATCAATTTCTCAACCAAAAAGTAGTATTAGAACTAAATTGATTCTAGACTTCTTCAGAAACAAATCGCTTATCTGTTGGCATTACGGTTCCGCAATTATTACATGTTCTCAGGGTTTTACTGCCGTAAAAATGTTTAAAGTGCTTTAAAAAATCTTTTTCAATATCATGTAGTTTAAAATACACTTCGTGTAATTTGTTATTGCAGTTATCACAAAACCATAACAATCCATCTTCGGCTTCGAGATCTACTCGTTTTCTTTCGATTACCAGGCCAATAGACCCTTCATACCGAACAGGTGAATGTGGAACTTTTGCAGGATGTAAATACATATCTCCCGGACCTAATTTCATGGTTTTCTTTTCTCCATTTTCTTGAATATGCACTTCGATGGTGCCTTCGAGCTGATAAAAAAGCTCTTCGGTCTCGTTGTAATGATAATCTTTTCGGGCATTTGGTCCTGCCACGATCATCACAATATAATCGCCGGCGTCTTTATATAAATTTTTATTTCCTACAGGCGGTTTTAAAGTATCTCTGTTTTCTTCAATCCACTGATTGAGATTAAATGGTTTTTGAATCGCCATACATCAATTTTTAAGGAATATAAAAGTACGGAAATGAATGGGAAATCTTATAAACTTTTGTAATAAGACATCGAGTTATCTTTCTATGAACTAATCTCACACCATTTCCTCGACCAACACCCCACCAAACCTCACCCGCGCACGTCGGCAACTCTCCCCCACACATTTTTATCGACCAGCGGCACACGGTAGCTGCTCCGCACAGGGTGGTGACCTTTCCGCGCACTAGTTTTATCGACCAACAGCACCCGGCAGTTGCTCCGCACAGGTAGGTAACCTTCCCCCGCGCTAGGTGTATCGATCAGCGGTATAGGGTGACCTGTCCCCGCGGGGTGGCAACCTTCTCCCACACAATTTTATCGATCAGCGGTACACGGCAGGTGCTCCGCGCAGGTAGGTAACCTTCCCCCACGCTAGGTGTATCGATCAGCGGTATAGGGTGACCTGTCCCCACAGGTAGGTGACTCTCCCGCGCACCAGGGTGAGGCGTCCGCACGGTGCGGAGACCCCAACCTAGTGCGCGGGCCAGTAATAATGGGGGTTTTGTTAAACTAACATGAGTTTGAAATAAGAAAAATGCCTGAAACAAACTAAATGTTTGATACTTAGCTCTTTTCAATTTTCTCCCCCTCTTCAAAGGAAAGGAGTTAAGAA
>NZ_JAYKLX010000007.1:0-423952 GCF_035285365.1 Aquimarina gracilis | reverse complement strand
ACTCGGAAAGTTGTGCCGGGTTTTCCGGCAACACATTCTGATGGGATAATAAGCTGCCGGAGTTTCAAGCTTGTTTTTCCTTAAAAATTATCCAATGATAGGTGCTGCGAGTTTCATTTTTCGATACTGGGAAGAAAAAAGTGAATTTTTAACTTTTTATTGATATAAGGCATATCACCGAACTATGAATAGTCGTCTATGAGCTTTTTATAAGGTGGAGAAGTAGCGTTGTATTTGTAGCTTCTGCCTCCTGCTTTGCAGGAGGATTGAGGAGGATGTTTTAAAAAAACCCGCTGGTGCGAGCATCTCGCTCGTATCCCACGTATTGCTTCTTTATCATTTTATTTTTTTCAAAAAACCTATACGCTATCTAATCATTTTCTCAACTCTTATTTTATTTCTATTTTCAAAAAATATCGTGTCTTATTTTAATTATTCATCATACCATTAGTTGCACGGATTACAAATCCGCGCTAGCGGGTTTCAATTACCAAAACATTTATGGTTTCTATAACTCATTTATTGTCCGTATTTTTGATTAAACAAAGAGTTAAAAGCTTTTTAGTACCATAAATGCGTAGATCATGGACACTTTCGGTAAAAAACTAAAAGAAGGAAGAGAGGCTAAAACTTTCTCTCAAGCTGAACTGGCAAGACAAATCAAGTCTCATCATTCTATTGTAGGTAAGTATGAGCGTGATGAAGTAAAACCAACTATTGATGTGGTTAAAAAATTGGCTGAAGCTTTGGATACTACCGTAGGTTATTTGCTTGGTGAGTCAGAAGATCGGGAGTTGCTTAAAGACCCTTCTATGCTTAAAAGACTTAATGACATTGCTAAGTTTCCTGAACAAGATAAAGCCTGTATTCTTTATGCTCTTGATGCGATGATTAATAATGTCAAGCTTAAAGCGATATGAGTAATCCTATTTCTTGGAATCAAGCTTTAGAAGCTGAACATACACCAAAAGAATATTCATTTCGTGCTGCTGATATTCCAGAAGGTTCTTATCAGGCAACTTTGGATTTCAAAATATGGGCGGATAAAGTCACTGGCATAAGCTGTTATTTCACCAAAGCCGATTCTGGCGAAAAGATGCTACTCACAGTCTACCGAGACAGAACTACCAGAGAATATGTATTAGGCGATACTGATTTTAGAGATTCACCCATAGAAGCCCTTTACAATATTGAGGTAAAGCACAACTCTAAAGGCAATGCTAAGTTAGTATCTGCTACACCTGTCAATTAAAAAGCCCAATCTCTCGATCAGGCTTTCTAAATATCATAATGAGTACTCAGGTACTCTTTCCTTTACTTCTTTCATGATTGCTAACAGTCTATCTCGCTGTACCTCATAAGCTTCTTTGCTAACTGTAAAATCATCTCTTGTCAGAATAACATACTTACCTTCCTCTGTATGCTCATATTCAACCCCTTCTAAATCATCAGGGATTTGTATTTCGTTATCATTCGAAAAATAGGTGAACCAGCCAAAGGGCTGTTTAATGTTTAATGGGCGTTTTAAATCATTGAATGTAGATAAGATAATATTAATAGATGCGTAACGAGAGTTCGTTTCATTGACTAAACATTTTAAAACTGATTCATACCAGTTCTGTGAATGTTCAAAATCCCTATTAAAGTACTCTACTTTAATATATTCATATTTAGTAGCGCCTACGACAGAGGTAATAGAAAACACTTCTTTATTGCCTAATTTAAAATTAAACAATATGTGAAAACCAAAATCTCTGGAAAAATCGGTAGTAGGGTTTTCCTCTTTCTCATGTTGTTTAATATCTGATTTATTAGTCTCTAATATTAATTGAGAAAGCTGCTCTACTATTTCAGGTTTATTAATATCTAACTGCTCGTCTTTGAATCCTTCTTTACAATGAATAGGGCTATTAAAACTATCATCTATTAATGATAATTGCTTTATAATTCTTACAAGAAATACAGATACTTGAAGTATGCTTTTATGATTGCTTTCAAAACTTGAACTAACTGAAAATATACTCTTTGCCATATTTATGGAATAATTGTTACCTGTGGTACATGAACTACTTCTATTGCTTGTATTAAACTATTAGGGGAATTATCAAATAAATCTCTTAAACCTTTTGCTCCCAATTCTGTAGAGATTTCCCATTTGATAGGTTTTCCTCCTGCTGCACTTACTTGACGTTCAGCTTGTGCTATCGAAGCATCAGCTCTACTTTTGTTTGTTACCTCTATTATTTTTCCGCCAAAACCATCATCTACTTGTTTGAACATACTTGCTCCATGCCCATATTTTCGATCTACTAGTTTGCCATTTGCATCTATATTATCCCAACTAGTTCCATTTTTATCAAAGCTTAAAGCTGCATCTCCACTAGCTTCTTTTTGGTACTGTTTAGCATTTTTTAGAACAAAGGATTCATTACCCTCAGATGGTATTGGGAATTTCTTATGACTAATACTTAAACCATCAATATTGGCATCCGACCCACGTTTTACAGCATCTAAAACAGCATCAGGGCTTTCCCAAGCTTGTCCTTTTAATTTAGGAGAACTTAACAGGTCACCAACACCATCTGTGTCTAATCCGAGATTATTGTTTTTGGTTACATCATCAAACTTGCTTAGGAAATTCGGGTCTTTTCGTAATGCCTGTGGAACAACATCATCTCCTAAATTGAAAAGTATACGCCACGTGTTGACCAAGTCAGGACTATCATCAAACTCTTTAAGCAAATCCGCATTATCTCCAAAATCTGCTTTAAACTTCTGCCATTGAACATCGTCCAGTTTGTTTCCAAGCTTGTTTTTAAGGCTTGAAAATAAATCACTTCCTACGTTACTAAGATCTTCATTCCCATTCAATCGCTTTCCGACCTTCTCAAAGAACTCATCCCATTGACTTTTTGTAAAAGTAGTCATTTTTTGAAGGATTTTTTTAACCCTTCCTATTTTGGTAACAACTAATCCCCCTGCACTAACAAATAAGGATCCTACAGCTATAGTAATTTTACCTTCCTGGTAAACTTGCTAAAATATTGGGAGTCTCTTTAGCTATTTAGTTGGCAACTCTGACCAAGAACTTGATAATAATACGTTAAAGCGTATTCTTGAAGTACAAAAACTACCCGAAGATATCAAAGAAAAGGTCTTCTACCTTATTGATGTATCTATCAAAGGTCACAAAACTAGACAGGCGTATTCCTAAAATTTAACAAAACACTTTTGCCTTTAGATGTAATTATAGTTCCTTTACCACTTGGAGATCTTTCAACTAAACATAATTTGGTTAGATTTTCAATTAGCGGTATCCACCTAACATCATAAACGTTCTTTAAATCAGATATCTCTTCTACCTTATTGTAAAATAATCTATCTAATGTAGGTGTACCAATACCATTACCATTATTATATTCATTTATAATATTTAAAAGAGCAAACTCATATTTGTTCAGTTTCATAGCTATGTTATTCTACGCTAGGGTGATATAAATTATCTATCCTTTCATTTATCAAATAATCTTCTAATGTGGCAGAATGAGCATCATTCCATAAATCATAACCTGGATCTACACCATCATCTACACCTAAGTTTTTATATCTTTCATACTCTCTAATTTCGTGAGTATAAAATCTCTTATCATAATCCGTAGGTTTAATCTCACCCGCTGGTGCGAGACTGTCTCGTATCCCATGTGCTTTTAATCGTATTATTAATTTTTATAAAAACCTTGCTTATACTCATCTCTACTTCTTCTTACTCTTACTGGCACCAGAAACATTCTGGCGCTAGCGGGGGGATATCCTGTCACATCCAGTTAAATCAATCCATCTAATAATGAATTGGAATAATCATTATTATTAAATCGAATATCGAGAAACTGTGCTAGCTTTTGTCGATCTGCTCCTCTAGGATATTTATTTTCAATGGAATTTTGAATTCTCTGAGTAGGACTAATATGATATTCCACATCATTATCAATAATATTGTCTATTTCTTCTAGTAAAATCATTGATTTTTTTATACTTCCATCTATCCTCATAACATAACCATAATCATATATTGTAAATTCTAAATCTTGCGAACTAAATTTTTTAAAGATTGTACTGTCGATATCAATATCTGTTTTATCGAATTGATTAAATCTAAAAGTAGTTTTAGAAAAAAAAATTGAGCAAAATTTTTCCAATTCTGAACTTTTTATAAATCCATTTTCATTAAATACATAAATAGTAGTATCCATAATTAAGGTTTCCATGTTACTAATTCAACTTTTGTTGGCACGTCATATTTCTTTGCAAGATATTCAAAAAGCAGTTTGCTATTTGGATTGTCTTTACTTATATAAATAATTAGCTCTGTAGCAGGATTTGATTTGTCAGAGATGATTTTTGAGTATCTTCTAAATTCATCATCTAAATCTCCATATAAAAAAGGTTTTTTATTGTAACTATCAAGTGTGTAAAAATCCCCCGGATTATGCTTAGCGTCTACCAATGCTTTTTTGTTTACATCAATTCCATCAGCCCATATTTTTTCTCCATTGCCAGTAGCTTCATATTGCATATCGTCTCCAGTAACTTTCTTTTCAAATTTTCCATCAGGAAAATCTCGTCTCGGGTTTATTTTTGTTTTCAAAGTTTTAATCCAGTCATCGAATTTTGTAATCCCTGATAATCCTCGACCTAACTTCTCATCAAGCTTTTTAAATACTTTATCCCATTGCTCTGTGGTGAACGTTTTTAAGGTTTGTAATATTTTTTTTACCCTTCCTATTTTGGTAACTACTAATCCCCCTGCGCTTACAAATAATGATCCAACTACTACAGTTATTTTACCTTCCTGGTATCTACCAATGTTATTCTGTTTCTGGATATTGCTAAAGTATGCTTTCAACTTCTCCTCTATAGAGGTGTACAGCTTCTCGATATTTTCCCACTCTGAGAGATACGCTGCTAATTGATCGACCTCTTCCCTCAGTTTTTTAGCTTCCTCGCAGGACTTCTCCTGGTACTGTGCGATGCTGAGTTCGCTTTCACTGTACTTTCTGGTAACCCAATCCCAGATCCCATCACCAGTATCCCCTTCCAGTTTTTTAAGCAGTTCCCCGATACGTTTCTCATTAGCTGCGATTTTTGACGGAGTACACTCTAAATAGGCAATTGTATAGGCATAGATAAAGTCTTTAAGTCCTGAGCCTGCTTGATATAAAAACTGAGGAAGTAACACCAGGCCTTCTCCTTCTTGATAGAGCCCATCAACCAATCCTGACATGTAGGGAAGGTCTGCTTTGCTATAATATAAAGGCTGCGGAATATTTGCATTTTCCCAGATACATGCTGGTACTATGCCCTCGTCTTGATAACTTTTCCAGCCTTTTTCTTTACAGTGTGCTGCGGTTTCCTTAAGATAATCTACTATTTTTTTAAGTTGCTCAAAAGTACCCTTAAATGAAGGATCACTACCCAAACTGGCATAAGCCTCTGCAGTAAAACCCGCATCCTCGGCAGCTTCAATCTTTTGTTCTACTTCTTTTAAAGCCCTTTGTTCTTTTGTGGTGTCTATAGGACCGGTATCTTCACTGCTGGCGGTAAGGGTTTTGTCGATCTCTTCCTGGTAGGTGGCTTCTGCTACGGCCAGCTCTTCTTTAAGTTCCTGTGGAACATACGGGTTAGAGGCTAGGTCATCCCCGTAATCGGCCAGTGCTTCGCTTTGTTCCCTGAGGGTTTCTTTTTCTTTATCTGAACCCGTATAGTTCTGCAAGAGGTTGCCAATACTTTGTATCAATTCTTTGATCCCATCCCCTAAACTCAGCAATGCTTCCAACTCATCACTCACATCATCAACCCCTCCCCAATTCTGATCATAATCGGTAACCACAATACCCTCGATCAATTGATAATCACTATTGATTTTTATACCGTTAAACACTACTTTGATTCGGGTATCTTGTAAATAGGGGACTACGATATATCCCCAACCATTATAGATGCCATCTTGCATAGAACTCGAAAGGTCTACCTCCTTAACCGTCACCGGAAAATCTCCTGCGGTAAATACATCATTAATGACCAATATCTGCAAAGGGTCCTGATTGGTAATTACGATTTCGGGGGTAATCCCGCAAGTATAGGTAGTGGCATCACTAGCGGCTATAGTAGTGGTAAACTCGTTGATTTGAGAATAGGTATACCCGGTATTCTCTTTACACATACCACCAACCCGATATTCATAGGTAGTCCCTGGCTCCAGGTTGTAGATGGTTTTTTGCTCGGTAAATGCATTTTTTTCAAACCAAACAGCCCCCTCCCGGCCTCTTCCATTAGGGGAGGTGAAGTTTTTCTTACGGTATTGTAGCTTATATTGTTTATGAGGCGCTCCCTGCCATAGTATTTTTTGGGTCGTTGGGTTTATGGCTTCTGCCAATAGATACCCTGGAGCATCACAAACTCCAGTATAGATAAAATGATAAATCTCACTATATCCGTTGTTTCTAAACACCGAGGTTTCACTGATCCCATCGGTAATGATGGCCCGAACACGCCACGCATAATTTTTGTCCGGCAACAATGATGGTTCTGCAGGACCATACAATAATGTATTCGAAAATGTTGTGGTTTGATACAAAGGTCTGCTTGCCAAAAATGCCGCTTGTGGGTTTATGTGAGTGTCCCAAAGTTCTGCCAAGGTAAATTCATACTGTACGTTGGTGGCATTAAGATGCCTGGGGGTCCATTGAAATATAATATTTTGTAGTTCTTTTTGAGCAATGAGCTCTCCCCGGTTGGGGAGGTTTAAAAATGGAGGATCATTTAACACCAGGTAGGCTGTGGCACAACTCTTTCTTGATAATTGCTGCCCGGTACGCTCATCATACACTTCAAAACAAAAACGATACAATCCCTCAGACAGGGTTCTGTTGTATTGTTGGGGGGAAATCCCACGCAGGTTTTGCAATGAGAAATAAGCTCGCAGATCTATATTGGTTAATCGAACGGGAATGCCACCATCCAAAACAATAGGATTGGC
Organism: Aquimarina gracilis; assembly: GCF_035285365.1. Taxonomy (NCBI): domain Bacteria; kingdom Pseudomonadati; phylum Bacteroidota; class Flavobacteriia; order Flavobacteriales; family Flavobacteriaceae; genus Aquimarina; species Aquimarina gracilis. The sequence continues at coordinate 416,916 of NZ_JAYKLX010000007.1, read as the reverse complement.
ACCCACTACCACATCATTACTTTGTACAGAAAATCCCTCGTTATTTTCGATATAGACCTTTAGAGCTACTCTTCTACTAACATCGGTAACGTCTATAGATAACAAATTGACCACAAGACGCTCTGATTGTGCCGTTCCGTATTCAGAAATTTTCAGGCTGTACGGCGGAATCATCTGTAGATTTACCTGTACAGGAAACAGTTGAGCATGTAGTGATGACACCGAGGCCAACCAACTGATTAGTATCAGAACTGCAGAAATATATGTTTTTATAAAGGTGCTATTTCTCAACATTGCTGTTTGTATTACTTGTTATTCCCTTTAGTTTTTCACAAAACCAATAGTATCCAGGCAAATAGCAGGTTGTATTTGCCCGGATTAAAAAATTACTCTTTTGTATAGATAAAAATTAGGGTTTCTAATCTTCCTGTTCCATTAAAGTTCCTGATACTAATCTCAGACAGTACTGTACCTTCTTGATTAAGTTCAAAAGCAATTGGATCATCTGGGTCCGATAAAATTACACCTGAATACTTAAGAGGATTTTCTGCATCTCTCTCCCATGTACCCATATCATTATCTTTCCTACATTGACCATTAAAGAATTCACTAACAAATATTTCGAACCCTTCAGCATTAAATCTGTAAAAAAACTCTCTATCGCAATCCGTTAATGTTTGTTCTACGCCATCAATAGTAAAACTTTCCTGATTCCATTTACCGATTATAGGATCAACAGGCGCGTCATTATCATCACTACTACAGCTAAATGCGGTTGTTAAAAAAACGGTTGCTACGAATGTTAAAATTGTTTTTTTCATGTTAAAAATTAAGATTAAAAAATAGATTAAAGCGTGATGAACGTGTTACCGAAATTTTATAAAATTCATCACTATTGTTAAAAATTTTCTTTGTTGTTTTATTACATAAGATCAATTAAAATTTAGAGTGATTTTATTTGGTATTGATATTTTAATTTATCTATCTAAAAATATATCTGTATACTTCTGTTTGACCTTGATCATCGGTTTTTTCTTCTTCAAAATAAAGGGTGAGATGACTTCCTAAGTATGCTGTAACCTGTTTATCTCCTTGAGTTAAACCAGCTTCAATGTTAAGCGTATATTTCTTTAAATCTCCTTCAGCAGGTTCTTCTGCCCAGGTACCATTTTTTATTTCTGCTACAACACATTCCATAGTATCATTTGGTACGTAACTAGTATTCTCCAGTGTTCCATCTTCCTTAAACTTGATGGTCTCTTTTAAATCACAAGGATCGAGAAGATCATCAGTTTTATCTATTCCATCCACAAATAACTCACGAAGTTGCTTTGTATATCCACTTATAGACCTATTATCTTCTAAAGTAAATGGGAACGGTATCCCTTCAATAACTTCGTTATTTACTTTGGCAATACATTGTATCGTGTAGTCACCTTCTATGATTCCTAAATCAATATCTCTATCAAAACGTAACTTAACCTCTCTATTTGGCCAATGTAAAGAATTTAGAGCGTTGGAATTATTACTAATTAAACGTGTAAATGTGTTGCAGGTTTCTAAAAGATCTCCTTCTGTAAGTAGTATTTCCTTACTGTTTGAAGTATTGGTGAGTTTTAGCGTAACCTCTTCAACACCAAAATTTGCATCTGTTGTGGTATTTCCAAATATATTGCCTTTAAAAACCAGTACATAAGACTTATCACCACACCTATATCCATCTACTTCATACCAAGTTCTGCTTTCTTCCAAACTCAAAAAATAAGGAATATTAGGATGTACCCTAAAAACCATAGCTTGTTGTTCAGCATATGGTATAGCTCCTACAGTTCCACCATCAACTATTTCATAATTTAATGTATATGAAAGTATTTCATTCTGCTTTGGGTCATTTTCTTCTCTTTGAGGAATTTGAAATTGTAACTTATTTTGTACAAATTCAAATGGAAGTGGTATTCTATTGGTATCGTCTCCTATTTCTGTTAAAAACAATTTAAATTTATCAGAAGAAGGTAATTCTCTTCCTGTAAATATTTCAGCTTCGAAAATGTGTTCAAAACCAACTTCTGAATATGTATAATCAGTAAAGGTTAATGAATTCTCATTTTCTAAGAAATCAAATGGAAGTGTTGCAAACTCTTCAATTTTATAGAATAGTTCGCTGGTTCCTTCTACCAAAATAGTAAGCTCATAGCTTTGTGCAGGCTCAAGATCTTTGATGATATTAGAAATACTTCCAAAACGATCGACGACATTAAATTTTTCTTCTCCTTTTTTTCTAAGTCCAAATGCAATTGCATTACTTCCTGAAAAGTCATAATTCAACCTAACACCAGCTTGTGTTGCGTCTGTATGCGAAATAGAAAAATCTGCATTTTCATCAAACGAAAGGCTATCATCTTCGGAACAAGACAATAAAAACACAGTAAAAACTGCAATGCATAATCGGTTTAAAATTTTTGTATTCACCATATTTAATTTATTTACGTATTTATTCTTTTTGGGTTTTGATATCGACCAGGATATAAGCATCATTCTGATCATTTATATATTCTTTTATTTTTATAGCTCCTTTTCGTCCATCCTGAGTTTGAAATAATACAATTCTGGGTATTATACTATCATCAAATGGCTGTAGACCTTCTGGTGTTTCTTCAATGGTTAACCCTGATAACAAAGTATCATCTTGCATACCATCAAACTGTGCAACCGATAAGGAAGCACTACAATTACAATCTTCAAGTGTATTGATCACTTTGGTATGAGGTGCTCCCGAGAGTGCAGGAAAGGTTGTTATATCTAACCTATCTGGCGATACAAATCTATTTTGTATAAAACTTGAATTGAGTGCAAAAAATACAAGATCGATATCGGGTGCAACTTCAGGGGTTGTTTGCTGCGAGGTATATACTTGTCTATTATTGATCGAGAAAAATGCTCCGGTTATATTGGCGGTATGCGAAGAGTTAATCCCTAGTTTCATGTTCTCAAACGTTCGTAAATTGGTATTTTCAAAAAGGGTTATCTCTTTAAACGTGGATTTTGTTTCTTTTCCATTGGTAGCGGTTAGGGTTATGGTTTGTCTACCAGACTGGTTAAAGGTAACTTCAGGGTTTTCTTCGGTAGCGTTTGTTATTGTTGCACCAGAGAACAACCACTGGTATGATGTGGCACTTACCGAAGTATTCTGTATGATTACGTTTGCCGGAATTTGAAAATCATCATCTTCAAAGGCTACTTCAACATCAAAATCTACAATTAGATTGGGAGCAACAGTAATAGTTTGCTCCAGCGTTTCTGTCTCTAATCCGTTAGAAGCTTCCAGGGTAATTTTATGGTCACCAGGGTCTGCAAAGGTTACTATTCCTGGGTCTTTTGCGTCAGATGCTGCGGGTACTCCTCCTTCAAAGGTCCATTTAAAGCTGTTTCCTCCAGTAGTATTGTTTTCTATTCGTACTTGCGCAGGAGGAAAATTATCGGTGATCGCATTGGCCGTAAAGTTAATTGCTACAGGATCATCAATCTGGATGTTTATTTCCTTACTGTCTTCTGAACCGTCGGCATTAGTAGCAAATAGACGTATCGTATAATTCCCCTTTTGTTCATAGCGTATAATCCCAGGGTTCTTGACGCTCGAAGTCGCTGGTGTTCCTCCTTCAAAACTCCATTCAAAAGTTTCGGCTCCTTTGGTTCTGTTAAAAATCACTACATCTACGGGAATTGAAAAGTCATCATTGAATACATCAATAGAGAAATCTACCGTAACCTGGAGTGCTTCTTCCCGGGTGCAAGAGATTACAAGCAAAATGCAAACGAATATTGATATGATTTCTACTATGTTTTTCACTTTGGTTTTATAACATCTCCCTAAATCCCTCTTCGAAGAGGGACTTTGTATACTCCCTTCCTTTGAAGGAAGGGTTGGGGATGGATGTTTTTTTTCTTATTTATACTCTTCAATATCTTTTTTTATCTTTTTAATTACTGTTGCAATACTATTTTGGACTTCCTCATTAGAAAACCTAAGAAAATGAACACCAGGTTTTTCTATTCACATCTCCCTAAATCCCTCTTCGAAGAGGGACTTTGTAAACTCCCTTCCTTTGAAGGAAGGGTCGGGGGTGGATGTTTTTCTTATTTATACTCTTCAATGTCTTTTTTTATCTTTTTAATTACTGTTGCAATACTGTTTTGAATTTCGCTACTCGAAAATCTTAGAATATGAACACCAAGTTTTTCTATTCACATCTCCCTAAATCCCTCTTCGAAGAGGGACTTTGTATACTCCCTTCCTTTGAAGGAAGGGTCGGGGATGGATGTTTTTCTTATTTATGTTCTTCAATATCCTTTTTTATCTCTTTAATTACATCTTTAACATTGTTTTGAATTTCGTTATTCGAAAATCTTAAAAAATGAACCCCTAGTTTTTCTATTTCCCCTTGTCTAATACCGTCTTCTAATACCATATTATCATGTGAAGATCCATCAAGTTCAATAGCCAAACCAATTTCTTTTGCATAGAAATCGACTATATAATTCAAAATTGGAAACTGCCTGTTAAATTCAACTCCTAATTGTTTTTTTCTGATTACTTCCCATAACAATTTTTCGCTTAGAGTCATGTTCAACCTCAAAGCCTTAGCATGCTTTCTAGCTTCTTTGGTATATGGTATAATTCTTTTCATTTTTCTGCATTAACATCTCCCTAAATCCCTCTTCTAAGAGGGACTTATAGCTCCCTTCCTTTGAAGGAAGGGTCGGGGATGGATGTTTTTCTTATTTATACTCTTCAATGTCTTTTTTTATCTTTTTAATTACTGTTGCAATACTATTTTGGACTTCCTCATTAGAAAACCTAAGAAAATGAACACCAAGCTTATCTATTCACATCTCCCTAAACCCCTCTTCGAAGAGGGACTTTGTATACTCCCTTCCTTTGAAGGAAGGGTTGGGGATGGATGTTTTCTTATTTATACTCTTCAATGTCTTTTTTTATCTTTTTAATTACTGTTGCAATACTGTTTTGAATTTCGATACTCGAAAATCTTAGAATATGAACACCAAGTTTTTCTATTCACATCTCCCTAAATCCCTCTTCGAAGAGGGGCTTTTTAGCACCCTTCCTTTGAAGGAAGGGCTGGGGATGAATGTTTTTTACTGAATTACTAATTTTCTAAGTGCCTTTCCGCGGGCAGTTTCTACCGCTAACAAATAAATCCCTGAAGGCAAATTCCCAATAGTATAATCAATCAGGTATTCACTAGCATTATTGGCTTCTTTGGTATAAACTGCCTCAGATGTCAATAGATTAATGATATTCACCTGTATTTTGGCCTCTTCTTCCAATGATACCTTTACCTTAAAGGTTCCGCTATTTGGATTCGGATATACCAGTAATTCTGAAATAAAACTATTTTGCCCCTCTTCAATATCCGGACTATCAATTGCTTCTTCAATTAAAATGGTCTTAGAAAAATCTGCATAACAATCACCTATATAGGAACGTAATCCAAATTCATAGGTACCGGCTTTTGCAAAGGTCAATACCAGTTGATCATCATTTGTATTCACTACTTCTAAACCTTCGGGAACTGTCCAGATTGAAGTATCTCCTTTGGGATAGCTCACATTTACCAGTACCACCTCTTGCTTGGCATTTCCTTGCGTAGCAATTACAAATTCTGCATCGATTTCTGCATCAGAAGTCGTTACATGTACTGTATCTGAATGTACACAGCCTAGAGCATTTGTAATGGTTGCGGTATAGATTCCGGCGGTATTTAACTCTACTACTGGGTTTGAACTCCTAAACCCATTATCAGATGCCCAACTATAGGTAGCATTAGCATCGTCAATGGTAATATCTATGATCAAGCTTTGATCTGTACAAATAGTTCTATTGTCACCAAGATCTAACGTAATTTGCTCAGGGTTCTTTAGCTCAATTTGCTCAAATGCTTTACAACCTTCATCATCAGTGATCGATAAGGTATATACTCCAGCCGATAGATTTGAAAGGCTGATACTCGTCTCTCCTGTATCCCACTGATACATAAAAGGTGGAGTTCCTCCGGTTACGGTTAATGCTATTTCTCCGTCGTTTCCATCAAAACACGTCGGATCTTTTTGGGTATTAACCGTAACAACAATACCTCCTGGTTGTTCCACAAAAACACGTCCAGATGCCTGACACCCACGGCTATCAGTAACATAAGCTATATAGGTTCCCGAAATTAAGTCAGTAGCAGTTGCCGTAGTTTCCCCCGTTGACCATTCAATATGATAAGGCGCAGTACCCCCGGTAATAGAAACTGTCGCTGTGCCATCGTTTCCTGCATCACAAGAAATTGATGTAGATTGCAAAGATACCTGCAATAGTTCAGGCTCGATAAAAGTATATGTAGTGTCTGTAGCTCTAATCAAGACTTCACTTTCATAGATGCCCATCATATTACCCATACTGTCTGTGGCATTCAAAGCATACACCCCTGCACCAAGATTAGTGGCAATACTATCGGTTTGAGTGGGTAATACTTCCCAAATACCTACATCATTTTGTTTTTTCCATGTATATCGATAGGGTAAACCACTTGAGAAAGGCACTCCGCCTCTAACATAACCTACAATAGCACCGTCGCTATGTGGATCTAAAAACTCATTTTCCTGATTACAGGAAATGGGCGTATATTCTTCTATGATCGCTTCCAGAGGCTCATAAATGGTATAAGAACTCTCTATAAAAGTACAACCGTCTTTTGTTGTAGCGATCTCATAATTTTTATCCTGAATAGTTAGGAAATAGTTTCCTGCGGTTATGGTATGTAAACGAATCTTAAAATGACCATTAGGAAGTATTTCGGTAATCGTTTGCGAGTTTAGGGATTCTCCTTGTTGATTTTCCCATTGATAGGTGTATGTGCTATTATCAAAAGGAGTACCACCACTAACTTCGGCTTCAACCCATGCATCATTAGCCCCTATAGATGAGGGTCTACTAAAGGCGGTGGATTGTATATCCAAGGGTATTTCAGGCTGTTCGATATCAATACTACCAACCGCTTCACAACCACGATCATCGGTAATCAACACCTCATACCTACCTTTGACTAATCCTTCTATTTTTGAAGTTTCTTCCCCAGTGTTCCAAAGTATTGTGTAGGGAGGATTTCCTCCTGAAATGGTGGCTTCTGCCCATCCATCACTACCTTCATAGCAATATACATCTTGTTTTTCAAGCGATACTTCTAATAATACGGGCTCGGTAAGCACACGTGTACTATCTATTGCCTGTACTAATACATTGTTCTCATATTCTCCCAGTACAATGCCATTGGCATCTTCAATATTTACGGCATAGGTACCATCATCAAGATTGGTCGCAATGCTATCGCTTTGTGAGGTCAGTACTTGCCAGGTGCTATCAGCTGCTTTTTTCTTCCAGGTATATACATAAGGTAATCCCGGATTAAATCGTATGCCTCCTTTGGCATGGGCAATGAGTATTCCATCACTAGATGGATTGCCAAATTCATTTAATTGATTACAAGAGATCGGAGTATCTTCAACTATAGTAACTTCTAATGGATCGGGTTCGTCTAATTGAAAACTATCCTCAAGGGTACATCCCGTTTTGTTTGTTGCTGGAATGTGATTAGCGTCGGTAATCACAAGTGTATACTCACCCTTACCTACATCTTGCAGACGCACTACAAATTCATTGGTATCTGTATCAATGGAAGTCTCCACATTAGCATTCCGGTTGCCGCCGTCCTGATCGGTCCACATATAGTTGTATGAACCATCCATATTGGGGGTTCCACCTTTGATACGCGCTTCAATCCACCCATTGGTTAAGCCAAAACCTGTAGGTTGATTGTATCGAGAAGGGTATGTTAGTTGAAGTGGTGCTGAAGGCTGTTCTATGATGATTGTTCTTCTTGCTCGGCATCCGTTTTTATCTTCTACTACAATAGTATAGTCTCCTTCAGATAACTGATCTCTGTTAGGGCTATCATGATCTGGATCATCTAGCCACTGTATTTCATATTCCCCATTCCCTCCGGAAATAGTGGTACGAATAGCTCCGTCATTTCCTCCATAACAAAAGACATCTTGTTTATCTGCATTGATAGTAATGGAGGGTGGTGCTTCAAAATTTCTGGTTACATCAGTTGTGGTTACCAGACTATTATTGACGTAGTTCCCTACAACGATGCCATTAGCATCTTCAATATTTACTGCATATTCTCCTTCTGACAAAACACTAATGGTAGGATTTCCTTCAGTTCTACTTTTATAGATTTTCCATACGCCCAGCTCATTTTTCTTTTTCCAGGTGTAATAGTACGGTAACCCTCTGTTTTGATTAGGTTGTAATGGAACCCCTCCAGCCGCAACGGCTGTCAACTCTCCATCTTGATCTTTTCCTATGGTGGTATTGGTCGCATTACAAGTAATCGGTTTTGTGATATCAATGCGTAATTCTAACGGGTCTGGGTTTTGCAAGGTTCTACTACTATTATTTACAAAGCAACCCGTTCTATAGGCAGCTAAGGTAGTACTATAATTTTTGTCGGTGACCGTTAAAAAATAAGTACCCGCTCCAATATCGCGTAAGGTTATAAAAAACTCTTTTTTATTGGATGAATCCGTTTTTATAGTTTCATCAATGGTTGTAAGTGGAGTACTACTCCCTTGTTTGATCCAGGTATACCTATAGGTACCATTATTAAAAGGAGTACCTCCAAAAATACGCACCTTGATCTGACCATTGGTAAAATTATGTGCTGTAGGTTTTTTAATATTTTCTGTAATATATTCTACTTGTAAAGGGGCCACAGGTTCTCGAATAGTTACCGATCTTATATCTTCCTGAGGCGTAGGGTTGTTGTTGCTATTAAACCTATGGGCCATACAGAAAGTATTAACCCCGTTTCTGGTAATCTTTTTCTGAACTCTTACCTGATAATTTCCTGTACCCAATCCCGTAATCTCATGCATGGCTCCATTCGTAAAATTTCTCCAGGTAGTATAGGATCCTCCATTTTTATTATAACTGTATTGAAACGTACCATTGTTTCCACCACTAGCGCGAATGACTATCTTTCCATCTCCTGTACTACTATCTCCACTATTACAATTGACATTTATCCCTGTCACAGCATCAATTTTCACGGCACCAGGCCTTCCGACATCAAATCGAACCGCATGATTGGCACCATCAGAAAAATAAATATCTCCGGTATTTCCATGACCCGATATAATGCTTATTCCAAAGCCATCTGGGGTACTATGCCGTAACCCACTAATAACTAAACTATTGTTATCATCGAATTCTGTAACATTCTCGATAGACTCCACAGTTTCGTAGGTTTGCACACCATCTACAATCTTATCCTTTATAGATAAATCAGTAACCGCAATGTTAAAGTTTTCAAAAGAGTCCAAAGGCCTATCAAACGTAAATCGCACAGCACCATCTGTACTATCATCATAACAACTTACCGGAACAGGATCCACCCTGATCACTTTAGGGGCGGATTTTTTGATTTCATAGGTCACAAAATTTGAAGGTTCTGCATAATTACACGATTTTATTCGCACATGAATATCTTTTCCAATATCGCTCTGCTGAAGAAAAGAGCTCGGAATTACCGAAAGTTCCCTATTGGGTAATTCCCCAGGTATAGATCGCCAACCATTAGCGGATGGGGTTCCATTTTTCCTGGTTAACTGATACTCCCATTGGTACACAGTGTTAGAAAAATTTCCATTTCCAGTAGCTTTAAACTCATCATCAAAACCAGCAATATTCGCGCCAACCCGATTTACTACAGGTGTTGGAGCTACACGCCAGGAAAAACTAAGTATGTGACGGAGTTCAAAATCTCCATCATTTCTTTGATTCTTATAGAAATTACCACTCGCGCATGGGTCATAACCAATAGGAATAGACTCATCCATCACTAAAACAGTTCCATTTTGACAACTAGAGCCCGTTTTCTCAACACTGGTTACATCTACCTCAATAGACTGTATCACTCGATTGCGCTCCGTATCTGATTGATTAGGGTAATTGTAGGTGCCATCAACCCAGCCATAAACTATAGTGCCTAAAATATCAATCGGCTTTCCTCTGTCATTAAAAAAAATTCTTTCAGAATGCCCATTAGTATAACGAACACTTATTGAAATACTATTATTACAAATGTCCTCATCCCCATCAATAAAAAACTCTAGATTGGATATTTCTATTTTGGATCCTTGAGCATATCCACTCAAGACAATTAAAAAGATGATATACTTTATATATTTCTCCATATCTTAATATGCTACTTCTTTTGTTTCCAACTTACTATGCTCTCCTGTTTTAGTGATTACTTTAATCTGATAGATATATACATTGTTTGGTGACACTGATGTATCTTCTAGTGTATTCACAATACCAGGTATTTGTTTCCACAATACTGGGAGTTCTCCCTTTTTAGGTTTATAAATCAATAGCTCACTAACGGTAGGTGGTAATTTCTTCCAACTAATCTCTATTTTTTCGTTTATGCGATCAACAACAGCATCAAACCTTTTCACAATTGTTGTATTTACTTTATCCTGGTTACTAATCGATATGGGGGTTGAGGGTGCAGATTGCAATCCACTCTCGTCCTCTGCAAAAATGGCATATCGATATTTTATACTGCCTGCCACTTTGTTGTCCAAGTAACTGGATACGGTATCGGTTTGAAAGATCAATAACCATCCTTTCTCAGCTTCCCGTATATCCATTCTATAGAGTTGGTGGATAGCAACATCATCACTACTACTATTTATCCAATGTAATCGAATACCTTCTTTCTCTACTTTATACTTTGAAAACATTGGAGAAGAAGGAGGCACTACATCCGGTATAGACAATGCCAGTTTTTCTGAATACGCTGACATATTAAAACGCTCATCTACTGCCACTATGCTGTAATACACTTTGCTGTTTAACGATTTCACTTGTACGGTATCGATGAATGAAGTGGTCCTTACTGGTGCTGTGGTGATTTGTACCCATTCTTCTTTCTCAATATTGCTACGGAAAACTCTATAACCAAGCATGTCCTTTTCACTATTGGCTTTCCATTGTAATTGTACTACCCCTAAACTATCTATAACTCCAGTGATACCAGCTGGAGCCATTGGAGGAATGGAATCTACCGTTTGTACAAAAGCTGGAAAAGAAGTATTTCGCTCATTATTTTTGCCTATTGCTGCAATCCTGTAATAATTGGAAGCTTCAGGGTTTGTTACTTTTACCAATCTACTACTGGGAAGTAGTCCCGATTGTATAGTGTTATATGAACCACCATCGCTATCGGATCGCTCCAACTCAAAGCCTGTAATTTTATCTTCCGCTTCTTTTTTGAATTCCCATTTCAAAGTAACATCTCCATTGTTATCAAACTGATAACTATTAATATGGGGAACAGCTTCCAGTTTTTTAATACCGGTAGCGGATACTATCTCAGAAGCAGGACTAAGCTCTCCAAAAGGAGAAATTCCTTTCACCCGGTAATAGTATTTTTTATCATTTTGAGACAAGGTATCGGCATAGAACATTCGTTTTGCAGGAGTGCCAGGTCGATCATTCAGATTTACCAGTGGGGTATCACCTAATCGCTTAAAATCAGTTCCATTTTCTGATCGCTCCACATAGTAAGATGTAAAAACCGTTTTAAAGAGTTCATACTCCCAGGTTAATAAAATTGTCTTATCATCACCCACAGCATACACATCTATAGGTGCAGGTAACGGCCCAGGTTCGGCTATTGTCACACTAATAAATCCTGGTTCAATTTTTAATATTTTTTCAGTTACCTGGGGAACCACTCGATACAGATATTCTTCTCCTGATACTGTACTTACATCTTCAAATCCCAAAGCTGCCTTTTTGGAAGCGCTAAAACTCATATCTGCAGCAAATAGCGCAAAAGAAAAGCGTTGTTCTGCTTCTCTGGCTTTATTGATGATTTGCGCCAATCCTTCCTGCATTTGCTCCACACTAAATTCCTCACCATATAAGGCTTGAGCCAAAATAGCTGCATAGTCATCCTGTTGAATGGCTTGTTCCCAGGCCTCTAAAGGTTCTGGAAGTAATGCATTGGTTGTAAGCATTTTTTTCTCTGGCGGGTTTAATAAAACACCATTTCTTTTAACCGTATATCGTTCTATATGATATCCATATCGGTTTGCCTTCATCCAGGCTGAAGGAGTCGTTGCTGCCCAACGCAATAACACTTTGTTATCGGTAACTCTTGAGATTACCTTAATCTTATCCTTGATCTGTGTAGTTTCCTGTGCGTTCAGACTCATGGAAATCCCAAGGATCAAAAAGATCCATCCAATACCATGTAACACGTTATGTAATTTTCTTATGTTCATGTTATTGCCTGATTTTAATTGGATTCTTAAATGTGTACCCTGAAGAAGTTCCCCTGATATTGCCGGGGAGTATATATTGGACGTTCACCCGATATTTGCCATATAACATAAACTTATAATCTTCAGACAGAATACTAAGCTCTGGTGCACCACTTGCTATCAATCCTCTGGCATAATCATTATTTACGCGATCTCGAATATCTAAGAAGTCTTTGAAATATACATAAGGAAGATTATATCGGAAAGGGAAACGGGTTGCCCTCCAGTTGCTATGTGTATCATTTTCCAAAGCACTTAGATAATAACTGGATATCGCCAATGCTTTTTTAGGGATGTACCCATAGGGCTCTGCATTTCTGGTAAGACTATATCGTGTATTCGCTTTATACTTGCTATACAATACTGGGTTAATATCTTCACCAAAATATCGGTCTTTTAAATCTGATTCTATTGCAATTAAAGGTGTGTTTTCTGTGTAGGTATTTCCTTCTAGTTCTGCAATGTCAAATCCTTCGTTATTATCAACTTTAGAAGATAAATAGATCACCGTAGAATTGATCTTACCCCAATCGTGATCTGCCACCTTTAAATCATTAATTTTATCTTTAAAGGTATTGTAGTTACTAGTTTTAAATGCATAAGAAAGGCGATCTATCTCTCCTTCCTTTAACACGTTTTCTGCTACATTTTTTCGTATTTCAACAGTGTTACCTTCTTCTAACTTCTTCGTCTCTGTAGCACTTTGATTTGTTGAAGTATTTCTAGAATTTTTGGTAGTACTTACAATCATCATGGTATACCCCGTGTCCTTTTGCAAATCAGGAAGACGATAGGATACTTTGTTGTCTGCATTCGTATAGTTAAAAGCAGATTGCTTTTCCTCACCGCTTAGATCAATATACTTCACCTCACTTTTCCATTGGGTATTGTCAAAAAGATAATCTTGTCCCCGCCTCAGTTGGATGTATCCGGTAGTATATTCATTTCTATAGAAGTGTTGTTGGGCTACTACCGGGTATGAATACTGGATGTTATGTAAAGGAATATGATCTGGAGCTGTACCTGTAGTAAAATTACGTTCTTCCTTTTCAATGGCTTTTTTACCATCGACCATTACCGTTTTATACACTCCATTCACACGCTCTTGAAAACTCAACGCTACCAATACTTTTAACTTGGTGTTGGGGGGTAGAATATCTTCAGAAATCAACGTAGCTCTATCGTTCATACGTCCCCATTCGATGTCTGCTACGATTTCTTTTCCGGTTTGATCGGTAATCATAAAGGTATCTAAGATTACTTTATAGGTCTTATCGCCATCATCTTCAGGAATAACAATGGGTTTGTTGACAGGCATCGCAAACGCAGCCTGTGGTGCTGTAAACACATCTATATTATCAGAACCATCTTTTGGAGTAAGATCAGTGATCATTTTAATTCCTCCCAATGGAGCTACATTATCCAATACGCATTCTTCTCCCAAAGTGACTTTTAATCGGAACCTGCCTTTTACCAATCCTCCTAACAAATCGTAATATCCTGCCGCATATCCCTTTAACCAGAAAGGATTTGGCCCCTTGGCCTGCATTAAAACAGCTGCTCCTCCTTTAATGATCGGTATTTTTTTACGTACAAAGAATAGTTTTATGTTAATTCCGAGTTCCCCTTGCAAATACGCATAGGCTTGCCCGTTGGCATACCACCCATTGATACCAATACGATCTCCGGTATTTACACAACGTGCTGATCCATAGTCTTTGACCATGATATCAAAACCTACTCCTGCTCTAAAACGCGCATACAACAATAAAAAGTTAATGTCCCCAGTATCCATCTTGAAGTTTGTACCAAAGGCAAATCCTTTTCCTTCACCCAAAGCACTTTCATCACGCATATAATCAAGCTTTGCCAAATCCACACCTAGAATATCTGCTACTTCTGGAGGTGGTGGCGGACTCCCAGGAATCCTATCCCCGATCATAAAATATGCTCCGGTTTCCAAGCTCACTGGGCCAATACCCATTCGAAGGCCCAGACGATCGGTAGGGGTTCCGATATGGATATACCATTCTGAAGGAGCGAAGTGAAAAACTGCCCATCCCGCTCTGCCTTCAGGGCCAATACCACTGACCATTCCATCAATGAGTGAAATATAGATGTTAGATTCCCCATGTAATGTTGAATTTCGGAAGTCGTAAGAGATATTTAGATCTGCTTTTATACTGGATTTTGCAAATTCCTTTTTAAAATCCACTACTTGTATTTCGGTTTCATCGGGGGTAATCTTATTTAGAAATTCTGGTAATCCCAATGCTTCTTTTAATGCTTTTAAATCCAGTCTTACTGATACATTTGCACCGATCGAAGCAGATGCCATAAACTCACCGGACCCATCAAACCCGATTCTATTTAAACCACCATGTTTATTGAATAACATACTAAACATGATCTTTCCTCTAAAAGCTTGAGTCCCTTGCATGGTTAAAAAAGCCATCGCCCTTAGATCTAAACCGACTTCGTTATTAGGTACATATCGAATCCCCGAAAGGGATAAGCCAATATCCTGAGAAGCCATATTTTCTTGTGAAGTATCAGTAAAAGCATGTTCTGCTCGTTCCATATTATACGATAAGCCTCCTCCAATAGCAGACATGCCCACTGGTGGAATAATGGGCACTGTGGTAGGTAAGACTCCTATAAAATCAACATAGAAATAACGATAGCCATCTTTATTTCCAAATAATCCCTTCGCTTCGATCAAACCTTCAGTATCAAACATATCCAGAGATAGTTTACCCATGAACCCATCATTGTATTCCTGGTCTCTCTCGAACAATGCCAATGCACCAGAGAATCCTACTTTTCCCACTGTGGCATCGATCAAAATCTCAGAAAAATCAGTTTTGTCATATTCCCATCGCTGTCGGTATTGTTCTTCTTTTAATTTTCCATAGATGCCTAATCGAGAGGTTGCTGCAAATCCTTTACTTTCTTTATTCATTAGATTGATCATCAGGTCAAATTCGACACCTACCTGGTAATCATTTCCTGTAAAGGCAATATCGGCTATGGAAACCGGAAAATTGGCAATCTTTACTTCATCACGATACCCAAAATAACCTACCTGAATTACCGGAGATTCTGTTTGAAGTACTAAATTCTGAAATTCAATCCCTTTAAATTGAATGGCATGCTTTTCTTCATATCCTTGCGCATTAGTGACTGTATAGTCTTCACCTTCATGTATTAAAGATTCTTTTTGGCTTGTAGAAATGGCCATACGACCATTTAAAACTGCTACAGGTCTAAAATTACCATCAATAACATTTAATTGTACTCCTGAGTTAGGTAATAACTGCGCCCTGGCTTTGAATATATCAAAAGATACTGTATCCAAGGTAGATACGGTGAGGGAATACTCATCTTCCGAAATGATACCAACATATGTCAATCCGAATTTTTTCTTGCCTTCTTGTTGACCGGATTGTTCTACTTTCTTAGAAATGGGCAGTAATATTCTCCCGGTCAGATCAGCACCTATCAATTTGTTGGAGGCAATCTCGACACCAATTCTATCTACAGCATATTCCTAGGCTTTAGTGGTAGAAGTTCTTCCTTCATCTAGCGGGATTACGTTTTCGGCAGAAAAATATCCCGAAACTCCATAATTATCAATAATTAAGTTGGCAGCTTGAAAACGAACTCGTTGCTTTGTGGCAATGCTATTTTTGGTTTTAAATTCGTCGGGTAATCCAATTTCTAAGGATTGTACATACACCCCTCTCCAGGACTCTGGGCTGGGTACTAGCAAATTTTTATCATGGTAATGTTGCGGAAAGTTGACATTTTCAGTCCTTAAGTCACTAAAATCAAAAACCGCCTGATTTACAGAAAATATAAATTTATCTGGGTGATTAGTCAAAACAAAGGGAGAAAGACTGATATCAACGATCATATCGTTCCAATCGGATGCCACGGCTCTAAATGCTCCGGTAACTCGATTAGGAATCTGGATTGGATTTCGTAAGCCTCCTTGATAAGTGGTGGTTTCAGGTTGAGGCTCTCCGTTGGATCCTACAGGTAAGAGCATATTCCTGGAAAATTGTACTTCACCCTCTATACTCATTTCTTTGACACCATCACAGGTAATGGTTACATAGGTTCTATTAGCCGTTTGCCCTGTTTGATAATCGAACCCTCCTTTAAGAATCATCAGCCAATTTCCAGCATTGAATGGTATAAACATATCGCCTAATAATACCAGATTGGCATCCCCTATGATTCCTCCTTGGTGAGACAGTTTTACATTATTGGCTCCAAAGAATAATTCTATAGGTAACCCTTTTTCATCGGATTGTGGTAGAATTATTTTTACAAATACTGTTAACTCTGTAAAGTCTTTGGTAAATCTTGCCTTTGTAAAACCCAATTGATATTCCACACCACTAACCTCCTTTTTAATCCCCACAGGTAACACCTGGATATTTTCATTTGAAAATGAAGAAATCCATTGTCCCGTACTATCAATCGCTCTAAAACTAGCCTGAGCTTCTGCTCGTGCATCGTTTACCATAGTAGCAACTGGAAATTCTCTATCAATTTGATCAAAGTTAAATTCTGACTCTGAAACGATTTTCATCGATGTTTGTAAGGGAAACTTTTGTTGTAGTTCTGGAAAGTGATTATATGAGGTATATACTGATTCTTTAACGGTATTGCCAGTTGTAACGGCCATAGAATCCTTTTCTGTATTAGGATACAGAAAAGGAATACATAGCAATAACAATATAAGGCTACAAGGTAGTTTTATATTAATAGGCTTTATTCCGAAACCATTGGTTAACAACATTATAAATATACTTTTAACAGTGTTTTAAGGTCAGATAATAAATAATGTAAGTGTAATGTGATTTTTATAATCACACCCAAGTGTTTTCCTTTATTCTATAATTATTTAAAGTATCTTCAGACATATTTCGAACCTGTCCTTAATCCCTTTAATGTTTTGTTAAATACACATAAAAAAAAGAATGTCAGTTTAGAATAAAAATAAAATGGGATAAAACAAGCTAATTATGGGACAACGCCATTTGATTCAATGAACACATAACAACAACAACTTCCTGGGAGGACTATTTTCGTTCATAAAAAGATCGCTGAAATTGCGAAAAACAGTGCCATTAAAACATAATCTTTACTATAGCCAATTACATCAAAAAGGGTATTCTAAATAATTGCCTTGTATAGTAACTTATTACGTTTGGATGTCTTTATAGATGAAATACACAGCAACAGTTTTTATCAAATAAGTTATCTAATCGGTTACCAAGCCAATATCACCAAACGCAACGTTTTGACTATAAAAACATAAAGAGAGAAGCGGGCTTCCTACCACCCCTACTAAAATTAATATTCAAAAACAGAACCTTGTAATTATAAGATTTACAAGGTTTTGGTTTTTTATCCTTATAAAAAATCTAAAAACCCATAATTAGTTTTTAAAAATTATAGAATATCATTTGGATTTATTCTGATAAAAGTACTATTTTTGAAAAACATACTACTTGGTAAGTTATGAAAAAAGGGCAAAATACTCGCTTTACTATACTTCAGAAAGCTTTTGAGATTTCATATCAAAAGGGTTATCAAGCTACCAGTGTTGATGATATTATTCACTTTACAACAGTAACAAAGGGCTCTTTCTTTTACCACTTTAAAAGTAAAGATGAAATGGGGCTTGCTATGATAAACGAGGTTATGTTTCCAGGAATGCGACAAGCACTGATAAAACCACTGGAAAAAAAGGACACGTCTAAAGCCCTACTATTCAAAATGATGAAGTCTATCTTACTCGAAGATCCTAATTTTGATCCTAGGTACGGTTGTCCAGCTGTAAATATTATTGAAGAAATGGCTCCTATTAATCAACATTTTAATAAGGCCATTGGTAAATTAATTGACGAGTTATTATCC
Organism: Aquimarina gracilis; assembly: GCF_035285365.1. Classification (NCBI taxonomy): domain Bacteria; kingdom Pseudomonadati; phylum Bacteroidota; class Flavobacteriia; order Flavobacteriales; family Flavobacteriaceae; genus Aquimarina; species Aquimarina gracilis. The sequence goes on along the minus strand of NZ_JAYKLX010000007.1, from coordinate 398,520 downwards.
AAAATAGAAAGCGTCATTGTTTTAGGTATTAAAAATGGTGAAATCGATAAAAATATTAAACCTAAACAAGCTGCTCACTTCATTATATCGGGTTATATGGGAATAAGAACTTTGGGTAAGTTATATGGCACCAAATGTTATGACATTTATTTAAAAGAGTTAAAAAATTACATTAATAGTTTATAATTTTTTTTGATTAAAAAACATACTAATTGGTCAGTTTATGAATATGTATGATACTGTTTTAGTTTTACATTCAATATTTAAATGGTTAGTGCTTTTGGCACTAAGTGTTTCTGTCCTAAAGTCCTATTTGGGATATGGTAACGACCATATCTTTAATAGTCTGAGTAATGGTTTAAGACATTGGACAGCAACAATTGCTCATATTCAATTAGTATTAGGTATTGTATTATACTCAAAAAGTCCAGTTATAAAATACTTCTGGAACAACTTCGATGAGGCCTCAGAAAATCTGAGTAGTACTTTCTTCGGTTTAATCCATATTATACTCATGCTTCTTGCCATTATTATTATCACCATTGGTTCTGCAAAAGCCAAAAGAGAACAATTGGATAAAGATAAATTCAAAACCATGGCACTTTGGTTTACAGTGGGCCTTCTAATAATCTTTATTGCGATTCCATGGCCATTTTCACCTTTGGCCAATCGACCTTATGTAAGAACTTTTTAAACATGAACATGAAACATTATTTTAACACAAACATAGGCAGGTTGCGAATATTAGCCTTTTTGGAAGGTATTTCTTTACTTTTATTGGTTTTTATTGCTGTACCAATAAAATACATACTTCTAAATCCTACCCTAGTGAAATGGGTTGGACAAATTCATGGTATATTATTCATTCTATTCATTTTTAACACTCTTAAAGTTGGTGTAGAAGAACGTTGGTCTTTTAAAAAAACGACATGGAAAGTAATTCTTGCATGTTTTATTCCATTTGGCACCTTTTATATAGATACAAAAATACTTGCCAAAGTTCACAAACCTAGCGCCCATTAAAAATGAAAAGAGCATTAGTTATAGTGTTGTGCATTAGTCTTATATATGCCTTATACAAATTCTACCAACAGACAAATATTGATCCTAGCCTTAAAAAAATAATAAATAAAGGAGCCATTATTATAGATGTTAGAACGAGTAAAGAATATAGTAATGGCCATATTAAAGAGTCTATTAATATTCCCTTAGGTGAAATAAGAGAACGATACACAGAACTAGACACATCAAAGACCTATATAACATGTTGCTCTCATGGTTTACGAAGTATTAGGGTAAAAAACCTTTTAAAAGAAAGAGGGTTTCAAAATGTATACAATGGTGGTATTTGGAAAGAATTAGAAAAAATAATTAACGAAACAAAATGATTTTAGTTTTTAAAACATCGGTTAACGATATAGAAGATGTAAAAGTTTTAAAGAATCAATTAAATAATTTCTCGTCTTTAATCAAATGGAATTTCGACTTAGAAGATATTGATAAAGTCTTGCGTATTGAGAGTATAAAAGATATCTCTCATGAAATTATAAAGTTATTACAAAATAATGGATTTAAATGTGAAGATATGGATTCTGGTATTATTTTCGAAGATGAATGATCATGTCTACATATGAAAATGAATAATATTAATAGAAAGGCCTTATTTGTAGTGCCTCCTAAAGTACATTTATTAGATATAAACGGCCCAGCACATATCTTTTATGAAGCAAAAGAATACGGAGCTAATTTGGAATTACATTTCATAAGCCCCATAAATGAAAGTAACACCAGCAGCAGTGCCGGATTAAAATTTCATGATTTAGAACTTTTTGAAACATTTCAACTTGGCAAAGAAGACTTTGTTGTTATTCCCGGATTGTATTTTTCTCTTCTCTCAGACAAAGCTTTTTTAAAAAAATGTAAACCATTTTTTGATTGGTTAAGACAATGCGATAAAGTTGGAGTGAACATTTGTTCGGTTTGTACCGGAAGTTTTTTATTGGCAGAAGCAGGAATTTTAAATAACAGATGCTGCACTACTCATTGGAAACGCATAAAATCTTTAAAAGAAAGATACCCCGATATTGATGTTAAAGAAAACCGCCTGCTCGTGATAGACAATAACATTTACACTAGTGCAGGTATTTCATCGGGTATCGATTTGGCAATATTCTTACTTGAAGAAAAATTCAGTCCAAAATTAGCAGCAGATGTCGCCAAAGAAGCTGTAGTCTATTTTAGAAGAGGGGAATACGACCCCCAATTGAGCATTTATCTTCAATATAGAAACCATCTTGAAGAACGTATTCATAATGCTCAAGAATTCATAATAAAAAATCTTAACAAACCATTTAATCAAACTGAAATTGCCGAGAATGTGAACATGAGCGTTAGAAACCTCACCAGACTGTTTAAAAAAGCTACGGGTATAACAATACATCACTATACAGAGAAATTAAGAGTTGAAAGAGCCATCAATTTGCTTGAAGAAAATAACAAGATGGAAATGGTTGCCGAAGAATGTGGTTTTAAAAGTGTTAGCCAATTAAACCTAGTATTAAAGAAGTACACAAAATAAAATCAGGTTCTTCTAATCAATTTCTTTTTTTGTCTTAAAATCACATAATTCTGTCCTTTCATTATAACCGCTACCCTATTAATTTTGATTGGTAATAAAAAATGAAATGGACAAACTTACTTATGCAATCTTAATCATACTCTTGCATGTATTCTCTTTTTCCATCAAGGCTCAAAATGATTTGGTTATATCAGATGAAAATGTTTATGTATGTCCGCCTTGCAATAGAAAATGTGATGATTTAGAATTTGCTCAACGCGGAATCTGTCAACATTGCAATATGAAACTCATTGAAAAAAAAGATTTAGAAAACTATCCTGAAGTGGGTCGTAAAAAAATTGGATTCTATCTTCAATCAGGGGTAGAAATACTTGATTTAGCCGGTCCTATGGAAGTATTTAATTATGCAGGATACGAAGTTTTTACTATTTCAAAAACAAAAGATCCAATATATGCACAAGGCATACTCAAAGTAATACCAGATTATGATATTTTGGATGCCCCAGAAGCTGAAATACTGGTGTTCTTTGGGGGTAATGCTATATTACCCTCAAAAGATAAAGAGCTTATAGATTGGCTTAAGTCTCAAAAACCAAAGTATTACTTCTCGGTTTGTAGCGGTGCCTTAATACTTGCAGAATCCGGCATTTTAGATGGGAAACAAGCCACAACATTTAGATATACCCTAGAAATTTTGGAAGATGAATATCCAAAAATAGCTGTTTTAAAAGGAGCCCGTTATGTCGATAATGGTAATATAATTACAACTGCAGGTGTTTCTGCAGGTATTGATGGAGCTTTGCATGTTGTTGCAAAACTAAATGGTCTGGCAGTTGCGGCTCAGACCGCATTTTATATGGAGTATGATTGGATTCCCAATCAAGTTGTAGCTTACCCCGAAGACGACCCATATATCGCTATGAACATTACCGAAACACTTAAGCAATATGAAGGTACTTTTTATTCTGAAGAGAAGATCGATTTACATGTTATTCTCAATAAAAAAGAAAAACAACTTTATTTAAATAGCGATGAAAAAAAAATCAAGATATATTATATCGAAAAAGATAAGTTCTTAATGTCTCATCCATCCCATATGCTTGAATTCACAAGAGATCAAACCGGGAAAATTATCAGCTTAAAATCAACTGAATACGCAAAGGAATTTAAAAAAAAGTAATGAATCTTATGACACAAGACATTAAGCTGAAGCACCAAAACATTGCTAGAATAACTGGTGTCATTTATTTAGGAATTATAGCATGTGGCATCTTTTCTGAAGCTGTGGTAAGATCTGGACTAATAAATCATTCTAATGGAGCTCAAACCTATAATAATATTTTAGAACATCAATCACTTTTCCGTTTAGGAATCGTAAGTGATATCTTGGTGCTCTTTGGAGATATAATTGTTTCTATTTTGCTTTATTATTTGTTGAAACCTATAAGTAAAATATTAGCTTTAATAGCCGCCTCTTTTAGATTAATCGTTGTAGCCATATCCGGAGCCAATATTTTTAATATGCTGTCTGTGTTATTACTTGTGAGTGGGACACGTTATTTAAACTCTTTTAGTAAAGAACAACTAGAATCGGCAATGTTATTTTTATTTAAAAATCACTCCTATGGATATGATGTAGCTTTGGCTTTCTTTGGTATACATTGCTTACTACTAGGAATGCTTATTATGAAGTCAAAACTCATTCCAAAAATGTTTGGGATTGCATTCATTATAACTGCTATTTGTTACTTCTTATTCAGCTTTGGGCGCTTTATTTTTCCCCACTTTGCGAATAGTTTATACCCATCAATTTTATTACCTCCTCTGGTTACAGAGTTATCATTAGCCTTATGGCTTCTTATTAAAGGAATTAATACCCCAAACATCAAATCTATCACATAATGAAAAACTATATTCTAATATATGCTTTATTAGCTTTTGAATTATTAAATGCTCAAACCAAAGACACTATAAATGTAGCCGTATTTCTTTATGATGGGGTTGAGTTATTGGATTTTTCAGGACCCGCAGAGGTTTTTGCGGCTTCTTCATATTATACTAACAGCTACCATTTTAATGTTTACACAGTAGCAAAAGAACCCCAACTTACATCTCAAGGTTTTTTAACCATTACTCCTAATTATAATTTCAATAACTCCCCAAAAACTGATGTATTAATCTTACCTGGAGGCAACGCTAATGATGCAATAAATGATTCATTAACCAAAAAATGGATTGTTAAAGAGATCAAAAACTCTACAGATGTACTTACTGTATGTTCAGGTATTTTCTTTTTAAAAGACCCCGGGTTTCTCGAGGATATAAAGTTAACTTCGCATCATAAAATAATACCCTTTTTAAAACAAACATTTGATCCGGAAGATGTAGTAGAAAATGTAAAATATGTAGACTCTGGGCAAATTGTTACTTCGGCTGGTGTTTCATCTGGCATCGAAGGAGCTTTTTTGACCTTATCCAAAATAGCGGGCTATGAAGTAGCCAACAGAACCGCAAGATATATGGAGTATCCTTACTGGCATATTTCAAATGGTAAAATGACCTATAGTATTACGAGTTTGGCTTCAAAGTTTCTAGCCAATCAAAATGATAAACCTAAATTTGGTGTTTTAGATGTAGCGGGGCATATTGCTTTAAGAGAAAAAAATCTTGAAGAAGCCATAAAATACTTTCAAAAAAATAAGAGCCTATACCCTTCTAGTGCATTATCCTATTTTAGCTTAGCCTCTGCATTCAAAAGAATTAATAAATGGGTCCCGCCAGTTTATGAAGATTTTATCAATGTCTTAAGAAATCAAGGAGCTAAAGAAGCCTTTAAAATTTTTCAAAAGACCAAATCCGTTTACCCAAACTGGGTACTTTTCACACTAAAGGACATAACGGTTAGAATTGACAATCTAATTAATCAGAAAAACTATAGCGAAGCTGAATTAGTCAGCAAAATGGCGATGGACACTTATCCCGAAAACAGCATTTCCTATGTTCAAAAAATTAAAATTCTTATTGAACTTGAAAAAAAAATCAAAGCACAGAAAACTCTCACTTTAGGTTTAAATAAATTTCCAGACAACAAAGAACTCCTAACATTACAACAAAAGTTAAATTCAAAATAACGGCACAATGAAAAAAGTATCACTATTAATGTTTATTGTATTATTTCAATTCTCCATTTATGGACAAAATAAATCTGATATAAAAAACATAGCCATTTACCTTCAGGATAATGTAGAAATATTAGATTTTACAGGACCTATGGAAGTGTTTATAGTCGCTGGTTTTAATGTGTATACAGTAGCAGAAACTAAGGAACACATGAAATCCATGAACGTATTAACAATCATTCCAGATTATGGGCTGGATGATGCCAATATTCCCACACCAGATATTATTACTTTTGTTGGTGGTGGTGATTTAAGTGAAGCCAAAAATAAAAAAGTAAAGGAATGGGCAAAAAACATGGCATCTGCGGCAGAAATTCAATTTAGCGTATGTACAGGTGCTTTTTTTCTAGCAGAAGCTGGACTATTAAATGGTAAAATAGCAACAACTTTTCATTCTGCTATCGATCTACTAAGCAATGATTTCCCAGAAATTGATGTAAGAGATAATGTTCGATTTGTTGATAATGGTAATGTAATAACTACAGCTGGTATTTCTGCAGGTATTGATGGAGCTTTACACGTTGTGGCTAAACTAAAAGGTACAAAATATGCCCAATGGGTTGCCTCTCAGATGGAATATGAAAAATGGATCCCAAATGAAGGGTTAATTGTAGAAAACACGTTTTTAAATACAATCGCATATAAAGGGTTTGATACTGCTATAAAAAATATAAATGAGTACAGCTTTTATAATGGCGAATTATTGAACCTTGCCAATAAATTGGAAAAGAAGGGAAACCTACAAGAGGCTCAAAAATGTATAGAATTGGCTATTTCAAGAATGGAAAACCCAAGTATAAAAACATACGATAATTTAAGAAGTGTTTTCAAAAAGCAAGGAAAGACTGTCCCTCCAACATCAGATCATTTTGTTATGATTCTAAAAAACAAGGGGATTGATGGTGTAAAAGAATTACACCATAAAGTTTCAAGAGAATTTAAGGGCTGGAAATATTTGGATGCAGATCAAATTATAAGAGTAGCTTATCTTGACTATTATCAAAAAGGTGATATAGAAACTGCTAAAGAGACATTGCATCTTTTGGATCAAATATATCCAAAAGACGCCTATGTAACTTATGTCTTGGGTTTATATTATGAAAGAAGCAATGATTTACCAAATGCAATAAAACTCTACAAGAAGTCCTTAAAAATGAACCCGAATTTATTTATGGCTCAAAACAAAATAAACTCCCTTAAAAAAGAAGGAAAAATCTAATACAGTACTAAAAAACTTATGCACCGAAAGTCTTTCTCTAGTAAACCATTTGTAAAGGCCACTACTGCAAATTATACAAAAACCAGCCTAAAAAGGCTGGTTTTTTTGCATTACATTTGTATCGCTATTTACATACATATGTTTGAACTTTTTTAGATGTTTTATGCCCAAACACCTCCGCCTCCACCATCACCTCCACATTGCACAGCATCATAGATAATAGCTGCACAATTTAGATAATTACCATTATTCAAGCGAGCGGTAGTACCACTACAACTATAGGTACATCGTTGTAACAAAAGGTGCCCTCCCTGTACATTTTTTTGTTCGTTTTTGTTGATTTTTTGAACTCCATCTACTTTTAAAATACTTTTTAACATAACTGTTTGTTTTTGAATTAACTTTCCCTTGATCATTTAAAGACACTCAAGGTTTTTGTCCGCAATCATTCACTTCTATCAAGCTAACTGAAAGAGGTGATAACTACAGGGCTAATGTATATATCCAAAACAAGATGAACGTTATGTTTTTTGAAGTCCTAGTCTATTTTCCGGAAAATAGGTATTGAAAAATTGCTCACCAGGGAACACAAAATAATACTATCATTTTGATCTAAAGTTTCGGCTACTTCAAAATTGCATAAACGTATGACTAGAAGTTTATATTATTTTTACAAACTTCTAGTCTAACTAAAAATCATTCGGATTTCAATTTCTAAGAATTAACCAGAGCATACACCTGGCGTTGATCTACGATTCGCCCAATAAACCATATAAATGGCTCGACTTGCCCCTTTAGTACACAGGTCCCTTTGCAGATATTATGAAGCAGTCCTTGTATGTCAGATGATTGTAAAGCTGCAAATGCAGTCCCCTCTGTAAAAAACAATGAACAGGAAGGTAAGTCAAAATCTACATGTGTCCCCAATGTTACCTTTCCATTTTTGACTAAAATTATAATCGCATCAGATTCTTCAGAAATACTAACAGATATTGCAAGATTTGGTGTTGCAACAGAAGCTTCGGCTATAGATTTGTTCAAATAGTCAGCAAATGTATTGGCCCATACCTTAACATCAGAATATTCTATGCTTAAATATTCCCCTTCATCTAGTGTTATACTAAGTTGTTTATCCACTTCACGTTCGGCTTCAATAAGAGCCTCTAGTGTTTTGTCCACATCTTCGCGTGTATGAGCAGCTGAACAAATAAGTCTTAAACGACCTCGACCACTTTCTACAATTGGATATGTAACTGCCGATGTTTGAATACCGCGTTGGTACAGGCTCTGTACTATGGCATAAAGTTTATCCTTGTCACCAAAATGAGGAGTAACTATAGGTCCATCACCGGTCCCTAAATCATACCCTGCATCTTCAAATCGCTGACGCATGTAACGAGTAGTATCCCATAGGCGTTCCCGCAATGGTTTATCGGTACGAAGACGACGTAATGCAGTGAGTGCTGCCGCCATATCTGCCGGGCTAATCGAAGCCTGAAAAATATAGGCTCTGGAAGACGATTTTAAAAGGTCAACATGTTCCTGGCTGGCTGCAACAACTCCTCCCAAACTACCCAAGGCTTTGCTGAGCGTTGTCATGATAAAATCTACTTCTTCGGTAACTCCTTGTGCAGCACAAATACCAGCTCCATCTTTACCATAAAAACCAAAAGAATGTGCCTCATCGACTAGAACGAGTGCATTGTATTTTTTTGCGGTACGTACGATTTCTGCAACTGGTGCAGCACCTTCTCCCATGCTGTACACCCCTTCTAGAACTACCAAAATAGTACGGTAAGGTGATACTTCCGACTCAAGAACAGCCTCCAAATCAGATACATTGTTATGCTGAAATGTTCTAATAGTTGCTCCGCACAAACGAGCTCCATCAACAATAGACGCATGACAAAGCTGATCAATAACCACAACATCATTTTTTCCCAGAAGTCCCGCAACAGCTCCCACATTAGCCGTATATCCTGTAGGAAACAAACAAGCACTTGGTTTCCCGACTAAATCTGCAAACTCTGCCTCGAACTCAAGGTGTTGATTAGTCATGCCTGAAGCCGCAGCCGAAGTACCCATTCCGGTACCAAAACGCTCCAGGGCAATAGAAGCTTCTTCAATGACTTTTTGATCACGGTTCAAACCCAGATATAAATTAGTGGTCCATATAATCGCTTCTTGTTCTTCGTCATTATAGGCATCTCCCACTATTCCTCTGGTCGCGCTTCCTGTACGCAACACCTTGCTATAAGGGTTTCTGCGATCATCGTTTACCATCTTTAAGACTTCTTGAACAAGTTTACTCTTATCGGTGACATTCCATGCAGATGCCTTTGCTGCCTGAAATGTTGGATGACTAGACTGAATATGTGCTTGGAAACTAGCCAATGAATCTATTGCTACGCCAGGTCTCTCATCAGAAATACACTTATCGGTACCGGTTCCTTTCATATTAAGGATATAATCAACAAGAGCATTGGGAGTAGGGTTTTCAAAAATCGAATGAGGTGACAACTTGTACCCCAAAGCCCTTCCTAGTCGACTACTCAGTTCGAATGTAGTTAATGAGTCCAGACCCATACCATCAAAAGAATGGTCTGGTAGCACTTGTGTGGCATCAACCAAATTAAGAAGATTAGCTACTTCACTTTGAATACCCCTAAGAATAGCTTCTTTTAGTTGGTTGGTTGATCCTACTAGACTTGCTAATAACTTTCTAGAACTATCAACTTGATCCGCGCCTGGCTCAAACTGCACTTTCGTTTCGAGTGTCATAAGTTTTTTACGATCAAGCTTGTCATTGGGTAGAAGAGGAAGTGCATTAATATATTTTACAATTTGAGGAACCATATAATTTGGTAATCGTTGTGATAAATACGACTTTATTTGTGCTTCTGTAACTGTTTTATTTCGGCAAACCACATATACCATGAGTATTTTCTGGCCCATACCACCATCTACGGCCGCCGCGGCCGCAGCATCTACGCCTTGCATCGACTCAAGTGTAGACTCAATTTCTTCAAGTTCAATTCTAAACCCTCTAATCTTTACTTGTTGATCGACTCTACCAAGAAATTCGATTTCTCCATTTTCTGTCCAGGAACACAAATCACCGGTTTTATACAATCGGTTATCTGGGATCAAATCACTAGGTTCGATCTCAATAAAACGTTCTTTGGTTAATACTTCATCGTATAAGTACCCACGAGCAAGCTTGCTTCCAGCTAGATACAATTCCCCTGCCTTTCCAACAGAAACAGGTTGTAAAGTATCGTCCAAAATATATGCACGTGAGTTTGGCACCGAATTACCAATTGTAACAACTTTAGTGCCCTTGGGAACTTCGGCAATAGTTGAATATACAGTATCTTCGGTAGGGCCATATGCGTTGAATACTCGCAAAGTAGGTTTTTGTGCATACACCTGCTCGACCAACGAACGCTTAAGAGCTTCACCACCAAATACCAGACATTGTAAGCTTTCTGGTAATTTTTCGGTAGCAAGTAACGCTTGTACCGCCGATGCAACCATCACACAAGTCCTTACTTGATTTACAGCTGGAAGTTTGTTTAATTCTAGTGCGTTTTTCGCTAAAATAATAGTGCCTCCCAGTGATAAAGTCCCCATAATTTCCATCACCGAAGTATCGAAACAAACAGAGGCTGCTGCAAGTACACCTTTCAAGTCCTCATCACTAAATAATTCGCGCATAGACTGACGTAAGGACATAAATCCCTTATGTTCTACGGCAACTCCCTTTGGTTTTCCTGTAGAACCAGAGGTATAAATTACATATGCCAAATCATTGGATGATGGTATCACAGAGCTATCGGTATACCCCCTAAGTTTATCAATCCATATTAGCTCTTGTACTTCACTACATAAATTTGAAGCAATCTCATTATCTACTATAGCTGCAATAGCCTTTGAATGTTCTAACATATAGCGAACCCGATCTTTTGGATACGCAGGGTCCAACGGTACATATGCACATCCTGCCTGCATCACACCTATAAGAGCAGCAACCAATTCCCAAGAGCGATGCATACATACCCCAACCAACGATCCTGGTTTTACACCACGGTCCACGAGTTCTCCTGCTACCTCACTAGCTCGTTCCATAAGGCTTTTATAGTCAATTTTGGTCTTGCCATCTATGACGGCTATTCGTTTTGGATGAACCAACATTTGTTTCATAATTAGTCCGCAAATTGTGGTTTCCAAATCGTGATTAGTTTTTAGAGTTAGCCCTTTTTCCATTAATTTTCGCAAATCGTGGGTTGTCATTGTTATGATCTCTTCGGTATTTGCAATTCCTGCTGCATTCAACATGCTCCTTCGATTACTCTCGATTTCGGCTTTGTTTGAGCCCGTATTAAAGCTGTCAAATTTGTCTGTGTTGGTTAACAGTTCACTAAAAAACTGAGTTAATTTGTCGTCCATTTTATTTCTTCTTTTTTGTAAAAGTAAAGACCGTATAAGTCTGTAGAATCGAAATTAGGTATACAATAAGTAGACGTAGAGAAATAAGATGTTAAAAAAAAGTGTACAGGGGATAGACAAAACTTTATAAAAACATATAAATCAAATACTTAACACAAAATCCTCATTTATGATGTATAAAAATTCTAATCAACGTATATTAGAATATGTCAAAAAAAAGGGATAGAAACCCCTTGCCTCTATCCCTTTTTCTAAGCGTATAAAATTTATTTTTTCTCTAACACTAACGTGACTTTATTAAAATTTGCAGCACTGTTTATTACAGTTCGATACTCTTCATAAATAGGAAGATCTATAATATTTTGGTTATAATATTCCTTGATCGAAATTACCAATTTGTTATCTTTTATATCATAAGAAGACTTAAACATGAATAACTCTTCTTCATCTTTCTTGTAGGATTCGTCCATATTGATTTTATCAAGGTTCTTGAATTGATACCCCTCGGGTATTTGAACAATTATTTTTCTATCATAACTTCTTTCAAATTCATTCTCTACTGGAAGAACACGAGCTTTTTCTTGATACATCTCTTGTTGCGGACCTAGTAACTCCCCAACTTTAAAAAGATATTTATTACCTGCTTTTTCTACAAATTCTTCAGATTTCATGTTGGCAATAACTTGCAAAGGTTTATTGCCAAAATCTTTGGAAGAATCATTGTACATGGTTTTTTCAACAATTTCGACATTTTCATTAATAGACTTTATAATACCTTCTGCCATTTCATCCTTGTCTTCTTGCTTTGCTATATCCATGAAGGGTTGAACAAATACTGCATAGTATCCATCCATAGTGCGATCCATTTTTAAATTGGTAACGGTAAGATCCTCGCTATCAAAATTTACGTTCATAATGAGATTATAATTTGTCTTATCATAATTAACCGGTTTGATATATTTTACACTCCCAACTCCCGAAGTAAAACCACCCAAAGTAACCTGTTTTATAAATAGACCATAATTATCGGTAAAATAACCCGGTGGAAAGCCCAAACGTGATTCTAACTTTGTTGGAGCCATGTATAGCTTAATTTTAGGAAAATAAATCAAGTAATCTTGTAAGAAATTATAGGCCTCAAATGATTTATCAAACTTAAGCTCTCGACGGTCGCTTGTTAAAACAATTTGATGCTTAATATCTAATGCATTAAAAATAGCACCGTATAATTTCACCGCACCAGATTCGTTGGCGACTTTATTATCTATAATGCTTGTTAAATCTTCTAGATCTTCTCGTTTTACCTGGGTAACAAATACGTTGGTTTTAATGTAATTTTCAATGGCTCTAATTTTTTGAGTCAGATCTTCATCACTCACACCTTCAATAGAGGAAACAAATTTGTTAATCTTAGTTGTTGTTTTGGTATCATTTTCGCCATAAAGGGAACTGTAGACATTCTGGGATACGATACCGTAAGAAACAATTTCATTTGTTGGATTTGCTACATTATGCTTTAATTTATAGATCAAATATTTCATCATAGCTTCGTATGGAGCCTGCTCTTCATCTTCTAACCCTTCGATTTCATCTAAATGTAATTTCCAATGATTTTTTTCTGTATTTGCAGTATCCTTTACCATTTCTGGTAGACCATTATAACTTTTTGATTTGAAGATTAGGTTTGTAGGCGCATACAAATCAAATTCGACATTTTGTTTATCAAAATCAGACTGTAGCATGATCCTTTTTCCAGTATAATCAGGATATTTCTGCACTACATAATAATATTCAATAAAACTTCCTTTTTCTACACCTTCTAGAGCATAATACTTATAGGTTCTCTGTGTTTCGTCATCTTTGGCCGTAAGAACCTTTGAATCATCCAGTTCTTGAATTTTACCATCTGCAGTAATAACACGAGCTTTATTTTTAACAATTTCAGAACCTGTAGTGTAAGGAAGATAAACTTTATTGTATTCTTCGATTTTATCATTCGAGTTTAACCAATACAGTTTGTGAACCAATGAATATTCAACCAAAGCATTACCATCGATAAAAAAGAACTCGTTTACCACCTTATCCTTGAAAGCAACAATATCTTTATCCTTAAACTTATCTAATACTATATTTTCTATAGGTTTTTCTTGCCAGGTATACTCTTCATAAAAAGGTTTTTTTTGAGCAAACACATTACTAACAAGTAAGCCAAATATGACTAAAATCGGTTTTAACACTTTCATTCTATTCTTCGGTTATTTTTTATCTTTTAAAATAATCACTTCTTTGAAGTTCTTTTCTACTTTTTTTACAAGTTTATTTAATTCTTTTTGCTGATCCAGTGTAAGAAGTATAAAATTTTGATCTATATCCATTTCATAAACAATCCTATTTTCTTCTTGAGTATATTTGATAGAACAGCTAAAAAAATCATTAGATGTACTAAAATTTTCTGGGACATACGCTGCTACCATACTATCGGGTATTTCAAGAATTATCTTACATTTTTCATTCAGTTTATAACGGTATTCTCTATCGTTTTTACGATCTTTTTTAGATTTTAATCCGCTAATTCTTCTATTAAGGTTAAGATTAATAAAAGTTTCGTCTTCAAGACTATTCACATAATCATCTATGTTATAAGTATACTCGACAATAAAATCTTTGTCATAATCGTATTTATTGATTTCTTTGAATTCATCGACCAAGAACTTATTGCTTCCTTTTCGCAGCTCTTTGGTATAGACATCTTTGAGACCTTTTTCACTTTTCTCAATTTCAAGTGCATTATAGAAATCAATTTTTGGATATCCTGATAATCTAAATTTCCCTTTACCTTTTATTATTTTATCTTCAATTTTGATCACTGTTGAATCTATTATTGAATTTCTCTTTGCATCTATTACAGGAACTTCTTTGATTACAAAATCTTTTTCATTTATAGAAATTAATGCTTCTTTTCCCTGAATAAATGAAGAAGGCATATCGATAGGTATGTATCGACCTGTGGCGTCTAGAAAATAAGCGTTATCACCTTCTAAATAAGTTAAAATCATATGATTATCTACGGCTGGTGTTGGCACTTCATCGTATTTATAAGGAATGCTTCGTGTACCAATCCAGGTAAGATTACCTTTAAGCCCTGCAATGTCCAACATCTTGAAGAGAATACTGGAGTTATCCTTGCAATCTCCATATTTTTTGTTGAACACATCATTTGCTTCTCTAGGTATAAAACCTCCCAATGCATATTCGAAAGCTATATATTTGATATTTTCTTGCACCCAATAATAAATTGCTTTTACCTTTTCTAAATTGGTTTTTTTATTCTGAGTAAGAATATTTACAATCTTCTTAAGCTCTTCATCTGCCTCTTCTGTATTTACATCTTTTACCAGGGAATAATACCATCCATACAAATCGGATACATTATCCAATAGTTTTACATTATCGTTGCCAGATTTATATTCGGTAATTATTGGAATGATATGAGGAAAAGTATTTCTAAAATTGGGAGCACCACTATCGAGATCATATTCTTCAATATCATTGGCTTCCCAGGTATAAATTCTTTTACCTCTTTTCTCTTTTTCTGTAAAATTAATGTTGACTCCCTCGGTATTAAACTCCTTAAACTTTAAAGAAATATTTTTATCTACGCTAATAGTAACCTTACTTTTTACAATTGGTTTAAAATCTGCAAAATAAAATGAATTTAAAAACCTTGGATTCTTTATCCGTTCTCTGTACTTCAGCTTTGATTTTGCTCCGGGCTGTAGGCTTGGATAAATAAAGTTTATGGATTTACTATCGTCATAAAAAGATTGATCCATTTCATCTTTTTCGACAAAGTCTTTTACTTCTAACTCATTATACTTTCCATTTTCATATAGTAGCGAAGAGGCTTCAACAGATTCTATATCAAAAAACGAAGAATAGTTTATAGATCTCTTGGAACCATATGTGGCTGCTTTATCGAGATATAAATCTTCTTCAAAAATGTCTTGAGTAATCAAGATCTCATTATCCTCGAGACTTATATCAATTTTTCTTTCTTCAAGTAACCTAACGGCATGTGCATCTGGATATTTTTGTTTATATAATTCGTAAACAGGAGATTTCTGAGCAATTGTACACAAAGGAAACATCATAAGGGCTCCTGCAAAAAATAAAATCTTCTTCATAATCAACAATTATTTTTCTTGAATGTCATTGAAATAAGAACGTTCTTCAACAAGATTTCCGTTCTCATCATAATACTTGGTTATACCACTTCGGTTATCATTTACATAGTTTCTTTCTTCTTTGAGTTTACCATTTGGATAATATTTCCTGTATTTACCCTGTAATAAATCATGAAGATAGTTCATTTCTTTTTTAACAGTACCATCAGAATGATAAAAGACGTACACCCCATGGTTATCCCCATCTTTATAATTCGCTTTACGTTCTAATTGTCCTGAATAGTAGTATGCCTTAAATTCATTTATAAACGTTCCGTTTTTAAATTCCATCTGGATAGAGGGCTTACCATTATCAAAATATGCATTTACTTTCCCGGTAAAATTCTCTATTGGAATCATCGGCTTAAGCTTTCCATCGGAATCGTTGTAACTATATCCAATTATTTTATCGTTATGATAATATCTTACTAATTGCAATTTCCCTTCCTGGCTGTAAAATTTTCTTTCTCCATGAAGCTTACCATTTTTATATTGTGAAGTTTGCGTGCGTATACCTTCTTCATTAAATGTTTCAAAAACACCATCCAAGTTATTAAATTGATACCTATATTTCTCCTTTAGGTTTCCATCTTCATAAAATTCCTGCCATTCTCCAACCATATCACCATGATAATAATCCCCTTGTAAACTTACTTGTTCATTGTCGTAATACCATTTCCACGTGCCATGAAACTTACCATTAAAGTATTTACCTTCAATTACTTTTTTACCTCTATAATTATACCTTACATAGTCTCCATGTCGTATGCCATACAAGTAATTGGTAGTAGAATAAACCTTACCATTGTATTGTTTTATAGAAACGTTTTGATTCTTTTTTTTACGATCATAGATAACTTCTTGCAGAATCTCACCATCGGGACTATAAAAAGTTTCAGAAACCAGGTTTCCATATTTGTATATACCTTTACCAGAAAGCTTTCCTTCTACTCCATAATACTCTTGAGTACCATGTAACTGTCCTTTGTAAAAAAAATTCTTCTCTTTTATCTTACCATCATAATAATAGGTGATCCAGGTTCCATGACTTGCATCATCTTTATGCCATCCTTGTTTGGATATAGTACCATTTTTATGATATTTCACATAGTATCCAGTCAAAGAATCGTTATTATATTCGGTAACTGCCTTTTCTTGTCCCGATTTATAGTATTCAAAATATTTACCTTGTAACATATTATCTGCATACATTGCTTTATCTACCAAGACTCCATCTTGATAGTATTTCCATTCTCCCTCTTTTCCTCCTTTCACATCATACATACCTTCGGTTACCAGATCACCCAATGGGGAGTATCCCTGATAGTAAAATTCACCTTTTTTCTTTTCAGCTTCTTTAATAACACCTCCAGATTTATTGAAATATCTATACTCTACAAACTCGTCATTTTTGTACAAAAACTCATAATGTAATTTTCCATCAATGTCGTATTCTTTGTACAAACCATTTAGTTCTCCTTCATTATAAGTAAGCTCATTCATAATGGTTCCGTCTGGGTGATATAACTTCCAGTCGCCATCATAATATCCTTTGTTTGTTTTACCTACCTCAGATTTTGTGCCATTTTTGTGATATGTGTTATAAATTCCTTCAGAAACCCCATCGATATAGGTATATTCTGCCTTTAAGGTGTCATTATCAAAGTAAACCATTTCGGCACCATTAATTTTGCCATTAACGTAACTTCTTTTCTGAAAAAGCTTTCCATTGGCATGATAGTGCTCCAACTCACCATCTGGGCTACCATCTGCGTAATTAACAATATATTTTTGGGCAGATTCTCCTATACGATGATAAGAGCGATATTCACCATGAAGTTTATCTTCTGAAAAAAACTTTTTTTCAATCAAAGCTCCATTTTGATTGAATGTTTTATATTCTCCGTCGAGTTTCCCTTCTTTATAATTACATTCTATTTTTACATTTCCATTATCATAGAACGAGATGTATTTCCCATGTACTATTCCATTCACATAACTTTCTTTATCTGACACATTTCCATGATCATCGTACCACGTCCACTCATCCATTCGTCTTCCTTCTTCATCAAATTTTCCTCTTCCGGTTAGTTTCCCGTATTCATTGTACATTTCCCAGTTCCCAACCTTTTTTCCATCTTTACTAATACCTACAGCCTGAAAAGTAAATCCTTCAAACACATGCGAAACATTTTGCTTCTTTCCCTCGAACATTTGCTCGATATCACTACTCATTATCTCTTTCCATTTGACGTACGCCTGATCAATGAATGTCTTTACTTCTGAAGTATTCTTATCTACTATCTTTTTAAAAACGGGATTTTCTATAGAATATGAAATTGTGTATGTAAAATCATCAAAGTGGTCATTATCAAAAACCCATTTATAAAATGGAACATATTTCTTATCCCAAAAACCTCCATTACCTTCATAATCTTCTAATTGCTCAAAAAGCGCATGATTTTGCTTGGTCAAAGCTATATTGATCTTGTTTTTTATTTTATAATTAGTATTGAGCGCAATTCGATTATTAATGACCAAATCGATATCTTCAAAAGTTTCATCATCCTCGGATATTAAAATTCCTTTAGGTTTAGCCTCACTAGGTTTGGAAACCGAAGTATTTATCGAATTAAGAATAGCAAAAGATTTTTCTCCATCTGGGTTTAACAAAAGGTACATGTTAAAGGCCATCAGTGCCTGACTAATTTTATTTTCTAAATAACATATTTTACCCAATTGCAAATGGCTATCGGCATGAAAAGGATTAAGAATAACAGATTGCATGTAATTTTTTAGTGCCTTATCTGTTTTATCCAATTTTTCAAATACAATAGCGCGATTATAAAATAGCATATGGTTTTTGGGGAACTCCTCTATAGCCACTTTATATACTTCTAACGCTTCTTCAAGTCGATTTGAACGTAAAAAAGCTACTCCTTTGTTTAGCAAAAAAGAATATCTTTCTTCTCCATTTTGAAGTTCTAATCCGGTATTGGCTGTTTTTATGGCTTCATCATATTTTTTATCCTGGAGCAGATAATATGATTTTGTTACAAGAATTGATTCATACAATGAGTCATTAGGATTAATCTTATTGAGGTATTCAATCATTTTGGAATACTCTCTTTTCTCCTTGGATTCAGAAATTTCGTCTATAATATCATAGTAATCGACAAACTCAATTTTTTCCTGAGCATAAAAATTCACAGACGTTAATAACGTCACACATAAAATTATTTTCTTCATAAATTTGATTAAAGCCGAGTTGATGAAGTGTGAACAGAAACCACAATTTTATTCCCCCATAATGTTTCTGTATTAATCTTAATTACACAAACTTAAAATAAAACTACGAGATCACAAAGACTCTGGATCAAAAGCAGTTTTAGTTTTTATTCATAACCTCAGCAAATTATGTTTTAATTAGTATCCTATTTTTGAATTGGCAATAATACTATATCTTAGTTTCATTTTCTGAAACTGGTCAGCTTTCGTTAACAGAATCATGATTTTTAAATTCAATTATCTTTAGTTTCCGATATTTGAGTAAAAACAAATTTTGAAAAACACACTTTTACTTCTATTCCTTTTTACAATCCATTATGGGTTCTCTCAATTTAATGTAACTGGAATCGTTTATGACAACCTTACCAATACCCCAATTGAAAATGTCAAGGTTTTGGATACAACATCAGGTTCAAAAGTAGTAACCGATAAAAATGGTTTTTTTACAACTGTAGCCTCAGGCACAATTGTCGTTTCAAAGGAAGGATACTTCACCAAAGAAATAGAAATTAGTAAAAGTATTGATTTGACTATCGTACTAGATAAAAAAGTTACAAAACTAGAAGAAGTAGTTATCAACGATATTGCAATTCCAATAAAACATAAAGAATCAACTGAAGCAGTTTCGGTACTTTCTTCTCATGAAATTAATAGGGGGAATCTTTTGGAACTGCATCCAATTTTAAACAGGGTTCCCGGTGTTTTTATGCAAAATGGAACACTTAACACCAATAGAATTTCAATACGAGGCATTGGAGCTCGTAATTTGTTCGGCACGGCAAATATTAGGGCCTATTTTGGCGACATTCCTATAACCGATGGTAATGGAGAATCTTCTATCGAGGACCTCGAACTTGGTGCATTATCAAGTATAGAAATACACAAAGGTCCTTCATCCAGCAGTTATGGGGTAGGCTTGGGAGGAACTATTTTATTAAAGCCTGAAAATATTCATGAGCAAAAAACTGCAGGAACATTTTCTTCCTCATTTGGAAGTTATGGGTTAAGAAGGGTCCTCGCCAAGGCTTCACTAAAAAAAGAAAAAAACCATGTCACACTATTATATGGCAACACTCACAGTGACGGATATAGAGATAATAATAAATACGATCGCAATATCATAACACTTATGTCGGTCATAAACTCTGACGAAAAAAATAGTTTTGCTGTACTGGGAAGTTATGTTAATTTAAAAGCAGGAATACCCAGCTCATTAAGTCAAGTTGCTTTTGAAAACACACCCAGACAAGCAGCTTTTACATGGGGACGTTCTCAAGCCTTTGAAGATGTAGATTATGTTATATTAGGAATTACCTGGAAACACAAATACCACCCGAAACTCGAACAACACACAAGTGTTTTTGGGTCTCTTAGAAATAACCATGAACCCAGACCTTTTAATATTCAAAAGGAAAAGTCTAATACTTTGGGCATACGCAGTAGAGTTCTGGGAAATCATCTATTGGCAAAAAAACAACTTAATTGGGCTATTGGCGGTGAGCTTTTTTATGAAACTTATAATCAAAGAACTTTTGAAAATCTTTATGAAGACTTTCCGGTAGGCACAGGAAGTATTCGAGGTGCTCGACTTTCTGATCTTGACGAAAAGCGATATTACTACAATCTTTTTACCGAGGCCAATTATACCATTACAAAAAAACTAAAATTAAATATTGGCATTCACCTCAATCAAACTTTTTTTGATATCGAAGATAGTTTTTTATCTGATGGTGAAAATAACTCTGGATCGTTTGATTTTGACCCAATACTTTCACCAAAACTCGGAATTAACTATATGTTAAACCCTCATTTTTTCCTTTTCGGAAACATCGCTCATGGCTTCTCAACACCAACCACAGCAGAAACACTTTTACCAGACGGTTTATTCAATCCAGATATTAAACCAGAAATTGGTTGGAACTATGAGATCGGTTCGCGATTTTGGTTTCTTGAAAGGCTACATGGCTCACTATCCATATACACCCTTAGAATTGAAGATTTATTGGTGTCTCGAAGAACTGTTGAAGATAACTTCTTTGCTATTAATGCAGGAAAAACTATACATAATGGCATCGAGGCAGAAATCAATTACAGCCTGATTAGAAAAATGTCACATCAATTAAATTTCTTCATTAATACATCTATTAACGACTATAACTTTGATGAATTTATAGACATAGACAATAATTTTTCAGGAAATGATCTTACCGGGGTGCCTTCAGAAGTGATCAACCTGGGACTGGATCTTACTTCGACAAAAGGATTTTATGGAAACCTTAATTTTCAAACCGTGGGTAAAATTCCGGCTAATGATGCTAATACAATTTATAGCAATCGTTACGAACTACTTCACGGTAAAATTGGCTATAAAAGCAGTATAGGAAATCATTGGAATTATAATGTTTCGCTAGGAGTCAATAATATTCTTGACACAAAATACGCTTCTCAACTTCAGATCAATGCCAGAGGTTTTGGGGATAATGCACCAAGATACTTCTACCCTGGTTTGCCCTTTAATATGTATGGTGGGATTAACATAAATTATAGATTATAAAATAAATTTCTTTGTACTTTTCCAAAAAGATTAAACCATTTGAGATGAAACGAGCTATGACAAAGTTTTTGACACACACATCAAAAATGATGATTTAGCGAGTTCCATGTGACTTCTAAAACAATATTTTAAACACATGAAATTATCCTCATTCCTGTTTTTTTTGGTTATTATTTTCTCTGCATGCGCACAAACCAAAGAAAATGACATCACTTTACAACCGGATCCAAAAAACTATACCGTAGAAGTAGTAGTTCCCGAACTGCAAATCCCCTGGGGTATGACCTGGCTGCCAGACGGAAGCATGTTAATTACCGAAAAAAGAGGAGAGCTAATACATTTTAAGAGTGGAGAAAAAATTCTCATTAAAAATGTTCCAGAAGTCTACAATCGAAATCAAGGAGGATTATTAGATATAGAATTACATCCAAACTATAAAGAAAATGGCTGGATCTACATTACATATTCATCTAGAGAAGGAACAGAAAAAGGAGGCAATACAGCTCTAATACGTGCCAAGTTAGAAAATGATCAATTGACCAATATTGAAAAATTATACAAAGGTACTCCCAATACTACACGTGGACATCATTTTGGCTCGCGCATAGAATTTGATACTGAAGGCTACCTATATTTCTGTATAGGAGATCGCGGGAATCGAGACGTTAATCCACAAGATATCACCAAAGATGGCGGAAAAATATATCGTTTACATGATGATGGCAGTATTCCAAAGGATAATCCGTTTATAAATGAAAAAGGAGCAAAAAAGGCTATTTATTCATATGGACATCGCAATCCACAAGGAATGGCGATACATCCCAATGGGGCGATATGGGTTCATGAACATGGTCCAAGAGGTGGAGACGAAATAAATCCAATAAAAAAAGGTGTTAATTATGGATGGCCAGTAATCACCTACGGAATCAATTATAGCGGTACAAAAATTACAAACATTACTCAAAAAAAGGGTATGGAACAGCCACTTTACTATTGGACACCGTCTATTGCCCCTAGTGGTATGGATTTTGTCACCAGCGATAAATACCCTGATTGGAAAGGTGATCTACTGGTAGGATCTTTAAAATTTCAATATTTAGAGTTAGTAGAGTTAACCAAGAACAAAGTAACGGGCAGAAAAAAACTATTAGAAGACATGGGGCGAGTGAGAAATGTAAGGCAAGGTCCCGACGGATTTATATATGTCGCACTTGAAAACAAAGGTATAGTTAAGATAATCCCTAATTAAAATGACTCAATACTTAACAAAAACAGGCATATTCATTGCTTTAATCTTTATTACTTCGGTATCTATAATTGCTCAAAAAAGGTATTCAGAACCAAATTATGAGTCTGATACAAATATACCAACACAAGAACCAAGTTTGAAAGAAAGTATAGCCCGTGGAAAAGAAATTTACAACGATTTTTGCATGCAATGTCATTTACCCGATGGAAAAGGAACACCAAATGTTTTTCCACCATTGGCTGGGTCGGATTGGTTGGTAAATAAGCGTAAAGAAAGTATTCACTCTATAAAATATGGCCTAAATGGTCCTATTGTGGTAAATGGGATGTCTTACAACAGTGCAATGACGTCTCTTGGTATGGAAGATGAAGAAATCGCCGATGTAATGAACTATATCATGAACAGTTGGGGTAATACTCAAAAAAAAATGGTAACTTTAGAAGAAGTTAATAGTATCAAAAAATAATAATTTATTATTTTACGTTACTAATATTATTCTATCTTCAACACACACATGAGGGGCAAACATATACCAACCAAATTATTGTATATGAAGTTTTTAGCATTCTTTATACTGCTATCTACTTCAAAAACAATCAATGCCCAAATAACAGAAGATTCCCCCAATAAATATAGATTTAAGTATAAATCCGAGACCTATAAAGGAACTCGTATGCAAATAACCGATAAACTTAGAGCGCAAAAAAATGATTCTAAGTTTTCTAATATTCCAGATGAGATAGAAGAAGAATTGCACACACTTTTTATTGCTACCAAAAAACAACCGATACCCAAACACTATAAAAAGAATGCTATTATTTTTTTAAATGCTTTGTATAGCTATGAGGATTTTGCCAATGTTTATGAAAATGCACTTTATGAGGTCGTAAAAAAGGTAAAAAAAGACATGTATGTTGTTGATTTCAAGTTTGAGAGACAGTTCACAAAAGCCAAAGTGGTTCTGGATCGTGCCTTGAATGAAGATCTTTCGAACATAGAGAAATTTGATCAACTAAAAAAAGAACTTGTCGATGCACAAACCAAATTATCTTGTCATCGCTGGATGAAAAAGAAGTTTGAAAAATACAGGGATATTGATATCGTTAAGAACCCTGATGAACTTATGAAAGCTTTCAAAAAGTCTGAAGCCGTATATGTTTACAGGTTATACAATGAAAACAGCATTGAAGCGATTAAACCGTACTTGGAAAATCAAATCATCGATTTTTATTACAAAAAATCATTACCCGAAATCAATCCTGAAATACTAGATCTTCAGTATATCACCAAAATATAGTGGCTAGAAAAAGTAGATTGTCAAAATTATTTCCTTAGTTTGGGATTGTAAATGTCTATTCCTCAAAAAACATATAAAATTATTGGATTAATGTCTGGAACATCATTAGATGGATTAGATATTGCCTACTGTCATTTTGAAAAGAACAATAAAACATGGTCTTTTTCAATAGAAAAAACTGCCAGTATTAATTATACTTCAGCGTATAAAGAAAAATTAAAAAACACTGTAAATCTTGAAGCTTCAAAACTATTGGCTTTTCATAATGAATATGGAAACTGGTTGGGTGATCGTGTAAAAGAGTTTATACACAAAAACAATTTAGAAGTTGATTTTATAGCAAGTCACGGGCACACAGTTTTTCATCAACCCGAAATAGGACTTACTTATCAAATAGGGTCTGGGCAGCATATTGCAAATACCTGTAGCCAAAAAGTAATATGCAATTTTAGGGCTAATGATGTAGCCCTGGGCGGGCAAGGGGCACCATTGGTTCCCATTGGTGATCGCTTATTATTTGGTAACTACGATTTTTGTTTGAACTTGGGAGGAATAAGCAATATTTCTTTTGAAAATAATGATAAAAGAATTGCCTATGATATTTCACCAGTTAATATGCTTCTCAATTATATTTGCAAAAAAATCAACCTTGAATATGATGAAGGAGGTAAAATAGCAGCAACAGGCACTATAAATTATAATACTTTAAATCAATTAAATGCTTTAGCTTATTACAAACTCCCCTATCCAAAATCTTTGGGATATGAATGGTTCGAAAAAAATGTAATCTCAATTATTGAAGGTACCGAAGATACAGTGCAAAACATTTTACATACGTCGATACATCATATTGCTACTCAGATAGCGACTGTTATTAAGAATACCCAAAAAAGAGGTACACAATTGTTAATCACAGGCGGAGGAGCAAAAAATGACTTTTTAATCGAAACCCTTAGGCATGAATTACAAAGTGTTGCCAAAATAATAATCCCTTCCACTCAAATTATAGACTTCAAAGAGGCACTTATTTTTGCATTTATGGGTGTGCTAAGAGATCTAAATGAAATTAATTGTCTAAAATCAGTAACTGGCGCCAGTAAGAATTCTTGTTCTGGAGTAGTGTATTACCCTAGTTAGAAAGGATATATTGAATATTTCTTAATAAAAAGCCAAAACTCATATCTTTTACTGCATAATTACTCAAAAACAATATTTAAATTTGCCGAAAAATTAAGAGAGATGCTAATTATCGGTATAGCTGGAGGAACAGGTTGTGGAAAAACCACTGTCGTGAATCAGATTGTAAACGAATTACCAGAGAATGAGGTTTGTGTAATTTCGCAGGATTCATATTACAAAGACACGAGTCATTTAACTTACGAAGAAAGAGTAAAAATAAACTTTGATCATCCGCAATCAATAGATTTCGAATTACTTGGCCAACATCTTACCGCACTTAGAAAAGGCGAAACCATCGAGCAACCAGTGTATTCTTTCGTAGAACATAACAGAACAGGAGAAACAATCGCCACAAAACCTAGCAAAGTTATGATTGTTGAAGGAATTCTTATCCTCACCAATCCCGAAATTAGGGACATGTTCGACATCAAAATATATGTACACACCGATAGTGATGAGCGATTAATACGTAGATTAAAAAGAGACATTGCAGAGCGTGGTCGGGACATGGATGAAGTACTAGACCGTTACCAAAACACCTTAAAACCTATGCATCAGCAGTTCATCGACCCTACCAAAGAATTTGCAGACCTTATCATTCCCAATAATCATTATAACAATGTTGCGGTAGATATCGTTCGCACAATTATCAAAGAACGCTTGAATTAACTTTTGTACCTTTATACCAAACATTACCCTACTTATATTGAAGCTTAAAAGTTATTTTCAGAAACTAAAAAACAAACCGGCGTTAATACCGATATTTGCCATATTTTTAAATAAATATGTGCTCATTGTATTGTTATTTGTGATATGGATGTTATTTCTTGATACCAATTCGTGGCTTATTCATAAAGAATTGGATCAGGAAATTAAGGAGCTTGAAGATAATAAAGAGTATTATATCAAAGAGATCATAAAAGATCAAAAAGACATAAAAGTATTGAAAGATAGTAGCGAGCTAGAAAAATTTGCTCGAGAAGAATATTTTATGAAACGCGATGATGAAGAGATTTACATCATCGAGTACGAAGATAGCGTTCCTAAAACTAAGAAAAATGACTAAATCCTTATTTGATAGTTTTGACGAAGTTTCTACCCAGCAATGGAAACAGAAAATTCAATTTGATCTTAAAGGTGCCGATTACAATGAAGCCTTAATATATAAATCTTTGGAAGGCATAGATATCAAACCTTTCTATAATCAAGAGGATATCTCTGAAGTAAACAGCCCTATCTCCCATCCTACACAGTGGAAAAATTCCATAAAAATTGAAGTAAATGAGGCGATCACAGGAAACAAAAAAGCATTAACCGCTATCAAAAAAGGAGCAGAAAGCGTATTTTTTGTAATTCTGCAAGAAGATGTAAATCCAACTGAACTTTTACAAGATATCGATTCTGATATACCGATTTTTATCGAAACTAATTTTCTTTCTTCAGATTATATTGGTTCATTAAATCAAATTGCCAAGACTAACGAACAGAACATCTCTATATTGACCGATATAATAGGAAACCTTGCTCATACCGGCAATTGGTTTACTAATTTGAAAGAAGATCACAAAGCTTTAGAAGAAATAACAACATGTACAGCCTTAAAAAGTATATTAAGTATTGATACAAGTCTTTATCAAAATGCCGGTGCTACTATGGTGCAGCAATTGGCATATGCGCTGGCACATGTCAACGAATATTTAAACCACTTCGATAACAAAGCCAAAAATCCTTTAAAACAAACAAAGGCCGTTTTTAAAGTGGCAGTTGGAAGTAATTACTTTTTTGAGATTGCAAAACTTCGTGCCCTTAGAATGCTCTGGAGTACTTTAGCATCTGAATATAGTTTGATCGATAAATGCCATATTATCGCATACCCTTCACATCGAAATAAAACAATCCTAGATTATAATGTAAATATGCTTCGCACTACAACAGAGTGCATGAGCGCAATAATGGGAGGAGCAGATACTATTTACAATATGCCTTATGACGACATTTATAATCTTGAAAATGAATTTGGCACCAGGATTTCATTAAATCAACTACTGATTCTAAAAAATGAAAGCTATCTAGATCTGGTAGAAAACCCTGCCTCGGGATCATACTACATAGAAACGCTCACCAAGCAGTTGGCAGAAAATGCATTAGCATTATTCAAAAATATCGAACAAGGTAATGGATTCCTTAGTCAACTTAAGTCAGGAAAAATACAGCAAAAGATAAAAGAAAGCGCTCAAAAGGAACAAGAATTATTCGATAATGAAAAAATTATCTTAACTGGATCCAATAAATATCAAAACACAAAAGAAATAGTTCCCGAATTTCAAAAATCAGTATTTCCAGAGAAAAAAGTAAGAAAAACCCTTCTTGAACCTATTGTAAAAAGACGTTTAAGCGAGTTAATCGAGAAAAACATACGATAAAATGTTAATTTTTGCCAACAAATTGTTAACTTGCACACTAATTAATAATAAAATTCAGCCTATACACTAACATTACTAAATCTAAATCAATGCCCCTCAAGATTAGATTCAAAGCTTTACTTACTATATTGCTTTTATCGTCAACATGTACTTTGTATTCCCAATCAGATATAGATTGCCTTAGCATTGATGCTAGCGGTTTATCCAGAAGAGCATTCGAATCCTTTGAAAAAGATCTATTTTCTTTCTATAAGTTTGGAAACGATTCTATCAAAACATACAGAACCTTTCTAGCCGAAGTTGCAAGTTTATCTTTAGATCTTAGAAAACTTCCTTCTAATAACTCCATTCAATTAACTCGAGAGTTTAAAAAGGCGGCAACAAGCAAAAACTCGCTTTGGATAAAATTAAGTGACTACGAAAACCAAGAAGCAGTAAAAAAATCCTATCCATCAACAGGAAATAGCAAAGAAGAAGAGATTATGATTTTTAATTATCGTGGTGGCCTTATTCAATGTCTTAAAAATACAAGTGAGAGTGACGATTTTAAAGAGATCATTGATACACTTGAAGGAGATGGAAATGTAAGTACATCCCTCATTTCTCAAAGAATATACTATATAACCGACAGAGAATTTAAAACAAGCCAAATAAAAAAATTCATTGCCTTTGATATTTACTATTCAATACTTATGGTAATTGAAAAAGCATTTCCTTAGTTTTTTACAATATTCTCATTAAAGAGTGTTTTTTTTGAATAAAAATCATTTCTAAAAGCTTAATTTTACAGCACTTTTAAATTTGCAGTATAAAATGTCGCTTTAAATAATGAGTAGAAAAGACATACAAGGTATAAAGTTACCCAACCAAAAAAAAACAAAAACTACATCTCAAAAATCTACCTTTGGGACCTCAGAAGGAATAGATATCAAATCTCAATACCATAAGGATGATATTAAGAATTTAAAACATCTTAATTTTTCTGCCGGTACTCCTCCCTATTTACGAGGACCATATTCTACAATGTATGTTCGTAGACCATGGACCATAAGACAGTATGCAGGTTTCTCTACTGCCGAAGAAAGTAATGCTTTTTACAGAAGAAATCTCGCAGCAGGTCAAAAAGGTTTATCGGTAGCTTTTGACCTCGCTACCCATAGAGGATATGATAGTGATCATGAAAGAGTATTTGGAGATGTGGGAATGGCCGGAGTCGCTATTGATACTGTTGAAGACATGAAGGTGCTTTTTGATCAAATTCCTTTGGATAAAATGTCGGTTTCCATGACAATGAATGGTGCGGTATTGCCTATCATGGCGTTTTATATCGTCGCAGCCGAAGAGCAAGGTGTAGATAAAAATTTATTATCGGGGACTATACAAAATGATATCTTGAAAGAATTCATGGTTCGCAACACTTATATCTATCCTCCCACTCCTTCTATGCGAATCATAAGTGATATATTTAAGTATTGCTCTAAAAATATGCCGAAGTTTAATCCCATAAGTATCTCAGGGTATCATATGCAGGAAGCTGGTGCTACTTGTGACATAGAATTGGCATATACACTGGCAGATGGATTAGAATATGTGCGTAAAGGTCTTGAAGCTGGACTGGATATAGACTCTTTTGCACCTCGCCTATCGTTCTTTTGGGCCATAGGTATGAATCATTTTATGGAAATTGCCAAAATGAGAGCGGCCAGAATGCTTTGGGCAAAATTGATAAAACAATTCAACCCAAAAAACCCAAAATCATTGATGCTACGAACTCATTGTCAAACTAGTGGGTGGAGCTTGACCGCACAAGATCCTTTTAATAATGTGGCACGCACCTGTATCGAAGCAAGTGCAGCTGCTTTTGGAGGAACTCAAAGTTTGCATACCAATGCACTGGATGAAGCTATTGCACTTCCCACAGATTTTTCGGCAAGAATTGCCAGAAATACACAGATCTACTTACAAGAAGAAACAAATATTACCCGCACAGTCGATCCCTGGGCAGGAAGTTATTATGTAGAGTCTCTTACAAATGATATTGCCGAAAAAGCCTGGAAATTACTTGAAGAAGTTGAAGAATTAGGAGGAATGACAAAGGCTATTGAAGCTGGAATACCCAAAATGAGGATTGAAGAAGCCGCAGCTCGCAAACAAGCCAGAATAGATAGTGAACAAGATGTTATTATAGGCGTTAACAAATTCAAGTTAGAAGAAGAAGAAGCCATAAGTACACTTAAAGTAGACAATCAGGCCGTAAGAGCACAGCAAATAGAAGGTCTAAAGAAAGTCAAGGCCGAACGAGATGAAAAAGCCGTGCAAAATGCTCTCAATAATTTATCCAAAGCGGCTACAGATGGTAATCAAAATTTACTAGCTTTAGCAGTAGAAGCTGCAAGGCTAAGAGCTACTCTTGGAGAAATTAGTGATGCACTTGAAAAAGAATTTGGAAGATACAAAGCGCAAATAAAAACATTTACAGGTGTGTATGCCAAAGAAATAAAAAATGACGAATCCTTTAATAAGGCACGAGAATTAGCAAATCAATTTGCAGAATTAGAAGGTCGTAGACCAAGAATAATGATTGCCAAAATGGGGCAAGACGGGCATGACAGAGGGGCAAAAGTTGTTGCGACTAGCTATGCAGATGTTGGGTTTGACGTTGATATCGGGCCTTTATTTCAAACTCCAGCCGAAGCTGCAAAACAAGCTGTAGAAAATGATGTACATGTAGTAGGGGTTTCCTCTCTTGCCGGAGGTCATAAAACACTAGTTCCTCAGATAGTTGAAGAACTCAAAAAATATGGCCGCGAAGATATTATGATTATTGTTGGAGGTGTTATTCCTCCTGACGATTATGATTATTTATTCGGGGCCGGTGCTGTAGCTATTTTTGGTCCGGGAACCAAAATTAGTGATGCGGCGATCACCATTTTAGAAATTTTAATATCGACATTTAAATAAAATACTATGCACGCATAGTATTTGAAATATTAATTGTAACTTTCACCAAACATAGATAATCAAGCTTATGAGTTATACAGACAAAATGCTTCGTGACGGGGCATTAAAAGGAAAAAATATAGTTGTTACAGGAGGTGGTAGCGGTTTAGGAAAATCGATGACGAAGTATTTCCTTGAACTTGGAGCCAAAGTTGCCATTACTTCACGTAACCTTGAAAAACTTCAAAACACTGCCAAAGAGCTTGAAGCAGAAACTGGAGGCACTTGTCTGGCATTACAATGTGATGTTCGCCATTATGATCAGGTAGAAACCATGAAAGATCAGGTTTTAAAAGAATTTGGTTCTGTAGATGTGTTATTAAATAATGCCGCAGGAAACTTTATTTCCCCAACAGAGCGTTTATCGGCAAATGCATTCGATACTATCATAGATATTGTTTTAAAAGGCACAAAAAACTGTACGTTAAGTTTCGGAAAGCACTGGATCAACACCAAATATACAAACACTACAGTTCTTAATATCGTTACAACATATTCCTGGACAGGTTCAGCATATGTTGTACCTAGCGCAACCGCCAAAGCAGGAGTTCTTGCAATGACAAGATCACTAGCCGTAGAGTGGGCCAAGTACGGAATGCGTTTTAACGCTATTGCTCCGGGTCCCTTCCCTACCAAAGGAGCTTGGGACAGATTAATGCCCGCAGAGCTTAAAGATAAATTGGACATTACAAAACAAGTACCACTAGGGCGTGTAGGTAATCACCAGGAATTAGCCAATTTGGCCGCTTATCTGGTATCAGATTTTTCTGCTTATGTAAATGGTGAAGTGATGACGATTGATGGCGGCGAATGGCTTAAAGGCGCAGGAGAATTTAACATGCTAGAGCAAGTTCCTGAAAAGATGTGGGATATGCTCGAAGCATCAATTCGCTCTAAAAACAAAAAATAACTAGTTATTAACAATCATAAAAGTAACCAAGACCATTCTCAAAGGGGGATGGTCTTTTTTATGTCTTTCTGTTAACATTTTTCATTTTTATAATATATAATAAATTGTATTTTTACCTCCTAAAATCCAAATCTTCCCCTATGGGTAAAATAATAGCGATTGCCAATCAAAAAGGAGGTGTGGGAAAAACTACAACCTCAGTAAATTTAGCAGCTTCTCTAGGTGTTCTAGAGAAAAAAGTATTACTAATCGATGCCGATCCACAAGCGAATGCAACATCTGGATTAGGCCTTGATGTAGAGAGTATTGAAAAAGGTACCTACCAGATTTTAGAACATACACTAAAACCTGAAGAGGCTATCATGGAAACGACCTCTCCTAACGTGCATATTATACCTGCTCATATTGACCTGGTGGCTATAGAAATTGAACTTGTTGACAAGGATCAGCGAGAATATATGCTAAAAAAAGCGATTGAAGAACTTAGAAACCACTACGATTATATATTAATCGATTGCGCTCCTTCTCTTGGATTACTTACATTAAATGCGTTGACTGCTGCAGATTCTGTGATGATCCCGATTCAGTGCGAATATTTTGCACTAGAAGGACTAGGTAAATTATTGAATACCATTAAAAGTGTTCAAAAAGTACACAACCAAAAACTTGATATCGAAGGATTGTTACTTACCATGTATGATTCAAGATTAAGACTATCAAATCAAGTAGTTGAAGAAGTGCAAAAACACTTCAATGAAATGGTATTTAAAACAATCATTCAAAGAAATATACGTTTAAGTGAGGCACCAAGTTATGGTGAGAGTATAATAAATTATGATGCAACTAGTAAAGGTGCTAGTAATTACTTAAGTTTGGCTCACGAAATAATTAAGAAAAATAGTTAAGGATTCATGGCGAAGGCGACAAAAAAACAAGCATTGGGAAGAGGGTTATCGGCCTTGCTGAAAGACCCGGAAAATGATATCAAATCGGTCGATGATAAAAATGCCGATAAAGTAGTTGGTAATATAATCGAACTTGAACTGGGTAGTATTGATGTAAATCCGTTTCAACCGCGTACCAGCTTTAATGATGAAACACTACGTGAACTTGCTACCTCTATAAAAGAGGTTGGTGTAATACAGCCAATTACCGTTCGTAAACTTGATTTCAATAAGTTTCAATTGGTAAGTGGTGAACGTCGTTTTCGTGCTTCAAAATTGGCCGGATTAAAAACAATTCCTGCTTATATTAGAATAGCCAATGATCAGGAATCATTGACTATGGCATTAGTAGAAAACATACAACGCCAAGATCTCGACCCCATAGAAATCGCTTTATCTTATCAACGTCTTATCGACGAAATAAGCCTTACCCAGGAACAATTGAGTGATCGAGTTGGAAAAAAGAGATCAACCATTGCCAATTACCTTAGATTACTAAAATTAGATCCAATAGTTCAAACCGGAATGCGGGATGGATTTATCTCTATGGGACATGGTCGTGCTCTTATTAACATTGAAGACCAACAGCAACAATTGGATATCTATGAACAGATAATAGGAAAATCATTATCAGTTCGAGACACAGAAAATCTTGTACGATCTTTAAATAACAAAACAGATAATCTAAAAGGAGTTTCTAAACCTTCAGGTCTTCCTAAGCATATTGCAAAAGGAGTAAAAGATTTTTCTGAATATTTTGGCGCAAAAATTGATGTAAAAGTTTCCAGTAAAGGAAGTGGTAAATTAATTATCCCTTTTTCTTCAGAAGAAGATTTTAACCGTTTAAAGAAACTTAT
Organism: Aquimarina gracilis; assembly: GCF_035285365.1. Classification (NCBI taxonomy): domain Bacteria; kingdom Pseudomonadati; phylum Bacteroidota; class Flavobacteriia; order Flavobacteriales; family Flavobacteriaceae; genus Aquimarina; species Aquimarina gracilis. Next base: position 365,171 of record NZ_JAYKLX010000007.1, on the reverse strand, counting down.
CAATAGTGAAGATTAAATGCTGTTACATAGTTTTTGTATTACTTTTTTCTGTTCAAAGTATGTTTTCTCAAGAGGATGAGGAACTAAAAGTCACTACAGAAGAAGTTGCAGTAAAAAAGAAAAAGCAAAAGAAAAAGAAAGAAAAAAAGATTAGACCTTACGAGCCTTTGGCACCGGCACGTGCCGCATTTTACTCTGCAGTATTACCGGGACTAGGGCAAGCTTACACCAAAAAATACTGGAAAATTCCTATTGTCTACGCAGCTATTGGAACTGGAATTTATTTTTATCTAGAAAATAATGGAAGGTATAATGATTTGCGTGACGCCTACAAGCGTAGACTAGCAGGATTTACCGATGATGAATTTCCACAGTTTACTGAAGAACAATTAATCGATTTGCAAGATCGTTTTCGTCGCGATCAGGAATTAGCTTTACTTTTGACAGCTGCCGCCTATCTTTTAAATATAGTGGATGCCAATGTAACGGCGCATTTACAACAATACAACATTACCGAAGACCTCTCTTTTAAACCAAAAGTAAACTTTAATGAGTTTAATACCGGATTTAATTATGGGGTTTCGTTCAACTATAGTTTTTGAGAAAAAACAATATACTTTTACAAACAATCAACCAAAACATGAAAATTGCACTATTAGGATATGGTAAAATGGGTAAAACCATAGAGAAAATCGCCATAGAAAGGGGACATACTATAGTTCTTAAGGTAGATAAAGATGATACCAATTATGACGTTTCTCAAGCAGATGTTGCTATAGACTTTAGTATTCCGGCTGCGGCTGTTAATAATATCACCAATTGTTTTAATGCCAATGTACCTGTTGTTTCGGGTACCACAGGGTGGTTAGATCATTATGAAGCAATGGTTAGCCTATGTAAGGACAAAAAAGGAGGTTTTATTTATGCTTCAAATTATAGTTTGGGTGTTAATCTTTTTTTTGAAATAAACAAAAAATTAGCGAAAATGATGAGTCCTGTTGAAGGATATGATGTTTCAATGGAGGAAATTCACCATACAGAAAAGTTAGATGCTCCCAGTGGAACCGCAATTACACTTGCTGAAGGAATTATTGAAAATACGAATAAGAATAACTGGAAATTAGATAATGGTAACCTGGACACAATAAGGATTACCGCAAAAAGAATCGATAAAGTTCCGGGAACCCATACGGTTACTTATTCCTCGAAAGTTGATGACATTGAAATCAAACATACAGCTCATAATCGTAGTGGATTTGCTTTAGGAGCTGTGATTGCTGCAGAATGGTTGAAGGGAAAATCTGGTGTTTTTAGCATGAAAGACGTTTTAGGATTATAAAAATTGTAACGCTTTACGAATAAGAGGTACTTATACTACAAAATATATTAGAGATGATACTTACAGAATGGTTTATTTTCTTCCTGATATTACAGGTAATTCACTTTTTAGGAACTTGGAAGCTTTATGTAAAAGCCGGTAGAAAAGCCTGGGAAGCTATTGTTCCTGTATACAACGCGGTGGTTTTGATGAAAATTATCAATAGACCATGGTGGTGGGTAATATTACTCTTTATACCGGTAATTAATGTAATCATGTTACCGGTAATTTGGGTAGAAACCATACGAAGTTTTGGCAGAAACTCTACTCAAGACACTATTCTCGCCGTAGTAACACTTGGTTTCTATATTTTTTATGTAAACTACATGCTAGATGTATCGTATCTCGAAAATCGTGATTTAAAACCAAGAACTGCCACTGGAGAATGGATTAGTTCAATCTTGTTTGCAGTAGTTGCCGCGACAATAGTACATACGTATTTCATGCAACCCTACACCATCCCGACAGGTTCCCTAGAAAGGACTTTATTGGTAGGAGACTTTTTGTTTGTAAGTAAATTTCATTATGGTGCCCGCACACCTATGACTGCTGTATCATTTCCTATGGTACATGATACAATACCTTTGGTTCGTACAAAATCTTATATGAGTAAACCTCAATACCCCTATTTCAGGTTACCAGGTTTTCAAAAAATAAAACGTAACGATATTGTAGTATTTAGTTGGCCAGTTGATACAGTAAGTAAATTTAGAGATCGTTCCAATAAAGGCTACTATAAACCTATAGATAAAAAATCCAACTATGTAAAACGTTGTGTTGGCGTTCCTGGTGATTCATTATCGGTTGTAGATGGTTATGTTCATATTAATGGTGAAAAGAATGTATTACCAGATCGAGCACAATTACAATTTTCATATACAGGTACACCAAAAGGGAATAATTTCAATTCACAAAATCTATATGACCGCTATAAAATAAAGCCAGGAGAATTTGGTTTCCTCAGCCCATCAGAATTTGTAGCTGCTGGAATGACAGAAGAAGCAGCTTCCAAGTTTAAGAGTCATCCAAGTGTTGCATCTATACAAAGAGACATCACTCCAAAAGGGAAAGCAGAATATGGAATTTTCCCAAATAATGGTAAAGTTAACTGGAATCGAGATAATTTTGGTCCTATATACATCCCGGAAGCTGGAAAAACAGTAAAAATGGACCTTAAAAGCTTCTCGTTGTATAGAAGAATTATTGAGGTTTATGAAGGCTCAGAGCTTGGTATCGACAACAAGCTTACCGTAAATGGCACACAGGTAATGCTCAATGGGAAACCTATCGACAACTATACTTTTAAACAAGACTATTACTGGATGATGGGTGATAATAGACACAACAGTGAGGATAGCCGAGCCTGGGGATATGTTCCTGCAAATCATGTAGTAGGAAAACCCGTTTTTGTATGGTTTAGCTGGGACTCTAATGCCAGAGGTTTATTTAACAAAATACGTTGGGATCGCATGTTTACTACTGTAGGCGGCAGTGGAAAACCCATTTCATATTTCAAATATTTCTTGATTGCATTGTTTGGCTGGATTGTTTATAGCCAATATCGTAAAAGGAAGAAAGGAGCATAATTACAGTAATAGTTAAATTGAAAAGCACACTACTCCACCCTATGTATTTTGGTTCTGTAGCGCAATATGTAGCTATGGCACGTTCAGAAGTGATCGTTTTTGAGAATGAAGACAATTATCAAAAACAAACCTACAGGAACCGTACCTATGTCTATGGTGCAAACGGAAAATTATTGCTAACAATCCCGATTAAACACACGGGAAAAGAAGGAAGACAACTCTACAAAGATGTTCGAATAGAAAATGACTTCGAATGGCAGATTTTACATTGGAAATCATTGGAAACCGCATATCGAACTTCACCCTTTTTTGAATATTATGAAGATGAATTTGCACATTTATTCAAAAAAAAGAAAGAATTCTTATTAGATTTCAATTATGAATGCATGCAAGCGGTAAATGATTGTTTACAATTAGATAAAACCTTTTCTAAAACTAATGAATACATCAAAACTCCAGAAAATTCCGAAGATCTACGAGTATTGGTAAACGCAAAAAAAGAGAAAACTTATAATTTAGAATCTTACATTCAAGTGTTTTCTGATAAACATGGGTTTCTACCCAACTTATCTATTCTCGACTTATTATTTAATGAAGGTACCAATGCATTAACCTATCTAGAGAATCAATCGATTTTTTAATGCTTCGCTCTGTTATACATTATGGACTTCACTTGGTAATTCCCTTATTCATTGCTATTTTCTTTTTTCCAAAACAATGGAAAAAAACATATATAATCTTTCTTGCTTCAATGATCGTCGATATAGATCATCTTTTTGCATCTCCAATTTTTGATCCCAATCGATGTAGTGTCGGATTTCACCCCTTACACAGTTATTCTGCAATTGCAGCTTATATCACTCTGCTTATCCCTCCAAAAACAAGAGTTTTTGGTTTTGCCCTGTTGTGGCATATCATCACAGATCAGATCGATTGCTGGATGATGTAAATATGGCAAAACACACTCATTTCCAAAATATTGATTACATTTATTACAAAACAGACCATAAATGTTTCATTTTTAACCCCTTTTTGACTATGAATAAATTTCTACTCTGCGTTCTATTTTTGACCCTATTTTCTTGTGGAAAACAAACGAAAGAATCTGAAAAAGACACCAATAAAGAAGTAACACAACTAGATAATAGTCCGGCAAAACCAATACAAAAACATTATACAATACCCTTTGACTCAAAACTCGTTACTAAGCTCTCCAAGAAAGAGATTTCATCAGTTTTTACTAGAAGAAAACAAAACTTATTGGGTATTTCTAATACTATTTATCAAGTATATTCTTACAACGACGAATCTGGACTTCATTATATAGTATTAACCGACCACAGGAAAGCAATAACAGAAGAAAAAGACACATTATACGATAACATATATGCCCTGAAAATACTTAGTAAAAACAATCAACTCAAAAAGAGATCTACAGTCAAAGACAAAATAGATAAAGACTGGGAAACCTCTATTGGTTTTTGGAACAAGTACTCAGACCTATCAGATATAGATGGCGATGGTCTTGTTGACATGATTTTAACGTATGGTACAGAAGGGCAAAATGGATATAAAGATGGTCGTGTAAAAATCATGGCCTATTACATGGGAAAAAGAGTATCTGTAAAACATCAAAATAGCGAAATAGGTGGTGGAAGACTAACCAAAATCAATAAAAAGTTATATGGTTTACCTACACAAATACAAGACGCTGTAAAAGAAAAAATGCGTTTGATGGTTCAAAACAAACATGCAGTTTTCACAAAAGACTGGGAAGAGAAAATGTCCGAAAAGTCTGACCGTATTGAAGGAGAATAAAACAGTAAGAATTTAAAGTTTTATTCTTGAAAATATTGGGTAATGATCTGATAGTTCCATATCGAAGTTCTTAAATTCTAAAACCTCAATGTTATCCTGTATCAGGATAAAATCTATACGCAATGGAAACAAATCAAACTCAAAAGTTTTTCCAAAACCGCTTCCGGCTTCCTTGAATGTATCTTTTAAGTCGTTAGAAATAATTTTATTATACACGTATGAGTATGGTGTATTGTTAAAATCCCCCATCACTATGTTCTTATAAGGAGAAGCATCCATATGCTTGATAAGCATTTCAGCTTGCTCCTGCTGTCTTTCAAAAGAAGTCTGCACTCTTTTGAGTAGTTTTTCAGAATCTTCATTGGCCAATCTATCGGTATTCGAGCTTATTTTATGAGACTGTAAATGCACATTATACACCCTAATCGTGTCACTATTTATGACAAGATCAGAAAATATGATATTATTGGCGGTTTTTTTGAAATGTAACGACCCTTTATTAATTATAGGAAATTTAGAAAACACGACTAATGCCAACTCCCCATTATCATTATTAAAGTTTTCATATTTATAGGGATATTGACTAAAGTTTGTGTCTGGATTATTATAAAATTCTTGTGCACAAAATATATCAGGGTTCTGTTCTTTTACCAAAGCAGAAATATTTTGTGGAATTTTACCTGATCCTATCCAATCAAAACGATCAAAACTCCGAACATTAAAACTTAACAAAGTTACACCGCGCTCTTCTTCATCCCATGATTTACCACTTAGTTTATACAAAGAAGAAACATGAGAAAACCCAAGGATTAACACTAATAAAGACAGGATTAATCTCTTGTTTAATAGAACAATCCAGTAAATTAGGAAAATTAGATTGATTACAATAAAAATAGGAACGGTAAGGCTTAAAACCGATAACAATGGAAATGTTTTAGGAGACACATATGGCAATAAATAAGACAACAACAGTCCAAAAGCGACTATAGAATTTATCAAAAAGACAATCTTATTAATCAATTTCCCCATACTATTATACCTATTCCTCCTTGCCAGCTTTAAATAAAAAGTCTTTTTCCTCTTTGGTTAAGCTATCATATCCACTTTTACTAATTTTATCAAGAATTGCATCTATTTGCTCCTGATTTGGTGTTTTGGTATGTTTTTTAGTTCTCGATGTAGCTGTGGTTTTGGTAGATTTTGTATATGTTTTTGATTTGTGCACTGTTTTCAAAGGACTCTTTTTTTTAGGCTTAAACATACTTACAAGTCCGTCCATTAGTTTTTCGAACCATGAACCGATATCAGTTCCCTTTTTAAGTTGCATCGCATAAAAATATCCAAAAATAGCGCCGCCCATATGAGCAATCAAACCTCCCGCATTACTTGAAGTTGGAATTTGAATAAGATCAGACAACACAACAAAGAGTCCTATTTGCCATAGTTTAACATTAAAGAAAATAATACGAACCGCGGCATTTGGCGTATAAACAGCTATAAAAATCATAATTGCCCTAACCGCGGCTGAGGCCCCAATTAAATAAGCTAAAGACCCAGACAAAACAGGAAAAACATTATAAGCAAGCACAAAAAGTAGTCCGCCGCATATGGCTCCTAATAAATAGATTGTAAGAAAACGTTTTTCGGTAAATAAGTTTAACACATATTGACCAAACCAATACAACACCAGCATGTTCCAGAATATGTGCCAAAAATCAAAATGCAAAAAACTATACGTTAGCACACTCCAAAACTGTATTATCAAAGATCCTGGATCAACGGGCAGTACAAACCAACTCATCAAAGCTCCAGGACTAGATTTAAATATCCAGGAGCCAAGGGTAGCAAACAGAAACAATACTACATTAATAACAATAAGCTTGATAATAATGTTAGCCGTTTTAAACTGATATGAAAGATTATTAGTTGCCATGTTAATACCAACGATGCTGATTAAACGAATTCTTTTTCCAGTACCACATAGTTATAAAACCAATTACTGCGCCACCAATATGTGCCCAATGTGCAACATTAGATGGTCCTAGAATAGCTTGTCCTGTAATACCACCATACAAATCTAATAAGAAATATCCTCCAATTAAATACTTCGCCTTAATAGGAATAGGAATAAAAATTATATACAAAGGTAAGTTAGGAAACAAAACTGCAAAAGCCGCCAACACACCAAAAATGGCTCCAGAGGCTCCAACCATAGGAGTCATATATGCTCCTATCATCCTTTCGGTTACCTCTTGAGGAATATTTGGGTATACTCTAAACTGTCCAGATGCTATGGTATCCTGAATAAACGTATTAATTTCTGTAGGAGAAAAACCTGCTTCAACATAAGCTTGATATCCAGGATTGAACTGAAAATAGGTAAACAAGATTTGAAATCCTACGGCTCCCAACCCTGAGAAGAAATAAATAAACAGAAATTTATTTTTACCAATAGACATTTCCAGATGGCTTCCAAACATATACAGCGCAAACATGTTAAAAAAGATGTGACCTGTACCGCCATGCATAAACATATGCGAAATGATTTGCCATATTTGGAAATTTTCATTTTTTGGAAACCAAAGGGCAAACCATTCAAATGCTTTGTCGCCCAAAGAAGTGGCCCCAATAAAGAAAATAATATTGATAACCAATAAAACCTTAACTGTTTCTGTAATTCTCCCCATGTATACTTTTAAAATTTCTTGTCTATCTCATCTACTGTTAACGTAATGAAAGTTGGCTTATTATCTGGTGTCATGGTAGGTTCGGTACATGCAAATAAGCTATTCGCCATATATTGTTGCTGTTCTGTGGCGAGCTCCACTCCGGTTCGTATTGCAACACTTTTGGCTATTGATTTTGCCAAGAGATCTGTTTGCGAAAACCCACTATCTGGCACTTCATTTTCAAGATCGCTGAGTAACTTTTCTAAGAGCACAGATATTTCTTTTTCTGAAACCACCGATGGTATTGCCGTAATCTCCAATTCTCCCACATGTTCTTCTCCAAACACAAATCCAGTATTTTGAAGTTGTTCTTTTACGGTTTCCAGTAGCGCCATTTCCTTTTTGGAGAATGACAACTTTAAGGGAAACAATAGCTGTTGACTTACAGCACTTGCCATAGTGATATTCCGCAAGAGCTCTTCATACAAAATTCTTTGATGGGCTCTATGTTGATTAATAATCACCATACCACTCTTTATTGTAGTTACAATATATTTCTTCTTTAACTGGTATGTAGTATGATGCCCTACTTTTTTATCATCAGATTCAAACAATGAACCAGTCACTTCTGCACTTTCAAACTCGACTGTTGAAAAATTATTCTCAACAGGCTTAGGGGAATCAATCTCAGATTCGAGCCCTACATAAAGATTTTCCCAACTCCCTGCGGATTCTTTTTTAAAATTCGATGTATAACTGTTTCCTGTAGAACCACCAGAAGCAGAAGAATCTTCTTTGAATGGATTAAAACTTCGATCGACTTCTATGGTTGGAGCTTGAGCCTCTTTACTTTTATATTCATAAGGAGTATCCATAGATGCGTCCCTGTTAAAATCTAACACCGGGGCTACATTAAATTGTCCCAGGCTATGCTTAATTGTAGAACGTAATATTGCATACAAAGCATGCTCATCCTCAAACTTAATCTCAGTTTTGGTTGGATGGATATTAATATCAATGGATTTTGGATCAACTTTCAAATAAATAAAATAGCTAGGATGTGATTTATCTTTTAAAAGTCCTTCAAAAGCTGCATTAACGGCGTGATTCAAGTAACCGCTTTTGATAAATCTATTATTTACAAAGAAAAACTGTTCGCCGCGCGATCGTTTTGCATATTCTGGTTTGCCAACAAAACCACTTACCGTTACAAGATCGGTCTCTTCTTTGATAGGGACCAATTTTTCGTTGGTCTTCCCTCCAAAAATATTGACAATACGTTGTCTTTCATTTGATACCGGAAGGTTAAAAACCTCACTCCCATTATGATACATATCAAACCGAATACCAGAATGTGCCATAGCCACACGATGAAACTCATCTATGATATGACGTAATTCTACTGCATTTGATTTTAAAAAGTTTCGACGGGCCGGAATATTATAGAATAAGTTTTTAACACTAATTGAGGTACCTTTTGGTGTTGCACACGCTTCTTGATAGGTTACCTCACTACCTTCTATTCTAATTTCTGTACCTACCTCATCATTTTTTTGCCTCGTTTTTAATTCGACATGGGCAATTGCTGCAATAGAAGCAAGTGCTTCTCCTCTAAAACCTTTGGTATTCAGTTCAAAAAGATCTTCGGCATTTTTAATTTTTGATGTGGCGTGACGCTCAAAACTCAATCTTGCATCGGTTACACTCATTCCGACACCATCATCTATCACCTGGATTAATGTTTTTCCGGCTTCCTTGATAATCAATTTAATGGTTGTTGCTTTTGCATCAATAGCATTTTCCAACAATTCTTTTACTACTGAAGCTGGTCTTTGAACGACCTCTCCGGCAGCAATTTGGTTGGCAACGTGATCTGGTAATAGTTGTATGATATCAGACATTTATCGTCTTGCAGTAAATATGGATAAATCAAAATCAATTAAATACAAAAAGATAAATATCAGAAATAGTGCTATATAGATTACCCTTTTATTGATTTCACGATTTCCTCGGTTACGGCTTGATTTGCGAGCTTGGGCCCAATGTGATCCAAAATCGATATCATTCGTAGTATCCCGGTATTTGGTAATTCTATTTTCAAAATCATAGATATTACCTTCACTCTTACCTTTATAATACCTCGGAGTATAGTTGAATCTTCGATTCTTTCTTTGTTTGGGAATACTAAATTTCACAATCTGTTTCTATCTTTAGATTATCCAAATATACTTAAAAAAGCATTGTAATGTTAGCCTTTTAGCATTACAATAACACAAGATATCAACAGTATTTATATTTTTTGTTCCCTGAAGTAACCAAACTTATGGTTTGTAAAACTTGGCATCTTTACGCAATTGCGCCATCTTTATTGCTGCGATTGCGGCCTCTGTTCCCTTATTACCGTGCTTACCCCCAGAACGATCTATAGATTGTTGCATTGTATTATCGGTAAGTACGCAAAAGATAACGGGAATATCACTTTGGATATTTAAATCTTTAATGCCTTGTGTAACACCCTCACAAACAAAATCAAAATGTTTGGTTTCTCCTTGTATTACGCAACCAACAGCAATAACAGCATCTAGCATATCATAGGATTCCAGGATTTTTTTACAACCATAAATAAGTTCAAAACTACCAGGAACATTCCATCGCACAATATTCTCTTTAATTGCTCCACAATCAATTAAAGCGTCAAATGCACCTTGAAATAATCCTTGTGTAATGGTTTCGTTCCACTCTGAAACAACAATCCCAAACCGAAAATTCTTCGCGTCTGGGATTGTTGTCTTATCGTATTGTGATAAATTTTTATTCTCTGTAGCCATATGAGTTTTAAGTTTTGTGTTCCACGTTTAAAGTTTCTACAATAAAACTTGAAACTTCAAACTACAAACTATTTTTGCATCGCTTCTGCCTTCCCTAAATGTACATCAACCTGATTAGCTTCTACACTTTTAGGAAATTCTTCTTTAATACGCTCCAAATGAGGAATTGCAGTTTCGGGCTTGTTTAAAGACAATGCCGTTATCGCCGCTTTTAATAAAAACTTTGGAGTTGTATAATCATTAGTCTTTGCATTTGCGGCTTTTTCATAATACCCTAAAGCTTCTTCTACCTGATTAAGTTGAGAAAAAGCATCTCCAATACCTCCTAAAGCCAAAGGGCCAAGCATTTCATCATCGCTTTTAAAATCATCAAGGTAAGTGATTGCTTCTTGATACTTCTTCATATTAAGATAGGAGAAACCAGCATAATAATTTGCCAGATTTGCTGCTTTGGTACTACCATAGTTCTCTATGATCTCCAAAAATCCATATTTACCTTCACCTCCATTAAGCGCTAAAGTATATAAAGAATCACGTACTGTAGAATTTCCATTTACAGCGTTATCAAAATATTGCTGTGCCTGAAACATCTCATTTGCAGCTTCTTGTTCTTTTGGTTCCTGGATAAACTTTTGAAATCCAAGGTATCCTAATATCACTAGGGCAATAAGTCCAACTCCTCCAAGTATATACTTTTGATTAGCCGCAACCCATTCTTCGGTTTTCGAAGCTCCCTCGTCCAAGGTGTTAAATACCTCAGCCGTTGTTGAGTTTTCTTCAACTTGCTCTACTTCTTCAGCTTTATTTTTTGGTTTGTACCCTCGTTTCTTGTAAGTTGCCATAAATTTTCTTTAATGAAGGGCAAAAATAAAATTTTTATTCATAATTAAAAGCACAACTATTTATTATTTTTCAATAATTTGCGCTGATTAATTAAGAATTGCACAAAAGTTACGACTCCCTGATCATCAGTGTTTTATGATTTTAAAATCGCTATCGCTAATCAATTATAAAAATTTTGAATCCATCAATTTTGAATTTGATGACAAGATAAATTGCTTTGTAGGAAACAATGGAGTAGGCAAAACCAACGTTCTGGACGCGATTTATCATTTATCCTTTGGAAAAAGTTACTTTAATCCTATTACAAGTCAAAATATAAGACATCATTCAGATTTTTTCGTAATTGATGGTCACTATGAAAAAGATGGGCGTGATGAGAAAGTAATTGTGAGTGCAAAAAGGGGGCAGAAAAAGGTTATTAAACGTAACGGAAAAGTTTACGAGACGTTTAGTCAACACATAGGTTTTCTTCCTCTAGTGATCATTTCTCCTGCCGATAGAGATCTAATTACTGAAGGAAGTGATACACGCCGAAAGTTTATCGACGGAGTGATTTCGCAAAGTGATCAAAATTATCTAACTACATTATTGAAGTACTCGAAACTCGTATCACAGCGCAATGCGCTATTGAAGTATTTTGCCGCTAATAACACTTTCGATCCAACGCAATTAGAAATCTATGATCAACAACTAAATGAACACGGAAACATAATTCATCAAAAAAGAGACGAATTCTTAAAAACCTTCATTCCTATATTTGAAGATCGTTATCGAGCTATAAGCTCGGGAGAAGAAAGAGTCTCACTTACCTATCAAAGTAAATTGTCTGAAAAAGATTTACTAACCTTGCTTGAAGAAAATCTGGGTAAAGATCGAATGCTTCAATACACAAGTGTTGGGGTTCACAAAGATGATTTATCGTTCGATATCAATGGATATGCTATAAAAAAATTTGGTAGTCAGGGTCAACAAAAATCTTTTTTAATCGCCTTAAAGCTTGCACAATTTGATTTTATAAAAAAACAAAGTAAAGTAAACCCAATACTTTTACTTGATGATATTTTTGACAAGTTAGATGAAAAACGTGTCGAGCATATTATAAAATTGGTAGACGATCAAAATTTCGGACAACTTTTTATAAGTGATACTCATGCAGAACGCACAGAGGAGGTTGTAAAAAAGATTTCGCAATCGTATAAGATCATGAAGTTAGAAAATAATGATATTGAGACATGAAAAAAATCTTTTACTTCGTAGTATTACTATTCTTTGCTTCTTGCAGTAGTCCAGACCCAGAACACTTTAAACAATACATTAATGGGTATTGGGAAATAGAGCTCGTGATTTTACCCGATGGCACCAAAAAAGAATATAATTTTAATCAAAGTGTTGATTATTTTGAAACGAAAGACACTATAGGTATTCGTAAAAAAGTACAGCCAAAATTAGATGGCACTTTTGTAACCAACCAGGATAGCGAGACATTCATACTGAAGGTACAAAATGACAGCCTTAGAATGCTTTATAAAAACTCTTTATCCACCTGGAAAGAAACTGTAATTTCTGCCAAAGAAAACCAGATTATCATTAAAAATGAAGCTGGAAATATGTACTTTTATAAACCTTATCAAAAGATCTCGTTATAATGGCAAAACGTCACCAAGAACATCAGAGTTTAAGCGAAGTTCTAAAGGATTTTGTAAACGACAACAAGTTACAAACCGGATTAGACAAGGTCGCGGTACGTGATGTTTGGGAAAAAATTATGGGCCCCGCCATTACCAAATATACCCAGAACATTAGGTTAGAACGAAATACCTTGTTTGTGCAGCTTACCTCTTCTGTTTTACGTGAAGAACTTAGTTACGGAAAACAAAAAATCATCTCTAACCTTAATCAGGAGTTAGGAAAAGAACTTATTAAGAAATTAGTTCTCAGATAATTCTAACCTATCTTTCACATATTCGATTTTGGTTTTTCCGTGAGGAGTTGGTTTTCCAGATTCGTCCAAGTTAACCATAGTAATGTTTTCTACTCTGATTATCGTTTTACGCGTAAGTTTATTTCTTACCTCACACTTTAGCACCAAAGAAGAGGTTCCAAATTTAACAACATCAATACCGATCTCTACAATATCACCTTGTTCTGCAGAGCTCACAAAATTAATCTCGGACATGAATTTTGTTACGACCCTTCTATTTTCTAGTTGTATGCCTGCATACAAAGCTGCTTCTTCGTCGATCCATTCCAATAATCTCCCTCCAAACAATGTATTATTTGGGTTCAAGTCTCCTGGTTTTACAATTTTTCTTGTATGATATCTCATATTTTGGGTTTACTTTTTATGTAAAATTACCTAAAAAAATAACCCGAAATTATTGTTTAGAATCTTTCTATAAAGAATTATGAGTATGAAAATTTTGGATAGAAAACACTAATAGATTAAAAAATATTGACTTGATATTTTGTCTTATTGATACTTATCAAATTAAGGAACATCGATTGGAACGCAAAACGTATTGGTCGATGTACAACCTTGTACTTCTGCAACTACACACACTTCGTTCGAGGTGCCCGGATCAAACTGAAAAGTAAACATATTATCTCCACCTGCACCTCCGTCACTTTCTTGCGGTTCTCCATTTACGATCCATTCATAGGTAACATCTTGCATTCCAAGAAAATCGGCTGTAAAATCATAAACAGTTGTATTTCCTTGCCGTTCTGCAATAAAAAACGGTTCTGGACACACCGCTATTTCCTGGCAAAATTCTATTCCTTGTGGACATAACAGAGTTTCAGTATTAATACAAACTTCATGAACTCCCGGAGTAAACTGAAACGAAAACATATTATCGCCACTGGTTCCCCCATCATTATCTTCAACAATTTGATCATCGACGATCCAATTATAGGATGTCTCGGTTATTCCAGGAAAATTAGCCACAAAACTATATGAAAATGTATCTGGTTCTCGTTCAAATTCGAATCTTAGCTCAGGACATTCAGGCGCTACAAAAATTTCTATACATTCCTTTTTGCCTAATTGACAATCCGGGGTTTCAATCATTAAACAAATCTTATACGTTCCAGGACCGCCAGGAAGACTTCCATCTAAAATCGCAAAAAAGTCATACTCAAAAGTGTTACTGCTGGCATTGCCCACCAACTCATCATTAATAAACCAGAAAAATAGAGCATCATCTCTTTGTACTTCAGATTTAAATCTATATATCGCAGGGGTCTCGATTATTTCTGATGTAAACTTTGTATCGGGACAACCTACACAATTATTAATAATATTGTAAAACTGAAAATACGAAGAAACCGAGGTTGGTTCAAAGACCGGAGCTACCAAAACGGTTATCGGAAATTTAAAATCTGGCTGATAATTAATTCCTTGATCATTAAGAAAACGACCCAAGGCCTCATCATTCTCAATAATGTTTTCAGATCTATTATTATCAAATAATGTCAACGGGTATTCAAATTTGTAACATTGCCTAAACAGCGCATTAAATTGATCTCTAAAAGTTGTTAATTCACACTCTCTAAGAACCTCAAACAATGCATCTTCATTCTCAATTTTGATTGTAGTTTCACTCTCGGTAAATTTTATCTCTATGGGAAACTGTACTCCCACAATATTAAAATTAGGACTTTGACCGGCTATAGCATCCAATAATCCTGAAAAACTATTTATTCGTATGCTAGAATCTGTATTGTACCCCAAGACAATGGGATAAACAAAACTAAAACACAATTGATTCTCTACAACGAAATCTCCTTTATCATTTATATCATTAAGTAAGGTCACCATTGCAACAGTCGGAGTGATCTGATCACTCGTTTCGTCGGGAAAGAAAGAATCATCATTAACGCATGAGCTAAGAATAGCCAAATGCATCAAAAACAACAACTTACCATATGTCACAACTCTCTTCAATGTAAATTTGTCTTATATATCTATAACGTCTATAACGGCATTTACCCTACCCTTATTTTGGGTTACGTTTATAGCAATCAATGTATAAAAATAAAATCATAATCAAAAAAGCGTTGTTGATAGCAAATAAAAATCCCCGAAAGCATATGGCATATCTTTCGGGGAATTAACCTAATTAATCTAACCTAAACTAACTTAATTATTATGTTGTTATCAATTTTATTTTGGGGTTACTCTGGAATCATGATTTCTTGACAGAGTTTAACACCATTAGGGCAATCTGGTGTTTCGATCATTAAACAGATCTCATAGGTTCCAGGGTTAAATTGATAGTAGAAAGGATCTTGCATACCAGTGCTACTTCCTACATAGTCACCATTTACAAACCATTCTGACGAAACATCTTCTACACCTTCGAAGTTCCCTGGATAGAAATAGTATGCAGGGTTATCACCATCTTGTTCTAACTCGAAAGAAAGTTCTGGACATTGATTTGCTTCTTTTACGGTTATAATCTTGCAAAATTCTTCACTATTACCAATTGGACAATTAGGCGCTTCTATTTGTAAACAGATTTCATAATCTCCTGGCCCACCAGGTAGGTTGCCACTTTGATCTAATAGAAAATCATATTCAAAATAATTACTCCCAGCATCTCCTACTAATTGGCCATTGATATACCAATAAAATAGAACATCATCTCTTTCTACAGAAGAGATAAACGTATATAATCCCTCACCATTACCTTCTTCAACTCTGAACGCTGTATTTGGGCAGTCACCCTCAATTCTTATTTCTTTACAGTATTTTACGCCCTCTGGGCAATCTGGTGTAATTACCTGAATACATACTTTATATACCCCTTGTTCAAATTGATATCTTAATATTCTATTACCTCCTTGTTGATCAGTTGCATTTTCTACAAGATCATCATTTACGAACCAATGTATTTCTGTTACATTATCCGCACCTTCAATAATTGCTTCAAAAATGTAAACACTATCACTTCCTGCCTCCAGTTCTTTCTCAAAAGCAACTTCTGGACAAGCACTATTCACCTCTTCAACTACAATCTCTTTACAATATGATGCTCCTTCTGGACAATCTGGTGTTTCTGCTTTAATACACACTTCATAAACACCAGGTTCTTTGAAATCGTAAATGAAGTAGTTGCGTTCATCGGGACTAGAATCCTCAACTAGTTCTCCATTAATATACCATCCATAACCAATCTCTTCTATCCCCCTAAAATCTGCAAAAAACTTATACGTATTGGGCTCTTCATATTGTCGTGCTTTAAAAAATAGATCTGGACAAGGGTCGTTCTCATCAACCTCAACATCTATTTCTACACAAGCCTCTCTAACCAAATCTCCTTTTATTAATTTAACACAAATTGTATGGGTACCAGATTCAAAAAGATAATCCAGAATCTGATTGATAATATCATTTTGGTTATCACCATCTATAACATTACCATTAACTGTCCAAATTAGTTCGGCACCTTCCATTCCACTGGTTTTTGCTTCAAAACTATAGACAGCACTACCTTCTTTGTTATCAACAACAATTTCTACTTGTGGTTCATTATCGAACTCTTCGGTCTGCTCACACGAAGTAAATCCAAGCATAAGTATAAACATCGATATAAACCAAAAACTAAGTTTTTTCATTGTATTCTATTTTAGGGTTATTTTTTTCAAACTTTTTCTAGAGCTCTCTGTTACTGAAACGACTTAAAAAAAGATTACCCTACCCCCTATACTTTTATTTTATTTTTGATTGCACGAAAAAAAAATCTAGATTTGATCATATATTTCAATACCCCAGATGTCTCAAAACAATAATTCTACATGTAACGAAAAAGCATTTGATCGGTTTTTCAAAAGTCACTCTAAACTTTTGAGAAACTACGTGTATTATAAATTTGGAGACCTTGATCAGGCAGAAGATATTGTTCAAGATGCATTTATTAAACTATGGAATAATTGCTCTAAAGTGCCCTTGGATAAAGCCAAAAGTTACATCTATACTATCGCTACCAATTTAGGGATTAGTAACACGAGGCACCAAAAAGTAAAGTTTAAGTATCAGGATTATGTTGTTCAACGTAATACTGATGTTAATAATGAATCTCCAGAATTTATAGCTCTTGAAAAAGAATATATGGAGAAATTGAAAAATGCTATTGCCGCATTACCTGAAAGACAAAGAGAGGTTTTTCTTTTAAGTAGAATTGACAAAAAAACGTATAAAGAAATCGCCGAATTATCTAATGTTTCGGTAAAAGCCATAGAAAAACTGATGCATAAAGCATTGGTTGCACTAAGGAAGAAGCTTGGAAATATTTAATTAATAGTAAATAGCAATCAAAACAAAAAACTAAGAAACTTAAAAACAAGGGTAGGGTAATTAAATAATAAAACGTTCTCAATATATAGGAACTTGATTATGCGAGACGATAAAAAAGATAACATATTCTTATCACGTTGGATAAATGGTGAACTTTCTGAAGAAGAGCTTCGAGAGTTTCAGTCTCATCCCGAATATGAGCATTATGTAAAAATTAAAGCTGGTGCAGATGCGTTGGATTTGCGTCGTTATGATATCGAGGAACAATTAATCTCTTTAAAATCTAAACGTAGTGACAAAAAATCAAGAGGTATTATCAAATTATGGCCATACTTTGCAGCAGCAGCATCTATTGCGATCATATTAGGGTTATTTTTATTTGGGCCTAATCAATCCTATACTTCCGATTATGGTGAAAAGTTGATCGTTACACTACCAGATGGTTCTGAAATGACTCTAAATGCTAAATCTATTGCACGTTTTGACAAAAAAAATTGGAAAAACAATCGAACTGTAACCCTTGAAGGGGAAGCATTCTTTAAAGTAAAAAAAGGAAGCAAATTTACTGTAATTACTGACAATGGTGACGTTTCTGTCCTTGGAACCCAATTTAATGTACATTCACAAAACTCATTATTCGAAGTAAATTGTTTTGAAGGAAAAGTGAGTGTTACAAATAAGAACAACAAAGAAATACTTACTGCTGGAAAAGCCTATAGAAACTTGGGAAAAACTTCAGAAAAATGGACCTTTAATGCCGCTGGCCCTTCTTGGCTCACCAACACGAGTTCATTTCGAAGTATTCCTATTCGCTATGTATTAAAAGAGCTTGAAGAACAATACAACATACAAATCAAAGAGGAAGGATTGAACCTGGGATACAAATATACTGGGACATTCCCAAATGATAATATAGAAGTCGCTCTTAAAACGGTTTTTAGTACCTTAGACATCGAATATACTCTATCACAAGATGGTAAGACTGTCGTACTAGAAAAGTAATAGCATGATAAGACTGTTGTGTGCATGTATTTTTTTATGGAGCATGTCTGTTTTTTCGCAAGAAAAAACCAGTAGTACTATCGTGTTGGAAGACATTCCTTTACCCGAAGTTATCAATGCAATAGAACAACGGTATGATGTTAAGTTTTCTTACATCGATTCTTTATTAGATGAGAAAAAAGTTTCTATTGTTGTAGACCCCAAATTACCTCTAAACGACCTTATAATAAAACTTCAGGAAAGAACAGGTTTAAAATTTAAAATCACTGGTAATAATTATGTGACTATTAGCGCTTTTAGTAAAAAGGACAGCGTTTCTGTTTGTGGGTATATTTTGGATGATGAAGAAAAGCCACTAAAGGATATCAGGATTTTTTTTAAAGCCTCAAGAACAAATATAAGTACCGACAAAAATGGTTATTTTGAAAGAGCCAATGTTCCCTATAACTCTGCCATTTTGGTGAGTGCTCCAGGATTTCGGCAAAAAGTTTTAAAATCTGAAGACTTTTTAACCAAAAAATGCCCAAAAATATACCTTTTGCACGTTCCTGAAGAAGTACTTGACGAAGTCTTCATACAAGAATACCTTGCCAAAGGAATTACTCAAAACAAAAAAGTAATCAATATTGACCTCAAGGATGTCGAAGTACTACCGGGAAGAACCGAACCTGATATTCTTCAAAGTATTCAGCTCACTCCTGGAGTAAACAATCCATACGAAACAGCATCTGGACTATTTGTAAGAGGAAGTACTCCTCATCAAAATCTAGTACTGTGGAATGGTATCAAAACCTATCAACAAGGGCATTTTTTTGGTATGCTATCAGCTTTTAACCCTTATGTTGCTAAAGAAGTAAATTTCTACAAAAATGGTGTAAGTGCCAAGTATGGAGATAGAATCGCAGGAATAATTGATATTAAAACAGAAAATGAAATTCCAGAGTACTTTACTGGCAGTGCAGGAATCAATATGATTAATGGTGATGCTGTAGCGCATATCCCTATTGTTCGAGATAAGCTCTCATTGCAGGTGTCCGGCAGAAGATCGTATACCGATGTGTTAGAAACTTTTACTTATAAACAGTTTTCAGATCGTGTTTTTCAAAACACCAAAATCAACGACACTATTGCTTTAAATGACGAAAAAAATGATTTTTATTACACCGATTATAATGCAAATTTAATTTTTAAACCTTCAGCGACTCAAAAATTAGAGTTCAACACGGTATATAGTAAAAATGATCTGGATTTCAGACGAAATGATACTACAGAATCGTTTAGCGATGATCTTGTTACCGAAAACGAAGGGTACAACATCAAGTGGAAAAGTTCTTTTTCTAAAGATCTTTCTTTGGAAATTAATGCATATTACACCAAATATCTTCTGAATTATCAATTTATTACTAGAGACCCCGATATCATAACAGAAATAGAAAGTAAAAAGAATAGTGTACGTGACTATGGCGGTGAACTACATCTAAATTATGATTTTTCTACCTACCAAAGTTTATCTGCTGGATATCAATATTCAAACAATAATACGAGATATGCTTTTGTAACCACTACTCCATCATATGAATTGATTCTTGATGAAGATGATCGTTTTGTGGATACGCATTCTGCCTACACAGAATATAAATTTGAAAACCCAAAAAACTATTATCTATCTGCCGGCTTGCGATTTAACCACTATACAGAGCTCAACGAGTCTTTTATAGAGCCTCGTGTTTTTGTCCAAAAATATGTAAGCAAATATTGGGAGATAAACACCAGTGCCGAGTACCGCAGTCAGGCTACAAGTCAAATTCAAGAATCAATTATTAGTGATTTATCCCTTGAAAATCAAGTATGGACCTTGGCCAACAAAGATCAGTTCCCTATTATATCAAGCTATCAATTCACTTTTGGCAGCAGTTTTAGGAAAAACAAATGGTATCTGGATATTGGCGGCTACTACAAAAATATAGATGATATTACATCTCTTACCGCTGGCTTTATAAACCCTATAAGTAATACTTATCAAAATGGAAAAAGCAGAATCTTTGGTGTAGATTTTTTCTTGAAAAAGCGATTTCGCAATTACAAAACCTGGGTAAGTTACTCTTATATCGATACACGCAATAGGTTTGAAAATATTAATAATGAAGAGTTTTTTCCTGGCAACTGGAATATTGAACATACCGTAAAATGGTCACATTTCTATAAATTAAAGAACTTTCAATTTTCATTAGGATGGTTATGGCATACTGGAAAAGCTTTTACCAATGCCACCGAAGTAGATGATGGCAGTGGAATTGTGATTATAGAGTTTGAAGATATTAATGGCAATAACTTACCTGTGTATCATAGACTCGACTTCTCGGCAATTTATGATTTCAAAATTGGTAGTAACCCTTATGTCAAATATCGTTTAGGAGTATCGGTTCTAAATCTATACAACAGAAAAAATTTGCTAAACCGAGAATTTAGAACTACAAATTCTTTAAGTAATCAATTTATTAATAACGATGTATTTTCATTAGGAATTACACCAAACGTTAGTTTCAGAATATTCTGGTAACAAAAAACCACCCCAAAAATGTACTGAACCCAAAAAATGGGATGGTTCTCTTAATCTATATTGAAATTCTAAGGTTTTAGAACTGCTCTCTTCCAGAAAAATGGAAAGCTCCTTCGATAGCAGCATTTTCATCGCTATCACTTCCATGAACAGCATTTTCGCTAATTGAAGTTGCATATTTTTTACGAATAGTACCTTCTGCAGCCTCTTCTGGATTTGTTGCTCCAATTAAGGTTCTAAAATCCTCAACCGCATTTTCTTTTTCTAAAATAGCAGCTACAATAGGACCACTAGTCATATACTCTACTAATTCACCATAAAAAGGACGTTCTTTATGAACTGCATAAAATTCTTTTGCGTCATCGGTCGTAAGTTGAGTAAGTTTCATTGCTACAATTCTAAAACCTGAAGCTGTAATCTGCTCAAGGATTGCACCAATGTATCCTTTTCTTACTGCATCCGGCTTAAGCATTGTAAAAGTTCTGTTTGTTGCCATCGTATTTTTTTTTGTTAACTACTTCGCAATAGAAGCGAATATTTTTAATTAATGAAATAGAATCGATAGGTCGATTTCTAAATTTTGTGCAAAAGTAGCTATAAAAGGATCAAAAACAAGAATTATTATGAGAAACTACATCTATCATTTCATCTTTATCATAAAAATCAATCTTTAGGGTATTGCTTGGTATATTCCTGAAGCTTGAGATTATTTTTTCCTCGCATTTGCATAGAAACTGTATAGTCATCAAAATTAAATTTCAAAAGGCCAAAGCTTGGTATTGAAACCACGTTACCTACCCTAAATCTATTAGACTCGCCTTTGTAACCGGTATATGCATGTGTTAATCCACTCGAAGTAAAATCTATTAATGGATACTTCAGTCCCTTGATTTTGGTTAAAGAAAATTCAGAAATATGACGATCACCACTAAGTATGATAACATTTCTAACCGCTTTATCGACTAATATTCTTTTTAACCGATCTACTTCATGAGGAAAATTGCCCCAGCATTCAAAACCATGCTCTGATGATAAAAATTGAATACTACTCACTATAATCAGGAAGTCCGAAAAATTATTTGCCAGCTCACTTTCGAGCCATTTCCATTGGGATTCTCCCAACAAGGTACCCTCTTGGTTTTCATAAGGTAAATAACGTTTCCCTCCTTCAACTTCATTCCTCCTAAGGGGAGATCTAAAATATCTGGTATCCAAAACAATGACCTTTATACTTCCTTTTTCAATTTCAAATATTTCGGATGTATAGATTCCTTCTCGGTATCTTCTTGGGCTGTCTGTTGGCACTTCAAAAAAATCTAGAAACAGCTTTTGGCTTTCTTCTTTGAGCTTCCACTCTACTCCTGCATCGTTTTTACCATAGTCATGATCATCCCATGTTGCCATTATAGGCATAGATTGTTTAATTTTTTGATAATAGGCGTTAGTATTTTGTTTAGCATAACCTTCTTTAATATTACCTGTGTCTCCTTTAGAATCGGCATAGATATTATCTCCTCCCCAGACAAAAAGATTGGGGTCATGCTTCAAAATTTCTTTCCAAAGAGGTTGTGGTTCATTTTGTTTGTTACAACTACCAAAAGCAATGACAAAATCTGGCTTTGTTTTTTGTTCTACCTCTTGGGAATAACCAAAACAGAAAGATGTTAAGAGTATAAGAGTTGCTATATATTTTTGCATAACCTCAAATTAGTAAGGTTAAAAATACATTATATTGTATTACCATAATATTAAATCATTCTCTAATGATTTTCAAGGTGCCTCTTTGGGGGTTAGGTGGCTTTTTGTATATTCGCTGACCATGAATATCAAAGAAATTAAAGAGCTTCTAAGCTCACCTAAAAATATAGTAATCACTACCCATAAAAACCCAGATGGAGATGCAATAGGCTCTTCTCTGGCATTGTATCATTATCTTACTTCTATTGGGCATCATGCTACCGTAATTACTCCCAATGAATATCCAGATTTTTTGAAATGGGTACCAGGAGAAGATACAGTCATCAAATTTAGCTGTGATAATGAAGTATCAAAATCTAAAATAAAAGAAGCCGATATCATTTTTACATTAGATTTTAATCATCTCTCTAGAAGTGGGGATATGGAAAGTGATTTGGCCAATGCCAATACTACTTTTATAATGATTGATCATCACCAACAGCCAGATGGATATGCAAAATATATGTACAGCGATGTGGGGATGAGTTCTACTTGTCAAATGATCTATCATTTTATAGAAAACTTAGGCGATCTAGACAACATCACTCCTGAAATTGCAACTTGCATCTATGTAGGTATTATGACCGATACAGGATCCTTTAGATTTAGGTCTACTACTAGTACAACACATCAAGTAGTAGCCAATCTTATAGATCGCGGTGCAGATAACACCAATATTCATGAAAATGTTTATGACACCAATACATTGTCAAGGCTTCAGTTAAGAGGAGTTGCACTTAACAATCTTAAGGTACTTTCAGAATATAAAACCGCCTATATAACGATGTCCCAAAAAGAGTTGGATCAACACAATTTCAAGAAAGGAGACACCGAAGGTTTTGTCAATATGGGCCTTTCGATAGTGGGGATTAAGTTTGCTGCCATTTTCATAGAGAATAAAAAAGAAGGAATTATAAAGATATCGTTACGATCTAAAGGAGATTTTTCGGTAAACGAATTTTCCAGAGATTATTTTGAAGGGGGTGGACATCATAATGCTGCTGGTGGAAAAAGTAATCTTTCGTTATCAGATACCGTTGATAAATTTATTAGTATCTTACCATCTTATAAAAAGCTCTTAAATCAATGAGAATACTACTTTGTATACTGGGTCTTCTTTTTTTGTTTCCTTCATGTAAAACTCCCGAAGCAAGAAAACCGGTAAGTATTAAATCGGGTTCTTTTATCGATGAATCTATTAACCGAAACAAGCAACTTGCCGCTAAAGAAGAGGCACGAATTCAAAGAATCATTAACCAAGACACCAGTAATTCCTATATTACTTCTGAAGGTGGTTTTTGGTATTTCTATAATACAAAAGACACAGTATCCACCCGTACTCCCAGATTTGGCGATATAGTAAATTTTAATTATAACGTTCAAGACTTGAATGGAAATACAATCTACTCCAAAAAAGAGTTGGACACCATAACCTATTATATAGATAAAGAAGAGCTCTTTCTAGGACTTCGAGAAGGGTTAAAACTTATGAAAGCAGGGGAAACAGTTACATTCCTATTTCCTTCATATCAAGCATATGGATATTATGGTGATGATAATAAGATTGGAACAAATATTCCGTTAAAGACTACGGTAACACTTAATACGATTACCAAAGAATCAACAAAAGAAAATTAATTAACAAACACAAATGAAAAAATTAAATTTATTATTCTTGACATTTATTGCGATTGCGCTTGGCAGTTGCAACGAGAAATACCCAGAGCTTCAAGATGGCCTTTATGCAGAAATTAAAACCAACAAAGGTGTTGCAGTTGCAAAATTATATCATGATTTAACACCAATGACCGTTGCCAACTTTGTATCTCTTGCAGAGGGTACCAATACTATGGTTGACAGCTCATACATTGGAAAAAAATATTATAACGGAATTATTTTTCACAGAGTCATCAAAGACTTTATGATCCAAACTGGAGATCCTCTTGGAACAGGTACAGGTGACCCAGGATATAAATTCCCCGATGAAATTGTTGACTCACTTACTCACAAATCAAAAGGAATCTTATCGATGGCCAATTCGGGTCCTGGGACCAACGGAAGCCAATTTTTCATTACTCTTAAACCTACTCCATGGTTAAATGGAGGACATACTGTTTTTGGGGAGATTGTAATGGGACAAGATGTTATTGATAGCATTGGAACTGTAAAAACAGGGCCAAGAGATAAACCAGTTGGTGAAATCAAAATGCTTGAAGTAAATATTATTCGCAAAGGTTCTGATGCAAAAGCTTTTGATACAGAAAAAGCTTTTGCTGAAAAGCTTAAGGTTATAGAAGAAGAAAAAGCCGAAAAAGAACGTCTAGAGAAAGAAAGAGATGAAAAAATAGCGGCAAAATATGCCGAGTTAAAAACAAAAGCTACAAAATTAGATAGCGGACTTGAAATTTTATTCTTGAATAAGGGTACAGGAGACAAACCGAAAATTGGTGATAAGGTACTAGTGAATTACGAAGGTTACCTTGCAACAGGTAAAATGTTTGACACTAGTTATGAAGATAAAGCAAAAGAGTTTGGAGTATTTAATCCACGTAGACCTTCATACGGACCTATGCCAATGCCTTACTCTCCAGACGCCAGAATGATTCCTGGATTTAAAGAAGGAGCATTACAAATGAAAAATGTGGGAGACAAAGTAATCCTATTCATTCCTTCTCATCTGGGATATGCTGAACGAGGAGCTGGAAGAGTAATCCCCCCTAACTCTGATTTAATTTTCGAATTAGAAATGATGGGAATCGAAGGTCCAAATAGTGTTCCTCAAGGACATGCTAAAGGTGACGGTCACGGACATTAAAAAATAATATCATACTACAAAAAGCATCTCTGATCGGAGATGCTTTTTTGTTTTAGATTACTTGATAAGAAGGTCAAATGCTTTAGGATGATAATCCATGGTTTTTCTAATTTCTTCCGTTTTCTTTGGACCTATTAGCTTTTGACATATATACAAACCAACATCCAACGAAGATGCTACGGCACCTGCTGTAATAGTATTCTGGTCGTCTACAATTCTTTTTTCCACTACATCGTCACAGTACTTTTTGAGTGTTTGGTACTCATTAAAATTGGTAGTTGCCGTTTTATCTCTTAAGAATCCAGCTGCACCGATTAACAAAGCTCCGGTGCAAATCGATACAATATATATTACATTCTCTCCAGTTTTCAGCCAATTGATAAAATCTGTATCGTACTGCAATTTCCGGGTACCAAAACCACCAGGTACTATAATCATATCATAGATCGACAAATCTGGTTTAACTTTATCCACTACCACCTCGAGACCGAAACTATCTTTGATCGATTTTTTGGTAGCACACAAGTCCCAACTCAAATCTTTAAGATATCCTTTGGTTTTGATATTCTTAATTGGATCATAAATCCCTATAAAATCCAGTAATGTAATTTCATCAAAAAGAATATAGGCTATGTTCATACTATAACATTTCTACAATCTGGATATTATTACCGCAAGTGTCATTAAAAACTGCCACCTTTGCAGTACCCATTACCGTTGGTTTTACACTAAATTCAACCCCCAGTTGTATCAAACGGTCGTATTCTGTGTCTACATTATCAACATTAAACTGGGTCCATGGGATTCCGGCATCAAACAATGCTTTCTGAAAGGTTTTTGCGGGTTCAAAATGATTGGGAGCAGGTTCTAGTAATACCTCGGGGCCATCTTGTTCTTCTTCGTCAACAACGGTAAGCCATCTACTCCCCTCGCCTAGCGGAATATCAAGCTTCTTTACAAAGCCTAATTTTTTAGTATAAAATTGCAATGCTTTTTCTTGATCCCCAACAGGAACACTAACCACTCGAATCTTCATTTTTTATGTTTTTAATTAAACGATGACCCAAGTTCGTAAATTTAAATGCTATTCACTTATCGAAAATTGCCTTTTTTGATATACAGATGGTGCAACTCCAATTTTACTTTTAAACAATGCAGTAAATGAGCTATGACTCTCAAATCCTACAGCATAGCAAGTTTCTATTACCGACACTCCCTTACTTAAAAGTTCTTTAGACTTTTGTATTCGCTTTTCAGTTAAATATTGTTTTGGCGTTTGCCCATAATATCTTTTAAACAAACGTAGTAAATGAAATTTCGAAGTATACAATATCGATGAAAGTAGGTCCAGATTTAGATCTTCATTAAAATTTTGATCTATGAAATGACGCGCTTTAATCACCGTATCGAGTTGTTGCTGGTTTTTCCAACAGGTATCTTTTACTTTTTGTATTTCAAGTTGATAATAGGTCATTTTATCAATTTATCATCGTACTTATGTAAGATAATAAAAATTTCAAAGGAGTCCATCTCGAAACAATGACTCTAGTTTTTAATGTATTTTAAAGCGAATTATTAAAGGTTAGTATTTTTCCAATTGCTTTAGCTTATTAATCGCATTTTGATTTTGTGGATTTAATTCTAAAGATTTTTTAAAACTAGAAATTGCATTCTTATAATCTTTATGATGTAGATATGCTTCGGCTAAACTATCATAAAGGTTGGCCGAGTTGGGATAGATATGTAGGGCCAATAAAAACACATTGATCCCTTGTTTTGTGCGTTTGGGATCAAAAGATAATCGTAAACCCAGAGTGTTTAACATCCCTTCTTGAAGCTCGAGTTTTGGATGTTTCTTTTTTGTTTTTTGATATAAGGGAATTAAATCCTGGTAATTTTGATTGTGCGCTACATCATTAAAATCTTTGTAACCAAACTCCTTTTTAATTGGTTTTTTCATCTTTTTTGAAATCAGATCTTCTGAAAAACCATTATTCTTTGGACTGTTTTCGACAAACTCTTTTGCTTTTTTATCCTCATTTAGGAATGCTTTTAAGAACTGCAATGTATGTTCTGAAAGCAATTTATACGATTGCATGATCTTGGCATCACTTTTATCTTGTCTTTTATCCCGGTTTGCAAACAACACCCCAAATGAACTGAAATAAGAGTGCGATAAATCATTAAACCTATAACTATATGCCTTACTATATTGTAACGAGTCGTATATTTTAAATTCGTAATTCAATTCCGCCGGGATTTTTTCGGCCATTAGTACTTCTTTGGGAATCTCTTTTTGAGAAAAATGAACATAGGGAATATTAACTTTTTTAAGATCAAAATAGGCCGATTTTTCCAGCACCGCGTAGTTATATCGCTCTGTCCCATCTAAACTTACCAGCGCTTTTATATCAGGACGCTTCATAGCCGTAACAAAATTTGAAATACCCCCAAAACTAAATCCCATAAGTGCTATACGTTTGACATCTATACTTTTGTAGTTATGGATTTCTTTGAGCAAGTATTCAATATCCCTTGATTGTGTTTCCATATCTTTTGTGGTCCCTCCTTCTAACCCACGTGTAGTTGTCCCTCTTGAAGGACTTGCTATCACCACAAAACCATGACTTGCCAAATATTCGAATAACGCGAAATTCTCTATTGACGACGCCTGATAACTGGAAGCATACACAACTACAGGATACTTACCGTCTAGCCAATTGGCATTATACAATGCATGTGCCTGTTCTGGAAGATGCGCTCTGTTTTGAGGAGTGTTCCATAAATACGGAAACCAATCCAGTAAAAATGAATTGGGTAGGTGCTTCCATTCTTCCTCTTCTTTTAAAATTTCCAGATAATTCAAAACTGTGAATTGCCTTGAGATTTTATCATCTACTTGAGCAGGATACCATATGCTTACAGGAATAGGTCTATACATCAAAGTATTATTGAACTCATTTTTGATTTGATACGTTCTTGTGCTGTCAACAAGGGTATAATGTTGAAATCCTACGCTATATTCACCATGGTTTAAATTGATTTCTTTTAAAGAAGTTTGTGCATTGCTCACCCCTAGAAAAAGAACAAAGACTAAAAAGTAAGATAATCGCATCGTTTTGATATTTGTGTTACTTTGTAAAGAGGTAATCTTTTAATAATTGTTACAGTTTCTTTTTGATTTCTTCTATGATATTCTGTTTAAAATTTTTACTCGTGATAAAATTCTTTTCAAACGCTTTATAATCCTCTTTATCTATACCGCTTTTAATTGCAGATTTCTGAAAATGCTCAATAGTCAATGTCTCATCTTTGGCATATTGTAACAGAGATCTAATTACAAGATTCATTTTAACCCTACCAAATCTATCCTCAAAACATTTCAGCATCAAAGGAGCCAACACATACCTATATTTCTCTCCAATCTGATTAGTACTTTCTATTTCATTTAAGGGAACATAAATATCATCGCTCTTCAGGTAACTTAACTGCTTTGTCAAAACTTCTTTTAGGTAGTTTTTTTCGATTAAATCTTCAATGGTATTATAAGATAAGTATTCGGCAAAAGATTCTACCCAAAACCATTTTAGTTTTCCTGATGCAACATTATTTCCAAAATAATTATGCCCAAACTCATGTCCAAAATATCTAAAATGATGGTTGTAGAAGGTACCGTTTTCATCTATTAGTTTATTAAAATTCAAACCTGTAAAGGCAAATGCAGGATAGGTATTAAACCCCCAACTACTACCTTTTTTTCTTTTGTTTATGGCCTTATGATTAATTAGATAAATATGGTCTGTAAATTTAATCCCTAAGTTTTTAGAATAATTATTTTTTATTACTTCTATGTTTTCGAAAATAACTTTGGCATTCTCCTGTGTTACGTCAGTATTTAATATATAATCACCGTTGTTTTCTATAAAATCATAAGTTCCTGCAAATAAAAATAGTGGGTAAGCTTTTTTAGAAACAAAACGTGCATTGCTTTTCTTTTTAGGCGGACTCCCGTTTAAAAAAATTGTGTTACCGTCAATCAAACTGATATTCAGATCATAGGTGTAACTATTTATTAATTTATCATTTGTGATATCATAAACTACAGGATACCATTTAGTTTGTTCAGTAGCTCTAACGGTTTGATTGTTAATAGCAATTACGCCTTTGTAGTCAAATTCATTATAGTCATTGGTGTATACGGGAAAAGCGCCTAAATAGCTAACATTGATCTCTTTGAACGTCGATGTTGAATCAATTTTAAGAACATATTCTATAGCTTCACCTTTCATTTGTCCATTATAATGTCCTTCATATTTAATTAAATCATTATTGTAGTCTTTAAAATACTTGATATTCATCCCTTTATTCAAAAGGATGCTATAATCTTTTAATTTTGGCATGTTTGATAAGTTCACATTACATTTGAATACCCCAGAATTCATATTTATTTCGATATTTCCTGTAATGTGTATTTGCGCAACAATGGCATTAGACAATAGGCCTATGGACACAACTATCAAAAAGGTATAGATTCTTTTTTTCATGACACTAGTTTGTATTAAGACCTGTGATTTTGATTTTAGTTACACAAAAACTATAACAAGGGTTTTAATGCACTTCTTATCGTTTCCTATTGCGTTCTAATAAGCCACGTTAGAAAACCTAAATCAGATAAAATAAGGGGCTTGCATACTCTAATTCAAGATGAAAAATTATAGTCGTAGCGTACTATACTGCTTGTTATGGTACAAAGCTAATCTTCTATTTGATTCAGTTTATTCATTGAACAGCGGATGTATCCAAATTCATAATTTCTTTTTTTTAAACCAAGTTTGCTAAGAAAATTTTTATGATATTCTTTTCTTTTTAATTCAGTTTCTTCGCCCAGCCATTTTTCTTCAAATGGCTCACCAACAAACCTAAGATACATAGACCTCTATTCAAATACACTTGCAATGATATTTCCCATTCAGAATCAGAAATTCTACTATTTAAAAATCCAACATGACCAATTAATTCTCCGGATCGGTTTAAGTATTGATTTCCTTTGAAATCTGGAATGATTTTATTGAATTCCTTTAAGGCATACCAATATATAGTCTAAACTCGTTAAATCCAATATTTCCATTTAGATCAATATACATTACTTTATTTTATTACATATAACCGTCTCATGTATGATTTCGGTACGTGTTTAAGCAATTAATTATGCACGGTGTTGGCATTAGTTTTTTCCAGTATTTCGTCAAGCTCTTTATCGATATCATGCGATAATATTTTAACTATTTGATTATTATCATCTAAAAGAACTTGGTAAGGAACTGTATTTGTCTCAAAAAGATTATAAATTTCGTTATCTAAATCTATAAATTGTTTCCATGGAGTTCTATCATTCTTAACAGCTGTCAAGAACTTATCTTTTTCATTTTCACTATCGACTCTAATACCTATCCCGTAGAATTCAATTCCTTTATTCTTATACTTTTTATATTGGTTGTGAAATCTTTTATTAAATGACCTACAGGGAGCACACCATGTTGCCCAAAAATCTAACACTTTATATCCTTTATGTTTTAGAAGCAAATTTTGGAGTTTTATGGTGTCGTTTTCAAAGACTCTAATTAAAGAAAGTTTTTTGTCGATTAACTTGATATTTTTTAAACTATTTATTTTTTCATCCTTAGATTTTACATATTTCTGATACTCTTTAGCCGCTCTTTTTCCAATTTCAGTAGAAAAATCTTTCTCGTTAAGTTTCTTATATAATTCGTTTGGAATGTATCCAGAGTTATCTAATTTTTTCAAAACAGTTAAAATTGTATCTGTGTGTGTTTTCCCATAAGACTCAATTAATACATGAATAATATTTTCAGTAAGTGAACCTATTTCACGTGTAATCGAATCGTTTTTATCATGTCCTTGTTGGCTACTAGGATTATTAATAAAAAGCTGACTAATACTTTGTATTGAATCTAATTTTTTATTAATAATCGCAGAGAGGTCAAAATATTCTGGGGCATTACTCCTGTTTGAATTTTCATACTCTTTCTTACACCCAAAGCATATTAATACAATAAGTAGCAATGCTATTAGTTTTTTCATTTTCCTAATTTTTTAAATTTTATAAATCGAACGATCTACTTTGAGAATTGTTACTTCAATTAATGCCAACAATTGTATAAATCCAATTGGGTTTATTTCTTTTTTATTTCTGTTTGTAAATGCTTATAAACACTTACATGCATTTATAAATATATAACTTTTAATATAGTTACTTTCCAAAAATCAATAATCTCAACCAATGATTTTTACAGGTTTTCACAGTGATCCATATTTTTTCTAAAAAAAGGACACCAGTTTCAAAAAATGAAACTGGCGTGTCCTATTCTTGCTGTAAGAAATCCTAAACACGATTATAATATGCAAATCCATCCCGTGTTACTTACACTCTACCCTCGATTTTTAGATCACAGTGATGTGGCCATAAAAACACCACAAAAAATTGACTGCGCAGTGCTACAAACTAAAAATTACTACAAAATTTTGAGTATGCAGCCGTGTGGAGACAAAAACAAAGCGTGTTTTTTAGTCCACAGCACTACAGAGAGAAAATCGCATAGTAATTTTTAGTGCGCAGTTATGTGGAAACCTCATTGCAATAAAATTTTGAGTATGCACCACCGGAAAATAAAAATTACGATAGAATTTATAAAAACAACTGTTAAACATTAATTAAAATTATATTACAAATGCAAAAAATTAAAAACATCGCGTTGACAAAAACTACGCATTCCGAATTATCTGAGGTAACTAGTAATTATATCGCTATTGTCCAAAAACACCTTTGTGACAATACGTTTATTATAAACATCACCAAGGTGATTCAACCTAAATTAGAAGACTTACGCAGTGCCCTGGCGGCTGTAAGAACCAACAGTCTTATTGAAGAAGTAACGCAATTAGACCAGGTTCGTGATGATGCTTTTATCTTGTTTAGAGATATGATACAGGCCTACGAAAAAACCGACGAGCCTGAAGAAAAAGAAGCCTATACCCAATTATGGAATGTTATCGAAAAAGTAGGCACTACCGTGTATAGAGAAGGCCTTCTAGAACAATCGGGGCGATTAGAAACCTTGTTTCAGGAAATGGATAAAGAAGCATATCAATCTGCACTTACCGTATTGGGTATCACAAATAGGTATATCAAACTAAAAACCGCTGAGCAAAAGTTTAAAGTAGTATATACCGAGCGCCTGGAAGAGGATACCAAAAAGAATTACCCTACCATTAACGAAGCCCGAAGAGCGCTAACTCCGCTAGTTAATGACCTGATTCCCACGTTACGTAATGTAGTACTCACCACAGACCCTACTACCAACCCAGATTGGATAGCACTTATCAATGAGCAAACCGATACTATAATGGCACAAGTGGCGGCAAGAAGAACGAGAAAAGAGAATGAGGAAATAATGTAGTATTGAAAACTGTTTAGTTTATCACACCCTAAGGGTTTTGAAAACATACCCCAAGGGTTTTGAAAACCCTTGGGGTGTAATTTTAATTTAGTAAAACAAAAGATAACACTCGACCACCATGAAATACCAAACTTTAACTCCGGATGCTTATTTTCATATTGATAATCGAGGGTTTTGAAAACCCTTGGGGTGTAATTTTAATTTAGTAAAACAAAAAATCACACCCAACCACCATGAAATACCAAACTTTAACTCCGGATGCTTATTTTCATATTGATAATCGAGGGGTTTGGAAACACACCCTAAGGGTTTTGAAAACCTACCCCAAGGGTTTTGAAAACCCTTGGGGTGTAATTTTAATTTAGTAAAACAAAAGATAACACCCAACCACCATGAAATACCAAACTTTAACTCCGGATGCTTATTTTCATATCTATAATCGTGGAAATAATAAGGAAGATATTTTTAAAGAAAAACGTAATTACAACTATTTCTTGACACTGCTTGAAAAACATATTCTCGAAGTCTGCGATATCTATGCCTATTGTCTTCTAAAAAATCATTTTCACCTAGTGGTCAAAACAAAACCCAACTATACCGAAAAGTTTATTTCGACAAAATTTTCTAACCTATTTAATGCCTATTCCAAAGCCATAAACAAGGGATATAACCGAGAAGGAAGTTTGTTTAGAAATCCATTTTCCAGAAAAAAGATTGGAAATGAAAACTATCTAAAACAATTAATAATTTATACCCATGTTAATCCTGAGCATCATGGAATGGTAGACGATTTTAGAACATATCCGCACTCATCCTATGCTAGTTATTTATCAAACAAACCTTCAAAGTTAAAGAGAGCATTTATACTTTCGTTATTTGATGATATTTCTAATTTTAAACATGCCCATTTGGATAAAAGAATAAAACTAAAAGACGATTTAATGTTGGAGTAAATCTTCGTTGCATAATTAACACCCTAAGGGTTTTGTAAACCCTTAGGGTGTTCATATTAATAAATTTCTTT
Organism: Aquimarina gracilis; assembly: GCF_035285365.1. Lineage (NCBI taxonomy): Bacteria > Pseudomonadati > Bacteroidota > Flavobacteriia > Flavobacteriales > Flavobacteriaceae > Aquimarina > Aquimarina gracilis. Next base: position 331,135 of record NZ_JAYKLX010000007.1, on the reverse strand, counting down.
ATTTGATGATGTCTTTAATTTTGAACTTGCCTATTTAGATAATAAATGAAAAAAATCTAATGATAAAGTAGAACCTCGTTACATACTTAACACCTCAAGATTTTTAACGTTTTAACAAAACACCCCAAGGGTTTTGTAAACCCTTGGGGTGTGGAATATTAATAACAACTACTTCTTCGGTATTTCCTTTAAGATCTCCAGTACAAACTTCCAGTATTTTTGAGCCGATGAGATACTAGCACGCTCATCGGGCGAGTGTGCTCCCAAAATAGTGGGTCCAAACGAGATCATATCCATATTAGGATAATTTTGGCCCAGGATTCCGCATTCTAATCCTGCATGGCAAGCCGCTACATGTGCTTTTTCTCCGTTTAGCTTTTCATACAAGGCATCCATTACTTTAAGAATTGGCGAATCCATATTGGGCGCCCACCCTGGATAATCGCCACTAGTAGTGACTTCACAACCAGTAAGCTCAAAAGTAGCACGTAGTTTATTGACCAAATCCATTTTTGAAGATTCTACACTACTACGTGTAAGACATTCAATGATTACCTCTCCATTTTCAATAGTAACCTTGGCAATGTTATTCGATGTTTCTACCAAATCGGGTATCGAGGCACTCATGGTATATACTCCATTATGTGATGCGTAGATAGCCTTTAGTACACCTTCTTGTACCCCTAGTTCCATAACTGTATTCGGAGTATCAATTTTAGTAATTTCGATAACAAGGTTTGGATCTTGAATCGACAATTCTTTTTTAATAGTATCGGTTATGGCTTTCATTTCAAATTCAAACGCTTCTTCCTGAATCGTATCAATCACTATGGTAGCAAAACTTTCTCTGGGAATTGCATTTCTCAAACTTCCACCTTTGATTTGGTGGATGCGTAATCCAAAATTTTCGAATCCATCAAACAACAGGCGATTCATAATCTTATTAGCATTACCCAATCCCTTATGGATATCCATCCCAGAATGTCCACCATTAAGTCCAATCACCGCAATGGTATATCCCACTTTCCCTTCGGGTACAGTTTCTTCATTATACGTTCGCTTGGCCGTTACATCGATCCCTCCGGCACATCCCACTCCTATCTCGTCATCTTCTTCGGTATCCAGGTTTAACAAAATATCGCCTTGCAACCAACCACCTTCAAGGCCCATCGCTCCGGTCATTCCGGTTTCTTCATCGATCGTAAACAAAGCTTCTATAGCAGGGTGTTCAATATCCTTGGACTCAAGAATAGCCATAATCGTCGCTACTCCTAATCCATTATCAGCTCCCAAAGTAGTTCCTTTGGCGCGCACCCAATCGCCATCCACATACATTTCGATCCCCTGCGTATCAAAATCAAAATTGGTATCGGCATTTTTTTGGTGTACCATATCCAAATGTGATTGCATCACTACTGTTTTATGACCTTCCATACCGGGGGTTGCCGGTTTTTTGATCAACACATTTCCTACTTTATCTGTTTCGGTAACCAAACCATGAGATGCGCCAAAATCTTCCATAAATTTGATCACCCGTTCTTCTTTTTTCGAAGGTCTGGGTACTGCATTAAGGTCGGCAAACTTGTTCCAAAGTACTTTGGGTTCTAAATTTCGTATTTCTGAATTCATATTCTGTATTGTGTTTTCGCAAATGTACTATATTATGATAACCTTAATTCAAATGAAATATTAAATGTTGTAGTTTTGTCTGGGTAACTTATATTTATCGCATGCAATCCAAAACAAAGCTATTTCTTACCATATTATTACCAGTTCAAATACTACTGATTAAAATCATTTCTTTGTTTCCAGAGTTTGTAGAACATTTCTATAGTAATGGTATTTTTATCTTTACCTCAAAAGTGTTGCGGCATGTATTTGGTTGGATCCCCTTTTCATTTGGTGATATTTTATATGCAATATTAATTATAGGAGTACTGCGTTTTTTATTTAAAAAGGTCTTTCGCAAAGGAGTTGCTTGGAAAGAAGTACTACTGGATATAGGTGCAACATTATCTGTGATCTATGCGTGTTTTCATATGCTGTGGGGAATGAATTATTATAGGTTACCACTACATGAAATTTTGAAAATTGACGATGAATATACGCAGGAAGAACTTATTCAAGTTTCTGAAGCTCTCATCGACAAAGCCAATGCATTACATTTACAACTTGAATCGAATGATTCATTGTCGGTAAAAATACCTTATTCTAAAAAGGAAATTTTTGAAAAAACGGTCCCCGCTTACGAAAAACTAAATGGACTTTTTCCAGAGTTACATTATCACCCAAAGAGCATTAAAAAGTCTCTTTTGAGTTTACCACTTACCTATATGGGGTTTAGTGGATATTTAAATCCTATAACCAACGAAGCTCAGGTCAACGGATTAATTCTAAACTACAAAGCACCGACTACCAGCTGCCATGAAGAGGCGCATCAACTAGGGTTTGCCAAAGAAAACGAAGCCAACTTTATTGCAGCGCTAACTACTATGAAATATGATGATCTTTATTTCAACTATAGCGGAGCGACATTTGCACTACGTTTTTGTTTAAATGACCTATACACCCGTAATGAGCAAAAAGCCCTCTGTCTGCTTGAAGAACTAAGACCTGGAATACGAAAAAATTATCGCGAAGTAAATGAGTTTTGGGAGTCTTATGAAAATCCCCTCGAGCCTATTTTTAAAGGAACTTATGATAGCTATTTAAAGGTAAATAATCAACCCGACGGTATGGAAACCTATAGCTATGTTGTCGCGTTATTGGTTAATTATTATAAAGTTAATCCCCGAGTGTTTCAACAATAGTTTCCAATTGGAACCTAGTTGTTAAATTATTGCTAATTAACACCCTTTTTTTGCTTCAACTACTATCTTTAAAACCTATATACACATTACACAACTTTTATGAAAAAACTTCTATTATCACTTATAGTGGTATGTTGGAGTTTTGACTTTTATGCACAGGAATATTTTCCGAAAAATGACGGAGTCAAAACGACAGATACTAACTATACAGTATTCAAAAATGCGACGATTCACACAACCCCAGATTCAGAAATCAAAAACGGGACTTTAATTATTCAAAAGGGTAAAATTATTGAAGTAGGTAGTTCTCTATCTATTCCGCAAAATAGTGTAGTCATTGACCTTAAAGGGAAACACATTTATGCATCTTTCATTGATCCATTTACCAATTTTGGTATAAAAAAACCAAAAAAACAAGGAGGTAGTATTTTCGCTCCTGGCGCACAACCACAATGGAAAGCATCCCGAGAAGGATACTACTGGAATGATCACATTAGACCAGAAAATAGTGCTCTTACAGACTTCAAATACGATGATAAAAAAGCTACTGAATATATCAAGGAAGGTTTTGGCGTTTTAAATACGCACATGCCAGATGGTATTATACGAGGTACCGGACTATTGGTCGCCCTTAATAATGAAGCAACTGAAGGCGAACGTTTATTAAGCGATAGATCTTCTCAATTTTTATCTTTTGAAAAAAGCAATAAAAGTAAGCAGGTGTATCCTACCTCTTTAATGGGAGCGATGGCTTTGCTTAGACAAGTGTATCATGACTCTAAGTGGTACGCTAGTGGAAACGCAAATAGTAAAGATTTATCACTTGAAGCTTTAGAAAGAAACAAAAATCTCCCTCAAATTTTTGAGGCCGGAAGCCGAATAAATGGTTTTAGAGCCGATAAAATAGGAGATCAATTTAATATCCAGTATACCATTGTTGGTGGTGGTGACGAGTACGCCCGCATCAATAATGTAAAAGCTACAAATGCCACATATATTATTCCCCTGGATTTTCCAGAGGCCTATGATGTATCCGATCCATATATGGTAAAAATGGTAAGTCTTGGTGACATGCGCCATTGGAACCAGGCGCCTACCAATCCGGCAGTATTAGCAAGAAATAGCGTTTCTTTTTCTTTAACGACATATAAGCTTAAGAAAGTTGCCGATTTAAAAGCCCGATTAATGAAAGCCATCGAGCATGGATTAGATAAAAAGACTGCTCTTGCTTCGTTAACTACTATTCCTGCTAAAATTTTAGGAAAAAGTAATGAATTAGGAAGTTTGAAAAAAGGGTCTTATGCTAATTTTCTGATAACAAAAGACGAATTATTTTCCAAAGATAATGTCATTTACGAGAATTGGGTGCAGGGTCACAAGAATATCATAAATGATATGAATACCAAAGATATTGGTGGAGATTATGAACTTACCGTAGCTGGAAAAACGTATGATCTATCCATTTCTGGAAAACCAAATAAACCTAAAGCCGAAGTAAAACTTGGCGAAACAAAACTAGGATCCAAAATAAACTACCAAAACGATTGGATCACAATTACATTTACAGATGCAGACACCACAAAGACCAAGTATACCAGGGTGGTTGCCGCTTTAGGGGATTCTCCAAATTTTTTAAAAGGAAAGGCTATTTTACCCAACGGGGCCGAAACCACATTTACAGCAAAAAAGAAACCCAAAGAAGCTTCTGAAGAAAAGAAAAAAGAAAAACCTTCAGATAAAAAAGAAAAACCCGAAGTATTGCCGATTAGCTATCCAAATATAGCTTATGGAAATGCAAAACTACCAAAAGCAGAAACCGTTTTGTTTAAAAATGCTACGGTTTGGACCAATGAATCCAATGGTATTCAAAGTGAAACAGATGTTTTAGTCAAGAATGGAAAAATTTCTGCAGTTGGTAAGAATCTTAGTGCGGGGAATGCCAAAGTAATCGATGCCACGGGAAAACACCTCACTCCAGGTATTATTGATGAACACTCTCATATTGCTGCCGCAGCAATTAACGAAGCAGGCCACAACTCTTCTGCCGAAGTTACTATTGAAGATGTTGTTTCTCCAGATGATATTAACATTTACCGAAATCTTGCAGGAGGCGTAACCTCAATACAAATTCTGCATGGATCTGCAAACCCAATTGGTGGACGATCTGCCATCATAAAACTAAAGTGGGGAGAAAATGCCGAAAATCTTATCTACGATAATTCTCCTAAGTTCATAAAATTTGCTCTTGGCGAAAATGTAAAACAAAGCAACTGGGGAAGCACTACTCGTTTTCCACAGACTAGAATGGGGGTTGAACAAGTATTTACGGATTATTTCAGTAGAGCTAAAGCATACGAAAAGCAGAAAAACAGCGGCAAACCTTTCCGAAAGGACATCGAAATGGAAACCATTCTTGAAATTCTTAATGGTCAACGTTTTATAAGTTGTCATTCTTATGTACAAAGTGAAATTAATATGCTCATGAAAGTAGCTGAAAAGTTTAACTTTAAAGTTAATACTTTTACACACATTCTTGAAGGATATAAAGTAGCAGATAAAATGGCTGTTCACGGTGTTGGAGGCTCCACTTTTTCTGACTGGTGGGCATACAAATACGAAGTAAATGACGCTATCCCGTATAATGCCGCTATTATGCACAACCAAGGTGTTGTTACCGCAATAAATAGTGATGATCCTGAAATGTCTCGTCGTCTTAATCAGGAAGCTGCCAAATCGGTAAAATATGGCGGGGTGAGTGAAGAAGACGCTTTAAAGTTTGTCACTTTAAATCCAGCTAAGCTATTACATATTGATGATAGAGTAGGAAGTATAAAAGTAGGTAAAGATGCAGATCTAGTATTATGGACAGACCATCCATTATCTATTTATGCCAAAGCAGAAACCACAATGATCGAGGGTGCTATTTATTTTGATCTTGCAAAAGACAAAGCAATGAGAAAAACTATAGCTTCAGAAAAAAACAAACTCTCGACCATGATGCTTAAAGCGAAAAATAGTGGCCTAAAAACGCAGCCTCCAAAGAAAAAAGAAAAGCAACATTTTGAGTGTGAAACCTTACAGTCTGCTTACTAATTCATAAGAAATACGAAATGAAAAAAATAATATTCATAATAACACTATTTGTCTTCTATACAGGAAAGACATGGGGACAACAAACTCCTGCTCCTGCCCAAAGTGAAGCAATAACTATTACCGGAGCAACAGCTCATATTGGTAATGGACAAGTAATCGAAAATAGTATTATCATTTTTGAAAATGGTAAAATAACTGCTGTAGGTGCAAGTGGAAGTGCCTCGCCGAAAGGAAAAGTTATAGATGCCACCGGAAAACATGTATATCCAGGTTTTATCGCGCCTAATTCTACATTAGGTCTTGTAGAAATAGCTGCTGTTCGTGCCACAGATGATGATAGCGAAATTGGAAGTTACAATCCGCACATACGAAGTATTATTGCCTATAATGCCGAAAGTAAAATTATAGAAAGTATGCGTCCAAATGGTGTGCTTATGGCCCAGGTCACTCCTAGAGGAGGAATGATTTCTGGAACCTCATCGATTGTACAACTGGATGCCTGGAACTGGGAAGATGCTGCAATCAAATTAGATGATGGCATTCATCTAAATTGGCCAAATCCTTTTACACGTGGAAGATGGTGGTTAGGAGAAGATCCAGGCTTTAAACCCAACAAAAAATATCACGAACAAGTTACCAAATTGGCAGACTTCTTCGATCAGGCAAACGCTTCAATGAAGTCAAATGAAATTGCAGGCAAACTACCTCATAAAGCCATGAAAGGTTCCTTTGATGGATCGCAACGTCTATTTGTACATGTAAGTGCCGAAAAAGCAATTTTGGATGTACTTGCTTTTGCAAAAAAGCAAAAAATCCAAAAAATCGTATTAGTACATGCCGACGAGGCTTATAAAGTAGCAGCACAACTTAAAAGTAATAACATCCCGGTATTACTAACAAGAACCCATACTACTCCCAATTATGAGGACAGCGATTATGACCAACCCTATAAAAATGCAAAACTACTCATAGATGCAGGTGTATTGGTTGGATTGGAAAACAGTGGTCAAATGGAACGTGCCAATGCTCGTAATTTACCATTTCAGGCAGGAACTGTTGCGGCCCATGGATTAGATAGAGAAAAAGCGCTACAGCTTATTACTGAAAATAGCGCCAAAATTCTCGGAATTGATGATATCGTGGGAACTTTGGAAGTTGGTAAAGATGCAACGCTATTCATAAGTGTTGGTGATGCTTTAGATATGCGTACCAATCAATTAGAAAAAGCTTTTATCCAAGGACGTGATATAAGTTTAGAAACGCATCAAACCAAACTTTGGAAACGGTATAGCAATAAGTATAGTTCTAAACAATAGGAAAAAACCCGCTAAGAAATCTTAGCGGGTTTTTTATTTATCGTTTAAATTCTTTTATGTCCTCTAGGGCACTTGTAAGCATGTTTACATGATTTAGGGTACAACTTTCTCCCATGATTCCTATCCTCCATATTTTACCAGCAAAAGCGCCAAGCCCTCCTCCTACTTCAATATTATAATCATTTAACAACTTACTTCTTATCAGGGCTTCATCATTCCCTTCAGGTAGAAAAACGGAATTCAGATTAGGTAATCTATACTGTTTTTCAACCAAATATCTGAACCCAAGGTTTTCTAATTTTTCTTTTAAAACCTGATGTACTTCTTGGTGTCTTTTCCAACGATTTTCCAATCCTTCCTCTAAAACAATTCGTAAAGACTCTCTTAGAGCATACACCGAAGATACCGGTGCTGTATGATGATACGCACGTTTTGCGCCTCCCCAATAATTCTTTACAAGACTCAGGTCAAGAAACCAGCTCTGTACTTTTGTTTTTCTGTTTTCTAGTGCTTTTACTGCCCTATCGGAAAAACTCACGGGTGAAAGTCCTGGAGGCGCACTTAAACACTTTTGTGTACCTGTATAAATAGCATCAATACCCCATTCGTCAACTTTTAACTCCATACCACAATAGGAAGTTACTGCATCTACCATTAATAATCCCCCAGCATTATGCACCAAATCGCTTATTTCCTTTAATGGTTGTAAAGCTCCTGTAGAAGTCTCGGCATGCACGAGAGCCACCAATTTTGGTTTTGGGCAAATGTCTAGTGCTTTTTTAACATCTTCTTTGGTCACTACAGTTCCCCACTCTTTTTCAATCCTGTGCACTGTTGCTCCACATCGCTCTGCAATATCAACCATTCTACCACCAAAAACTCCATTGATACAAATAATAGCTTCATCACCAGGTTCTAACAAATTCACCAAACAGGTTTCCATACCTGCACTACCAGGAGCTGATACTACAAAAGTTAGATGATTTTTTGTAATAAATGTTTCTTGCACCATGGTTTTGACCTCGTCCATAATAGTTACAAACTCTGGATCCAGGTGACCTATTAAAGGGGTAGCCATTGCTTTGAGTACTCTTGGATGCGCATCAGACGGTCCAGGTCCCATCAAAACTCTTGTGCTAGTGTTAAGCTCGTTATACATTGTATATTTCATGTTTGTTAGTTACTATATCGTTTTCGTAAATCCTACAAATGAAAATCATAAAATTAGATAATTTTTGGAGTTTAACTTTTCGAGATTGATTCCATTTTTGATCGAAACCAGCTCAAAATTGAGAATTCTATAATTCTTGCCACAAATTCTGCAAAGAAATTGTCAAATTAAAAAAAGTATACCCGAATTTTTATCGAAAAAATTCTCTTTGCCCATCAAAAAAACCCGATATCTAAGTAATACCGGGTTTCATAAAAATTGACGTTGTGCTAAAGTGTTTTCTTTATTTCTTCAGCTGGTTTCTTAAACAGTAAAGATGAAGTTTTTTCTTCACTAACCGTAATATTCACAAAATTTCTTTCGCTTTTAACTTCGCCCACAACTCCATCCTGATACTTTCGCCATTTTAGGGTTTTAGGAAGCAAGAGTCCATTTACTTTGTCCCAATCTGAATATTCAATCAGACTTATTTTTTCACTACTTTCTTTGCTAAAAAATGTAACGGTATAACCTAAATATTTCATTTGCTGCGAATCTTTATCAAAGTAAATAAAATAGTTGTCCTTTGGAGAATCTCCTACTCCGTCACCATAAGAAATTTTATACCCGGGATACACTATTTCCCCAACTTTAAGATCATCAGCTTTTTCGTAAGAAATCCCATCATCTCCCAAAACAAAGGGCATCGCATAAAAATAAAACATCAAGTTATGATAAAAACGAGGGTTTCCCTTGAAATATGCAGAATCCTGAACCAACCATGCATCATTACCATCGAAACCTAATACAAACTTATTAGTTTCGATTCGGGCGTGACGAGTTTTAAGATCTGTGATGTGTGTTTCATTTCCTTCGGGATTACTTAATTCAAAGGTCAACGTGTTCATCTGATCAAACTTCTGTATACCTCCGTGTGCCTTAAAGACGGCTGTAATATCTTTTGGAAAATTTTTGGATCGATCAGGAATAGTCTGCTCTTGAGCATTTTCTTTGACTATAGATTCTTTGTTTGATTTGGTTTCTTGTTTACATGCTATAAAAGATGAAACTACAAAAACCAGTAGGGTTAGTTTTTTCATGAGTAAGATTATATTGATTTTTAAAGAGGTAATAGTCGTAATCTGTCTACAACCTTACAGTATTGAATCACGTTTTTTGTTTTTTCTTTTTGGCAGCGGGAAAGAGCACATTATTAAGGATCAAGCGATATCCCGGAGAATTAGGATGCAACTCGAGTTCGGTTTTTGGATCTCCTACTCTATGGGTATAATCCTCTGGGTCATGACCTCCATAAAAAGTAAAGAAACCTTTTCCTTTTATTCCATGGATATATCGTGCTTCTCCATTGGTTTTGTTTTCACCGAGTATAAGTACATTTGATTTAATCTCATTAGGATTATATGCAGTAGTTTGCCCCATAAAGCCTTTGACTAAAGCTGTATGATTTTGGCAAAGCATTGTAGGTATAGGATCCCATTTTGCAGAAAAGTCCATCAAAGTAAAATAGTCTGTAGTTTTTGAAATACGTCGTGTACGTGTCATATCAATGGAAGAAAACTCATATACATTTGGACTGCGCTCTAGTTTAAAATTCTTAAATGCAAAAGTTCGGTTATAATCTATTTTCGACTGATAGCCAGGCTCACTAGGGTCTCCATCAAACATGGGTTCACAAATATCTACTCCTTCAGCTGCCAACGCTATTTCAAAACTATCTGTAGCACTACACATAGCAAACATAAACCCACCTCCAACTACATAATCTCTAATCTTAAGTGCCACTGCAAGTTTTTGTTGTGATACTTTTGAATATCCTAAATCATTTGCTAGTTTTTCTGCGGCTGCCTTTTCCCTAATATACCAAGGTGCTGCTCGATATGAAGCATAAAATTTACCGTATTGTCCCGTAAAATCTTCATGATGTAAATGTAACCAATCATACAAAATTAGGTTATCATCTAGCACCTCTTTATCATACACTGTTTCATATGGAATTTCTGCAAAAGTCAATACCATAGTCACAGCATCGTCCCAAGGTTGATTTCCTTTAGGAGAATATACCGCAATTTTTGGAGCTTTTTCTAAAATTACCGCTTCCATATTTTGAGACGGGCTACTAATTTCTTCTAGAATCTCTTCAGTTTCAGAATCACTAACAATTTCATAGGTCACCCCGCGTATTGTGCATTCTTTTCTTATATCTTCGGTGTCTGGTAAAAGGAAGGCCCCACCTCTATAATTAAGTAGCCATTTAACTTTGAGGTCTTTGCTTAATGTCCAATATGTAATTCCGTAAGCTTTTAAATGATTTTGTTGTTCTTCGGCATCCATCGGGATTAATACATAGGATGCAAATGATTGAGAACTAACCAATAATAAAGCAACGAACCATAATGAGAACTTTGCTTTGCACTCACTAAAAACAACAGAAAAAAAGGATTTCATGTTAAAAAGGTACTTCGTCATCATCATTAGAATCATTTATGCTACTCCCAAAAGCTTCATCTGCACTAGGAAGATGGCTTGTATTAAATGGTGCTTCTTCACCGTCTTCATTCATTTTAGAATGAAACTCGAAAGGAGTGCTAAAATCATCTAAGTTATCAAATTTACCTAAGTGACCAATGAATTTTAACCTAATATTCTCAAGTCCTCCATTACGGTGCTTGGCTACGATAAACTCTCCTTGCCCTTGTGTTGGTGATCTTTCTTCGTCATCCCACTCGTCTATTTTGTAATATTCAGGTCGGTAAATAAATGACACAATATCGGCATCCTGCTCAATTGCTCCAGATTCACGAAGGTCACTAAGTAACGGTCTTTTACTACCTCCACGGGTCTCTACCGCCCTGGATAACTGTGATAAGGCAATAACAGGAACGTTTAATTCTTTTGCCAATGCCTTCAGGTTACGGGAAATCGTAGAAATCTCTTGTTCCCTATTTCCATTTTTACCTGTTCCTCCGGCGGTCATTAATTGTAAATAATCGATTACAATCATCTTGATACCATGCTGAGAAGATAAACGACGCGCTTTTGCTCTTAAATCAAATATCGATAAAGAAGGGGTGTCATCTATAAACAAAGGTGCTTTTTCAAGATCTTTTACTTTAACATTAAGTTGTTCCCACTCATGTTTTTCTAATTTCCCGGTACGTAATTTTTCTGAAGACAGCCCTGTTTCAGAAGAAATCAAACGTGTAATGAGCTGCACAGATGACATCTCTAGAGAAAAGAAGGCTACAGGAATATTTTGTCCAACAGCCATATTACGGGCCATCGATAGTGTTAATGCCGTTTTTCCCATACCCGGGCGGGCAGCCACGATTATTAAATCACTTGGCTGCCACCCCGAAGTAAGTTTATCCAGCTTATCAAAGCCAGATGGGATTCCACTTAAACCTTCTTTGTTTGATATTTCCTGTATCTTCTTTTTTGCTTGTATTACTAAGCTTTGAGCTGTTTCTGTGGATCGCTTAATATTTCCTTGAGTTACTTCATACAATCTGGATTCTGCCATGTCCAGAAGATCAAATACATCGGTGGTTTCATCATAGGATTCTTCGATAATTTCATTTGAAATTTTAATCAAACTACGTTGAATATATTTTTGAAGAATAATACGTGCATGAAACTCAATATGTGCCGATGAGGCTACTTTTTGGGTTAACTGTATCAAATAATAATCTCCTCCGGCCAATTCCAGTCTCGCATCCTTCTTCAATTGGCTTGAAACCGTTAATAAGTCTATTGGCTCAGAGTTTTCGAAGAGTTTGTATATCGCTTCAAAGATATATTGATGTGCCTCCCGATAGAAAACATCGGGATTAAGAATGTCTATAATTTCGTCGACCCCCTTTTTATCAATCATCATTGCTCCAAGCACAACTTCCTCTAAATCAACAGCTTGAGGAGGTATTTTTCCTTTCTCAAGCGATATTACGTTCCCCCGACCGTAATTAATTTGCTTAGCTTGCTGTACTTTTTCCATGACTACGAATGTAAAAAAATTGTAAAGAGATACCCCTACTTACAAAGATACGAATGTCCACCGTTCTTTAACAAATGAACTGTTAATAAGTAATTTTTATTGTTAATAAGCATAAAAAAATCTGAAGCTCTAAACTTCAGATTTAGGTACTAAGTGATTTTTTAGGGGTTAACCTTTAAAGACTCCCATATTGGCATATTTATCCATACGTTTTTCGACTAATTCTTCTGGTGATAAGTTTTTAAATTCATCATAAGTAGAAGAAATTTTGTCTCTAACCGTCTTAAATATTTTTTCACGATCGCTGTGCGCCCCTCCTAGAGGTTCTTTTACAATTTCGTCGATAAGTTTCTGCTTTTTCATATCTGTAGCAGTTAATTTAAGCGCTTCGGCGGCTTGTTCCTTAAACTCCCAACTGCGCCATAGAATCGAAGAACAAGATTCTGGAGAAATAACAGAGTACCAAGTATTTTCTAGCATTAGTACTTTATCCCCTACACCTATACCCAATGCTCCTCCACTAGCACCTTCACCGATAATAACCACGATGATAGGTACTTTAAGACGGGTCATTTCAAGAATATTTCTGGCAATTGCTTCTCCTTGTCCCCTTTCTTCGGCTTCAAGTCCAGGATATGCTCCTGGAGTGTCTACAAAACAAACTACAGGAATCCCAAATTTCTCTGCACTTTTCATTAATCTAAGTGCTTTTCGGTATCCTTCGGGATTAGCCATTCCAAAATTACGATATTGTCTCGTTTTGGTGTTATATCCTTTTTGTTGGCCAATAAACATATAACTTTGATCACCAATCTTACCCAGACCACCGATCATCGCCTTATCATCTTTAACATTACGATCACCGTGTAACTCTAAGAATGATTCTCCGCAAATTGCGTCGATATAATCCAAAGTATACGGTCTTGACGGATGCCTAGACAACTGCACACGTTGCCAAGGAGTCAGGTTTTTATATATTTCCTTTTTGGTTTCCTTCAGCTTCTTTTCAATTTGCTTACAGGTATCAGTTACATCAACTTCACTTTCTTCACCTATTGCGCAAGCTTTTTCAAACTGTTCTTCAAGCTCTTTAATGGGGAGTTCAAATTCTAAATATTCCATAATCAAGAATATAATTTATGTTAACTAGGGTTAGCTGACAAATATAAAAACTTTACTTCGTAATGTTATGCAAAGTTGACTTAGTTTTTCTTTTTTTAGCATTTTTGAATATTCCATTCAATATCACAGTCCCAATAATGAGTAATGCGCCATAATAAAATTGCGGACTCATTTTTTCGGATTCTCCAAAGATCATAAATGCCAAAACAATACCATAAACCGGTTCTAAGTTGATGGTTAACATAACAGTATATGGGCTTAAATATTTCATTACCTGCACCGAACCGATAAATGCATATGCGGTACAAACTGAAGCCAAAATCATGATATATATCCAGTCTGAAGTTGACAATTGGAAAAAGGAGACTGTAAAACCATCAACACGGCTTCCAAAAAAGGTACCCCCTAATAAGTAAACTGTTATAATGCCAACACCACTTAATAACTCATAAAAAGAAACCATACTAGGGTTATGTTGCTGTGCCACTTTTCCGTTAATTAAAGAAAAAACTGCAGATAAAAATGCAGAACACAAGGCATACATGATTCCGAGGGAGTAATCCCCTTCGACATTAAAAATGATATATAACCCAGTAATTACAAGAAGTCCAAAAAAAACCTCATACCAGATTAATTTACGTTTATAAAAAATGGGCTCTAGTATTGCAGTAAAAAAAGCACCTGTCGACAATGTTGCTAGTGTAATCGATACATTCGAAACTTTTATGGCAGCAAAAAAGGTAATCCAATGTAATGCAATAATAATACCCGCAAAGAAAAGTGTAAAGAATAGTTTTCGAGAAATAACCAATGATATCTTCCTAAAAGCAATATATACATAAATAAAACCCGAAGCCAGTAACATTCTATACCATACCAAGGGCAAAGCTTCTATAGAAATAAGCTCTCCAAGTATCGCGGTAAATCCCCAAACAAATACGATAAAATGTAAATGAAAGTAATTTTGTAATTTAACGTTTGGCATTATATAAGAGGTATATTGCTAATATCCCAAAAGAAACATTAGGGAACCAAACAGCCACTATTGGTGGGAAATCAGATTGATTAGCAAGTGTTCCTAAAACTTTGTCAAAAAATATAAAGATAAATGCCAGTGATATCCCTACGGCCAGATTTACTCCCATTCCTCCTCTTCTTTTCATTGATGATACGGCCACTCCTATAATAGTTAATATAAATGCCGAAATAGGAATACTCCATCTTTTATAGGCCACCACTTTATAACGATTAATATCTGAGGACCCTCTTTTACTTTCTTTTTCAATGAATTCACTTAATTCAGTATAATTGAGCGTTTCTGCCACATAAGTTACTGGTGTAAATTCATCTATATTAAAAGGAAGAACGGTATCTTTTGTCTTTGCTTTTTCAATGATATCCTCATTTTCAAGTATTTTTCTTTTTACAAAATCTTTCAGTTCATAAATACTATCTTTGAATGTAATCTTTCTAGCAGATATCTTCGTATTCAATTTATTTCCATCAAAATATTCTAGAGTAAAATTGGTAGCCGACTTGTCTACAGGTTTAAAATTAGTTGCATATAAGAAAATACTATCATTAAGCTGCCTATAGACATTTTTTGTCTCTCTGGTTTTTCTGTTTTTTCTAAGATAAGAGTATTTAAATTCGTTAAACCCTAAACTTGCTTTGGGTGCCAAAAACAATCCCATTGCCAATGCTCCAATACAAATAATTACGGCACCAATCATATAAGGTCTTAAAAACCTCCAAAATGACACTCCCGAACTTAAAAAAGCAATGATCTCGGTTTTGTTTGCGAGTTTAGAAGTAAACCAAATTACCGAGAGAAAAACAAAAAGCGGAAATAGTAAATTAGCAAAATATATCATAAAATCCAGGTAGTAATCTATTACTGCGCTAACCGGAACTTTATTTTCCAACATATTGTCTATTTTTTCAGAAAGATCAACTATAATTCCTATAGGAATAAACAGTAGAATCATCGTAAAAAATGTACCCAAGTACCTTTTTAATATGTACCAATCTAATATTTTCAATTTACAATCTTTTATCCATTTGTTTTACCATCATATTTTTCCAGGAATAAAAATCCCCTGCTAAGATATGTTTTCTTGCTTCTCTAACCAACCATAGGTAAAAACCTAAATTGTGAATGGTTGCTATTTGCCTTCCTAACATTTCATTTACAGAGAAAAGATGCCTCAAATATGCTTTAGAATACTCTGTATCCACATAGGTTATTCCCATTTCATCTATTGGAGAGAAATCATCTTCCCATTTTTTATTCTTAATATTAATGGTGCCATGTGCTGTAAAAAGCATCCCATTACGACCATTACGCGTGGGCATCACACAATCAAACATATCGACTCCCAGAGTAATATTTTCTAAAATGTTAATTGGAGTTCCTACTCCCATCAAATATCTTGGTTTATCTTCTGGCAAAATATCTGTAACCACTTCTGTCATTGCATACATTTCTTCGGCAGGTTCTCCTACAGACAAACCTCCTATTGCATTCCCTACTGCACCTGCATTGGCAATATATTCTGCCGACTGCATTCTCAAATCTTTGTATGTACTACCTTGTACAATCGGAAAAAATGCCTGATCATACCCATATTTAACCGGAATTTTTTCTAAATGTTGCATACAACGATCTAACCACCTATGCGTCATATGCATACTGCGCTTCGCATAATGGTAATCACAAGGATATGGAGTACATTCATCAAAAGCCATAATAATATCTGCGCCAATCGTTCTTTGAATCTCCATTACATTCTCTGGTGTGAAAATATGATAAGACCCATCGATATGAGACTTAAACTTTACTCCTTCTTCTTTGATCTTACGATTGGCCGACAAAGAATATACTTGATAGCCTCCACTATCTGTAAGAATATTTCTATCCCAATTCATAAACTTATGAAGTCCTCCTGCTTTTTCCAAAATCGAAGTCTGAGGTCTTAAATATAAATGATAGGTATTCCCTAAAATGATATCAGGATTAATATCGTTCTTTAATTCGCGTTGATGTACACCTTTTACAGTAGCTACTGTACCCACGGGCATAAAAATTGGAGTTTCTATCACTCCATGATCCGTGGTGATTTTCCCTGCTCTTGCTTTACTTTTCGGATCTTTAGATAAAAGGTCAAATTGCATATTTTCTTTTTGATAGAGCGCAAAGATAACTAACTAAAATCATATTGATAAACTAAGGTTTTCGAAAACTTTTCGTTATTAACAATACTTTCTTAATTAAAAGCTGCACATACATTTTGTCACCGTATACAAAACCTTTATTTTTGGGGCTTTATTATCAAGAAATCAGCATTATAATGCCAAAAACAAAACAATTAGAAGATTTTGCAACGCAAGTTCGTAGAGATATTCTGCGCCAGGTGCATAAAGTAAACTCGGGACATCCTGGTGGTTCTCTGGGCTGTACAGAATTTTTTGTCGCTCTCTATCAAGAAATCATGGAAAGAAAAGATGATTTTGATATGGACGGAATTGGAGAAGACCTTTTCTTTCTTTCCAACGGACATATTTCACCAGTTTATTATAGTGTATTGGCTAGAAGCGGATATTTCCCGGTTGAAGAGTTAAATACCTTTAGACTAATCAATAGTAGATTGCAAGGACACCCAACCACACATGAAGGATTACCGGGAGTACGCATTGCGTCTGGATCTCTTGGACAAGGAATGTCTGTTGCCATTGGTGCGGCACAAGCAAAAAAGTTAAATAATGATGATCACTTAGTATATAGTTTGCATGGTGATGGAGAACTGCAAGAAGGACAAAACTGGGAAGCAATCATGTATGCTGCTGGAAAAAATGTTGACAATCTCATTGCTACAGTCGACCTTAACGGACAACAAATTGATGGATCAACAGATGATGTATTGCCAATGGGAGACCTGAAAGCAAAATTCGAAGCTTTTGGTTGGGATGTGATGGAAATTAAGGAAGGAAATAATATCACAGCTGTTATTGACGGACTAAAAGAGGCCAAGACCCGTACTGGAAAAGGAAAACCTGTTTGTGTACTACTGTATACCATCATGGGCCATGGAGTTGATTTTATGATGCATACCCATGCTTGGCACGGAAAAGCACCAAACGATGAACAACTTGAAATAGGTTTAGCCCAAAATCCTGAAACCCTTGGGGATTACTAATTTGTCCAAATTAAAAAGAAAATGAAAAAATATATAGATACAGGAAAAAAGGATACTCGATCAGGTTTTGGAGCCGGTTTAGAAGAACTAGGTAAAACCAATGAAAATGTAGTGGCATTATGTGCAGATTTGATAGGTTCTTTAAAAATGGACGCATTTATAAAGAATAATCCGGAGCGTTTTTTCCAAGTTGGAATTGCAGAAGCCAATATGATGGGAATGGCCGCTGGATTAACTGTTGGAGGTAAAATTCCTTTTACAGGTACATTTGCCAATTTCTCGACAGGTCGTGTTTATGACCAAATTCGTCAGTCTATAGCTTATAGTGGTAAAAATGTAAAGATTTGTGCTTCACATGCTGGTTTGACTTTGGGGGAAGATGGTGCCACCCACCAAATACTTGAAGATATCGGTTTGATGAAAATGCTACCTGGTATGACCGTAATAAATACTTGTGACTATAATCAAACTAAAGCTGCTACAATTGCTATTGCCGATCATAAAGGCCCGGTTTATTTAAGGTTTGGAAGACCCAAAGTAGCCAATTTCACACCAGAAGACCAAAAATTTGAAATCGGAAAAGCAGTAATGCTACAAGAAGGTACCGATGTTACTATTGTCGCTACCGGTCACCTGGTTTGGGAAGCTTTGCAAGCGGCAGAGTCGCTTCATGAAGAAGGAATTAGTGCAGAAGTTATTAATATTCACACCATAAAGCCTTTGGATGATGAAGCCATTTTAAACTCTGTAAAGAAAACGGGTTGTATAGTTACTGCCGAAGAACATAATTATTTGGGTGGTCTGGGAGAAAGTGTTTCTAGAGTATTAACAAAGAATCTACCTACTCCTCAAGAATTTATTGCCACTAATGATACTTTTGGAGAAAGCGGAACACCTGACCAACTTATGGAAAAATATGGTTTGAATGCTAATGCCATAGTCAATGCGTCAAAAAAAGTAATAAAAAGAAAATAAGTTAACTAATACAAAATAAAAAAGCCTTCTGTAAAACACAGAAGGCTTTTTTATTTCCCTAACTGTTCAAACCTAAAAAGTACTTCTTTAAATTTTGGCAAGTTTTTTGAGAAACAGAATAAAAATAAATTATAAACGTTTTTAAATACACTAGCCATTACACCAAAATCATCTTTATTTATTAATCAAAAAATTATCTTACAATGAAAAATGTATTTGTTTTTTTTATTCTATTTAGTACTTGCGCAATATTCGCCCAAGACAAAAAACTTACTTTTGGCGTAAAAGCTGGGCTTAATTATGGTGACAATGGTAGAATTGAAGTTACCGATATCACCAGCGCAAGGGCAGATGACCGTATTGGATATCATTTTGGCGTATTTTTAAGAGGCAATCTTACTGAAAGTATTTACATCAAACCTGAGTTACAATATACTGTAAACAATAGCACTTATGATAATGTTGCTGGTGCTGACCTTGATTATAATATTCAAAAATTAGATTTACCTATTCTTGTCGGTGTATCTATATTGGGGCCAATCCATGTTTTTGGAGGCCCTGCTCTTCAATATATGGTTGAAAATGATCTTGAAGATGTACGGCTGGGAGATGTTAAAAATGAATTCACAGTAGGTCTGCAATTTGGAGCTGGAATTCAATTAGGCCGACTTAATGCAGATATACGATATGAAAGAGGGCTAAGTAAGAATCGAGCAGAGTCTATAGATGAAAATATTAGAGTAGACTCTCGACCCAACCAGGTTATTCTGGGATTAGCACTGGATCTATAGAATTTTTGAAATAAAAAAAGACCGACAATGTATTGTCGGTCTTTTTTTTATTCATTTTTCGGTTCCCTGTCATCCGGATCCAGATGGTTTTGAATACCGTCTCCATCATCATCATAAAAAGTGATTTCAGTCATCGGATCAATAACACCATCATTATTAAGATCATTGACCGTTATTTCATCCCTAGTAAGAGTTCCATCATTATCATCATCTGCATCGATATAATTAGAAAGCGAATCTTCATCAGTATTGTCATTGGTTAAATCGGCGACGATAGAATCACCATTCAAATCTTCAAAATACGTTGGTATACCATCTAAATCATGATCGGCTTGATTTACATCATAAACCTGAACATTAAAAATCAAATTTGAATACGGAGGGAAAGCCCCATTTTGAGTACCTTCAAAATAAGCCAAACCTGAAGGAATAAAGATTATCGCCTCACCAAAATCATCATTATATGTTACAGTACCGTCTCCATTTTCAGTAAATCCTGAAGCAGCTCTTAAGCCTTCTAATCCCTCTCTGAAACCTACAATATTTCTTAGTAAATCAAACCAAACTGGATTAACTACATTATCAAATAATTCTTCTTCATTAGTACTACTTGGATAAAGAGTTTCTCCTCGATACGTTACCAAGGTAGAATCAGAATTCTTTGATGCATACTCTCCAGCACCTTCTCTAAGTTTAAGTATGTATAGATTATATTCTACATCCTCTCTCTCGACTTTTTTTGTGGTTACCATTCCAGTTCCCATAATTGATTGTTCACCACTATTGTCCCCTGCAATGGTATCAAATTTAACTATTCTATACTCTGGAATATCATCTCCATTTACAGATACATCTTCAAATGTAAAAAAATGGGTGTTTAAATAGTCCTGTAAAAGGGCATCATCTGTTACCTGCTGCTCTGCCCTATCTCTTGGAGGTATAATGGTAATACCAGTACCATTATCATCATCATTATTACAGCCATATAAAGCCACCAACGCAAATACACTGGCAAAAATATATTTTCTCACATTCATCTGATTACTTTTTTGAGGGCGCAAGATACGATTTTCTTGTACTTTTGTTTTAAAATTGTTTAATATAAAACGCATTTTATTCATTTTTTATGCGAGTTGACAAATATTTATGGTGTATCAGATACTTCAAAACAAGAAGTATTGCTACAAAAGCTTGTAAAGAAGGTAAAGTAAGAGTAAATGGTGATCTTATCAAACCTTCGAGAGAAATTTATCCAATGGACAAAATCATGGTTCGTAAAAACCAAATCAATTACGAGCTTGTCGTACTTGATACCCCAGATAACCGAATAGGAGCAAAACTCGTCGATATCTATCGTAAAGACATTACTCCGAAAGAAACGTTGCAAAAATTGGATCTTTTAAAGTATTCTAAAGATTATTATCGCAAAAAAGGAACGGGAAGACCTACTAAAAAAGATAGAAGAGATATTGATGATTGGTTTATCGACAGTGAAGAAGAGTAAAACTAAATATATATCATACTAAAGTTAAGAGCAATTATAATCTGGTTCAAAGCAACTGAATAGGAAACTCTTTTATATATTTGAAAACCAAAAAACATTGAAAGTTATTTAAGATGTCTTTTTGACAAAGATCTTCCTCAAGATTCTTAAAAGCAATCTATAATTCAAAGTATGCAAACAGATACTAATATTATACTTACTCATGAGCAAATACAGCATAAAATAAAGCGTATTGCATATCAGATTTATGAAACTAATGTTGATGAAACAGAAATTATTATTGCGGGGATAGCCGAAAATGGGTTTGTATTTGCCCAACGATTAAAAGCTATATTAGAGGACATTTCTGATATTGAAATTGTTTTATGTAAAGTATCGATGAACAAGAAATCTCCACAAAATACTGTTACCACATCAATTGCTCCAAATGAATATCAAAATAAAGCTCTAGTTCTGGCAGATGATGTACTTAACTCCGGTACTGCTCTTATTTATGGCGTGAAGCATTTTCTCGATGTGCCTCTTACAAGATTTAAAACTGCGGTACTAGTGAACCGAAATCACAAAAAATACCCAATTAAAGCCGACTTTAAAGGAATTTCTTTATCTACATCATTACATGAACATGTAGTTGTTAAATTTGGAGACGAAGATGTTGCAATATTAGAATAGCAGAGAACAACTTTCTTCAATAACTTGATCCGAATCTTTTTTATCTGTTACCACCTTATAATCGGCTTGATTATAATAAAATGATCGTTCGAAAAGGTGCTTTCGTATGAAATCTTTTAATTCGTCTTGTGTTTCCAGGTGCGCTATTAGAGGTCTTTTGTTTCGTTCTTCAAACAATCTTTTTGTTAGTTCCTCTAATGAAGTTTGTAAATATATACTTTGAGTATTAGTATTGTTTTTAACAATGTCTAGATTACCTGCAAAACATGGTGTACCTCCACCAAGTGAAATTATACAATTCTTATGACGTTCTAAAACTTCCTTGAGGTAAAAAGATTCTTTTTTTCTAAAATATATTTCACCTTTTTCTTTAAAAATATCAGAAATTGATTTTTTTTCCTGAATTTCTATGTAATCGTCCAGATCGAGGTACTTTAATTTCATTTTTTTTGCCAACCCATTGCCAATCAGAGATTTCCCACTTCCCATGTATCCCATTAAAACTATATTCATGCCTTTAAAATTAAATAGATATCACTCAAAAAGAATATCATTTTAAACAAAACACAAATTTATATGAATTTCTTCTTGAAAAATAAATTAATGATAGTATATTTGCACCCGCATTCAAGGAAAAAAAATGCATGACCTGGTAGCTCAGTTGGTAGAGCATCTCCCTTTTAAGGAGAGGGTCCTGGGTTCGAGCCCCAGCCCGGTCACAAATAAATGAATAATTTATTATTCGAGTTCTTATTAAAATATTTTGATAATTTATTATCAATGACCAGGTAGCTCAGTTGGTAGAGCATCTCCCTTTTAAGGAGAGGGTCCTGGGTTCGAGCCCCAGCCTGGTCACCAAAAAGTATCGTATTACTACGGTACTTTTTCAGTTTTATAGTATATTTAAACTATAGCACCATTTTATATTGCCCAGGTGCTGGAACTGGTAGACAGGCATGGTTGAGGGCCATGTGTCCATTAGGGCGTATGGGTTCGACTCCCATCCTGGGCACTTTATCGATCAAAAGATCGAAAGCACCAAAGAATAATTTATTATCATTAAAAAAATCTAACTGGATTTTTTTCTCCCACAACTTTTAATCGACTCATAAAATACGTGATAATCTGCCGTAGAAACTACTTCTCCCTTTTTACTTAAAATTATTGGTTTGTTATCTACAAAATTGCGTAACGATAACAATGTAATCGCATATCCTTTAAAAACAACTTCAAAATGGCTTTGGTCTTTAATTCTAAGTTCATCCAATTTAAACTCGAAGTAACCATCATCATTTGTATATGCATTCATACAGTCATCGTCGTCCAAATATAATTTCACCGCGGCATAGGCGATTTTTTTTCCTTTTTTATCAACTACGGTCCCACGTATAGTTTTTAGTTCTTCAGATTTTAATAGTGTATTATTTTCCTGATTATTATTTTCTTTGGATTTACAGGAAACTAGAAGCAGAACGCAGGTAAAGAGAACAGTAACTTTTTTCATATCCCAAGATTTTAATCTTTAATAAACTTTTACAATTTTTCGCTATCAGAAATGATTTTCATCATAAAAAACCACACCTAAATATACGAAATATTAGTTCTCCTATAAAGTTGTCCTACTTTCTGGATATTTTATCGCATTTTGATTAAAACGATCTATTAGATACCAATTTTTTTCAGAAAATCGTTCTTATAACTATCACCAATAGGAATTCTAACATCTGCGATAACAACTTTGCTTCGTTGAATAGAATTGATGCTCCTCAAATTAACAATGTAGGATCTATGTACTCTTAAAAAGAGGTTTTCTGGTAATTTTGATTGAATATCTTTGAAGGTCATTAAAGTTAAAATTGGTTTTTCTCCGGAAACATGAATTTTAAGATAATCTTTAAGTCCTTGAATGTATAGAATTTTCGTTAGTTTAATTTTTACGGTATCATAATCTGATTTAACAAACACAAACTCCTCTATCGGTATATTGGTAAGCGTTTCTTTTTCTTTAGGCTGTATAGGTTCCTTACTCCCTTTTTTCAACTCATAAATTTCTTTTGCACGGTTTACAGCTTTTACAAACCTTGGAAACGGAATTGGTTTAACTAAGTAATCTACGGCATTAATCTCAAATCCTTCGAGAGCATATTGAGAGTATGCAGTTGTAAATATAAACAAAGGCTTATGGTCTAATGTTTTTATAAAGTCAATACCATTTATTTGCGGCATTTCGATATCCAAAAAGACCAAATCAATTTTTGCATCTGTTAAAAGAGGGATAGCCTCTAAAGCATTTGTAAAAGTACCTACTATAGTAAGTGCACCAATATCTTCGCAGTACGACTTGATAATACCAAGGGCCAATGGCTCATCATCTATAATTACACATTGCATATCATTCTAGAATTAATATTAAGTCGACCATATATCGGCCATTATCCTCTTTTATACCCAAAGTATGTAGATCTGGATATAACAGTTCTAATCTATTCTTAATGTTTGTAAGTCCAACACCAGAGTTACTTTTATTTTTTCGGTACACCCCAATAATATTACTAACATTAAACTTAAGGGTATTTTCAATAACCTCAATTCTAATATTTATATCGGTAACACCCTTAAAGTCTGTTCCATATTTAAAAGCATTTTCAATAAAGGAAATTAATAACAAAGGGTATATTTTCTTTTTTTCATATTCTCCTTTTATAGACAATTTCACATCCTCGCTATTGGACAACCGCAGTCGCTGAAGTGACACATAATTTTTTATATATTCTATTTCTTTAATTAGCGGCACGATTTCTTGATTGGCTTCATAGAGCATATATCTCATCAATTCGGATAAAGTTAAAACAGCCTCGGGTGCATCATTTGATTTATTGCGCACCAAAGAATATACACTGTTTAATGAGTTAAAAAGAAAATGAGGATTGAGTTGAGCTTTCAAAAACTGAAGCTCGGTCTCTGTTCGTTGTGCTTCAGTTTCTTTTGATAGTTTATCTCTTTTATAAAAATCCACCATTAAACAAAAAATACCTCCTAATAGAAAAAAAGCAAATAAGAAAACACCTCTCATTGCGTATCTCATGTCTTTAACCGGAGGAAAGTCATTTTCAAACTGCATGATACGGCTCATGTGTTTAAAAGGCGGGTCTACAGGAACCTTGTTTATGATGAAATTAAATAATACCAAAAAACTTATTGAAGCAACTATATAGGGGACTATTTTCTTTTTAAGCAGCAATTTTGGTGCTAAAAAGGAATAGTTTGCATAGAATACAATTGGGTTAAAGAAAATTTGAGCCAAAAAAACAGGTTTTATGGTCCCTATTTGTATTACCGCAATTCCAAAAGGTAACGAAGACAAACAAATCCACGAAATAAAATGGATCCAAAATTCTTTAATGCGAAACGTACTCTTCAAAGCATTTCTTTTTATACATAACTACTTTTTAAAATCTATGTTACAACTATCCAATTCTTCCATAGTTATATTTGGCATTGTTCTACGTTCTAACTTGGCAACCACTAATACAGCTATTTTTTTTGCTTCTTCATTAGATTTAAAATACTGATTTCCGGACACACCAGGGATATTTTCTTGTTTAATTAACAAATCATCTCCTCGATATATTTCATAATACCAGCCGTAATCATTGTCAGAAAGCTCCTTTACCTTCACCCTATAATACTTAGAATAATAATCAAATTCTTTTTCTGGCTTTTCTTCGAGAAAATAATTTCCTATTAGTACGCCAAACATTATTATTCCAAAAATCAATAAGTATTTTAATGGTTTTTTCATTTTGATCAAGAAGAGTTTAAGGTTTTGGAGCTATCCGACAACAATCAAACAAACAAATAAAACAGTCTTACTCAATCATCTTCGTCTTCTTCTTCAAAAGGTCGAAATTCCCAATTATCGTCTAAATAAAGGTTACCACTTCTTCCTAAAGCCACAAATGCCCTGGTTCCATTATAAAATGCGACAGCATCTTGCCTTGTTGTTCCTTCAAAAGATGTTTTTTCTTCCCAAAAATCTGTATTGGGGTTATACTCCCAAACCGAATCTGTTGCGCCTATACCACCATCGCCGCATGCAATATACCCACGATCACCTATAGCAAAAGCCACAGCATTGCTTCGAGTAATATCATAATCATCTGTGTCCAGATCGGTCAAAGGGCTCCACATTTCGGTATTGAAATCAAAAACCCAAAAATCGTCTTGATTTAACCCATTAGATATACCAGTACCCATATATACTTTATCTCCTATAGTAAAGGTTACGGCTTCTCTTCTTTTATCACCTCCAAAGCCTACAATTTCTTGCCAGCTATCAGTTTGAGGAGAATATTTCCAGAAATCCTTTTTATCATTATCTCCATCAAATCCGGTTCCTACGTATCCCAAGGTTTCAGAATTAAAGGCGACTGCTCCTCTTCGAGGAGTCCCAGGAAACCCAGCTATAGAATCCCAAACATTTGTTGTGGTATTATATCTATAAAAATCCCCTAGTTCGTTATCCCCATCAAAACCTAAACCTATGTATCCATTTTCATTGGATGTAAAAGCCACTCCAGCACTTCTGGCGCTACCAGAAAAATCTGAAAGTTGACTCCAAAAATTACCCTCGAGGTCATAAACCCAAAAATCCTTGAGATAGTCATCCCCATCGAAACCAGTACCCATATACCCTTTATTTCCAATTGTAAATGCTACTGCACTGCTTCTAGGAGTTCCATCAAAAACAGAGCTATCCACCCAATTCCCCAATTTATCATCGTCGTCGTCGTCGCCAGAACAACTTATACCAAAGATTACAACAAAAAACCCAAAAAGTACTTTCATTTTAGCTAATGAGCATTGCTTTATTTTACTATTCATCTTCATTATTTATTTGTTTAAATTATACTTTAATCCCATAGATATAAATACAGAACCGTTAGGCTCAAAATCATATATTTCATTATTTTCATTATCCAGAATTTTAAGTTGATTCCATGGAGAATACCCAAGTTTAACTATTGTAGTCCAGTTAGGTTGTATACGGTACAGATAATTGATACCCGTATCCAAAGAATTATATTGTAATTTGGTGTTATCAATAAGACCAATCTCAGGAATATTTGTTGTTGAAGAGACATTCCCAAACAACCCGTTAAAACCTACTACTGCCGAAACGCTATGTCGTGGGTTAATTCTATAATTGATGGTAGTTTTTGGAGACCCAAGGGAATAGCTCCATGTTTCGTCAATCTTACTTTTAAACGAAACTACCGGTATCAATTGTGGTTTTCCAAAAGCAGGTCCGTATCCGACTCCAAAAGTAAGCAATGCAGAACCAGCTTTAGTCTTCCAACTTTTTGATAAGGTTATCGCAGAACTTAATATTACATCTTCGCTACTTATACTTTCTTCAAAATTAGAAGATAACAAAGGAGCAAACATCACATTAGCAGACCAAGATGTATCAATAAAATATTTAAAAAACAACTTGGTTTTTATTGTGTGAAAGTCCACATATGGCCCGGTATCAAAGTTTAATGAAGCATTGGTATACGTAAATTCATGATAATCATAGAAAATTCCCAATCCTAAAACCGCTCTTTTTTTGAATTTCTTACCCAAATTAAAACTAAGGCTGTATTTTTCGACACTTGCATCGCCCAAATCTGGTACTGTGATATATTCAAACCCTGCGAGTTCATTATTTGGGTTTTGACTCCATATAATATTTACCGTTCCAAATACCAAAATAATAAAATTAAAATGACGTTGCATTTGCTATTTTTTCGTAAAAGTATTTAACCTTGTTTGCCTTAAAAAAAAAGATATACAGGAATAAAAAGTCTATCGACAAAATAGTTTTTTCTGTCTATCAATTTCGTGATACCCTTCTTATAGATAAAAAGTAATGATTGGTCTATGTAATTTGATTATAAGTATAATTTAATTTCATAGCGTAGGCATCTGATCTTTTTTTGTATAAAAATTAGTGGGCGCCTATGAAATCTTTTCTTTTCCTTTTTTGTTTATTTCTTTTTGTAGTTTCCTGTTCTGAAAGAGAAGACATCCCTACTCTTGAAGTAGGTCAAGACTTTACCAATTCTAATGTAAGGATCATCTCTATAGATACTTTTACGGTAGAGCTATCTACATACAAATTTGACAGCATTATTACCTCATCTTCCAATCGCATTTTGATAGGACAATATAGAGACTCCATATTTGGAATAACAAGATCTGAAAGTTACATGGAATTATTACCCACCAACTATTCTATTGACGACGATGCAGAGTTGGACAGCATAGCATTAATTTTAAACTACGACGGATATTCGTACAGCGACACGACGAAGACGTCTTCTATAAATGTACATCTATTAAAAGATGAAGTAAGACCAAATGAAGATGCTTTTTTTAACACAAGTTCTATCGCCTTTGACGAAATACCGATCTCAACAATAAATTTCCTTCCAGAACCCACCGATGAAGATTCATTATATATCCCGATACCAATCGTAGTGGGGCAAGAATTATTTGATAAAATTCAAAAAGGAGATGTAAATGATGAAAATGAAGTACGCAATGAACTAAAAGGTTTTGCACTGCAGCCAGGCAACACAGATGATTCTTCTATTATAGGTTTTTCTGTCGATGGTACACAAAGTTATTTACGTTTCTTTTATACGATTCGTGGAGAATTTGAAGACAATGAACAGACATTTGACCTGGTCATCAACTCTACTCCTTCTTTTCCAACTTATTTTAACAATATTCAAAGTAATACAGAAGGTACTTTTTTTAATGCGCTTACAGATCAAGAAATAAATCTTCCTTCAGATGAAGCTAATAACAGAAGTTATATTCAAGCAGGAGTGGGAATGGTTACCCGGATACAATTTCCAACAATCAAGAAAATATCAGAGATTCCCGGAACGGGAACAATTTTGGACGCCACCTTAAAAATAAAACCCCCTCCAAGTACTTTTACCGATTTTTTACCCATAAAAGACTCGCTTTCTGTAAACAACTCTGATCAAAATAACATTATTGGAAGCCAATTATTTAATGGTGCAGGGGAAGTTTTCGCTAATATAAATGAAAACGACAGGGAGTTCAATGAAATTACTTATGAAGTAGAAGTTGGCGTTCATTTAGAAAATGAATTATCTGAAGCTCCCGAGATAGATAATGCTATCATTTTATTCCCTTTAGACTTTAACAACACAGTAGATCGAATTGTGCTCGAAGGAGAAAACAGCAACGATTTTGCAGCTAAACTAATTATTACATATGCTATCTACGATGAAGAAGAATAACTTTAGTGCAATTATGTTGATTCTTCTATTTACCGGAGGCATCTATTCACAAACCAATAATCTTACAGGATCTCCTTACTCTCTATTTGGTTTAGGAGTTCAGTCAAATTCTAACATCGGTAAGAACAGTGGTTTGGGAAGAAGCGGTATTGCTCTTAATGATCCAAATATGATCAACAATTATAATCCGGCTACTTTTTCAGCTATTTCAGAGAAAAGCTTTTTATTAGACATCGGTTTTTTGGGGGAATTAAATACAATTGAAAATAGCAGTAAAGATGAGCTACGACTTTCTGCAAATTTTTCAAATCTTGCCATGGCATTCAGCTTAAACGAAAGATCGGGAGTTGGATTATCAATAGTCCCTTTTACCGATGTAGGGTATTCTCTTATTGGCATAGAAAGTAATGTTGAAGGATCCCAAGATAGTTTTATAAGCAATGTTACAGGGTCAGGTGGTCTAAATGATTTTAAATTAAATTATGGGTACCGTTTATTCGATAATTTTAGAGTTGGAGTAAGTGCTTCTTATTTGTTTGGATCTATCAGAGAAACCGAAAGCGTTCTAATCAATACTTCATTCCTCACTATAGAAGAAGAAAATTATTATAGAGGATTTAGATTTGGTTTTGGATTTCAATTTGATATGAACAACAAATATTCTATTGGTCTTACTACCGATTTCCCAACATCTTTAAATGGCACCCAAGATCGATTTGTAAATAAAAGCCTTGACTTTGTTGGAGTTATTGTTGAAGACGAAGAAAACTTAAACATATCAAACTTCAAATTACCATTGGAAATAGGGTTTGGAGTAAGTTCTAAACCTATAAATGGATTTACTTTTAATGCTGATTACAAAAGAAACTTCTGGAGTTTTACTAATCAAAGAGACGATATAGGAAGATTTATTGATCAGTCATTAATAAGCTTGGGAGCACAGTATCGAGCTCGAGAAAGAGGACTTAAGTATTGGCAAAACATTGAATTTCGAGCAGGCCTAAATTATGATTCGGGATATTTAAAAGTAAATAATAAAGTAATTGATAATTATAGCTTTTCTGCTGGAATAGGATTGCCAATAAACAGAAGAGGGACATCCATGTTAAACATCTCATTCACTAATGGTCAAAGAGGAGCTGTAGAAGGCATCCTAATCGAAGAAAATTTCAATCTGATTAATATCAACCTAAGTCTCAAAGACATATGGTTCAGAAAAATCAAGTTTAATTAACAAAAGTAGTTATGATCAATACAAGAATTACATTAACCATGATTGTAATCTTTGCAGTAGCAATAAATACAAAAGCGCAGAAAGAAGCAGATCCAAGCCAAATTGCAGCTTACCAAACCAAAACCATGATTGCAACATTAGATCTCCAGGACAAGCAGGTTGATAGCATAAAAGCTATCAACCAAAAATATGCTCAAACAATTACTCAGATCCTGCTAAAAGAAAGTAATTTTTTTGGTAGAATGAAAAGCATAAGAAAAAATAATAACTTAAAAAATGAAGAATTGGAAAAAGTTCTTTCCAAAAAACAAATGGAAAAATACAAGGACGAAGTACAACCAGCTATTAGAAAGTACATAAAACAACAAAGGAAAGTTCAACATTAATGTATATCCCATGATCACTTTATTTCGGTTCATACTAGCAGAAATTCTGACATGTTTTTCACAAACAGCAGATTGTTTCTTTCTGTGAAAAACATTCGTTTTCAGGAAGTAAGAAATGCTCTTTATATAAAAAAACCTATTCCCTTGACGCATAAGTTTTTTATGCTTTTAATCCAAAATCCAGGTTTTTTAACAAAAAAAACAAGTATTTTAACAAATATTGAAAAAATATGTAAATTCTTTTAACTAATTTTGTTTAACAATTTTCAACAAAAAGTGAACAATATTAAACAAACATTCAGCATAAAAGATCTCGAAAACCTATGCGGGGTAAAGGCTCATACCATAAGGATATGGGAAAAAAGATACAATTTGCTTACCCCTAACCGAACCACCACAAACATAAGAACATATAATTTAAAGAATCTTCAAAAATTGCTTAATGTTACTTATTTAGTAAATAGCGGTTATAAAATATCCAGAATTTCGAAACTCAATGAACAAGAAATAAATGAATATGTAAGGAGTATTGTTTCTGATAACAGTACCAAAAGTCAGGCGATTAACTCATTTAAGATCGCCATGCTGAATTATGATTTGGAGTTATTTTTGGGAACCTATGAACAGTTGGAGCAAAAAAGAAATTTTAGACAAATATTTACCGATGTATTTATTCCTTTACTTAAAGAGATAGGTTTACTTTGGCAAACAGACACTATTAATCCGGCTCATGAGCATTTTATTACTAATTTAATTAAACAAAAACTACTTCTCAATATAGAGAAACTACAATACTCAAAACCCACAAAAAAAGACAAGGCATTTGTATTATTCTTACCAGAAAATGAGATACACGAATTGGGTTTGCTATATGTTAATTATGAAATCTTATTGCATGGATATAGAGCTATTTATTTAGGACCAAGCATCCCTCTTGATAGCTTACCCACAATGCTTTCTTTTCATGATCGCACGGTATTCGTATCTTATTTTACTATAAAACCCGAGAAAGACAACATCCTAAAATATGTAGAAGATTTTAACAAAATCGTCTGTTCTGAAAGAACAAGTGAATTTTGGATGCTCGGTAAGCAAATCATGCATATTTCTAAAACTAGTGCTTCAAATCATCGTTATTTTGATTCTATAAGTACACTAATCTCTGATTTGTAAACTTTCTAAGTCAAATTATGTCAAAAAAAATAGCAATTATTGGCTCAGGTTTTTCCTCGCTTTCTGCATCTTGTTATCTAGCTCAGTTAGGGTATGATGTAAACATATATGAAAAAAATACAACTGTTGGTGGTAGAGCTAGACAATTACTTCGTGAAGGATTTACTTTTGATATAGGTCCATCCTGGTATTGGATGCCCGACGTTTTTGAAAGTTTTTTTAATGATTTCGGAAAATCAGCATCCGATTTCTATAGGCTGGAAAAGCTTAATCCAGCCTACAAAGTATTTTTTAAGAACAAGGAGTATATTAAAATTGAAGACACTCTTGAAAAGATTTATGAGGCTTTTGAAGCAGAAGAAAGCGGAAGTTCATTAAAACTTAAAAAGTTTATCAAAACGGCACGTGACAATTATGATATAGCTATTAAAAACCTGGTTTATCGACCTGGTGTTTCTCCATTAGAATTGATTACCAAAGAGACCATACAACGCTTAGGTCAATTTTTCAGCACCATTTCTCGTGAGGTAAAAAAAGAATTCAAGAACGAAAAACTAATTAAAATACTTGAGTTCCCTGTTTTGTTTTTGGGAGCCAAACCTAGTAACACCCCTGCTTTCTACAGTTTTATGAATTATGCAGATTTTGGACTAGGAACCTGGCATCCAAAAGGTGGTATGTATAGAGTAATACAAGGGATGGAAGAATTGGCTAAATCTATAGGCGTTACTATTCATACCAATGCCGTTGTCGAAAAGATTAATGTTGAAAAAGGAATAACAACAGGTATTATTGTCAATTCTGAAGAAATTAGTGCAGATATTATTTTGTGCGGAGCCGATTATCATCATGGAGAAACTTTGTTAGCCCCTCAATATCGTCAATACTCTGAAAAATACTGGGAAAACAAAACTTTTGCTCCATCATCCCTCCTATTTTATGTAGGTTTTAGTAAAAAGCTAAAAAACATCAATCATCATAATCTGTTTTTTGACACCGATTTTGATGCGCATGCTCAAGATATTTATGATAATCCCAAGTGGCCAGAGGATCCACTTTTTTATGCAAATTTCACTTCGTTAACAGATTCTTCAACTGCTCCAGAAGGGTGTGAAAATGGTTTTTTCCTTATTCCACTTGCTCCAGGAATTGAAGACACCGATCAATTACGAGAAATCTATTTTGATAAAATCATAACTCGTTTTGAGAACATTACGGGTCAAAATGTTAAAAATAATATTATCTTTAAAGAGTCCTTTTGTGTTAAAGACTTTATTAAAGAATATAATTCATATAAAGGAAATGCCTACGGAATGGCAAATACATTGCTCCAAACTGCATTTCTTAGACCCAAGTTGAAAAGTAAAAAGGTTCAAAATTTATTTTTTACAGGACAACTTACAGTTCCGGGACCAGGCGTACCACCATCATTAATTTCTGGAAAACTGGTTGCCGGATTGATTGATGCTCAATTTAATAAATCAAAAGAATTAAAACTCGTTACCACATAACCAACCAACAACAAACGCAATAAATTCTAAAACCCTATTTTATGAAGGCTATCTTTGATACTGTATCCTATAATTGTAGTAAAATTGTTACCAATTCTTATAGCACATCCTTTTCGTTAGCATCCAAAATGCTATCAGAATCTATACGTCAAGATATTTATAACATATATGGTTTTGTAAGATTTGCTGATGAAATCGTTGATACATTTCACGATTATGATAAGGAGAAACTTTTTAATGATTTTGAAGAGGAAATGTATAAAGCCATTAAAAACAAGATTAGTCTTAACCCTATACTTAATTCCTTTCAACAAACGGTTCATAAGTATAATATCCAATCAGAATTGTACGAGGCATTTATGAAAAGTATGCGTTTGGATCTTTATAAAACCAATTATTTAACTGATGAAGAATATAAAGAATATATATATGGTTCTGCAGATGTAGTTGGATTAATGTGCTTAAAGGTATTTGTAAAAGGCGATGAAACTAGATATAATGAATTAAAAGATAGTGCCATGCATCTTGGATCGGCCTTTCAAAAAGTTAATTTCTTAAGAGATCTTAAAGCAGATTATGAAGACTTAAACCGTACCTATTTTCCAAATACAGACTTAAGACAGCTTGACGAAGATTCGAAATTAAGAATCATAAAAGAAATCGAAGAAGATTTCGATAAAGGACTCACAGGTATTTTAAAACTTCCTGTTGAAGCCAAATTTGGTGTCTATACCGCATTCATATATTATAAAAAGCTTCTAAATAAGCTAAAAAAAACCCCATCTTTGGAAATAAAAAATACTCGTATTCGAGTTCCTAATTATCAAAAATTTGGATTATTGGCAAAATCGTATTTTGATTATCGATTAAACTTAATTTAACCGTATTTTTGTATAAAATTTTTCCTGTGAAGTTATTTATTCAAATCTTGACATTCTTTGCTGCATTTTCGATTATGGAATTTATGGCTTGGTTTACTCATAAGTATGTGATGCATGGTTTTTTATGGTCTTTGCACAAAGATCATCATCATAAAGATCATAACAGCTGGTGGGAACGTAATGATTTTTTCTTTGTATTCTATGCAATCGTAAGCATGTCTTGTATTTTGTTTCACAACCCAAATACATTTTGGGTAGGTATCCCAATTGGTCTTGGTATATTAGCATATGGTATTGCCTATTTTATTGTTCATGATATCTTTATCCATCAGCGGTTCAAATTGTTCAGAAATGCTAATAATTGGTATGCCAAAGGGGTAAGAAGAGCACACAAAATACACCATAAAAATCTTGGAAAGGAGAAAGGAGAATGCTTTGGTATGCTGGTGGTTCCTTTTAAGTATTTCAAGAACTAATTTTTACTTATTCAGCGAGCAAATTATCAAGTGTTTCTCTTACTTTAGAACTATTCCAATTGGCGGCACCTCTTTTGTAAACAACAATATTGCCACTTTTATCCAAAACATATGTTCCTGGAATAGGCTTATGCGTAAATGGCTGAGGGTGTGCAGACAAT
Organism: Aquimarina gracilis; assembly: GCF_035285365.1. Classification (NCBI taxonomy): domain Bacteria; kingdom Pseudomonadati; phylum Bacteroidota; class Flavobacteriia; order Flavobacteriales; family Flavobacteriaceae; genus Aquimarina; species Aquimarina gracilis. Next base: position 296,350 of record NZ_JAYKLX010000007.1, on the reverse strand, counting down.
GATCTATATATGGGATAGTTGTAATTTTTATCTTCCATGAATTTATTTAGTTCAGGGTCATCATCTTCAGTTAAAAACACAAATACAACCTTATCTTTATAATCATTATACAATTTTTGCAATGAAGGCATTTCTGCAATACATGGTGGACACCAAGTTGCCCAATAGTTAAGCAAAACTACCTTACCTTTTGCTGTATCAAAATTCATTGATTCTGTATTAACACCATGCAGTTTCCAGTCATATGAAGCTACCTTTTGCCTTTCTTCTACGGTAGTTATTTCAGGACTAAATGAAAAGATTCTAGTTAAGAATATTTGCATCATTCCTCTTGTATTTGGAATAAAAAATAACACCAATAGGATTACAAAAATCAGGTTCGATATATTTTTTTTATTGAATTTCATTTATTCGTAATTAAACTCAAGTTTATTTTTTTGACAAATCTATAAATTAATAAAGCGCAACCAAGGGTTGCGCTTTAAAACTAACAAAAAAACAACGAACTAAGTTGATTGTGTTCTCAAAGAGAGGAAAATCATTGAGTTCGAATGAATAAATTTGTTGAGAATTTTAATTTCGAGTTACTTGTATAGAATTTGAAAGGGCGAAATCTCCGGTAACATTATTAGCATTCATACCAGCCATCAATCCGGTAACTGTACCATTGTAACGAGCATACCAAATTAAACAAACTCCTGTTCCGACACCATCAAAATCATTCGCTTCTACCATTTCAAGTGTCGCTGGCAACCCTAAAATCATTCCTTGATCATCGGTGATAATCCAAGTACTATTTTCTCCAAAGGCATTGGTTGAGTCCAACATAATCCCAGAAACCATATCCGGCGTACCATCTCCGACATCAAAAGTAAAAGGTCCTCCAGAAATTGTCCCTGCATTTGCCACTTGATTACGAACTACTTCAATAGCATTGGATAGCGCAAAGTCGCCTGTAACATCATTTGCATTCATCCCATCTTCTAATCCAGTAACTGTACCATTATAGCGAGCATACCAAATTAAACAGACACCATCTCCCGCATCGTCAAAATCTACACCTTGGACAGCTTCGAGTGTTGCTGGTAATCCCAAAATCATTCCTTGGTCATCTGTGATAATCCAGGTGCTATTTTCTCCAAAGGCATCAGTTGAATCCAATGTAATTCCCGAAGCCATATCTGGCATTCCGTCTCCTACATCAAAAGTAAAAGGCCCCCCAGAAATCGCTCCAGCATTGGCAACTTGATTACGCACCACTTCAATGGCATTTGAGAGATCAAATTCACCCGTTACATCATTTGCATTCATACCCATTTCTAATCCAGTAATTGTACCGTTATAACGCGCATACCAGATTAAACAAGTACCATCTCCGGCTCCATCAAAATCTACACCTTCTACAGCTTCAAGTGTTGGAGGTAATCCTAAAATATTTCCCTGATCATCAGTAATTACCCAAGTACTATTATCTCCAAAGGCATTTGTATCGTCCAACGTAATACCGCTCACCATATCGGCCTCTCCATCGGCTACAGAAAACTCAAATGGCCCGCCCGATATTCTACCTGCATTTACAACTTGATTACGAATTACTTCTAATGAGTTTGAAAGATCAAAATCCCCGGTTACATTATTGGCATTCATTCCCATTTCCAATCCTGTTATAGTACCATTATAGCGTGCATACCAAATTAGACAAGTTCCCGCTCCTGCTTCATCAAAATCGACACCTTCAACCGCTTCTAGTGTTGGAGGTAATCCAAGAATATTTCCCTGATCATCAGTAATAATCCATGTTCTACCTTCACCAACGGCATCTGTTGCATCCAATGTGATTCCACTTACCATATCAGGTTCACCATCAACATCAAAACTGAAAGGTCCTCCGGATATTGTTCCCGCATTTGCGGTTGTTATGTTATCATCATCATCACTACAGGAGACTGCAATAAAACCTATTGCTAAGACCCCTACAACTAATTTTTTAAACATTGCTTTTGCTTTTTATGATTATTAGATGATAAAGGTATTGACAATGATTTTTTTTAAATGTTAGCTACCTAACACTAAGCAACATTTTTTAAGCGAATTTCTTTTCTATTAAAGTCAATGATATTAGACCCCTTAAGCTCGTTCATTATTATATTTAGGGTAGGTCTAGATGTACCTATTAGGTTTGCTATATCTTTTTGGGTATAGGGATGCTCGATAACCATATCGCCTGTGTGTGGGCAACAATGTCCATAATCCTCTTTAAGTTCGTCAAAAAACTCCAGTAATCTTGTTTTGGTATCTTTAAAAAGTAATAATTGCAATCTTCGTTCTAGTTTTCTAAAACGTAATCCTATAAACTTATAAATTTTAAGGCTGAAAGATTGATTATCTCTCATTAGACTATGCATTGTTTCTACACCAATAGGACAGATAGAAGTAGTATTATCCAATGACTGTGCAAATTCTGTTCTTTTGTTTTCTCCTAGTATTGCTTTTTCTCCAAAAATTTCCCCTCTGGTAAGTATCGCCTTAATAACCTCTTGCCCTTCTTCGGAGTAATATCCTATTTTCACCTTTCCTTTTTCGATCAAGTAAACCTTGTTGGCAGAGTCTTCTTCAAAATAGATATAATCATTTTTTCGATACGCATCAAAATCATGATCTTTTTTATATTTTTTGAATTTATGAGGACACAATACCTTAAAGAGATTTGCATCCTCAAAGAACCAGATAGCACTCATGATGATTGTGTTTAGATGTTAGTTAATTTTTGTGTCGTAAAACATTAACGAACCTTACATTCACCATATAAAAAAACTCCCAATGTTTTAAGTCTGGGAGTTTTTGGTATGAAATAAGTTTAATATCTATTAAGCGTTTTGCTTTTTAATTAGATTTAAAGCAGATCCTTCTTTAAACCACTCGATTTGAGAATCATTATACGTGTGATTTAGTTTGATTGTATCTTTCGAACCATCTGTATGTACAATCTCCAGGGTAAGCTGTTTATTTGGCGCAAATTGATCAAGATCCAAGAAGTTGAACGTATCATCTTCTTGTATTAGGTCATAATCATTCTCATTATCAAAAGTCAATCCCAACATTCCTTGTTTCTTCAAGTTCGTTTCGTGGATTCGCGCAAATGACTTTACAATAACCGCCACAACACCTAAGTGTCTTGGCTCCATAGCTGCATGTTCACGAGAAGATCCTTCTCCATAATTATGATCGCCAACTACTATGGTAGGCACGCCTTCAGCTTTATATACTCTTTGTACATTTGGTACTCCGTCGTATTCACCATTTAATTGATTCTTTACAAAGTTTGTTTTCTTGTTATAAGCGTTTACTGCTCCTATCAAACAGTTATTAGAAATATTATCCAAATGTCCTCTGTATCTCAACCAAGGACCTGCCATAGAAATATGATCGGTAGTACATTTACCAAAAGCCTTAATCAATAACTTGGCACCTTTAATTTCATCCCCAATTGGTTCAAAAGGTGTGAGCAATTCTAAACGTTCTGAATTAGGATCCACAACAACCTCAACTTTAGAACCGTCTTCTACCGGGGCAAGATACCCAGCATCTTCAACCTGAAAACCTTTTGGCGGTAATTCCCAACCTGTAGGCTCATCAAACATTACTTCCTGGCCTTCTTCATTAATTAATTTATCTGTTATTGGATTAAAATCTAATCTTCCAGCAACAGCAATTGCGGCGGTTAATTCTGGTGAGGCAACAAAAGCATGTGTATTAGGGTTACCATCTGCACGCTTGGCAAAGTTTCTATTAAAAGAATGAACAATACTATTTTTTGGTGCATTTTTTGGATCGCTATACCTAGCCCATTGTCCTATACAAGGACCACAAGCATTGGTAAATATTTTTGCATCTAATTTTTCAAAAATATCCAGAAGGCCATCTCTTTCAGCTGTAAAACGCACTTGCTCAGAACCAGGATTGATACCTAACTCTGCCTTCATTTTTAAGCCTTTGTCAATCGCTTGTTGCGCAATCGAAGAAGCTCTGGATAAATCCTCATAAGAAGAATTGGTACAAGACCCTATTAATCCCCATTCTACAACAATTGGCCAATCGTTGGCTTTGGCTTTTTCTGTCATTGTAGCACCAACCTCTGTAGATAAATCTGGAGTAAATGGTCCATTCAATAATGGTCCTAATTCAGATAAATTAATATCAATTACCTGATCAAAATACTGTTCTGGATTAGTATATACTTCTGCATCTCCTGTAAGATGTTCTTTTACTGCATTGGCCGCATCAGCTACTTCAGCTCGATCTGTGGCACGTAAATAGCGTTCCATAGATTCGTCATAACCGAAGGTAGAAGTTGTAGCACCAATCTCTGCACCCATATTACAAATTGTACCTTTACCTGTACAAGACATTGCTGTTGCACCTGGGCCGAAATATTCTACAATAGCTCCGGTCCCTCCTTTTACTGTAAGGATTTCTGCTACTTTTAAAATCACATCTTTTGGGGCCGTCCAACCTGATAATTTACCCGTTAGCCTAACTCCTATTAATTTTGGAAACTTCAATTCCCAAGGCATTCCTGCCATTACATCTACAGCATCAGCGCCACCAACTCCTATTGCAACCATTCCCAGACCTCCTGCATTAACCGTATGCGAATCGGTACCGATCATCATTCCTCCCGGAAATGCATAATTTTCTAAAACTACTTGATGAATAATACCAGCTCCTGGTTTCCAGAATCCAATTCCGTATTTGTTTGAAACCGATTCTAAGAAATTAAACACCTCACTACTAGTGTTTAAAGCAGATTGCAAATCTTTATCTGCACCAACTTTTGCTTGAATTAAATGATCACAATGTACCGTAGTAGGCACAGCAACTTTGTTTTTTCCAGCTTGCATAAATTGTAATAGCGCCATTTGTGCTGTTGCATCCTGACATGCTATTCGGTCAGGAGCAAAATCAACATAATCTTTTCCTCTTACGAAAGCTGTTTCTGCCTTACCATCCCAAAGGTGGGAATATAAAATTTTCTCTGCTAGGGTTAAAGGCTTACCTGTAACTTTACGTGCTGCATTAACACGATCTGCCACTTGACTGTAGACCTTTTTTATCATTTCAATATCGAATGCCATAGGACTTTTATATATTTTACAGTTATTTTATTTTTAGTATTCTAAGATACGAAATATACCATGACTAAGAAAACTGAAATACCTCTAATTACAACTACAAAAAAAGCCTTAGTATTAGCTATACCAAGGCTTTTAAGTTATCATAATACATCTTTGATTATATAACTAGCTGTTTTTGAGAGGGTTTGAATTTTGTTAATACAATACCATCAACAGCAGCTTCATATTCTTCTATGGTAGGAGTTCTACCTAAAATTGTAGATAATACTACTACCGGAGTAGAAGACAATAAGGATTCTCCTTTTTTCTCACCAGAGTCTTTTACTACTCTTCCCTGGAATAAACGAGTCGAAGTAGCCATTACCGTATCTCCTGGCTCAGCTTTTTCCTGGTTCCCCATACACAAGTTACACCCTGGACGCTCTAAATATAACATGTTTTCATATTTAGTTCGTGCTAGACCCTTTGGTGCATTATCATCAAACTCAAATCCTGAATACTTTTGCAGCACTTCCCAATCTCCTTCTTCTTTTAACTCATCTACAATGTTGTAAGTTGGTGGAGCCACAACTAGAGGAGCATTAAATTCTACTTTACCCTCTTGCGATTCAATGTTCTTTAACATTTGAGCTAAAATTTTCATATCTCCTTTATGTACCATACATGACCCTACAAATCCTAAGTCTACTTTTTTAGTACCTCCATAATAAGATAATGGCCTTATGGTATCGTGTGTATAACGTTTGGAAACATCTTCGTTATTCACATCCGGATCAGCAATCATTGGCTCTGCTATCTCATCTAAATCAATAACAACCTCGGCATAATATTTTGCATCGGCATCAGGTTTTAAGGCTGGTTTAACACCGGTCTTTACCTCCTGAATTCTAGCATTTGCTTTATCTACTAAACCTTGTAGCATTTGCTTTTCGTTATCCATTCCTTTTTCAATCATGATTTGGATACGATTTCTAGCAATTTCCAATGATTCGATTAGAGTTTCATCCTCTGAAATACAGATCGAAGCTTTCGCTTTCATCTCTGCAGTCCAATCTGTAAATGTAAAAGCTTGATCTGAAGTTAATGTACCTATGTGTACCTCAATGATTCTTCCTTGAAACACGTTTTCACCACCAAATTGCTTTAGCATTTGTTGTTGTGTTGCATGAACTACATCACGGAAGTCCATATAACTTTTCATGTCTCCTTTAAAAGTTACTTTTACAGATTGTGGGATTGGCATCGTAGCCTCACCTGTAGCCAAAGCCAAGGCAACTGTTCCCGAATCTGCTCCAAAAGCAACACCTTTTGACATGCGTGTATGAGAGTCTCCACCAATAATGATAGCCCAATCGTCAATTGTAATATCATTTAGAACTTTGTGAATTACATCAGTCATTGCATGGTACACTCCTTTAGGATCTCGAGCTGTAATCAACCCGAAGTCATTCATAAACTTCATTAATCTAGGAATGTTGGCCTTTGACTTATCATCCCATACAGAAGCAGTATGGCATCCTGATTGATAACCTGCGTCAACGATTGGGGAAACAACAGTAGCTGCCATCATTTCTAACTCTTGCGAAGTCATTAATCCCGTTGTATCTTGAGAACCTACTATATTTACTTCAACACGTACATTAGAACCAGCATGCAAGGTTTTACCAGGTGTAGTTCCTACTGCATTTTCATTGAAGATTTTTTCTACTGCTGTCAAACCTTGTCCTTCAATAGAAATCTCTTTTGAAGCGGCATATACCTGAGGAACCTCTATTCCTAAAGTTTTAGCAGCAAATGTTTGTAATTTTTTACCGAAAACAACCGCATAAGAACCACCTGCTCTAATAAACTCCATTTTTTGAGGAGTTAATGCTGCCGAAATATCTTTTAATTCTTTGTCTCCGTTATATAACTTCTTTGTCTTTGTATTAATAGTAAGTACAGTTCCTGTATCTACAGAATATTCTTGCTTTAAAACTGGTTCTCCATCTTCGTCAACAATCGTATTCCCATCGGCATCTTTTTGCTTTACCCAGTTTTTAAGATCGATACCTATACCGCCTGTTACACCAACGGTAGTTAAGAAAATTGGTGCAATTCCATTTGTACCCGCAATTACAGGAGCAATATTAATAAATGGCACATAGGGACTAGAAGAAATACCTGTCCATAAAGCTACATTGTTTACCCCAGACATTCTTGAAGATCCAACACCCATTGTTCCTTTTTCGGCAATTAACATGATACGTTTATCTGGGTGCTGTTCTTTTAAAGTCAAAACTTCTTTTTGCATTTCTTTGTTGTGCTCAAAGATACACTGGCCATGCAATTCACGATCTGATCTTGAGTGAGCATCGGCACCTGGAGAAAGTAAATCTGTTGAAATATCACCTACACCGGCAATATAAGTTACCACCTCAATCTCTTCATCAATCTCTGGTAGTTTCGTGAAGAACTCCGCTTTGGCGTAGCTTTCAATAATATCCTTGGCTATAGTACTTCCCGTTTTATAAGCTTTTTCTAAACGTTCTGTATCTGCTTCGTAAAGAAAAACCTGAGATTTCAAAACTTTTGCTGCTTCTTGAGAAATATCTTCATCATTCCCTAAAGCTAAATCTAATAACACTTCTATTGAAGGACCTCCTTTCATATGAGATAATTGCTCAAATGCAAAAGCAGGTGAAATCTCTTCAACAATAGATTCACCAAGAATAATTTCTTTTAAAAATTTAGCTTTTACCCCAGCTGCACTTGTTGTACCAGGTAAAGTGTTATAAATAAAAAAGTTAAGAGAATCTTTTCTATGTGCGTTATCCTTATCTTTGATTTGCGAAATAATTTCGCTTAATAACTTGGCTCCATCAATTGGTTTGGGGTGTAACCCTTGAGATTTTCTTTCTTCGATCTCCTTGATGTAATCGTTATAATTGTTCATATACTAAATAATAGAATTCTTTCAATGTTAACTATAAATTTCGGGGCTTTTCGAGCCCTGCGAAAATACGAATTTTAAAGGATTTTATTAAATGAATAGTCTTATTCGGATGTTTTTGCATTTTTCAAAAAATTAGCCCCTTCATTTCTGTAAATCGATAAATTAGATTTGTAAATTCTATAAAATCAATAAAAAAACATATAAGAAAATGCGGCCTTAGGATTTCGAACTACGAAAACGTTATAGCAAATCATAAGAATTTGACAAAAAAACATCAAATATTGTTCAAAAAAACAAAAGTGAAGTTGTTACTTCACTTTTTTCTTAAATCAATATCTACTTACATATTAATGATCTCTTTTACCTCTTTTCCCTTTTTTGCCATGTTTTTGTTTTTTTCTTAGCCCTTCATATTCTTCGAGCTGCGCATCCGTAAGCTTGGATTTAAATTCTTCGTTTTTAGCCTTCATTAATTCTTTATGATTTTTTCTCATCTCTCTTTGCTCCTCGCTTAATGTTGGCATTAAAGCTTTTCTTCGTTCTCTTTTTGAGAGGCTCTCATCATTTATTATTGCTAGTTGATCTTCGGTGAAGGTAGCTTCCATATCAGATTTATGATTCTTCTTTACTTGTCTCAAATCATCCAGTTCGGCTTTTTGATCTTCAGAAAGGCTCTGATAAAACTCTTTTTTTAATCCTTTATTTTTCGAATGCGCTTCGCCAGTTTGCGCAGATAATGAGAATGTCATTGAAATGATCATTGCCATGGCGACCAAAATACTTTTCATATAATATGTCTTTATTAAATAAATAATTATTGTTATTCATCTAATTAGACTATGAAAAAGAAAAAGGGTTTAACGGTAAATAAGAATTAATGATTTTTTTAGTATTTCAAACTAAAACAGGCTGTTGATTACTTCTTCTACACTTACTCCTTCTGCTTCCGCCTTATAATTTTTGATGATACGGTGTCTTAAGATTCCTGTAGCAACAGACTGAACATCTTCTATATCTGGAGAGAATTTCCCTTTGATAGCCGCATTAGCCTTGGCTGCCAGAATTAAGTTTTGAGAAGCTCTTGGTCCGGCTCCCCAATCAATATAGTTTTTCACTAATTCTGTAGCTGTATCACCGTTTGGCCTTGTTTTCCCTACCATACTAACAGCATACTCTATCACATTATCGGCTACAGGTATTCGTCTAATAAGATGCTGAAAATCTATAATTTCCTGCGCTGTAAATAACGGATTAACTTTTTGAGTTGTATCGCCCGTTGTACTTTTCACCACTTCAACTTCTTCTTGAAAGCTAGGGTATTTCAATTCTATGGCAAACATGAATCTATCAAGTTGTGCCTCTGGTAATGGATATGTACCTTCTTGTTCTATTGGGTTTTGTGTAGCGAGAACGAAATACGGTAAATCCAATTTATAATGATGTCCTGCTACTGTAACTGCTCTTTCTTGCATTGCTTCAAGTAAAGCAGCCTGGGTTTTGGGAGGTGTACGGTTAATCTCATCTGCCAAAATGATATTTGAAAATACGGGACCTTTAATAAACTTAAAATGTCTGGATTCATCAAGAATCTCACTCCCCAGGATATCACTTGGCATAAGATCAGGAGTAAATTGAATTCGTTTGAAGTCTAAGCCAAGTGCTTGTGAAATAGTATTAACCATTAACGTTTTGGCCAACCCAGGAACACCAATTAACAACGCATGGCCTCCAGAAAAAATAGAGATAAGTATCTGATCGATAACTTTTTCTTGCCCAATAATTATTTTGGCAATTTCTTTTTTGAGTTCGGAATGTTTTTTTACTAGTTTTTCTACGGCTGCTACGTCGTCTGACATACTATTTTTCTTTTTTTAACCAGTTACCACTATACTCACAATCCCTATACTCTCCATTAATCTTTACATAGGTATCCATTATTTTTTCATTTTGCCACTTACGAATAGCATCTATTTGCTTTTTTCTAAGAGCTAACTCCTGAATCTTAAGATAGTCTTGAGAATAATCTGCAATATGCTCATCATATCTATTAAGTACGGTTATGAGCTTAAATTTTCTTTTACCTTGACGATCTTGGTCAGGAATCACCAATGAAACTTCATTTGTTTTTAATTTGGAAACCTGATCATACAATATAGGGTCTATTTTGGTAAGTTCAAAATGAGTATCTCCGGTAGTAGGGTTTATTAATTGCCCACCGTCTTCTTTGGTTTCTTTTTCGTCGCTAAATTTTCGAGCAGCTTCTTTAAAATCTATACTCCCAGAAACGATGCTTGTTCGTAGAGAGTCTATTAGCTTTTTGGCTTTTTCAATGCTTACTCTTGTAACTTCTGGTGTAAGGAGTATATGCCTTACATCTATTTCTTCTCCACGTATTTTATCAACTTTTACAATATGCCACCCAAAATCTGTTTTGAAAGGCTCACTAACTTCTCCTTCTTGTAGACTAAAAGCTACATCTTTAAACTCTTTTGCAAAGTTCGTTTGTCGGTCCAATGTATACTTACCACCTGTAGACTTAGAACCTGGATCCTGGGAATACAAAACGGCCTTGGTAGCAAAGCTACTCCCCCTTTCAACAATATCTTCTCTAAACTGGTTTAAACGATCAATTACCTTCTGCTCTTCTTCTTGAGAAATTTCTGGTTCAATTACAATTTGTGCCAATTCAATTTCGGTACCAAAAAGAGGTCTTTCATCTTTGGGAATATCATCAAAAAATTCTCTTATTTCTTCTGGAGTAATTTCTATCCCATCGATAATTTTTGTTCTCATTCGTTCTGATAATCTATTCGATTTGTTAATCTCAAAAAGTTCTTTTCTGAAATCCTGAACGTTATCTTTTTTATAAAACCTAAGAACTTTGTCTATAGTCCCTAATTCTCTGGTCATATAGTTTAGCTGTTGATCAACCATAGAGTTCACTTCGGCATCTCTTACCTCTATACTATCTTGTACTGCATGATGAGCGTATAACTTATTTTCGAACAAGCTTCCTGCCAATTCGCAAAGACTAACATCACCTGCTGAAACACCTTCACTTATTAACTGTTGATAGGCAATATCAATATCGCTATCCAATATTACGCTCTCACCAATTACAGCAGCGACACCATCTATTTTTACTCTTTGAAAAGGAGCTTTAACAGGCTCTTTTACCACCTGCAAAGAATCTGCTATCACATTGTTTATTGTGTCATTTTTCACAACAACATTGGTGTTTTCTACATCTTCAATAATTTCTTGTGCATGTAATGTTGTATCGGCACCAATTATAAGTACCATGAAAAATATAATGGCTTTAATTATAGACTTCAAATTGTTTGTTCTCAACTGCATCTTTTGTAATGTCTTTTTCGATTTTCTTTACCAGCTCTAGCTTTCTTTTATTTAATATAATTTGTCTTATGGTAGGTTTTATATACTCTAGCGGAGCCTGTTCTTTTCTTTTTAGAACGTCCTTTATCTTAACCATAAAAACCCCAGTAGAATCTCTTAGCTGCATATACTTACCACTTCTTAAGAGCTTTGATCGATCTTGTTTTTTTAGAATTGGTATTTTATTCAAAACCTGGTCTAATTTAACCCAAGTTGAATCATTTAAAGAATATGCAACATATTCTTCTTTTTTCAACGTTAGTTCATCTACATCTTCTTCATTAAAACGATTTAATTGTCGCTGTGTTGCAACAATATCTCCATATTTTGGTGGCAAATGTAAGTAACGTATTTTTACTAATTCCTCATTAAGATTAAAATTTTCTAAATTTTGATTATAATAGGACTCCAAATCTTCTTTTGTCACCTCCATATCAATAGATTTATTAATTACTGCATTTTTATAGGCATTGATATAGAGCGTACTTTGATAATTCTCTACGAGTTCATCAAATTCTTTTAACTCCTCTTCGGTTAGGTTTCTTTTGGCCTGGTCAATGAATAACTGTCGCGTAGCCCAAGAGTTAATATAATTATTAACAATGTTGGTGCTATCTTCCTTTGAAGTATTTTCTGGCACCAAATCTTTTATATCTTCCTTATACAAGTAGGTTTCATTTACTCGTGCTACCGTTTCTTTTTGCATTTGATTACCAAACTTATTGCATGAAACCAACGCTGGTAATAGTATTATAAATGTGAAGTATCTCATCTATTTTAATAATTCTTTTTTAACCCTTTTAAGTGTTTTTTGATTTACTTTAACAGGATATTTTTCTCTCAATTCGGAAAGCCAATTACGCTCTCTGGTTTCTTGAAAATCATTTATAATTTCACCCTTTATTTCTTCGAAGGTTCTAATTCTTGAAGGTAATATTTCTTTTACCATAATCAAAGTGACAAAATTATCTTCTTCAGTAATTGTTAATTCTGATTTTTTTGCAGAAAATCCTTTTGGCAATTCATCGACTCCTTTAACCCATTCTTCTTCAGAAAAAATTACTAAAACAATATCACCTTTATTTACTTCTTTTTTGATTTCTGAAATAGACTCACCTTTTTCAAGCAACTGTTTTACTTTATTAATTATATCTCTTCTTGCCGAAGAAGCTTTTAGAACCCTATAGGTTTCATTTTGATAGTAATTCTCTTTTCGCTCTTCATAGAAATTTCTAAGCGTTATCGAATCTGTTTTTGAAGTGTTCCATATCTCAGTATCCATAAGATCAAAAAGAAGTAACCCATCTCGATATTCACCAATGATATTGGCGTAATCTTGGTTATCCTCCTCTAGATGTTCTTCATAATAGTTAAGCAAACTAGATGATTCGAATTTATCATACATTTGATCAATAAACGAGGGAACAACTTTCTTTGGATGAAACTTCATTATTTCGGGGAGAATAAAAACCACAAAGTCTTTATATATATATGATTTTTCTTTGATCTTGAACAGTACTTTATCTTGCTCACCGTTCCAGTTATTCAATTCATCTACTGGGTTTTCATTGGATATCAATTTCTTAAAGTAAGCAATGCCTTCTTCATTTTTTGAAATTGAATATTTCTTTTTGAGCGAATTAATAAATGATTTTGTTACTAGCTTGGATCTACTGTCTCTTTTTACCTTGTTGGTAAGTTCTGTTTTTTGTTCCTCATAGGTCTTTGGAGGATGTTTTTCTAATAGTTTAATAATATGCCAACCGTATTTTGTTTTAATTGGTGCAGAAAGCTCTCCTTTTTTCTGAAGATCAAATGCTGTTTTTTCGAATTTTTCCGAATTCAATGCTCCTTGTCCAAAACGTCTTATTTTACCACCATCTATGGCCGTACTAGGATCATCACTGTATTGTTTTGCTAAAGAAGAAAAAGAAACCCCTTGATCTAATTGTTGTTTAACTTCTTTTATTCTAATTTCTGCCTCCTGTTCGGTGCGGCTCTCATTAACTGCAATCATAATATGAGCAACAGAAACATCTCCTAACTTTTTTTCGCGCTCTTCTACTTGAAGGATATGATATCCAAATTGTGTCCTAAAAGGATCTGAAACAGCACCAACCTGGGTATTATATGCAGCGCTTTCAAAAGGATATACCATTCTAAATGCAGAGAACCAACCTAGTTGACCTCCGTTTTTAACTACCGATGGATCCTCGCTATATTCTTTGGCAATAACCTCAAAATCTCCACCTTTATCAATCTCGTCTTTTATGTTTACTATCTTTTGATAAGCAATTGCAGTATCCTTTGCACTAGCATTAGGCTTTACCATTATTAAGATATGTCTTGCTTTTACCCGTTCTAAAGAGCGATTGTACGCTTCTTTTATAAGAGCATCAGAAGCCTTTGTATCTGTAAGATAATTTGCAGCGAGTTGTTCTTTATACCCTTCTAACTCTTTTATATAAGATTCTTTCTTATCAAGCCCAAGAGCCTTGGCTTCTTTCAGTTTTAACTTATAATTGACAAACAATTCAAGATATTCATCCACATCTTTTTGAGAATCATCTTTTACCAAATCAATATTTTTAAGATAAATCCTCTTAAATTCAGAAAGGTAAACGGGTGAATCGGCTATTGAAAGCAACACCTCTTCTTTGTGTTGTGCTGTTGTCAAAGTAAAAAAGAGAACCCCTAAAAAAAACAATACTGACTTTTTGTGCATAATTTGTTGTGATCAAGTCCCTAAACCGGACAAAAATAATAATATTAAGATGTTTTACAAGCTACTTTTCAAACGAAGCAATGTCTTCACTTAGTATTAACTTTTAATTTTTTTAGGTTCTACGTATATTGTAATCCACTAAATAACCTAACAGACAAAACAAAATCATGGAGTACACACTGGACATTGAGATAAAATTACCTCGTAATGAAGTAGTTGCAAAATTTGACAGCGAAGAAAACATACAACACTGGCAAAAAGGATTTGTAAGCATGGAACATTTAAGTGGAGAAAAAGGAAAAACCGGTGCAACTTCAAAATTAACATATAAAATGGGAAAAAAAGAAATTGAGATGATAGAAACCATCACACTTCTTGATTTACCAGAAGCTATGCACCTTACTTTTGACGCCAAGAATGTTTACAATATCCAGGAAAATTATTTTGAAGAACTTCCTAACGGAAATACCAAATGGATATCTAAGAATGAGTTTAAATTTGCCGGTTTTATGAAACTAATGGGTTTTTTAATGCCTGGTGCTTTTAAAAAACAATCCTATTCTTATATGGAAGATTTTAAAGCCTTTGCCGAAGAAGGTAAAAGTGTATTAGACAATAATTAATCATCAAAAAACTGCATCTTTTGTGATTAAAATCCTGAACGATTCATCATGGAATATTGATATTGATAAGCAAATACAAACTTTGTTTAGGCAATTAAGTCCAAATAAAAAACAAACTTCACTAAAAGAATTACTGTTTAATCAAAACAACCCGCTTATTTTTGCCTGCTATCAAGAAAATAACAAAATAGTAGGGATAGCATCTATGTGCATGTATAAAGTAATTTCTGGACATAAGGGTTGGATAGAAGATGTAGTTGTAGATATTGGATATCGTGGGAAAGGTATTGGCAAACAGTTAATTTCTAAATTAATCGACGAAGGTGTGAAAGCCGGACTCTCTGAAATCTATTTGTTTACAGAAGATGAAAAAAAAGCTGCAATACATTTATATGCTATGCTGGGTTTCAAACAAAAGAATAGTAGACTTTATAATTTGAAAATAATATAAAGATTTCTAATGGAAAGAAAACTAAAGTTAATTTGGGAGTTTAGAGGGCCAAATGCGAAGCAAACGGCCCAACATCATGAAATTCATCTCAAGGAATATATTTTGGCAAAAAAATTGTCATTTAACGTTACTGGATGTCTAGATATAAATGAAATGTATAGTATAGCATATTTGGTGGTAATAGAATCCGAAATGAAGAAAGTACGTGACGCTTTAAAACCGCATCGTGGTCAGTTATATGAAGAATAATTTTTTCAAAAAAATAAGGATTGGTATAGATATTGTCATAGACCTTATATATTTGCAAAAGTTTAAAAATCAGTAAACAAAAATCGAATGAAAAAGTTAATATTATCAATATTAGTACTTGTTGTAAGTTTTCAATTAAGTGCTCAATCAAAAACAGGAACTGTAGACACTGAGTTTATTCTTTCTAAAATGCCTGAGTTAACGAAAGTTCAAGAGGATTTAAAGGCATATAATGAAAAACTGGAAGGAGAACTAAAGATAAAGGTTGATGAATATCAAGCCAAAGTTAAAGATTATCAAGAAAAGGTTGCTTCTTTCACAGAGCCAATGAAAAAGACAAAACAAGAAGAAATCATTACACTAGAAAATGACATTGCAAAATTTCGTCAAAATGGTTCTCAGTTAGTTCAATTAGAACAGAATAAATTATTACAACCTTTGTATCAAAAAATAGGTAAAGCGCTTGAAGAAGTTGCAAAAACTGAAAGTTATACTCAAGTGTTTACTATTACAACAAGTGGTTTGGCATATATAGATCCTAACTATGACCTTACCAAAAAAGTAATGACCAAATTAGGCATAAAAATAGAAGAGGGAAAATAAGACCTTTTGAAATTCTATTAAAAAAAGCGTGTTTAAGTTAAACACGCTTTTTTTAATCTCTCATGATTTCTTGTAGTTTATCTTCTACCTGCATAAGATAAATTTCATTATACACTTCTTTATAAGGATCAGACTCTTTATATCCCTGTTTAATAAGTTCTTTTGACAGTTTAATCGCATCGATAGCAGCCTCCTTATTTCCTGTTTTCAACAATGTGATCCCTTTATAATAATAAGCCATAGAAGATTTGTCATATATAGTAATTGCTTTGTCAAAATCTGAAATTGCTTCAGAATATAATTTTTCGTGTATATAACTTATTCCGCGATAAATATATACAATGGCCTTTGTATAATCTTTTTCTTCTTCGACAACTTTATTAAATTCTACGATAGCCTCGGGATGCCTTTCTAAAGCCTGTAATACTTCTCCTTTTAAAAAATTTACATTTTCGCCCCATGCATAATCGGTTTTATTGGGAGTATACTCATCATACTTATTAAGATAAATTAAAGCCCTATCATAATCTTTATACAAATCGGTCATTAACCATGAAGTATAATACAAAACCTCTTTTGGATCCAGTTCCATCGCCTTTTCCAATAAAGGAAATGCAATATGATAATCTCCTATTTTACTATGAGGTATAGATTTGCTGGAATAATACTCTGCCGTTTCAGGATTAATCGCAATTAATGTATCGTAAAAAGCTTGATTGACAAGAGTTCCCTGCATAAACCACCGCTTCTCATTTTCTAATCTTTTAGTTTCTTCTTTTTTTTGTTCATCACTCCAACCTGAATAATCAAATGAATTGTTTGAACAAGAGTATAGGATACTCAAAAAACAAAAACTAAGGATATATACGAATAATCTTTCCATCTTTTATTCTAAAACTTATGTAAATATAGGTATCTATCACTTGGTTGGTTCTTTTTCTTTTACCCGGAATCCAATCCTGTAAGCTTTTTGTAATTTTTAGAATTTGAGTGGATATCTCTGGAGAGATTTTTTTTGGTTTATAATCATAATCGAAAGCCTGAGATTCATACATACCGGCTTTTCCTTCACAATTAACAACGAATCTAACCTGAAATATCCCGGATTCTTTATTTTCTAATGGTATTTGGTAGTTCTCTTTAAAGATTTTTCTAACATTATACAATCCTCCGTTATATTCTGTTCCTTTATAATAATAGCGATCTGGAGGAAAGTTTTTATTTAAATACATATTACATAATTGAAACGGAACATGCGTTAATGTATTGGCATCAAATTTAACGGGGATATAGTTAATTTCTTTAAATTCTCCTTTATGAAATCCATAGGTAACTATTTTGTCTTCCGCATAGGAAACTACTTGCTCGACAAATTGATTATCTCTGTCACAGGATAGTTGATTTCCTTTTTTCTGCAAAAACAAATCGCCTTCAATACTGTGAAAAGAATAACAATACTTGTTATATGTTTTATCACCATTAATCACCCTCATTTCCTTTTTAGTATTATCAAATTGATAAATTTCGG
Source organism: Aquimarina gracilis (assembly GCF_035285365.1). NCBI lineage: Bacteria > Pseudomonadati > Bacteroidota > Flavobacteriia > Flavobacteriales > Flavobacteriaceae > Aquimarina > Aquimarina gracilis. The sequence goes on along the minus strand of NZ_JAYKLX010000007.1, from coordinate 278,705 downwards.
GATTGTCTTCTATTTGCCAATAGGTAGATGATAAAATAGAATCGAATTTTATAACATCAAGAGAAGCTCTATTTGAAAAACGCCATCCTCTTATACTACCGATAGACAATTCATGATTGTTAATTATATTAAATTTTTGATAAGAAAAAGCATTAGAATCTACAATGACAGAATCTTTTAGAAATTCTATATGTTGTTTACCAATCATTTCTCCATCTAAAGTCCTATAATAGATAGAATCCTCTTTAAACTCTAAGATTTGTGAGATGGGTTTATAAAAATCTTTATCCAAATAAAGATGAGAAGCAATCCAAATACCGGAAGTATTTTCTTTGGTAAGTGGAAATGATTTATTGTTATTACAAGAAACAAAAGGCAGGATTAACACTAAAATTATTCTTGCCTTTTTTAATGATTTCATGTTATCTAGAATTATCTTCTACTATAATTTGGTGCTTCTTTGGTAATAGTAACGTCATGAGGATGACTTTCATGAATACCACTTGCTGTAATTTTCACAAAACGACCCGTTTCTTTTAATGTTGGGATATCTTTTGCTCCACAATATCCCATACCCGCGCGAAGACCACCTACAAACTGGTGAATACTTTCTATAAGATCACCTTTGTAAGCAACTCTTCCCACGATACCTTCGGGCACTAATTTTTTAATATCATCTTCAACATCCTGGAAATATCGATCTTTCGATCCCTTTTTCATGGCTTCAACAGATCCCATACCTCTATACGTTTTGTATTTTCTTCCTTCGTAAATTACAGTTTCTCCAGGAGATTCTTTTGTTCCGGCCAATAATGACCCCAACATAACCGTATCGGCTCCGGCAGCAATCGCTTTAGGAATATCGCCCGTATATCGTATCCCACCATCTGCAATTACAGGAACACCAGATCCTTTTATAGCATCGGCAACTTCTAATACCGCCGAAAACTGAGGAAAACCAACTCCTGCAACTACTCTGGTAGTACATATAGAACCGGGACCAATACCAACTTTTACGGCATCTGCTCCTGCATCCACTAAATATTTTGCTGCCTCGGCTGTTGCAATGTTACCCACAATTACATCTAAATCGGGAAATTTCTCCTTTACTTCCTTTAATACTGCAACTACTCCTTTTGTATGTCCGTGCGCTGTATCAATTACTACAGCATCAACTCCCGACTTCACAAGGGCTTCAGCTCGATCGACTGCATCGCCTGTAACACCTATGGCTGCTGCCACTCGCAAACGCCCTAATTTATCTTTATTTGCCATTGGCTTTAAGGTCAACTTGGTAATATCTCTAAACGTAATTAGCCCTACCAATGTATTTTCTTTATCTACAACAGGTAGCTTTTCGATTTTGTTATTTTGCAAAATCACCTCAGCTTCCTGCAATGATGTGCCTTCACCTACAGTAACAAGGTTTTCTGAAGTCATTACTTCAGAGATTGGTCTATCATCATTTTTCTCAAAACGTAGGTCCCTATTGGTTACAATTCCAATTAATTTATGATTGTCATCGACTATAGGGATTCCACCAATGCTATGCTCACGCATATTATTCTTTGCATCAATTACTTTTGCATCTCTTGGTAACGTTACAGGATCTATAATCATACCGCTCTCTGCACGTTTTACCTTCCTAACTTTAATTGCTTGTTCTTCGATAGTCATATTCTTATGCAATACTCCAATACCTCCTTCTTGAGCCATTGCAATAGCCATGCGGCTTTCAGTAACCGTATCCATTGCGGCAGAAACGATTGGGACATTAAGCGTAATGTTTCTAGTGAATTTTGTTTGAATGCTGACCTCTCTTGGAAGTACTTCAGAAAATGCTGGGACTAACAGAACGTCGTCGTAGGTTAAACCTTCTCCAACAATTTTGGAATCATGTGCTCTCATTGCAATTAAAATTTAATTGCGTGCAAATATACGTCTTTTTTAAAGAAAAAAGGATGCTAGACAACTTATTTTATCTATATCACTTTTTATGTAAATCATTAAAAAAGGACGCTCTTTTCGAAATTCAAAAGAGATTTGCAAACACTATAATAAATAACGACAAAATGCGTTTTTTATCGATAAAAAACACTTTTATTTTATTTTTTATTAAAAAAGGTTAATTATTTATTAACAAAAAAATTAATTTTAACATATTTTTAAACTAATTATTCTATCTTGTTAGCAACAGTAGCCCCAACTACTAATAACCCCAAAATGAGTTACTTATGAGATTTATCTTATGCTTCGCCCTTGTATTCCTATGTAAGAATATTTGCAATGCCCAATTTACAGATGTTTCAACCCATGATTATAAATTTACCAAAACAGAAAGAAAAGACATTCCAAACAAAAAAGGTCTATTCTCCAAAAGAATAGTTCCAGTAGCATTAATAGCTACCGGTTTTTTATTATCTACAAGTGATTTTGAGAAGTCCCTTCAAAAAGATATTAGAGGCGCAGTAGGAAATGATTTTAGTGCAAATTATGATGATTACACTAGATATGCGCCAATCGTTCAGTTATATGCTGCAGATATTTTGGGAGCTAAATCAAAAAACCATTGGTTTGATCAAACCAGAAACTTAATTGTTTCCTCGATCATCAGTAATGGAGCTTCAACAATATTAAAAAAAGAAATTTACAAGGAGCGACCGGGAGGTTTGGAGTATGGTTCTACTCATGCAAACTCTTTCCCTTCTGGTCATACAACCACAGCATTTACTACTGCAACAGTTTTGTATGAAGAGTTTATAGAAACCAACCCATTACTGGCATATAGCGGATATGCTTTTGCAATTGCAACCGGTGGGTTACGAATGATGAACAATGCCCATTACTTATCTGATGTTTTAGTTGGCGCAGGGATAGGAATACTAGCCACTCGTTTGGTGTATCATTTTGATTATTTAATTGCCTGGAATCCTTTCAAAAAAAAGGATGGCATTGCATTAGCTCCTCAATTTAATGAGAATGGTTTTGGTTTTTATTTTACTAAAGTTTTTTAATCAGAAAAGCTAAACTCTGGACTCTTTAACTAGCCAGAATATAGTATAGAAATGATGAGTTTCATGTAACTATAAAAACTCTGTCCATTTGCTAATGTTTAAAAGCCCCAATTTTAGGTATATTCCCGACTTTCATATTTATTCAGAATTAAACTCATTTGCTATTTCACTTAATGATGCACTCTCATTTTTGGCTTTTGTAACAATTGCTTCTGCAGATACATCCATTCATAACCAAAAAAGTCCATCCTTTTCTGAAACGCAGCGATCAAAAATCGGAATATTATTGCCCAAAATACTATGTATTCGTTCACCATATATTTCTTGATAGCGTCCCAGGTGTGTCAAGTGTTCATATACCGACCATTTTTCTGATCTGTATTCTTTTTGCCTAAAGTGAGCATCCAGTTCCTCTAGTAAATTATCTATTTTGATTAGGGGAAATACCCCCTAATCAATTTCCGGGATTTCCCTCTACCATACCAGTATAGGTTATAGTACATTTGAAGAAACATAAATCAAAACTAACATACCTCTAAATTAATAAACCATGATTGTATCACAAAAAATAGAAAGCTACAGCCTCCAAATTCTAAGTAATTATGCTGGTGGCGGTGGGTATCAAATAGGATTTGTATATCTGTATGGGGCAAACCAAAAATATCTGGGACACCTGGGCATTATCAAAAATAACCAATCGCTCCCACAAAATAAACAAGATAATCAAGGTGCTTTGAATATCTATTTTCATGAAGCCGAGTTGCAATCTATCCTTGACACCCTTAGAAATGAAACTTTTGTATCGCTAGAATTTAATCCCAGTTCGAAATGGGCTTCGATAACAACGAACAAAGAGACCGCAGGTAAGGGAGAACTTGCTGCGTAGATAGCAAAATACCTGAAAAGACGGGTAATACCATTACTCTCATTTAACCCATGGGCCAGCTGGAAAAGAGAGGGTAAAAAACATAAATTGTGGAAAAAAGTGTAATTGGTTCACAATCCAGCAACAGTGGAAGTGCGTTAAATCAATGGTAATATAGTCTTTTCAGGTATTTTGATCTTTATTTAGTTTATTAATTTGCCAAGGCTCAACTTAAAATTTATAACAATTGATTCTTCACCATAACCTGAACTATTAGCTTACCATGATCGAAAGGTTATTTGCAATTTTGCCAGTATTTTAAACACAAAAGCTTTTTTATATCCTTTTCAAATTTTGTAACTTTATAAAGAGCCTTTGCCAAACTGGGAGTTTGCCCTTCCTTCCATTTTTGATGTTATCCTTTTGCAAAAACCCATAGTACTATCTCTATAGTCTAACAAGTGGTTTTTAATTCAAATAGTTTGATTGAGCAAAACATCATTTTATGAACCCTCAAATAATTCTTGCCGTTTTTATAACAGTATTTCTATTATCAGGAGTACGAATTGTTTTCGAATATAAAAGGGCAATAAAATTCAGGTTTGGAAAATATATTAAAATCCTGCAACCGGGATTCAGGTGGATTATCCCTATCGTAGAAACCATTCAGATTGTAGATATTCGTGTCATAACGATTAACATACTTTCTCAAGAGGTTATGACCGAGGATAATGTACCTTGTAGTATAGACGGTGTGGTCTTTTTTAAGATCAACGATCCTGAAAAAGCCGTTTTGGAAGTAGAAGAATATAAATTTGCAATTTCTCAATTATCTCAGGCTGCGTTGCGAGATGTTTGTGGTAAAGTTGAACTCGATATCATTTTATCCAAACGGGAAGAAATGGGTAAAAATATTAAGGGGATTGTAGAACTTGAAACCAAAGAATGGGGAATCGAAATTATTGATGTAAAGATCAAGGATATTCAACTACCCGAAAACATGAAAAGAATGATGGCAAATCAAGCTGAAGCCGAACGATCTCGAAGAGCACGAATTATATTGGCCCAGGCAGAAGAACAAGCGGCTGGAAAATTATTGGAAGCCGGTAAACTTATAGACCAATCCCCTTCAGCCATAAAATTAAGATTGTATCAAACTTTATCTAATATTGCAGCCGAAAAGAATTCAACAATTTTATTTCCATTTCCAGAAGAAGCACTACCTCGAAATAAATCTGAAAATAAAGAAATTTAGTACTCAACAAAGTCACTAAACTTAAAAATGGATAAGTAACTTTTCGTTGTTTAACAAATTCTCTTACCTCATTAGAGCCTAATTTGTGTTATATTTCCCTTAATAAATTTTATCTCTGGGGCAATTTTCAATATCTTAGAATATAATATAATGCCATAACATCTATGCATAGGGTCGTTGGTTTTTTTGTAGTCCTAAATCTGTGTGGTACTCTGTGCGCACAAACGAAGTTAAAATATTATGGTATAAAATCGCATTATGGTTTCATAATAGCTCATACTCCCGATCTGAAACCTATTTCACAAACAAATCCGTATGGATTTCAAGTAGAAATGAGTAGTCTAAAAACTAGTGACAAGGCATGGAAAACTTGTTTTTGCTATGGAAGAACAGGATTTTCTTTTGCTTATTTCAATTATGCCAATCCGGATGTACTGGGAAATTCTTACAATCTAAATTATTTTGTAGAGCCCTATTTTACCTATAAAGGCCCCTTAAAACTCTCTTTAAGAGGCTCTATAGGAGCTACATATCTTGATACTATTTTTGATGAAGAATCCAACCCAGAAAATGTTCTTTTTAGTACACATTTAAGCTTTTATTTGGCATTATCGCTAAATCTCAATTATCATTTTAATGATAAATATGCCTTAAATCTATCTGCAAACTACAATCATATATCAAATGGAGGTCAAAAACAACCAAACAAAGGCATGAATTTCCCTACTCTTTCTATTGGTATTGATCGGATTATAGATTACACTCCATTACGTCCAAAACCAGAAGAATTAAAAAACTATAGCCGTAAATGGAGTTACTATTTTGGCGCTTTTGCCAGTCTAAGATCTGCCGATCGCGAAGCAGAATCTACTAATCATCCATTGATTGGAGTAATGGCAGGTGCTTTAAAACCCCTTTCTGGAATTAATGGCTTCAATTTTGGAGCAGAATTATGGTATGATTGGTCCGACCGTAAACAAGTGCAACAAAGAGAATTGGATGATTCCTCTTTTTCGTCTGCTATTACATTGGGGCATCACTTTTTGGTTGGTGATTTTTACTTTTTACAACAATTCGGTATATATACTACACGACCAGAAAATATACAATCAAATTGGATGTATCAACGATATTCGTTTTGGTATCGCCTTGCTAATCGTTGGACAATTGGAGCATCATTAATTGCTTATGGACGAAGAGCGGACCACATGGATGGAAGGTTGATTTATATCATTAAATAAAAACTCTTGCAACAACTAAAATATCCTCTTATAAAATAAAAAACGGAGTTCGTTTTTCACTCCCCCCGTTTTAAAATAGTTTACGTCTTGTTATAAAAATGCAATTATAACAGCGTCAATATTAAAACTTTTTATAGAATTATTCAGTAAAAAAAGAAAAAACATATTATTAGCTCAGATTAAAAGCATGCTACAACCCTAGTATTAACAAGGGTTTTAGAGTTTGGCACAACAATTGAAAGTATTATTACAAGGAACAAAATTTTTAAAATCAAAGCTTATGAAAACTTTATACTTTAAATTCGGGATTAATCTTCAACCATTTATTAATTTTATTAAAGAGCTTCCTGCTTCAAGTAGTTATGCTATTCATAGATAATTAGTAAAAATGAAGAAACAAAACAGTTGCTGGCCCAAAGGTTGGCAACTGTTTTGCTTTTATAATTACCAAAAAAAAAATTAAAATTTTAAATCCTTCGTCAACTTTTTTCCATAGGAACAATCTGTAGAAAGTGCTTTGCTATAACTTGTTTTTCTATTGGTATCCATGATAAGATACACTTGACCTCTAATTAATACTTCAATAATATTATTCTTCCAGTCAACTTGAATATGCTCTTTTTTTAGATTCTTTATCCAGCTATATTTGTTGGTGTACATCAAGGGTAAAGGCTCTTCTTTTTTGCTAATATTTCCATTTACTTTATTAGATTTTACAGGACTCACTACAGTACACAAAAAGCCTTCAAAATCTATTTCACTTTTATCTGCAGATAATGAATATACCCAGACATTAAACTTGTCTTCTTCAATGATTAAAGTTCTTTTTGTATTAGGATCCGTAAATTTTAAAAAAATGCTGTTCGCTTTTATTCTTTCTGGATCATTATCTTCTTTTGTGAAGAATCCATTAATAATGGATAAAATTAGAGTTCTCATTTGGGGGAATGGGGATTTATTCTTACTTCTTTTATATCCTCTATCTTAACACACCGATAAAAGCATACTTAATTTTAAAATTGTATTGAGTAATCAATGCAAAAAATAGAAGTTACAAACCTAGATAATATTCATGAAATCTTAACATGGTTTTTACCCCATTATAAAAGGGGTATTTTCCCCTATTCACTATAAAACCAAGAATTTTATAATATTAAATGCCTAACTAAAAGAATCTATTTTTTCTTTCAAGAACCTTTGTTCTAATTTGGATTGAGTGAGTTCTAAGGCCTTTTGATAATGAAGTTTAGACAGTTTTTTGTTGTGAAGGCGGTTATATACTTCTCCCAAAGTCGCATGAAGCAGATAATAACTCTCTAGAAGCTTGTTGTTTTTTATTTCTTTTAAAACGGCAAGAGCTTCTTCTGGGCCGCAAAGTTCAAGGATAACAAGACACCTATTTAATGAAACAATAGGGTCGTTGGCAATTTCCAACAAGAGATCGTAATATCTTAAAATAGATTTCCAATTTGTATCTTCATAATACTTGGCCCGGCAATGTTCATAAGCTATAGCAGCTTCCAAATGATACGTTGTAAGTGTATCGCCAAAGGAAGCTCTGTTAAGATAATCTTCTCCCGACTGTATAAAATTTTGATCCCATTTGGTTCTGTCCTGTTGAGATAAAAGAATAAGTGATCCATTTGTACCTACCCTACTATCCAAACGTGCAGCATGAAAACACATTAACGCCATCAAGGCATATACCTGGGGGAATTTTGTACGTTCTGCAGACAATAATGATCTACAAAGTAGCATAGCCTGCCCAATAAGATCTTTACGAATAAGCTGATCTGCATGTGTAGAGTTATACCCTTCATTAAACATAAGATAAATAGCACTTAAAACTGTGCTTGTTCTAAAAACAATTACTGATTTGGCCGGAATGGCAGGTCTAATTTTATTTTTTCTGAAATATTCTTTGGTACGATACAGACGTTTTGAAATCGTGTCCTCCGAAGTTAGAAAAGACCTTGCTACTTCTTTTGTACTAAAACCACAAAGTATTTTAAGAATAAATGTAATTTGGTTTTCTTGAGAAATATCTGGGTGGCAACAAGCATACATCATAGCCAAAAAATCATCTTGTATCTGATCTTCTTCCCAGAAATCGTTCATCGTAGATTTAATGGTATACCCAGAAGTTAACAATTGCTTTTTGGGATCCGAAAAATCTATGATTTTACTATGTTTTTTTCTTCTTATGATATCTATTGCCTTATTTCTGGCGGTTCGATATAGCCAAGCCCTAGGATTATCAGGAATCCCCCTAAACTTCCACGTTTCCAGGGCACTTACCAATGCATCTTGAACTACATCTTCGGCCATTTCGATATTTTCTGTTCCGAAGATCTTAATCAAAACGGCAACCATCTTTCCCGACTCTTGTCTGAAAAGATGGTTTAAGGTACTATCAATGTTTTTTTTATTTTCCAAAGAATTACATAGGGCTTATTTCTCGTACCTCAACACTACAATTGTATTCAAAACCTGGGCAATCTTTGGATATATCGGTAGCATGATCTAATGAATCTGCTTTTATAAGGAGATATCCTCCAACAAGTTCTTTCCCCTCTGCAAATGGGCGATCTGTTACTTTTGATCCTCGTTCGGTAAGGGTTTTTCCTTCATTCATAAGAGGTTGTCCCCCTACAAGTCTACCATTTTCTGCTAGTCCACCCATCCATTGTTGCCAATGTTGCATATGTTTCTGCATTTCTTCAGGAGATCGATCTTCAGATTCATCGTGACCTCCTCTAATAATCAATAAAAATTCTTTCATTTTTTTATTTTTTAATTAATGGCGCACTATTCTCTTAACTCTCTGGCCAAACTTCTCTTACCTCTACTGATGTCTCCCATTGCAAACCCGGGCATCCTTTTGCCATTTCAGTAGCTTCATTAATTGAATCGGCTTTTACAACCAAATAACCTCCTACAAGTTCTTTTCCTTCTGCCAAAGGTCGATCGGTAACTTTCATTTCTCCCGGATGAATTGTATTTCCGTGAGTATACAATCTTTCGCCACCAATAAATTTTTCTTGTTCGGCAAGCTCGCCAATCCATTGTTGCCAAAGTTGCATGTGCTCTTCTTGTTCTTTAGGCGATTTTGCATCCCATGCATCATCTCCTCCTTTGAAAAGAAACATAAATTCTTTCATACGTTTGTTTTTTAATAATTAAGTTTACATCTCTATGACGTACCTAACGTTGAGATTTGGACATTAAATCCAAAATCACCTATATCACTCGCTTCCAGAAGCTGCTCCTCTACCCGTCTCACAATATTGACGAAGGCTTTCCAGGTAACGTCCCCAAGTAAAATTACAATGCGCATAGAAATCGTTGGATTCTTTCCAACCTGAATGAGAAAATTGCACCCTTGTTTTACCCTCATTTTTATCCAAGGAAAAGGTGTAAATGTGGTCCTTCCATCCATGGGGACTTGCAATACACTGCCATACAATTTCTTTAGCCGGTTCTAATTTTATTACTTTCATAGTAGGGCCTTTTGTTCCTCCAAAATCAAATTGAATAGTCTCATTTAGAGCAGTATTGCCTTTAGTTTGAATAGTCCACCAATTAGAAAGTCCTTCTATTGTAGATATGGCTTCGTAAACCTTGGATAATGATGTGTTGATGTGAAAAAGATGTTTAATTGAATACTCCATAATATTATATTTTAAAGTATCATGACGTACAATGTCCAAGCATTTGGACAATGAAATATAAATATAAAACAAATATCCCCTACTCGAGCTCTAGAAAAGTTATATGCAATTATTTAAATGATTACATATTATTTAAGTATTTTTCTCTTATAACATAAAAATGATGAAGTTCATGTCCCACAATATGATATCCCAAAGCGCGTACACTTGTTTTGTTTCTATTTGCCATTCCGATTCGTTGTAGTGCCTCTTCTGAAAAACTTTCAAAAAGCGCTATTGTAGCTCTTCTTACAGCCTCATATTCTGTAACAATACTTTGTATCGATCTTGTATTTGCGTTCGCATATTTTACATACTCTGTTTCTTCAAATCCCGGTAACTCGGTTTTATCATTTCGAGCAAATGCCATAGCGCGGTATGCATATATTCTTTCGTCATCTATGATATGAATTAAAACTTCTTTTACCGACCACTTATTCGGCATATATCGATAATCCAACTTAACCGAAGGAATGGAGGTCATAAACCTCTTACCTTTGATAAGGCTTTCTTCCATCTGTTTCAAAAGGCTTCCGTCTTTTTTCAAAAACTTCATATACATTTCTGCATATTCTGGATATTCATTCTTAGAAGGAAATGGTATTACTTTGTTCATTGATATACTATCAGAATCGATGGAGATTTTTTTGGATCTACCTTATATAATCTATTTTTTATTTTGTAGGTGGTACTTTATGCTTTTTTCTGTAGAAAATCTTGCTTACAACTTTCCATTCACCATCAATTTTGAGAAGATTCATGTAATCAATAAACGTAAAGGTGGGATATTCTATTTCTAATTTTGCATTTGCAGCATGCCCAGTAATATTTATGTAGTCAATTTTCGTCTTCCGATTTTTCTTTGGGCCTGGTTTCATTCCTTTTTTAAAAAATTCGAGTGCATTAACTTCTTTATACTCATCGGTTATATATCGCATGGTTGCAGTTTCATGAAATGCTTTTTTCAAAGTTTCAAAATCATTATTGGTTCCACCTTCCAAATAATAGTTTAATGTTTTTTCCACTAGAGCATAGTCTGATTCTTGTGCATTCATTAATGTTGTGGCTATACACAATACAAGTAGAACAAGTAGTTTTTTCATGTGAATAATTTTTATGTTTAACATTGGTATCCTGATGAATATTGCTATTCAAATAATTATGGATAAGGTTGTCAATCTAAAGTAGAAAAACATTTTAGATCACATTCATAAAAAAAACATAATACTCTATTTTAATTTCACATAAAATGAAACACTAGACGGTAGGGTAATTATTTTTTGAAGCGTTTTATATCAAAAGTTACCCCAAAGCCTATTTATAGGTTTAAATGATAACTGGGAGCGACAATGTTCCCAGTTTAAGCTTAACTCAAAAGGTTAGAATTAAGCCTTTACCCTTTCAATTTTACAAATGAAGCATCCTGCCTCTGCATTTCGAGCATGCAAATATGCTATCTCCTCATTTTTTTGAAATATCTCGGATATTAAAACATCTACATCATCTTCGCCAACTAGTCTGGTAAATATCATATTTTGTCTTTGATCATACCCAATTAGAGTAAGTGGAAAGTTTTGTTTATCCACTTTGATCTCTGGTGGAAACCTATTGATGTCTGCATAAGGTTCAACTTCTTTTTTGTTTATAAATATAGGGCCGGACTGTGCAAAAGCATTATCTATGCAAAAGGGCTTATGGCTTAATAAAAGTCTTGTATCTACCCTGGGTTGAAAAGGTTTTAGAGAAACTCTACAAGGTCCAAATCCGGTAGCTGTCTGTGATACAACTTCATTTCCAAATTCATCAACCATTGTAGCTCTTATTTTTGAAGCATACTCCTTACTTAAGGGAACAATCTTAAATTGAATCATCTTTTTTTGTATTAAAGTTTGTACAACAAAGATGAATTTTACAACAAACATACACCACCCGGATCTTGCTTAATTTTGATCAATTTTTGCCGCTTCCCAACCTATTATGGCTGTTTTCCTGGTATTCCCCCAGTGATATTGGCCAAACTCTCCCGTAGACTGAATTACCCGATGACAAGGAATTAAAAATGCTACCGGATTATTACCTATCGCGGTTCCCACAGCTCTCGAAGCTTTTGGTTTTTGAATGTAACGTGCTATAGAACCATAGGTAGTTAAGCCTCCCTTGGGAATTTTGAGCAATGTATTCCAAACTTTTAATTGAAAATCTGTGCCTCGCAAGTGTAGTTTTATTTGATCGAGCTCTTTCCAATCCTTTGTAAAAATGAAAAGTGCATTTTGCTGAATTTGATCTACCACTTGGTTAAATTTTGCCTTGGGGAACCGTTTTTGTAGTTTCTCAAATTCAAATTCTTCTTGATCAGAAAAGGTCATATGGCAAATTCCTTTTGATGTAGATGCAACCAAAATATTTCCAAATGGACTTTCGGCAAAGCTGTAATTAACCGTTAGGTTTTGACCCCCATTTTTATATTCTCCTGGAGTCATTCCTTCAATATTGACAAAAAGGTCATGAAGTCTTCCGGTACCAGATAATCCTGTTTGATAAGCAGCATCAAATAACGTAGTCTGTTGATCTTTCAAAATCTGTTTTGCATATTCTACACTTATATATTGCAAGAACTTCTTTGGACTAACCCCGACCCAATTGGTAAAAAGTCGTTGAAAATGAAAAGGGCTAATATGTACTTTCTCTGCCACTTCATCCAAATTAGGTTGGGCTTTAAAGTTCTGTTTGATATATGAGATTGCTTCTGCAATGCGTCTGTAATCAATTCTATTTTGTTCTACCATATTCAAAATCTTTTAAAACGACATAAAAATATGTTGCAAAACCACATTATAAAACCCAAAACTTGCGCAATGAATCCCTAAACGATTAATCCATTATAAAATTAAATCCACCTGAAAAAATATTTGCCTTTAATCCCGAATTACGCTCATAGTGTCTAAAACGTAGGTCAACACTCTTTAAACCAAACTTCCACACATGATTTTTAGCAAAAATATCTGTGTACCCGATCCCGAAACCATATTGATTTGCGGTAAAATCCGACAAATCATAATCTGAAGTATAAAAATCCTGCGTCGATAAATGTTGATTAAAAGGAGCAAAATAATCAGCTTCGGTTTGCAAGTAGAAACGATAACTTGGATACAAGGTAATTTTGTCGGTAATTTTGATAGGCAACTCGATACTAGCTGTGTGCGAATCGATTCCCCAATCATCGGTGTAATATCTATAAAAAGTTCGCACTACAAAAAACTCATTGATATAATAATGTAACCTTCCCCCTGCAGCAATCTTGAATCTTGAATCTGGCAATCTTTCAACATCATCTCCAAGGGTAAACTCGCGAACAACAACATCGGCTACGTCTGAAAATTGCACTCTTTGAAAAGGAGTCGAAAGCAATCCTTCTTGTTGTATCAGGTCAAGTGATAAGGACGCTTGTATTTTCTTGGTCAAAATTTGAGAAAACCCAAGCCCTAATGAATAAGAGTTACGAGACTCATCATTAAATTCCTCGAAACTGGGATTATCTCTTAATTCTGAAGGGTAAATAGCGTTCCATGTATCCAGAAACACGTTTGCCTTAACGTTGAACTCGGTATTTTTTTCATTAAATAATCTGGCATAACTTCCTCCAAATCCAACAGAAAAATAATCATATTCGTTGGCCAAAGACGCATTTGCCGACCAAATATTGTTGCGATTATCACTACTATGACTATATGTTCCCACCACCGTTGTTAATACATCTTGTCTTGATGCTCCTGAAGAAGCCACAAAAGGACTTGCCGATCCATCTGTATCAAAAGGATCAACATTACTGGAAGAAGCAGAGGTATACGCCGATATTCCAGCGTCAATGATAAGTACATCGTCATCATTTAATGGAACCGAAACTACTATTGTTGGGGTAAAATCTGTAAGCTCTTCTGTACCTAATCCTCCAGTTACGGCTGCATTATCACCATCCTGACTATAATAACTGGTTAAAAAATCCACTTCGGTAGATTCCAGAACTCTTTTTTTGTATATGGGAGAAGTTTCCTGACTCGTCTCCTGAGCCGTTACTACTATCGATATTAAAAGAAATATAAGAACAAGTTTTTTCAACCAGATTTTTTTTAAATATTAGTATTAATTGCACCCACAACCTCCACCTGTTTTCCCTCCATTTGCTCCAGATGCCGATTCTCTATATGCTTGAAAATTTGTTTCGAACCGATCACATTTTTTCAGAGCCAGCTCCATATCGGGATCATTGAGTTGTACTTTTTCATATTCTTTGACCACTACACAAGATGTAACAGTGAATATTAGTATACAAATTATTATCAGTTTATACATATGATTAGATTTTTATCATTTTATTCAGAGAATTAAAATATTCCTTTGGTGTAGATTTTTTGTACCCTAATTCTCCAAGCTTTTTACCTTTAGAATCCAAGACTACCACCATAGGAAAGCCTCCACTTTTATTATACTTCTCGGCCAATTTTTTATTTTGACCCTGTAGTTCTTGTGTTAACCGATTCCTCTTTTTCCTAGGAAAATCTGCCTTTATCAATAGGTACTTTTCTTTTGCAAGGCTCTTAAATTCTTGTGTATTTAGCACTTGCTTTTCCAGTTTAATACAGGGTGCACACCAATCTGATCCAGCAAATACCAAAATGATATATTTATCCTCTTTTGTAGCTATTTGTTGTACTTCTTCAAAGTTTGTTAACCATTCTTGGGCATGTATCGTATTAATTCCTAACAATAGAAAGAATACAATGATTATCGTTTTTTTCATCGTAATGTAAATCTAATTTTTATTACGTTTATAAAAAAGATTAGCTGCACTATACTGCTGAATTTAATATACAAACTAAATTCAAATAAATGACGGCTATCAGTTTGATTAAAGTCATATTCATTTCGATCAATGAATTAAACCACTAATTATTATACAGCTTTCTTTTTAAAAACCCCATTTAATTGATAAAATTATTAGAAAAACAAAAAAGGAAATACAATATTGTATTTCCTTTTTTATTATTGGATTAAATAATCCATTACTATGTTTTTAAGTCTACTATAGTTTAGGACATCTTTTGCAATTGGTTTTCCCTTTCTTTTTGTATTTCTTACAGCATTTTTTCTTTTTTACTCCACAAGTTACCTCACAATTCACAGTCATACATGGAGAATATAATGATGGGATATCTGAACTTTGCACTATGTTTTAATTTTTATTGAATCTAAATAAAGTGCAAAAATATAAAAAAAAGACTCCCAAAAAAGGAATCTCTATTTTTTCTTTATAAACTTATTAACAGCTAGTTACCTTCTTCAGTTACTTGAAAGGTATTGATATCCCTATCGAATAAATAATGACCTGATTTATCATCTCCAATAATTTTCAATTTATCCAATAAAGTGCGTGCTACGGCTTCTTCTTCAAGTTGTTCGGCCACATACCATTGCATAAAATTATGTACATTATAATCTTTAAATTGCAGGCATTCATAAATCACATTATTTATTTTGGCTGTTACAAATTCTTCACTTTCAAGGAAGGTTTCAAAAAGTTCCATAAGAGATTTAAAATCATCTCTTGGTTTTTCAACCGCTGGAATAGAAGCATTGCCACTACGCTCATTAATAAATTTTACAAGTTTGGTCATATGCACGCGCTCTTCTTCAGACTGTTTATAAAAGAAATCGGCCACTCCATTATAACCTCGAGTATCTGCCCAACTTGCCATAGACAAGTATTGTGCCGATGCTTTTGCTTCATATTTTACTTGCTCGTTTAACAATTTTTCGATTTGTGGTATCATACGTTATTATTTCTTGTACTAAATTAAGGTAATTTTATTATGTTTCATATAATAATTAATATATCACCCAATAAATTAATATCAGATTATTTAGTAAATAACTCAAGAAATAAAATTTTGTGGTTGTGTTAGTGAAGTTAAGTCGTTAAGCTGCCTTCTCGAAAGCAATATAATTGACAAGCTTGCCTTTCTTATCATGCACAGGATATCCTTTAATCGTGCACATATATGTTGTAGTATCTTTTCGATAATTAAGGATAGAAACCTCAAAAGGAACACCATTATTTATTGCATCTCTTACTTTGGCCGAAGTTTTTTCGCAAGTACCCTCGCCCTGAAACATTTTTGGAGAATTACCAATCACTTCATTTGGTGAATACCCATTTAGCTTTTCTATATTTTTTGAAGCATAAACAATCTCCAGGTTAGGACTCGTAACTATGATAACCGATTGCTCTTCAATGAGTTTGGTATAATAATCTTTATTGAAATCCCAATTTTTGGAAAGTTTATTCAGATTATTGATATCATCTTTAAAGATTTCTAAAGCGGCATGACTTTCTCCATAAAACTCCCACGAAAGCAATGGTAATGAATAATTAGACATCTTTTTGTAATATCCTGCCATCATATGGTCATAACCATTTAAATCTTTCATAATACTTGTGATTTTGGTTAAAAGTATAGAATTAAACTTGTAATCATAATTGAACAAAAGTTAATTCTTCGATTAAACAAAGGTTAAATTTTCTGTGTTACAATTTAAATTGAAGTGTTGTATACCAAGACAATGGAGCCGATGGAATTATACCTGGGCCAGGATAACCTGTTGCACGTTGGGTGAAATAGCTTTCATCTAAAAGGTTATTAACTCCTGTTTCAAGTTTAAATCTTTTATAGGTATATGACACTGAAACATCCAAAATTGAGTATGCGGGGATTTCACCTCGAATACCCGCCAAATCAGGTTCTATAGAATTACTGGCATCAGAAAATTGCTCTGACAAATAAGAGTATTGAATCGATCCGAGAAAATTCTTGTAACCATAAGTAATTCCAGTTTTAAGATTAATATTTGGAACAAATTCTACCTCTCTATCGGTACCATTGTACTCTGAATTTGTTAGTGCTGCATTTACAAACCAATTGAAATTCGTGTTAGAGTTGTTGTTAAGCAATAACTTATTGAGATTAATATCTACTAATGACTCTAGCCCATAAATAGTCGCATCATCAACATTGGTTCTAAAATTCTTTACACTACCATCGGTTTGCGCCTGAGTTATTATTCCTATTCTATCATTATAGAACAATCCGTATAAACTTACATCATAAGACAGCAAACTGTTTATTTTTCCTCTAACACCAATATCTGCAGTGAAGCCCGATTCATCGGTTATATCGCTATCAACCAAAAAAGATGGGTTCACGGTATTAATATCAGAGAAAGTTACAGATCTATAATTCTCTGAAATATTACCATAAACTTCAATTCCAGACATCGGTTTATAGCTAATCCCAGCACCCAATAACACAAAAGATCTTTCAAAGGTTCGATTATCGGGAATTACCTCATCAAATATCACATTGCCAACCAAATCTGTTCTAATATTTCGTGTTGTTCCTGCAATTTCAGTTTTAATATACTCGAATCTAAAACCTGGAGTTATCGCTATCTTATCGGAAAGATTAAAAATATTTTCTCCAAAAACTGCTACGTTACGATTTGGGAACTCATAATCTGATTGTGTAGGATAATCGGGAAATTGATCAAACACCAAATTAAAATCAGGGTCTGATTCATTAGTTCCGGGCCCCTGCTGTTCGGCATTGTTTGCCTCATAATACTTGGCTCCCAATAAAAAAATAGACTCCTGATTAAACAAATTATACTTTGATAAGATTCTGGTTTCGACACCAAAATTTTCAAATCCCCCTTTAATAAGGTCTCTTGGGGCTTCCAATTCATCTGGCTGGTCTACCCTATTGGTTCTGAAACCTAGTGCATTTCTGGAGGCATCAAGGCCAAAAAGGTTAATACTAAAATCGGTTTTCTCTGAAAACTTATGTTCTAATTTTAATGAAAATAGCTTCCAATCCACCTCAAACCAATTTCGGGTACGATTGCTAAAATCTGGATCTTCTTCAAATATTTCATCGGTAAGCCCACCTGGTTGTTGAGCCAAATAATCCAGATAAGTGAACTCACCTATAAGTTTTGTTTTATCGGATAGCTGATACCCCAAATGTATATACACATTTTTGGAATCAAACTCAGAATTTGGTCTAAAACCATCCCCTTCTTTATAATTGAAATAAGTATAGTAACTAAATTTACCCACGGTTCCGCTAAGGCTATTAAAACTAGTAAACAAATTAAATGATCCTAATGATTGCCTCGATACTAATTCGATTTTTTTATTTGGATTGGGTTGCTTCATCTTAAAATTGATCAAACCTCCAAATTGAGTCCCGTATTGTAGTGAAGCCGCTCCTCTCACCACTTGTATCTCGCTCAAGGCTTCGGCTGGCGGAGTATAATAACTTTCGGGATACCCCAAAACATCTGCACTAATGTCATATCCATTTTGACGGGTATTAAAATTTGCAGTTCTATTTGGATCAAGGCCTCTACCACCAATATTAAGTTGTAATCCCCCAATACTGTTCTCATAAATATTTAATCCAGCTACTTGGGCATAAATTTGTCGGGCATTATTTGAAGCCAAGTTACCCAAAGCATTTTCTAATAAAACCACTTCGCTTTTCTTACCCGCATATATAGCAGTACCTTCTACTGGTTTTAATTGTTTTAATCCAAAAATTTTGGCTCTACGTTGCGTTATTAACACTTCAGAAAGTTCTTCTCCAATAGGATCTAGTGTTAATTTAAACGAAGTATCTTCTTTGACTGCTACTACTTTTTCTTTGATATCATAATTATAATTAAAAATAATTATCAAATATTCCCCTTCTTCTAAATCTAAAAACGCAAAGCTACCATCGGGATTTGTTAAGGTTTGTTCCCCTGTGTTTTGGTTATAAACCTCGGCATTTTCGATAGGTTGGTTATTTTGATCGGTTAATGTCCCAGACAGTTTATATTGCCCTATGGCGGAGCTTGCTATGAATAGTGTAAAAATTAAAACCTTATAATCCCTTAATTTCATCTTTAAATGGAATAATCCAATTTTTGTGTTTGAATGACTCTTTTTGTTTTCCCAAATCCACTTCTGGATCTATATATTGCGTACTTAATCTACCATTAAGTCCTACATAACTTTCTACATATACCTCAACATTTTGATATCCCTCTTCTTCAAAATGTTTTTTCAAATAATGTGCATATTGTAAAATAAAATCTGGTTGAGTTGCCATTTGTTTTTGTTGAAACGAGGTAAGAAAATCATCATTATCAACATAAAACCTCTTACCTGTTTTACTATCTACAATTTTAAAATTGGCATACCCCGCTTTTTCTATTAACATAACCCTCCATGAAAAACGAAAGCCTTCTTCGGTCCAAAACAGTTCCCCCGGATAGAGCAGATAACGAAACGGCAAAAGTAATTGAATTACAAAAAACACGGACAATATTGACAAAACAATTTTATCGCGTTTTTGTGTAAATAATAATGTAGTTCCCGAATCATAAAAATGCTTATCAATTCTGAAAAGCTTTGAGATAAACTGCAATATCTTATGATGCAGGTTGGCATCAAAAAAAATGAGTGTACTTACAATCATGATATAAGGGAACATTCCTATTGGAAAAAGTACACGAGTGAGCACATGAAACACGACAACCAATACGAATGCAAAAATCCTGGTTCTTTTATAAAGCAATAAAAATGGAACAGTGAGATCATAAACAGCACCAGTATAACTAAACAAATAATGAACCCATTCCTGATGCATCAAATCACCTAACAATGGAATACTATATTTGGATGGTAACCAAATCTTAAGAGGCATAGCTTTTAATAACCAATCTGAGTTAAGCTTTGCTAGTCCAGCATAAAAGTATACGATACCCAATAGTAACTTTATGGTATCGATGCTCCATTTTGGTATTTGCTGAAATGAGATTCCTTTAATTCTGGCATCTAAAGAATAATAGGCATTTGCGGGTAAAAAAATCATTAAAAAACTAAGAAGACTAATAAAATAGTAATGATTAAGATAGGTAGTTTTATCCATCAATTCGATATAGGTAAAACCAAGAAAGAAAGTAATAATAGCTATGCGATATTTGTAACCTAAAGTCACAAAAATGGCCGAAAGAGCACATAATGCAAATATCAAATAGGTGTATTCTGCAATGGGCTTGATAAATTCGAAACCATAATACGAAAAGAAAAGTTTTGGCTGTATATACAGTTTATCAATCCAACCATAACTCCAAAAACGAATGATACTAAGTAACATCATTATTCCAAAAAAAATACGAAAGACTGCAAGTGGAGCAGCCTCTGTATTTTTTCTAAAATAGTTTTTGATATCGTTGCTCATAAACCAATATAAACTTAGTCGCCATCGGCATCTTGAAAATCAACGATAATATTTAATGCCTGAAGCATGTCAACTTTTATATGCACAACATTTTTTTGCAACTCATTATAAGTCTCCAGCATCAAGTTATTATTAGATTTTACTTGCTCTGAAAAATTATCGTTTAGACCAGAAGCAGTAGTTCTAGCAGTATTGAATTGATCATTTATTATTTTAGGAAGGTCTTCTCCTCCTTTTATCGTATTTAGAAAATCCAAATAGGTTCTAAAACTCTCTCCTGTAGTATTGCTATCAAAATGTTTACCATTAAAGAAATCCTGCATAGCACTAAGACTAGCGTTGAATAACGTCTTAGAAAAATCTCCCTTATATACAGCCTCAACTTTTTCAGGGAAAGTTTCTGTTGCAAATACTCCTGCAGGGATTGCTATTTTGCCAGCTCTGAGGTGTTTTTCATAATAAAAAATAAAATCGTTTGCTATCTTATCTACAGAACTCGTTACAGAGGATCCACCATTATTTACAAAAGTATCTCTATATCCATTAGTCCAGCTAGTAACTACCTCGTTAGTTAACATATTCATTCTTTCTACCAAGGCCGTTAGGTAATTCCTATACTTACTTCCATTGGTGCTACCTGTATAAAATGCTAATATATCGGCATCTGTGTCTGCCAATCCATTAATAAGATAATCCAAAGCTCCAAATCCTTGTTCGTCTTGCAATTGAGCTGACGCCAAGTTATAAGTCTCTGTATTTATGTTATTTTCTATATTCGATATGCTAACCGGATATAAATTCATGAAATTTATGAATTCTAATTCTTCTGCTTTTCCGATTTCGTACATCCCTACAGATTGCCAAGAAATATAGGCATCTGCCCAAGCCTCTCTTAGCGTATTTAGATTATCTTCATTGGTTGTAGCAATAAAAGATGAAGTTGCATTCTTTAATGCTGTTACATCAGCGGAAAAATTTTGATAAGCAGGTATGATGATGTTATCTGCCAAATTCTCTAACATGGCACTTCTATCAAAATTATCTCCGCCATTACCTTCACCACCCTCATCACTACTAGTGCAAGCCGATAAAACCAGGGTTATCACGAAAATTGAACATAAAAACTTCTTCATCTTATTTTTATTTATTCTTAATAAAGCTGTGCAAATGTAAAAAAAGAGGCCGAAACATGATTACTTTTCTACCTCTTTTTTACATTTTATATTCTGTTTAATCTTTTTAACTTCCAGCTTCCTCTACAGTAAAATCAAATTTTGCTGCGATGGTTTCTGACATTGTTTGTAAAGTTTCTGTTGTTACATCCCATAAACCATTGGTCCCCCCCATTAACTGGGCTAATAACACCTGAACTTCAGTTCTCGAAAAATACGACTCATTGGTATCTGGATTTCTTGTAAACTGGAGGCTATAAATAAACCCAAAACCTTCAGACAGATCATGAAATACAGCTGCTTGATCTACTACAGTTCCTTCTAAACCTCTTTTACCTTGTTGTAGATAATATACAGCACGAATACCTATCACCTTAGAAACTTCTTTTCTAATGATTGCTGCCTGTTGATCTCTAACATCATACTCTTTGGCAACAATAGCCGCTCTTCCCAATTTGAATGCATCGTAGATGATCTTTGCCGTTCCTTCAAAGTCTGAATCGTTTTCTACTCTTCCTATATATTTGTTAAGAAAACTGTCGTCTGCACCAATAGTGGCATTGGGATTTGTTTTATCTTCGGAAGCTCCATATAGATACCCATAAGCTTCATCCCACTTATGTTCCATATTAGTATAGCTTTTACCCTCTACAATTACCTCATTATCGTTATCTGGTCTACTATTATTAATATCATCGAGAACTGCAGTACCTAAATAGTTGTTCAACGACTGATCTACCATTAAAGCTCCAATCAAACTTTTACCAAAAGCTTGATTAAGCTCTAGTCCTTTGTCATTTACATATCGTATTGATGGGTCTGTACCCCCTTCTTCTATAAAACCTGCTGTCCCAGCTGATGCTGGTGTTTCCCAATTAGGAAAAACTTCATCTACTTGACTTTTGATCCAACCATCAAATTCTTCTTTTATTTGTGAAGCTACAACTGCATTTGCGGAGAAGAAATCTTGAGAAGCTGCAGTTTTACTGCGTACACTTTTATCTGAAGCATTAAGTGTAGGATCAGAAAAATTGGTAGCATCTTTTTCATGTGCAAACATTGCATCGATAACAGCCTCTGCATCTGTTAAAGTACTATTTTTAAATGCTGAAATAATCTCTTCAGACATCGCAATTCTAGTGGTTTGCCCACCAAAACTTACTGTGCTTTCACCATTACGTTCAAAAGCGTAAGTAGCCGGTTCATTTATAGCATTTGTTCCTGGTCCATCATCATCATCAGAACATGATGCCAAAACAAGCAGACCTGAGACACATATAAAGTTTAGTAATTTGTAGGTTTTCATTGATTTTTATTTAGACTTAATTCAAATAACTGATTTTTCACCTTGCAAATATATCCATCAAAATGAATTTGACAAACTTTATTTGTAATAAATCTAAATAAAATTAAAAATTTACCTTTGGATTAAAATTAACTTACTAGTAGCCAAAAAAGTAACTAAATTATGGATTTACCGAATACTTCGACCGAAGTTCCTTTGCCCATTGTATAAGTATTTCTTTATCCTCTTTATTAAGATTACCATGCATCCAAGTATACGAATTAAGAGGCATTTCTCCTTCTTCTACTTCTTCGATAAGTTCATCTAACTTATGATCCTTTTTCTTATTGGTATACCCTTCCCAATCTGAAACATTAAAATGTTCTCTACCGTGTTCTACATGATCGGCCAACCAATATGAAACCGGAGCAACCTCGGCATACCATGGGTAAATGGTATGATTACTATGGCAGTCATAGCAATTATCTTTTAATATCGTTCTTATCTGATCACTAGGTTGTGTTTCATTTTCAAAATATGCAATCGAATCATATCCCGATTCATTTTTATCTGGTCTTATAAATTGCATTATCAATAGTACGCCTAATAATACCAAGGCTATAATTTTGAAAATCTTTTTCATTTTAATGTTGTTTAGTGATAGTTGCTGAATATTTTGGTTGCTTCGTTGTGTGAAGACTCAAAACTTAATGTTCTAATGTTTGTATCTGCATTTACTGAAGTAAAGTAAGAGATCATCCGCTCTGTAGGCATATTACCTGTAAGTTCATCTTTTGCCATAGGACATCCTCCAAACCCTTGAATTGCGCCATCAAATCTTCTACAGCCAGCTTTATATGCTGCATCTACTTTTTCGTGCCATGTTGTTGGCGTAGTATGTAAATGTGCTCCAAATTCAATCTCGGGATACTTTGGGATCAAATTTGCAAACAAATAATCTATAATCTCTGGTGTGGAAGTACCCACCGTATCAGAAAGTGAGAGAATTTTAACTCCCATTTTGCTTAACTTTTCTGTCCATTCCCCCACAATATCAACATCCCATGGATCCCCATAAGGGTTTCCAAAACCCATTGAAAGATACGTTACTACTTCTTTGTTTACCTTTTCGGCAATATTCAGGATTTCTTGTAATATGTTTACTGACTCTTCAATAGTCTTATGCGTATTACGCATCTGAAAGTTTTCTGAAATCGAAAACGGGTACCCCAAATAGTCTATTGCATCATGTTTTGCCGCATCGTTTGCCCCTCTTACATTTGCTATTATAGCCAATAACTTACTTTCGGTACCACAAAGATCTAATTGAGATAATACCTCTGCAGTATCGACCATTTGCGGTATTGCCTTTGGAGAAACGAAGCTTCCAAAATCAATGGTATCAAAACCACAACGCAATAAAGACTGAATGTATTGGACCTTTTTTTCAGTTGGAATAAACTCTTTTATCCCCTGCATGGCGTCTCTGGGACATTCAATAATTTTTACTTTTTCGGTCATTTTGGTAGATCAGACTAAAAGATGTTCAATTAGGTGCATAAAAATATGATTATTTTTCAGAATTCTATACATCCCTAATCTTCAAATATAATTTTATGGAGGATTTAAAACCAAAAGACATTCAAATATCAAGCCCAAAAAATTACTCGAAAAATTATATAGTATGCTCACTAGGGGTAAATTAAATCAGACCTTGAAAATTCATTTCAACACTTCTTTTTCATTAAAACTGCAGCTTTGGTTACCTTTATCATTCAAAAAGATTTTTGTAAAACAAAATTATTATCATGTTTGAAATATTTGCGAGCACCGACGCCTGGGTTGCATTGATCACCCTCACCTTTCTAGAAATCGTTTTAGGAATCGATAATATCGTCTTCATTTCTATTGCGGCAAGTAAACTTCCTGTCAAACAACAGAAAAAAGCCACGAATTGGGGATTAGCCCTAGCAATGATCCAAAGGATAGTATTGTTGATAGGTGTTTCTTATTTGATTGCCCTACAAGAACCTTTTTACACCATAAATAACTCTTGGATCTCTGCTGGTTTAAGCTGGCAAAGTCTAATTCTATTTTTTGGTGGATTGTTTTTATTATACAAAAGTACTTCTGAGATTCATGAAAAGGTAGAGATCCCAAAACATGATGAAACGAGAATTAAACAGAAAAACCTTACATCACTTTCAAGAGCACTAGTTCAAATTTTATTAATTGATTTTATTTTTTCAATCGATTCTATTCTAACAGCGATTGGAATGACCAATGGACTTGGAGAAAAACCCGAAGATGCTATTGTAATAATGGTTATAGCCGTAGTTATTTCAATCCTAATCATGATGATTTTTGCTAATGCTATCCGGAAATTCATTAATGATCATCCTTCAATGCAATTGTTGGCTTTGTCATTTTTGATTTTGATTGGTTTTATGCTAATTACAGAAGCTGCACATCTTTCTCACACAGTAGTTTTTGGGCAAGAAATTGGCGCCATACCAAAAGGATATTTGTATTTTGCTATTGCCTTTTCTTTATTTATCGAATTTCTTAATATGAGACTTAAAAAGAAAATTAATTATGTAGAAGAAGTAAACACTGAATCAGATAACTAAACTATTAGTGATCATTTCTCTGAAAAGAGTATAAAAACTCCGATCCCTATAAAAACGATGATCTGTAACCATTTTAAAAAACAGATCAGTCTTTGAGTTCCTTTTTAAAATAACTGGATATTAGCCAAAATGATTATAGATCCTAAAACAAAAACCTGATGTAGAAAATTACTCTAAAATAAAAGGCAAGAAAACATCTACCTTCGTTCCATTTTCCTCAGTTATTTCAAATCGGGAATTAACTTTAAGAGATTTTGAATAAATTTTAAATCGTTCTCTTAATATAGAACCCGAAATTGATTCATAATCTGACTTTAAAGTTTTAACTTTTTCTGCATTAGAGTAACCCAGACCGTTGTCCACAATAGAACATTTAATAAGTTTACCTTTATCTTGTTTACTTATGCTTATGGATATATTACCATCCTTAACATTTGATATTCCGTGTTCTATAGCATTTTCTACAAATGGCTGTATAAACATTGGAGGAATCATTATATTTTCAACATCTACATCTTTGTCTATGTACACAACATAATTAAATCTTTGTGAAAAATTAGATTGTAATTCTAAATAGTCATTAATCGTTTGTATTTCTTCTTCTAAAAAAACAAACTCTTCTCTAGAATTTTCTAAAATAGATCGTAATAAACCACTTAATTTAAGTGTATATGGGATTACTTTTTCTGAATTTCCCGATGACAAATTAACAATTCTTCCCAAAGCATTAAATAAAAAATGTGGATTTAATTGAGAACGAAGTAAACGTTGTTCAAGGATCGCTGTTTTATATTTATTATTTAATTTATTTTGTCTGAACAGTACCACACCTAATATTAGAAATGAAAGAAACAATCCTCCAAGTACCCAATTAATTACGTTTTTTTGTTGCACGATAGTGGTTTGTTGCTCTGTTAATTCCTCTAGTTTTGATATAGATTCATCTTTTTCTTCTAACTCAAATTCAGAAGCATATAGTTGCAGTTGTTTCGCTATACTTTTTTCATTATATGTAATAAGATATTTATTCAGTTCACTTAAAGTAGATATGCTTTTTTCGTGTGCTCCTTGTTTAAGGTATACTTTATTCATAAAATCACATACTCTTACATACAAATCCCTTTCAACTCTACTATAACTATACTTTTTTCTTAAAGAATCTCGAACCTGATTCAATACAGCTTCAGACTGATTGAGATTATTTTGATAAAAAAGCATATAACCATAACTCGTTAGTGGACCTAATTTATAAATACCAGGCAATAAATCAGAATTGATCAATTCTTTATCAGAAAAAATTTTATTCGCTTTTGAAAAATTACGATATGCAGAATCCTTTTGATTTTGGTGTAACGCAATATCACCCAGAGCATCCAGTGCTGTAACTTGATTTATAAAAAAGACGTCTTTATCATAATTATCTTTATCAAGCAAGGATGTGTCATTATACATTCTTAAAGCTTCTTTAAAATACACCTTTGCAGAATCATACTTTTTTTTGCGTTTATACAACAAACCAATATCTAACCTATTATTACTTGCCTCAAATCTATGATTAGCCCATATTGAATCTTCAAAAGCTTCTTTTCTTGCCCTCAATGCCAGGTCTATATCTCCTAAATCTATATGGAGATAAGATATTCTTTCTAAAATATAAAATCGCCATGATTTTTTGTCTGGCGATTCTGGATACTGAGATGTGAGTTCTAACCCTCTATAAAGGGTTTTTAATGCACTGAGTGATTTTTTTTCAAAATACTCTCGTAAACCTCTTATATAGTATGCTTTATGCGCTATGCCGTCTGCTCCTGTATGACCTTGTTCTAATGACTCATATGCTTTGATAGCTTTATGAGCATTTGACAATGCAGAATCATTTTCAAGCTTAAATAAATGTACATAGCTTTTAAAGGTATAATACTTTGTCCATCCCTTAAGAGACCTGTTGTTTTCTAAGCTATATTTAATCTTACTGATGTACGGCCAATTAGTTTTGGCAAAAGAAATAGTATCAATAGTATGTTGAGAAAGTATTTCTTGGGAATAAGAATCAAAACTTGTTAGTATAAAAACTAAAATAAAAAAAAGTCGTTTCAATGTTGTATTATTTGTGTGGTAGGCATAAATTTAACTCACGAATTTACATTTATTTTTATGATTAATGTTGTTATTATTGAAAATGATACCGATGCATCAAATTACCTCTCTAAACTTCTAAAAAAAAATGTTTTAGAGCTAAATATTGTAGGTTCGGCAACAACAGTTAAAGAGGGTATTTCTCTTATTTCTTCTTCTTCTCCAGAATTGGTTTTTCTAGATATACATTTAGATGATGGCATGGGCTTCGAAATTCTAGATGCTATACACTCTAAAGATTTTGAGGTTATCTTTATTACCGCCTATAATAGTTATTATGAAAAAGCTATGGAGCATTTTGCTTTTAACTACTTGTTAAAACCAATTGATCCTATACTTCTTGAAAAAGTAATCAGCAGATATAAACAAGTTAAGTCTAGACATAGCAATCACAGTAAATATGTTCACTTTCAAGAATTTGTACGAGAACAGAACTCAAAAATTCTTATACAAAGTGGTCAATATTATAAATCTATATATCTAGAAGAAATAATTTCGTGTAAAGCAGACGGAAACTATACAACCATCGTCTTAAAAGACAAAAAAGAGATCTTGGCTAATAATATCTTAAAGTATTATGACAAATTACTATCTAGCCGAGGTTTTTTTAGAGTAAACCGTTCTTGTCTTATAAACACCTCTCATATTGATTCTATTTTTAGGAAAGAAACTATTATTTTGACAAATGGGGATAAGATTCAAGTTGCTTTTAGAAATAGAGAGCAATTATCTTATCTCCTAGATACACTTAAATAATATCTATATACGCTTATCTTAAAATCCTTTTTACTTATTTATTCTCTTATTTATTTCCCATAATTCAATCTAATTTTGAATATCATCTTACCATTGATAGTAAGGTCATGATAGACATAATTGTGAATGTCTCTAAAAGGTCACAAATAATCTAATTTTCAAAAAAAAACAATTATGTTAAAAAGCATTTTAAGTTTAGAGGGGATTCAAGAACTAA
The DNA here is from genome assembly GCF_035285365.1 of Aquimarina gracilis. Classification (NCBI taxonomy): domain Bacteria; kingdom Pseudomonadati; phylum Bacteroidota; class Flavobacteriia; order Flavobacteriales; family Flavobacteriaceae; genus Aquimarina; species Aquimarina gracilis. The sequence goes on along the minus strand of NZ_JAYKLX010000007.1, from coordinate 250,084 downwards.
ACAAAATTGAGCAAAAATCTGTTAAAGGTAATGGATTACATCCAATACTTCCATGTGGTGTTTGTGAAATACGTATTGGAGGAAGATGTGAAAATTTCTGTTTATAATTAAAGAAAAACTACTTGACTACCCGACTATCAACCTATAATACGGGTAGTCATTTATTTTTCAGAAAAAAGGATAAAAATTCCGATTCCTATAAATACAACTATTTGTAGCCATTTCAAAAACACACCTGCTTTTGAGTTTCTTTTTAGATAATTGGATATGGCCCCAGCCAAAATAGCTATGGAACCAAAAACAAAAATACCTGTAATGACAAATAATGCTCCTAGCACATAAAATTGTACTACATTACCCATAGTATTGCTAAACAAAAAACCTGGAAAAAAGGCCAAAAAAAAGATAGAGACCTTGGGATTAAGTACATTCATAATAAACCCTTGCCTAAACAATTGTTTTAAACTCTTTTTTTCGACTGAATCAGAGGTTAACTGTAAGGTTGCATCACTGCGTAACACTTTATAAGCAAGAAAAAACAAATAAAGAGCCCCAAGTAATTTAATTACAAAAAATAGCGCGTCGCTTTGTTTAATTATTGCCGATACACCATAGGCAACCAAAGTAGTATGAACAAAACATCCAGACATTAATCCCACTACAGTAGCCAAGCCATATTTTTTACCATTTGCAATGCTTTGTGTAAGCACATATATATTGTCTGGACCTGGAGAGATAGCTAACGCTGTGGATGCAATAATAAATGTATACAAGACGTCGTAGTTGATATCCATCTATACAGATTTACGAATCAAGGCTTTGTTTATATCCTTGATTAGTTTTGGCCCTTCATATATGAAACCTGTGTACAACTGTACCAAGCTTGCCCCGGCATTCAATTTTTCGAGGGCATCCTGTGCTGTATGTATCCCGCCTACTCCAATAATTGGAAATGCCTTGTTACTTTTTTCAGATAAAAATCGAATCACCTCAGTAGATCTTTTTGTTAAGGGTTTACCACTAAGTCCGCCCTTTTCATTAGCCAGCGTAATGTTCGATTTTAATCCCTTTCTGGAAATCGTTGTATTGGTTGCTATCACTCCTGCGATTTTGGTATCCTTTACAATATCAATAATATCCATTAATTGATCGTCGGTCAAATCGGGAGCTATCTTTAATAGAATTGGTTTTTCTGAAGGTTTCTTTTTATTCTCCTCTTGTAGTGTATTTAAAAGTTTGGTAAGTGGTTCTTTATCCTGAAGTTCCCTAAGATTAGGAGTATTTGGCGAACTCACATTTACTACAAAATAATCTACATAATCAAAAAGTGCCTCAAAGCATATTTTATAATCTTCTACTGCATTTTCATTAGGCGTAACTTTATTTTTTCCAATGTTACCGCCTATCAAAACTCCTTTGTTTTTTTTCAATCGTTTTACAGCTTCTTCTACTCCTCCATTATTAAAACCCATTCGATTAATAACAGCACTGTCTTTTTTAAGTCTGAACAATCTTTTTTTAGGATTCCCCTCCTGTGATTTGGGAGTTAAAGTACCTATTTCCACAAAACCAAAACCAAAATCATGCAATTCATTAAACAATTTTGCATCTTTATCAAATCCAGCAGCTAATCCAACAGGGTTTTTAAATTTCAATCCAAAAACCTCTCGTTCCAGCTTGGAGTCATTGATTTGATATAAACCTCTGAACATTGAAGAAAATAAAGGTAATTTTGATAAAACCCTTATCATTTTAAATGTAAAATGATGCACTTTTTCTGGATCAAAATTAAAAAGTATCGGGCGTAATAATAATTTATACATCGAATGAAGATTTGCTTGGCAAAAATAGAAGATTACTAATGAACGACGAAAATATTTTAAAAGAATAAAACCTGTTCCAAAATTTTGGAACAGGTTTTATTATCGAAGGGTACGATTCTTACTATTTTAAAACAACACTTAGCCTGGCAAATAAAAACCTCCCACCAATTCCGAACTGTTGCGATCTTCTAGACCAATCAAATCGACCACTACTTCTATTATTTTGATCTCCTGCGGTACCAGGGTCGAGATCTTGCTCTGCACGATCTGGATAAATATCAAAAAGGTTGTTGGCACCAATGGTAACGGTTAATCCGTCTGTTGCCTTGTATCCAAAAGACAAGTCTGTAACTAATTTTGCTTCAAACACTTGTTGTAACTCTACTATAGTAGTCGCTTCGGTCACTTCTCCAAAATAGACATTCCTTAAAAAAACATTGAATCTATCCGTAGTTAAGCTATTCGATAAATTGATTTTTGTACGCGGTACAGCCTCTTCAAGATATACGCGACTATCTTCTGGAAAATAGGTATCTACCAAACCAGCATTTTCTAAAACCTCTGAAGCTTGAATATCTCCTACCTTTCGGGTTTGAGAAAATGTTGCTGCCAAATCAGATTTCAGTTCCATATTTGCTCCAATACCTGTTTTATGGGTCAAAACTACATCCAAACCTTTCGATTCGGTATCAATTGCATTAGCAAAAAATGCAGCTCTTGTTGCATTGGCCTGGGCCAACAAATTGTCTAACTCACTTCCCGTTCCTGGGCCTTGAAATTGCCCAGTAAAAACCACTCTGTCATCAATGGCCACAAAATAGCCGTCTACTGTAATAGAAAGATTAAGAGAGGGGATTTTTGCTGTAGCCCCTACACTTATACTTTGTGAAGTTTCTTCTTTAAGTTGTGGAATACCTAGCAAGGCCGCTACTCTACTATCATTTGCAAAGGTTCCTACCTCTTGTGGGTTTCCTAAATTATCAAAAATAGTAGACGTAGAGTTAAAATTAAGCTGGTGCAGTGATGGTGCTCTAAAACCAGTACTAGCTGCAGCTCTTATGTTTATATCATCAGTAAGTTTGTAACGCGTAGCAAGTTTAAAGTTTATAGTTGATCCAAAATCACTATAATCCTCGAATCTTGATGCAAAGCTTACCAAAAATTTCTCCGTAAAATCTGCTTCCAAATCTAAATAACCCGCAATACTCGTTCGATCACGCGACAGTTCATTGGCCGGGCTAAAACCTGGAAACACCTGAGATCCTCCCGGTCGTGTTCTTCCGAAAAAATCTGTTGGAGGAGCTTGGGTTGCACTTGTAATTGGTTGTCCTGCTTCATCAAATTGTGCATACGACTCTAATTCTCCAGCTATAATCTCATACGTTTCCAATCGATGTTCTGCTCCGAATGCTACATTAAATCCTGCAAATATATCTTCATAAAACCTTGTTATATCCAGATTTGTAGTGTTCTGAAGAAAAGAAAATCCTCCTGCATCAAAAGTGGTTGGTGTAGCTCTTAGCAATGAAGCATTAGACGTATTGGTAATTGTATACAAAAAGCTGTTTTTTCCATAGGTATTACTAAAATCAACGCTCCATTCCCCTATTTTACCTTTGATACCTGCGGCGATCGATTTGTCGGAAATTTTAGAGTTAATTTCTGGTAGAAATCCATTAATATAGGCCGGAGTGTATGTTCTACTTTGATTGGGCAGCCTGTAAAAACCAGCCGAATTTCCTCTTCTTGTACTAATACCAGCAAAAGAATACAACTCGGTTTCATTATCATCCAATGGCAACGAAAAATTTGCAAAGAAACGACCTCCTCTTAACTCTGATTGGCCTACCCGCATATTATAATCACTTCTGGTTTGGCCTCTTGTGATAAGCTCTGCCTCAGTGACATCTTCATTCAAAATTGTTTGTAACTGCTGCAAATCTGTTGCTGCCTGAATATCATTTTGTAATTGAGTAGAAAAATGAGGAACATTTAGAGCCAAGCTTTGTATCGCAGTTAAGTTTGTTTCTAATTCAGAAATATCATTACCAAGCAAAGAAGCCTGATATTCTATTGCATTATAAGCATTAAAGATATCTCCTTCCCATTCTTTCATTCGGCTGTAAAAGTCTCGATAATCAAAATCCCCACTGAAATTTATAAAACCTCCATTATCCCCAAGAGGCAATCCATAACTAGCAGCTACATTTACTGTTTCTCCATCAATTCCACCTGTTTGCTCTTCGGCATTTCTGGAAACATTGGCTCCACTTGTGACAGAGAGATTGAGTTCATTTACATTTTTATTTAATACAATATTGATAACCCCAGCTATAGCGTCTGAGCCATACTGAGCCGCAGCACCATCTCTAAGTACTTCTATTCGTTGTATAGCTGCCGCAGGAATCGCATTAAGGTCTGTACCCACGCTTCCTCTACCAAATGTTCCATTAACATTAACTAAAGAAGTTGTGTGTCGTCTTTTACCGTTTATTAAAACAAGTACCTGATCGGGACCAAGCCCCCTTAATGAAGCTGGATCTATATGGTCCGTTCCATCAGAAATGGTTTGGGTATTTGAAGAAAATGAAGGCGCAACATAATTAAGAATTTGATTCAAATTTACTTGCGGAGAAGCATTGGCTAACTCTTGAATGTCGAGCACATCAATCGGTACCGGAGTTTCTGTAACGGTTCTATTCACATTTCTTGTACCCACTAACACTACTTCATCCAGAGAAACTCCAGATTGCATTGTTACATCCAAAGTGGGGCCGGTAGCTGCAATTTCTTGTTTTTCAAATCCTACATACGAAAAAACCAAAATCTGACCAGAGTTTGCCTCAATCGTATATTTACCATCAAAATCTGTTATTGTACCAGTTTCGGTACCTTTGATTACTACCGAAACACCAGGAAGTGGTTGTGATTGATCATCTAGAACTGTTCCTGACACTTCTTGTGCTGTAGCATTTGTTGTAAGCCCAAAAGAAAACAACAATACCATTACGTAAAGTCTAAACATAATTATATTTTTGATTATTAATTAGATGATTGTGTATTTAAATGTAATTGAAATTACACAGCGTATTAACTAATTTTTAAATAAATTAACATTTAAAAGTTTTTTTTGTAAACAAAAACTTATCAATACATTTAAATGACTATATTTTTATCAAAATATGATTTCAAAAAAAGATATAACCAAAAGATTCATTAGTTATGTCACTATCGATACCGAAAGTGATCCAGAAAGTAATACCACCCCTAGCACTGAAAAGCAATGGGATCTTGCAAACAAATTAGTTCAGGAATTAAAGGATATAGGCCTTGAAGAAGTAACTATTGATGAAAACGCCTATATCATGGCCACATTACCTTCTACTATTGATGCCGATATACCTACCATAGGGTTTATATCACATTTTGACACTAGTCCTGATTTTACTGGAGCCAATGTAAATCCACAAGTTATTGAAAGTTATGACGGAGGAGATATTATTTTAAACCAATTTGAAAATATAATCTTATCTCCTGATTATTTTGAAGATTTAAAACTATATAAGGGGCAAACCCTAATTACAACAGACGGAACCACTTTATTAGGAGCCGACGACAAAGCTGGAATAGCTGAAATAGTATCTGCTATGGAATATTTGGTTCAACACCCTGAAATAAAACATGGAAAAATTCGTGTTGGTTTTACACCAGATGAAGAGATTGGCCGTGGAGCCCATAAATTTGACGTGAAAAAGTTTGGCGCCGATTGGGCATATACTATGGATGGTAGCGAAATTGGCGAATTAGAGTATGAAAACTTTAATGCGGCAGGAGCAGTAGTGACCATAAAAGGAAAAATTGTGCATCCTGGATATGCCAAAGGAAAAATGATAAACAGCATGTATATCGCTCAAGACTATATTAATTCTTTACCCAGACTTGAAACGCCAGAACATACTAGTGGTCGTGAAGGTTTTTTCCATTTGCATAATATAAAAGGAGATGTCGAAGAAACGCAATTACACTATATCATAAGAGATCATGATAAAGAACACTTTGAAGCCAGAAAAGAAGTTATGAAAAATCTGGCTCATGAAATTAATGCCCAACATGGAAAAGATGTAGTGCATATTGAAATTAAAGACCAATATTATAATATGCGTGAAAAAGTAGAACCGGTAATGCATATTGTAGATATTGCTGAAGAAGCCATGAAGTCTCTTGACATTAAACCGATAATCAAGCCAATTCGTGGAGGAACCGACGGGTCACAGTTAAGTTATATGGGATTGCCATGCCCAAATATTTTTGCTGGCGGGCATAATTTTCATGGCCGATATGAGTATGTCCCCGTAGAAAGTATGATAAAAGCCGTAGAAGTTATTGTTAAGATTGCAGAACTTACTGCAATCAAAAACTTTGAAAATTGAGTTTATAATTCTGAGATTACACTTTCTGAATGAGTGAGGTTATATAAAAAGCCCGATACGTTGTGCTGTATCGGGCTTTTTAATAATTAAGTAGGCTAGTTATTACTTTTTGTCTGCTGGTTTATTTAATTTTTGACTCATCTCTAATGAAATAGCAGATTTATCAAAAGTTAATTTACCTGCTCCAGTTTCAATAATAACTGCATTATTTTTTTCGCTGAAATCAAAGACTTTTCCATGAAGACCACTTTTGGTAACAATGCGATCTCCTTTTTTAAGCTCTTCAGCAAATTTCTTCTCCTTTTTTGCTCTTTGCATTTGCGGTCGTATCATAAAAAAATACATTACCACAAATATCAAAAGTATAAAAGGCAATTGTCCTGCAAATCCTTCCATAAAAATTATTCGCTTACAGGTGTACCACTAACAGGTTTTGCCTTTGGAGTTACCAAAGCTCTAATTTTAATGATTTCCTTTCCTGCTTCGGTATTTGTGGTAATAGTAACTTGCTTAGTTTGCTGATTAGGCTTACCGCTAGAGTTAAACTTAACCAACATCTCACCTGATCCTCCTGGAGGAACTGGATCTTTTGTCCATTGTGGAACAGTACATCCACAACTTCCTTTTGCATTTACAATTACCAAGGGTGCTTTTCCAGTATTGGTGAATGTAAATTTGTGCTCTACCACATCTCCTTCATTGATAGTTCCAAAATCATGCTCAGTTTCTGCAAAAGTCATTACAGGAAAATCTGTGTTTTTGGCATCGCGTTCAGCAGCAATCTCTACATTTTCTTCTTTAACTTTTTTTGTAGCGTCATCTTTACAAGACACAAATGTCATAGCAAAAATTCCAGCTAAAATTAAGATTCCTTTTTTCATTACTTGGGTTTTTAATTATTTGAGGTTAAAAATACATTTTTTTTTGAACTACATAAGTCCACGGCCTACTTTATTCAATTTACCGTTTTCTTGGTACTCCTTTGAAATTTTATCAAGGATACCGTTGATAAAAATACTACTTTTAGGGGTACTATACTCTTTTGCGATTTCTAAATATTCGTTAATTGTTACTTTTACTGGGATTGAAGGGAATTTAACAAATTCACAAATGGCCATTTTAATGATTGCTTTATCCAATTCTGCAATACGATCTTTATCCCAATTCGGAGTTTTTCCGTCAATCTCTTTGGTAAACGTTCCCCCGTTAAGGGCTGTTTTTCTAAAAATATCCACAGCAAACTTCTTATCATCTTCGTCTTTATATAATTTGGGCAGTGATTTTGTTTCATCATGAGATGCTTTACTTTTACGAAGCATCTTTATAATTGCCGTATTTATAAGTGGTAAATCATCTATCCAGGTAAGGTTCTTATCTTCTATATATTCATAAAGCTTGTCATTGGGAGCTATGATTTCTTTAAAAACATCTAGTACAAAATCCTTATCTTCTCTAAAAGAGCTCAATTTTGTACTCATGTAGTCATTATACAGCTCACTCTCTTTAATTTCTTTCCAAAGTATCTTAACATACTCGTCATCCAACAACCAACAATTAAGCTTTTTCTTTTCAATTTCAGTTTTTAGCTCAATATTGTTCTCTAATAAAGTTAGCACTTCATTATTAACAAATTTAGTGTTAGGGTTTTTTTCTTCTGAAGTGGCCAGGTATTTTTTTTGACTCTTAGCAAGAAAATCTTCTGCATGCTTTTTGATTTCTACCAAAAGCTGAAGGTTTATCAGAAATAAATCATACATCTGATGAATACTAAAAAGAAGAAATTTCTCTTCTTTATCAAGGTTGTCACTTTGTGTCTGCTCCATTGAGTAGAGTGACTGCATTACTTTTACGCGAATATGTCTTCTGGTTAACATAGAAAATTACAAAGAACATTATTAAAAAAAGGACGAAAGCCACATTAACTTTCGCCCTGCAAAAATACTATTATTTTTAATCTAGCTATGCTAAAAAGTCTTTTTTATCGCGATTAATTACATCCCCTTTTTTCGAGATGCAATTCTATCTTCGGCAATACTTAATGCTGCCTCATTTGTAGTAACATTGGTTGCTTTGGCTTTATTTAAAATATCCAGAGTAGTATCATAAATATTTTCTGTTTTGGCCATAATCTGATCTCTGCCGTAACCTTCAATTTCGGCATAAACATTTATGATTCCACCGGCATTAATCAGAAAGTCAGGAGCATAAACAATTCCTCTTTTTTGCAATGCAGGACCATGAATATTCTCATTTGCCAATTGATTATTGGCAGCCCCCGCAATTACTTTGATCTTTAATTTATCAAGAGTTTCATCATTAACGGTAGCTCCTAGGGCACATGGTGCATAGATATCGGCAGTTTCTGTATATAAATCTTCTCCACGATAGATTTCAACTCCGTATTTAGTGCTTACTTCTTCCAATCGCTCTTGATTAATATCACTAATTACCACGTTTGCTCCCTCTTCTGATGCCAAACGAACCAATTCCTCTCCTACATGACCAATACCTTGCACCAAGATTCTTTTACCTGCAAGAGCATCATTTCCGTAGGTAAATTTGGTGGCAGCTTTCATTCCCATATACACTCCATATGCAGTTACAGGAGAAGGATTTCCTGCCCCACCTTTAGACTCGGAAATACCAGTAACATAAGGAGTTACTTCGCGCACAGTATCCATATCTGAAGTTTCCATACCTACATCTTCTGCAGTATAATACTTACCTCCTAAGGTATGAACGAACTTCCCAAAACGCCTCATAAGTTCTGGCGTCTTGATTTTTTTTGGATCTCCTATAATTACAGCTTTCCCACCTCCTAGATTCAATCCTGTGATAGCCGCTTTGTAGGTCATTCCTCTAGATAACCTTAAAACATCATTAAGTGCATCCCATTCTGTTTTATAGTCATACATTCTGGTCCCACCCAACGCAGGTCCCAAAATTGTGTTATGCACCCCAATTATTGCTTTCAATCCTGTATCTTTGTCTTGACAAAAAACAACTTGTTCATGATCATTAAAAGATAGTTGTCCAAATACAGGAGCTTCTTTTTTTAATTGGTTTGCAGTAAGCACTTCGGTTATCATGTTATGGAATTTTAAAATGTTATAAATTATATAATACTCAAAATCAGAACGCTAAAATAATGTAATTTTATCAATTTAAAATAAAAAGCTGTTAAATTTTACGAATTCTTTAATAAAAACACATTTAAACATCTATCTTATATGCGTGCATTACGCCATTTAAATAAATACTTTCTAAAATATAAATACAGACTTTTAATTGGTTTGGTGATTACTATAATAGCTAGAATTTTTGCCACTTTGGTACCAACAATTGTAGGAAACTCTGTGGACGTAGTACAAAAATATCTCGACAAAGAAATTACCGATATTGCTGAAGTAAAAAGTGGATTAATCATTAATATTTTACTCATTCTAGGGGCAGTACTTATTTCTGCTTTATTTACTTTTTTAATGAGACAGACCTTTATCGTAGTTTCTAGGTTTATTGAGTTCGACCTAAAAAATGAAGTATACCAACATTACCAAAAGCTATCCTTAAACTTTTATAAAAAGAACCGTACTGGCGACCTTATGAATCGAATAAGTGAAGATGTATCCCGTGTTCGCATGTATGTTGGACCAGCTATTATGTATAGCGTTAATACGATAACACTTTTTGTAGTTGTGATAGGCTACATGATTAGTATTGCTCCCGAACTTACTTTGTATACGGTTGCACCACTACCTATTTTATCGATATCAATTTATAAGCTAAGTGTTGCAATACATAAACGCAGTACCATTGTTCAAGAATTTTTATCAAGACTAACTACTTTTACACAAGAATCTTTTAGCGGAATTACAGTGATCAAAGCCTATGGCATTGAACCTCAAACACAAAAAAGTTTTACCTCATTATCGAATACTAGTAGGGATAAGAATTTGGATTTAGCCAAAGTACAGGCTTTATTTTTCCCATTAATGATTCTACTTATTGGTTTTAGTAATATTCTAGTCATTTATATTGGAGGGAAACAATTTATTGACGGCACAATTCAAGAGCTGGGAATCATCGTTCAATTTATTCTGTATGTAAATATGCTCACTTGGCCTGTTGCAACCGTTGGCTGGGTAAGCTCTATCGTACAACAAGCCGAAGCTTCACAGGTAAGAATTAATGAATTTTTAAGTCAGGAACCCGAAATAACCAATACAATAACCCACAAAACTCCAATAAGAGGAAATATTAGCTTTGATAATGTATCCTTTACATACGATGACACTAATATTACGGCTTTAAAAGGCGTAAGTTTCGAAGTGAAAAATGGTGAAACCATAGGTATTATAGGGAAAACAGGCTCTGGAAAATCAACTATATTAGACTTACTGGGAAGACTTTATGATGTTTCAGGTGGTGAAATACGTGTAGATGGCACTCCGATAAGAGAACTTAATCTCACCAATTTAAGAGAGCGTATAGGATATGTGCCTCAAGATGCTTTTTTGTTTAGTGATAGTATCAAAAACAATATCAAATTTGGTAAAGAGAATGCTACAGATGAAGAAGTACATCAGGCGGCAAAAAATGCCGTTGTACATAAAAACATCACAGGTTTTAGCAATCAATACGAGACTGTTCTAGGAGAACGGGGAATTACGCTTTCTGGAGGGCAAAAACAAAGGGTTTCTATTGCTCGAGCCATTATCAAAGATCCTTCTATTTTACTTTTTGATGATTGTTTGTCTGCTGTTGATACCGAAACTGAAGAGGAAATTCTTCAAAATATTAACAAAATTTCCAAGAATAAAACCACATTTATTGTTAGTCATAGAGTATCTACCACCAAAAGTGCCGATAAAATTATAGTTTTGGAAGATGGTCAAATAATTCAGCAAGGCACTCATAATCAACTAATAAACACCGACGGATACTACAAAGAGCTTTATCTAAAACAGCTTAGCGAAAAAGAAATATGAGTTTTTTTTGTCCGATTAACAATTTTTTTAGATTTTTGAAACCATCATAGCATATTAATTAATTAAGAAATAGGTATTATGAGCGATCATGAAATGATGGAGAAAGAAGAAATCTTCTCAAAAGTTTTAAGAGCAGGACGAAGAACATATTTCTTTGATGTAAGAGCTACCAAAGCGGGGGATTACTACTTGACTATAACAGAAAGCAAGAAGTTTACTAACGACGATGGATCTTTTCACTACAAAAAACACAAAATCTATCTTTATAAAGAAGATTTTGCAGGTTTTACAGAAATCTTAAACGAGATGACCAATTATATCGTTGAAGAAAAAGGAGAAGAAGTAATAAGCGAAAGACATCAAAAAGACTATCAAAAATCATACGATAGTGACTCCTCTACCAATAATGACCAAAAAGTATCTGCAGAAAGCTTCACAGATGTGAGCTTTGATGATATATAAAGGATAACTACAAATTAACGTAAGTTAAAGTTATGTAAACCGTTTCAATCACTGAAACGGTTTTTTTTATATTCACCAAATCATATTAAATAACTCAACTGAAATGAAATACATTTTTACGGTTCTTATAGGACTTGTTAGTCTTATTTCTTTAGCGCAAAACAATCTTTCTTTAGAATATTATCTCCCAAAAAACACAACATACAATCCTGCAATTCCTACTCCACAAAGTGTTTTAGGTTTTGTACCTGGCAAATGGCATGTAAGTCACGACAAACTTGTTTCTTATATGAAAGCACTTGCCAAAGCCTCACCACGAATTACCATAGAAGATAGAGGAAAAACTTTTGAAGATCGTTCAATTTTATTGCTTACCATCACTTCTGAAAAAAACCATCAAAACTTACAAGAAATTCAACAAAAACACATTCAACTCACCGAAGGCAATTCGAATTCTATAGACATAGAGAATCTTCCAATAGTTGTTTATCAAGGTTTCTCGATACATGGTAATGAACCTAGTGGTGCGAATGCAGGATTGGTGGCGGCATATTATCTGGCGGCTGCACAAGGACCCAAGATTGAAGAGTTGTTAAATAATACCGTGATTTTATTTGATCCTTCGCTTAATCCCGATGGATTACAACGTTTTGCTTATTGGGCCAATACCAACAAAAGCAAAAACATTAGTACTGATCCACAAGATCGTGAATATAGAGAAGTATGGCCCGGCGGAAGAACGAATCATTATTGGTTCGATATGAATCGGGATTGGTTACCTGTTCAACTACCAGAGTCAAGAGCCAGAATTACTACTTTTCATAAATGGTATCCAAATGTTTTAACCGATCATCATGAGATGGGATCCAATAGCACCTTCTTTTTTCAACCGGGTATACAATCAAGAACACATCCTTTAACCCCAAAGTTAAACCAAGAGCTCACCAAAAAAATTGCAAATTACCATGCGAAAGCATTAGATAATATAGGTTCATTATATTATACCGAAGAAAACTTTGATGACTTTTATTATGGAAAAGGTTCTACATTTCCTGATATAAATGGTGGTATTGGTATTTTATTTGAACAAGGTAGTTCCAGAGGTCATGCTCAAGAAACAGATAATGGCCTACTTACGTTTCCTTTTACGATACGCAATCAATTTACTGCTGCGTTTTCTACCCTTGAAGCAGCCAAATCTATGCGTAAAGAATTACTTAACTACAAAAGAAACTTCTACAATAATGCACGAAAAGAGGCCGAAAAAGACGCCTATATTTTTGGAAACGAAAAAGACGCTGCTTCTACTTTCCATTTGGCAGAAATACTAAATAGACACAAAATAAAATTATATAACCTGAAACAGGATATTTCTAACCAAGGTAAAACTTTTAAAAAAGGATATAGTTTTATAGTCCCAAAAAACCAAAAACAAAGCCGTTTAATAAAGGCCATTTTTGAAAAAAGAACCAAATTTCAGGATAGTTTGTTTTACGATATTTCGGCATGGACATTTCCACTTGCTTTTAATCTTGATTATACCGATCAGATATCTACATCCGCTATAGGCGAAGAGATATCCGATCCCAAACCGCGTGACGCAAAGCAACCTTCAAAAAGTAATTATGGGTATTTAATGCAATGGCACGAGTATTACAGTCCCAAAGCATTGTATCAAATATTAAAAAACGGATTGCGAGCGAAAGTAGGAATGAAACCTTTTTCTCTTGAACAAAATAATTATGACTATGGAACCATATTAATCCCAGTTCAAAATCAAAAGTTAAATCCAGATGAACTACACAATTTCTTACAAAATGTTGCTTCAGATAATCATATTGATATTACAAATGTATCAACCGGCCTCACAAAAGGAATAGATTTGGGAAGCAACCAGTTTAGAGCATTATCTTTGCCAAAAATTGGACTATTTACCGGAAATGGGATTACTCCCTACGATTCGGGCGAAATATGGCACTTGATGGATCAACGGTATGACATTCCAATCACAAAATTAAATACTCAAAATTTTAACAGGCTTGATTTATCAAGATACACTCATATTATTTTACCCAATAGTTGGGGCCAAAGTCTCACTAAAGACCAGGCAGAAAAGCTAAAAAAATGGATCACTAGTGGTGGTACTTTAATCGGTTATAGAAATGCTGCTCAGTTCTTTAAGAATAATGAGTTAATGAAGATCGAATTTGCAAAATCCGAACATGACGCCAAAAACATTTCTTTTGAGCAAAAGCAAGATTTTTATGGAGCTCAGGTAATTGGTGGTGCCATTTTTGAAGCTCAAATTGATCGCTCTCACCCTATAAACTTTGGCTATAAAAATGATAAGATTTCTATGTTTAGAAATACCACGTTATTTGTTAAACCAGATAAACAGAGTTATAACAACCCTATTAAATACACTAAAAAACCATTGCTAAGTGGTTATATAAGCAAAAAGAATTTGGATTCCCTATCGGGTACCGTACCCTTCAGACATAACACTCTTGGAAAAGGAAATATTATCTTGTTTACCGACAACACAAACTTTAGAGCGTTTTGGTACGGAACCAATAAACTATTGATGAATGCAATTTTCTTCAGTGAGGAAATGTAAATCACTTATGTTTAATGACAAACTATAATTTATTTCTAAATTGATAATAATGTGTTAGGACATCTTCAGGTGCTTCTACCTGCGGATAATGACCTATTTGATCTAAGATCACGACATCGGCATTTGGCACGATTTCTTTGTAAAATTTGGCCATATGCTTCCCAGAGATAGGATCTACTCCCCCATCTATGAGTCGTTTAGGAATATCTGTATATTGTATAGCCTCACGCCAACGCACCTTATATCGATCCCTTTCAGAAAGATATTTAATAAGTTTAGGGATCACATTTTTGCCGGAGTTATAATCCACTACCCTCCAAAATTCATCTATCTCTTGATCACTGGGCTGTGTATTTTTACCAAAAATCTTTTTAAAATTTTTGGCCAGTGTATTCCTTCCCATAAAATGTTTCAGAAGATGTCCAAAAGGCGTTAAAAGAAGTTTCTGGGTAACCGTAGGAAAGTTGGTTTCAGGAAACATGCCACCATTCAAGAAGCATACAGATTTGATCTTGAATTCATAATCAGGATTTTCTTTTACCCTTGCCAACATTTCTTGCACTACTGTGTCTCCATAATCATGAGCAAGAATATGAAAGGAAAAAAGCTCATTTTCCTCTAGAAAAGCTTCCCATAAATCAACTTGAGAAGCAATTGTATACTTATAATCCCATGGTTTCGATGAAAATCCATACCCCATCATATCCAAAGTAAACACTTTGTAATTTTGAGTCAAAGAATGCCATATCTTAACCCAGTCCCAGGAAGAGGTAGGAAAACCATGAATAAGAATCAAAGGTTCTCCATCCCCGGATTCCTTATAAAATATTTGATACAGGTCCTTGTACTCAAAATAAGTACCTGAGTCCTTCCAATTTTCTAATGTCATATTATTTCTTTCCAAACATCTTTTGAATCACCCAAGCTGGACCAATTAGTAGAAACTGAAGGTCTTTCAAAAAAGATGGTTTTTGCCCTTCAATTTTGTGTCCATAAAATTGCCCTACCCATGCCGCAGCAAAAATAGCTATAGATACTATCCACAATGGCGCATACAAACCAATGTAATAATTCGCTATAATGCAAAAAGCCGAAAAAACTAAAATTTGCAATGCCATTTTCACAGATAAGCGTATATAAAACAGAAGTACAAGAAGTAAGGCAATAAACGCCCAATTTTCAATAAAGGGATTTACTCCGGGAACGATCGAAGCTAAAAACCCACTTGGGATACTCATTAAAAGCCCAACTATCGAAAAAAATATTGCGGGAACACAGATAAAATGAATTGCAATATTCGTTTTATTTTGATGGCTCACAGCATATTCTTTAAACCACGCATCTAAGGTTTTCATATCTATTAAATTTTGATGTAACTAAGATAGTATTTTTTAGACATATTAATATAGAAAATTGTAATTTGGAACTTTCGAAAAACAAAAAAGAACTATGGCTCGTACACCATCAAACATGCTACCGCTTGGCACAACTGCTCCGAGTTTTTCTCTTATTGATACAATCACCAAAAACAATGTTTCCCTAGAAAATGTAAAGGGGGAAAAAGGAACCGTGATCATGTTTATTTGCAACCATTGTCCATTTGTCATTCATGTAAATGAAGAAATTGTGAGAGTTGCCAATGATTACCGTACTCAAGGGTTTGGCTTTGTAGCGATAAGCAGTAATGATGTAGAGAAATATCCACAAGATTCACCAGAAAACATGTGGAAAACTGCGCAAAAAAACAATTATACATTCCCGTATCTTTTTGATGAGACGCAAGAAGTAGCCAAAGCATATGATGCTGCTTGTACTCCTGATTTTTATTTATTCGATGCAGAATTAAAACTTATTTATCGTGGGCAACTTGATGACTCAAGACCCGGAAATGGAATTCCTGTAAATGGTCGTGATTTAAGACAAGCTTTGGATGCCGTATTGCGTAACACTACTGTTCCTCAAGATCAAAAACCAAGTATTGGTTGTAATATCAAATGGAAAGAGTAATATATGAATTCGGAAATTGTATTCAAAGAGTGTTCAAAAAATGATATTGATAGTTTAGTAAAAGTAAGCCAAAAATTTTATCCTGAACATTATACTCATATCTGGAAGAATAACGACCCTAGTTATTATATTAACTTAAGTTTTACGAAAACAGCATTTTGCAAAGATTTTAATATCCCAAATATTCTTTATTTCCTTATTGAGAAAGACAAAAGTACCCTTGGGTTACTAAAAATTCGTCGAGATGAAGAAATCCAGGGGTTTAGTAAAACAAATGCCTTACAACTCGAAAAGATTTATCTTTTGAAACAATCTACGGGATTAGGAATTGGAAAAAAAGGAATCGAGTTCACAAAAGATTATGCAAGAAGCTTGAACAAGAAGATTATTTGGTTGGATGTAATGACCACTAGTCCTGCCTTGACTTTTTATCAAAAAAATGGTTTTAAAACTATTTCTACCTATGATTTGGATTATCCAGGTTTGAAAGATAGGTATCGCGAAATGCAACGTATGGTCTTACCTATTTAAAGTTGTGCTATAATCTTCAAATGAGCCAAATGATGATTACCGTGCCATGCATAAATCCCTATGTCTTCTCTTAGGGAAATAGCGATGTTTCCTTCTGGATGAATAAATGCCTTATTAAGGTCAGAATCCGATAGCCCTTTTAGAAAATATACCCATTTGGCATGTAAAGCTGTTAAAAGATCAAGAGAAAGATGTATCGGAGCGGTTTTTGTATCAAATAGCTCTGCCCATAACTGTTCATTATATGCCTTTATAACTGGTGTTTCTTCAGTGAGGGCCCATTTAAAACGAATATATCCATTATGGTGACTATCATGAATATGGTGTATCACCTGTCTTGCTGTCCAACCACCATCACGATATGATGTTTCTAGCTGTTTTTCAGTAAAACCAGACACCAAATTAGAAATTTTTAACGGTAATTCTTCAATATCCGATATCCAATTTTCGATATGGGTAGAAGTTATAACCTCTGGGCATTCAAACTTTCCTATTGGATATCTGAGCTTATTCATAAAAGTATATTAATCTGATTTTGCGTACACAAACTCTTCTTTAGAAAATTGATCTACCAATGTAAGAACATTGCTATTTAAATCAAGGATTTTATATCTATAAATACGATCATCCATAGGGAAAAAGCACTCCAGAATGCCATCTTCGATTCTTGTTTTTAATCGATTGGCAAATTTTCCATTATAAAAATTAAATCGAATTGTGCCTTCAAAAATTATATAGTCATCAGTGTTTTCTACAAACAACCATTTACCCTGTAAGGCTTCATAAGTATCTCTATTATAGAATTTATTGTCGAGCAGGCCTTTCATTTTGTTGGCATATTTCAAAAAGTCTTCTTGCCGCGATACATCATCCATTGCGTATCCTGTCTCTTCCTTTTTGATTTCTTCACCATTATTGAAATAATATTTGGCTTCGTATTTTGTAAAAGTTTTAGAATAATCGGGCATTTTTCTGCCATTTGCAGCCGTAGTCATTAAATAGGGCTTTTGCCTATAATTAACATAGATTAATTGATCATTCCAAAAATAAAAAGTCGTTAATAGATCTGCTTTACGAGTACCTACTTTTCGCTCTATTTTTTTAAGTCTTTCGTGTTCATAGTATCCATTAAGCTCGGCTCCATGATCGGCCATTTTATCCAAAAACTCTTCAGGATCCAGATAAAAAGTATCAAACTCTATGTAACTATCAATGATTTCCATTTGATCCTTAATATTAGTAAGAACCTCCTCATTTCCTTGTCCCATTAAAAAATGGGTGCCATAGAGAGTAATACATATGAGTAACAGTTTTTTCATATTCCAGGGGTATAGCAGTTTTTGGTTAAAAAATTAATAAAAGCATTAGTTAATTATATTTTTAACAAAATGATTTTTAGCAAAGTAAAAAAAACTAATGTTAAAATAAGTTTAAAATCATAAAAATAAGATATAAAATACAAAATTTAGTTAACATATATTTAACAATCAATTGTAAATTTCCTTCTTAAAAAAAACAAAGTCCCTAAAAATCTAGGGACTTTGTAATTATTTCTGATTAAAAATAAACTATTTCACCTCAACCAATTCTACATCAAAAATTAATGTTGCATTGGGTGGTATAACTCCTCCTGCACCTCTTTCTCCATAACCAAGGTAAGGAGGGATTACAAATCGTGCCTTGTCACCTACTTTTAACAATGCGATCCCTTCATCCCAACCAGGAATCACCTGTCCCATCCCCAAGGGGAAATCAATAGGCTGATTGCGCTTATACGAAGAATCAAATACTGTGCCATCGGTTAAACTGCCTTTATAGTGTACAGAAACAGTATTCCCTTTTTCTGCTTTTGTACCATCTCCATTTTCAATGATTTTATAACGCAAACCGCTTTCAGTTTTATCGAATCCTGCGGCTAGTTCTTCTAATAACTCTTCTGCTTTCTTTTTGGCAGCAGCTTCTCTTTCGGCTTTGGCCCCATTAAACTTTCTAAAGGTTTCAACCGCATTAAAGCTACTGGCATCATCTCCTACTCTAATTATCTCTATACTATCTATTACATCACCTTGTGCAACAGTATCTACAATGTTTTGTCCTTCTATTACCTTTCCAAAAACTGTATGTTTCCCGTCCAACCATGGCGTTTCAACATGAGTAATAAAAAACTGACTACCATTGGTTCCAGGTCCTGCATTGGCCATGGATAACACCCCTGGTCCATCATGTTTTAGATCTGGATGAATTTCATCATCAAATTGGTATCCTGGACCCCCGGCTCCGGTTCCTTGCGGATCACCACCCTGAATCATAAAATCTGCAATTACTCTGTGAAATTTTAATCCATTATAATATGGTTTCCCTTGGGGAATCGCCTGGTTTTCAATATTTCCTTCAGCAAGGCCTACAAAGTTACCTACCGTACCCGGTGTCTTTTTATATTCTAGATTAACCAGAATCTCTCCTTTTGTAGTATTAAATTTTGCGTATAGTCCGTCTTGCATAACAATTTGTATTTAAACGTTTTAAATTTTGAGCTGCAAAGATAGGTAATTGGTGGTGGTTTTATGAAGTAAACTATTGGATATATTAGTTATATTTCAAATTAACCGTTCTTAAAAAAAGACTAAAATTAAAAATAAGAAAAAAGTTTGTTATTATAGTGATAGAGCGTCAAGAAGTTGTTTCGATTTATTAGTCATCTACAATATCTATATCCTAAGATCACTATAATTACTATAAGACACTATATTGTATCATTGGAAAAACAATTTTACAAAGTCGTCGTTTTATATTTTCTTAATTAACTCTTTTGCTTTTTGGAAGTTATAATTATTCTTATCAGAAGATATATTTTTTAGAGTTTCTCTTAATTTTTCTTTATCACCTTGTTTTAGATACACCAACACCCTATACCAGTTAGCTTTTTTACTATGTAAGGTGTTGGACTTCTCTAGTAGTTCGAATTGGTCAAGGGCGTTTTCAAAGTCTCTTATTTCTAAATAAGAAACCCCTGTATATATATAAGTTAAAGGATCTATAGATTTTACATTAGTACTCTGATAGGTCGAAAATGATTGTATTGCTTCTTCATATTTTTGATCTTCAAAAAATAATTGTGCCTTTTTAACAAGTTCATTTTCTTGCTCTCCCCTTGTAATTAAAGAAGGGATGTTATCCAACTCGACATAGTGGGCATATAATTTATCATATTTCGATTCAGAAAAAATAAAAATAGACAGTAAGATTGCAATAGCAGCTGCTACACCAACAAAATAGAATTTTCTACCACCAGAATTAGAGCGATTTTCGTCAATGACTTCTTTTATAGTTTCTTTTATAGATGCAGCTTCTTTACTTTTTAAGAAATCCCCTAATTCCTTTGCCTCTTCGCCTTTCAGGATACTTTTATCCCCTTCGATCCACTCTTCATCTTTATAGATAGACCTCATATCTCGTTGAAGTTTTAATTCTTCAGCAAGAGTCGCATCAAGGTTCGCCTTTTCTTCGAAAGTTCTTTTTTCTTCTGAAGACATGGCGCCGTCAAGATATTTATCTATTTCCTCCAAAAAATCACTCATACATCTTTTATTTTTTTATATCTCGGGTCATTTTTGATCAATTTGGTTAATTGCGATTTACAATTAAAAATTCGTTGTCTTACCACATTATCTGAATTATACCCCAATTGTTCCATAATATCTTTGTAGGGTACTTTTTGAAAAAACAGTTCGAGTAATTGTTTACAATTATCAGACAAATTCTTTAGCTTTTCCTGAAACAATTCCCATTTCTCCTGCTCTAAAATTGCCATGGTTAATTGGTCTTCTTCGCTAACTAGTGTAATAATTTCTTCTTTTGTTACCACACTTTTTTGCTTTTTTAGCTCCCTTCTCCATAAATTTCTGCAGGTTCCAAATAGATAGGCATCAAAAGAGCTTTCAATAGTAAAAGATTGGACTTTATACCGTGCTATTAATTGCATAAGAGCTTTCTGAAAAACATCTTCAGCATCAACAGTATCTCCATTATTTTTAAGAATAAAGCTTTTGACTTTTGGAAAAACTTTAGAATACAGTTGTTGTATTACCATTTTATTTCCAGAGGCCAACGCTTTTAAAAGATCTTTTTCTTCTTTGGGCATTAAAAAGTCTTTACCGATTATTTTTTTACTTTTGGTTGGTAACAAAATTACAATTAGGAAACATACTAATAAATATAGTAAACTAAAAAAGTATTTAAAAAAATGAAAAAATTAGCCCTTTTAATTTTAGCCACAATTTTTGTAATCGGAATACAAGGTTGTTCAACAAATGAAGAAGAAACTACATCCACCCAACAAGAAAACTCTATACCAGATTATGTGTTTAGTGCGGATTACCTATTAGGCAACAAGAATCTACCTCCGCGTCCTCAAAATAAAAATTTATGCTTTGAAAGAATATTTGTAGTATTTCCTAGCAATTCGACGGATTTAGACAATCTAGACTATCTGGAACGTGCCAGAAGATCCATGTTTAGCGAAATTTTGGCTGCCACTATACCATATTGTGACGATGTTTACGAATGGTATGTTCCATGCAATGAGACCCCGAATAGATATTGTGACCCATTTTTATGCGCTCCACAACGGTTTCCCAAATCAGAAGGTGAAAAAACACATGCTGCAGAAACTTTGAGTCTATCAGAAGATCCTGATGGCGACCCGGCTTGTAATACATGTGATGGCACTTCTGGTTGGGGACGTGCCAACAATGCTTCTTGCGAAGAAATTAAAAGATCTTTATTCCTTCGATAATTCAAAAATCAAGATTGATAAAGAATAATCAAATCATATTAATTCTGATATTTTCATTCCTGGCTTCTTTCAGTAGAGGCCAGGAAATTTCGTCTAAGCTAGATTCCATTCATAAACTTGATGGTTCGGATTACGAAAAACTGGATGTATATCACAATCTTTTCGACATCTATAAAAACAATAAAGATTACACTCAACTAGGACATGATGCTCACCAACTAGCAAAATGGATACATAAAGAAAAGAAGTGGGAAGAAGCTATTGCCATAGTAAAAACAGCATATCAGGCAAGAGAAAAAGCGCAACCTTATGATATTGAACTCCTGAAAAGAAGCTACTATAACTATGCGATCTATAATAAACGATATAATAATTATAGCATTGCAATCGAATTTTTTGAAAAAATGCTGGCTCTCAAGGGCACCAATTTCCTAAGAGGTCGAGCATATGCTATTATTGGTGAGTGTTATAGTATTTTGGGAGATTATTATAAATCTGTTGATTATCAAATTAAATCACTACAAAACTATAGTAAAAGTGATATTAAAAAAGGTAGACTTATTGATGGTAATATCATTATTGCGGTTACTTATGGTTATATTAGATCTGCAGAAAGTTCTAAAAAAGCTATTGAACACCTTAAAGAAGCCGAAACATTATTAAAAAAACGAGCAAAAAATAATCCTTATAAGTTATACCTAATTAACAACAACCTTGGCAACCTGTATTGTGAAGGGGTTAAAACCAAAGATTTAAACAAGTGTATTGAAAGCTATACCAAAGCCTTGGACCTACTAAAAGAATTAGAGCTTAAAGAAAAATACTCTAAACTTTATTATAATTTAGGACTAACATTTATTAAAATTGACAGCTCTCGATCTCAATATTACTTTAATAAAGCATTAAAATACTCAATTCATAACCCTTCTTTTAAGCCTACTATTTTTTTTGGACTTGGATTAAAAGAATTACACCAACAAAACTATGTTAAGGTTCATGAAAATTTTTCAAAAACCTTTTCTTTATTATTTGACAAAGAAGTAGATGATATCTATTGGCTTCCACAAAAAAATGATTTAGAAAAAGTAAAAGACAAAGTTGAGTTTTTAGAACTCCTTAAACGAAAACTCAAAGCTTGGATCGAACTTGGTAAATCCCAAAAAAAATCATCATTTTTTAATGAAGCTATTCAAACAACTTATGCTGCTGATGAGTTAATTAACCTTTTGATTAAGGAAAACTTATCAAGTCGAACGAAGTTGTTATGGAGAAGTCTAGCTTCTGAAATCTACGTTATGGGATTGGAAGCATGTGTTCAGCTTAAAAAACATGATGATGCGTTCTTTTTTATGGAAAAAAGCAAAGCACTACTTCTACTTCAAGAAATTACAAAAGAAAGAACAGAGCTGCCCTTACAGGTTTTAGAAAAAGAAAAAAAGTTAAAAAACGATATTCTTAATCTTAGATTACAGATTAGAGATTCTGACCAAAAAACTGGAGATTCTATCCAAGAAACATTAATGCTAAGTGAATCTAAATTAAAAAAATTCACTGATTCTTTATCTCATTTGTATGCAGGTTATTTTACAAATAATTCTATCCCCAAAATCTTATCACTTCCTCAATTGAGAGTAGATTCTAATGAGGTGATTTTGCAATATAATATGGCAGAAAGAAAAGCTGGTGTTGTACCTGACGCCTATGTAATGTTGATTTCAAATCAAAAAAATGAATTATTCAAAATTGGAAATGTAGACAAATTGCAAAAAAACATTTTTCAACTTAGGAAAATGCTTCGTAAACCTTTTAAAACCGAAGAAGATAAGCAAGCCTACAATAAAATTGCCTATGCCATATACAATTCACTGATCCCTAGTAGTATTCAGAACGATATTTTTGGTAAAAAGCTTACAATTATTCCAGATCACATTTTAAACTATGTACCCTTTGAGGCTTTAATGACAAACCTTAACAAAGACAATAGTTATTTAATCAACCAATCAGAAATTCAATACATATACTCTCTTTCTTTCTCTGAAGAAAATTCGAAAATTAAACGGAACGCAGAAAAAGATTTTTTGGGTGTTGCGCCAATTGAATTTCTAGAAGGCCTTTCTTCATTACCAGAAAGCAAAGCAGAGTTAGACAATGCCCAGGATTATTATTCTGGAAACCTATTATTAAAAAATGAAGCTAATAAAACAAACTTTAAAAAAGAGGCCAAAAACTATAAAATTTTACACTTGGCAACGCATGCAGATGCTTCAGATTCATTAAACCCCTGGATTTCTTTTAGAAAAGATAAACTTATCGAGTTAGAAATAGGCGGAATAGATCATCAAGCCGAATTAGTGGTATTAAGCGCATGCAACACCTCATTGGGTGAAGTTCGTCGGGGTGAAGGTGTTCTGAGTCTGGCGCGAGGATTCTTCAGATCTGGTGCTAATGCGGTGATCCCCTCTTTATGGAATACCAACGATAAAGCTACGGCCACTATCATCTCTGATTTTTATAAAAACCTTAGCGAAGGTAAAACGAAATCTGAAGCACTACGAACAGCCAAACTTAATTATCTTCACAACAATACTGAGGCTGAAGCTTCTCCATATTATTGGGCACCTCTTATACTCATTGGAGATAATGGGACATTGTTGCCCACTTCTAATAATCTAATGCCTTTATGGATAAGTATAATAGTACTTGTATTTTTCCTGGTAATTTATTACTTCTTCCGTCACAAAAAGAGATAACATAGATTACAATTGTATAAGATACTTGAAGGCAATCTTATTTACTTTTTCCTCCAAATCTATATGACAATATGCTTCCTTTTTCAAAAAGAATAAAAAAAATTACTTTTTCGTAGTAACATTTTAAACGCTCGTGAACATAGTAGTAAAGACATAAATCTTGAGTGTCTTTAAATGTTCAAGAAATATCTATTTTAAAAATTTCAAAATCATGTTAAAAAACATTTCAGAATTAAAAGGAGCAATTTCATTAAGTAAAACTGAACAAAAATCAGTTAAAGGTGGAGATGTGCCTAGACCTATCGAAACAGGACCTTGTGGCCCATTAGGAGGTACAATTAACCCAACTACAAACGCTGTATTCTGTGCACAAGTTGGAGGAGTTTATCTAGGAGGAGGAAAATGTATGATTTGTCATTAAATAACCGTACTAAATCTTTATAAATACTATTTGTGGGTATTATTAATGCTATGCTATAAAGTTCCATTAGCAATACCAGCAGTTATAATATGACAAATTAATTGGAAATTTGAGGTAGGCTCAATATATGTGATGGTTCTTAACTTTTTAAATCTAGAACATTATCATTAATAATTTGTCGATCTAAAATAAGCTGCATTCTTGCAGCTTATTTTTTTACTTAAACATTAATTCAGTTTTTATATAAATCATTAAATCAAAAGTTATGATACACAAAATTTTAAACGTACAGGGCACTCAAGTTCTTAGAAAAGATGATCAAAAAACTATTAACGGAGGAAACTTACCTCATTGCTTTCCGTACCTTCCACAAAATGGATGTTTTGTTGGGCCCGAAGAATGTAATTTATGGAACTTACCAACATGTCCAGGGGCTGGAGACGAAGAACTTTAATTGATAATTTATTTTTAAATACGCAAACAGGCTTTGAGTGAACTCAAGGCCTGTTCTAATATATATTTTCTAATTAGCTACTTCGCTTATAAACTTGATCCTATATAAACGAAGCTCCTCATCGTCATAATCCCCGTCAAATTCTTCAATAGCAATGTCTATTTTATCATTCTCGGCTTCCAAAAAATATTCATGAATTTCTTCTTGTTGATCTTCATCAAGAATTTCATCAATCCAATAGGTAATATTAAGCTTGGTACCACTATAAACAATGGCTTCCATTTCTTTTATAAACTCTGGCATTTCCATACCTTTTGCGGCAGCTATATCATCTAGAGGTAATTTGCGATCTACATTTTGTATGATGTATAATTTAAGTCCGCTATTTGCACCTGTACTTTTAACCACAAAATCATCGGGACGCATAATATCATTTTCTTCTACATATTTGGCAATAAGTGCAACAAATTCTTTACCGTATTTCTTTGCCTTCCCCTCTCCGACTCCATGAACATTACTACCAAGTTCTTCTATAGTAATAGGATATTTAAGGGCCATATCATCTATCGAAGGGTCTTGAAAAACTACAAAAGGAGGCACTCCTAACTTTTTGGCTACTGTTTTACGTAAATCTTTAAGCATTCCCACCAACTTTTCATCACTACCTCCTTTTGCTCCTCCTTTTGAAGCTGTTACAATAGAGTCATCTGTGGTTTCATCATATACATGATCTTCAGTCATCATGAAGCTTACAGGGCTTTTTAAATACTTTTTACCCTCTTCTGTGATTCTAATCACGCCATATGTTTCTATATCTTTACGCAAATAACCAGAGACCAGTACTTGACGTACAAGAGCCATCCAATATTTACTATCTCTGGATTTTCCACTCCCGAAAAAAGATTGTTGATGCGTCTTATGGGAAATAATAAGAGCATTACTTTTACCAATAAGCGTATTAACCAGATCTTTTGATTTATATATTTCTCCTGTTTTGCTTACAACTTCAAGCAAAAGTTTTACCTCATCCTGCGCTTCGTGCTTTTTCTTTGGATTCCTTACATTATCATCCATATCTGCACCTTCTCCATTCACCTCATCAAAATCTTCTCCAAAGTAATGAAGAATGAATTTTCTTCGAGAAATCGATGTTTCTGCAAAAGCTACCACTTCTTGTAATAGAGCATGACCTATCTCTTGTTCGGCAACAGGTTTACCGCTCATAAATTTTTCAAGCTTTTCAATATCCTTATAGGAATAGTATGCCAGGCAATGCCCTTCGCCACCATCACGACCTGCACGTCCAGTTTCCTGATAGTAGCTTTCTATACTTTTTGGCATATCATGATGAATTACAAATCGCACATCGGGCTTATCTATACCCATACCAAAAGCTATCGTAGCAACAACAACATCTACATCTTCCATAAGAAACATGTCTTGATGCTTTGCTCTAGTCTTGGCGTCCAATCCAGCGTGATAAGGAACAGCTTTAACTCCATTTACTTCAAGAGTTTGTGCTAGTTCTTCTACTCTTTTTCTACTAAGACAGTAGACGATTCCACTTTTTCCACCATTTTGTTTTACAAAACGAGTAATATCGGCATCTACATTTTTAGTTTTTGGCCTAATTTCATAAAACAGGTTAGGTCTATTAAAGGATGCCTTGAATGTTTGGGCATTGTTCATGCCCAAGTTTTTTAATATATCTTCTTGTACCTTGGGAGTTGCAGTAGCGGTAAGTCCGATAATAGGGATATCCTCTCCTATTCTTTTAATGATATTTCTTAGGTTTCGATATTCGGGTCTAAAATCATGGCCCCATTCACTTATACAGTGAGCTTCGTCTACTGCTAGGAATGAAATTTTTTCAGATTTTAAAAAGTCGACATATTCTTCTTTGGTCAAAGATTCTGGAGCAACATATAACAACTTTGTCACACCATTGGTAATATCATCTTTAACTTTTTTGACCTCAGACTTGTTCAAAGAAGAATTCAAAACGTGAGCAATCCCATTTTCAGATGAGATACTTCGTATTGCATCAACTTGATTTTTCATTAAAGCAATTAGAGGAGAAACTACTATTGCAGTCCCCTCACACATTAAAGCAGGCAGTTGATAACATAGGGATTTTCCTCCGCCTGTAGGCATTATTACAAAGGTATTTTGTTTGTCAAGAATACTTTGTATTACCTTTTCCTGTAGTCCTCTAAATTGACTAAACCCAAAATGCTTTTTTAACGCACTTTGCAGGTCAGTTTCATTCAAACTCATTAAATCTTTAACTTTTATATACCAATTAAAAAAAGGCTCACTAACACAAAAATCTATTTCCCCAAATACAGATTCTGTGGATATTATCAGTTTTAATTTTCGAATGCCAAATATACGCAAAGCATAAATTATTATGCTTTTTTTTGACAGTATTTAAAATTAATCAGGTATTGCATACCTTTGCGTAAATTAAAGATAATAAAATCTTTAGTTATAACACGCAAATTTTTCAAATTTTGAACACCCAAGATACTATAATCTCTTATGCGAAAAAAACGATCGCAGAAGAAGCTGCAGCCATTGCCTATTTAGAACAACTTGTTGATGAAGAATTTTCTAAGGCTGTAGAAACTATACATCATTCGAAAGGACGAGTAATCATTACAGGAATTGGTAAAAGCGCTATCATCGCTACAAAAATTGTAGCTACCATGAACTCTACTGGTACTCCTGCAGTATTTATGCATGCCGCAGATGCCATCCATGGAGACCTTGGAAATATTCTTGAAGATGATATTGTAATTTGTATTTCGAAAAGTGGTAACACCCCAGAAATAAAGGTATTGGTTCCATTGATCAAAAATTTTAAAAACACCTTAATTGGAATAACAGCAAACAAGGAATCTTTTTTAGGTAAGGAAGCTGATTATGTACTACATGCCTTTGTTGAAAAAGAAGCATGCCCTAATAACCTTGCTCCTACTACCAGTACAACAGCACAAATGGTGGTTGGAGATGCGTTGGCCGTTTGTCTGTTACATTTACAAGGGTTTTCTAGTCGAGATTTTGCCAAGTATCATCCTGGAGGCTCACTTGGAAAAAAACTCTACCTGCGAGTAAGCGATATCACTTCAAGTAATGAAAAACCTGAAGTGTCTCCTAGTTCTGACATCAACGAAGTAATTGTTGAAATGACTGAAAAAAGATTGGGTACGACTGCCGTAACCAATAATGGATCTATTATTGGTATCATTACTGATGGTGATTTACGTAGAATGCTTACAACCAATACTTCTTTTGAAGGGTTAACCGCCAAAGACATAATGTCTTCTAACCCGAAATGTATCAATAATGATGCTATGGCTGTTGACGCTCTGGAAATTCTGGAAGAGAATTCCATTTCGCAAATTCTGGCCGAAGAAAATGGAAAATACGTTGGCATTGTACACATCCATGATTTAATGAGAGAAGGTATTTTGTAATGGCAAATAGCACAAAAAAAGATCCTCAATCCATGTCTTTTCTAGACCATCTAGAAGAGTTACGTTGGCACTTAATAAGAGCTACAATGGCAGTCCTAATTGCCGGAATTGCAGCTTTCATTGCAAAAGAATTTATTTTTGACGTCCTTATCTTTGGACCCAAAAAGCCAGATTTTCCGACCTATAAAGGTTTATGTAATTTATCAAAACTTCTGGGTCTGGATGAAAGCTTATGCTTTAAGGAACTACCTTTTAGTGTTCAAAGTAGAAAAGTAGCGGGCCAGTTTTCGGTACATATTTGGACCTCGATAACTGCAGGTTTCATAATGGCATTTCCTTATGTGTTATATGAATTTTGGAGATTCATCGCACCGGCAATGTATGATAATGAACGAAAATACTCCAAAGGATTTATCATAATTTGCTCTTGCCTATTTTTTATAGGTGTTCTTTTTGGGTATTATGTAATAACGCCATTATCTATTAATTTTCTTGGAGGTTATCAAGTAAGCAAAGAAGTTCTTAACGAATTTGACATTGATAGCTATATTGCTTTATTAAGGGCCTCTGTAATTGCTTGTGGATTAATTTTTGAACTACCAGTAATCATGTTTTTTCTCACAAAAGTTGGTTTGGTTACTCCAGAATTCCTGAAAAAATATCGAAAATTTGCCCTGGTAATTGTACTAGTACTTTCCGCGATTATAACACCACCTGATATTGCCAGTCAAGTAATTGTAGCAATTCCTATTTTAATACTATATGAGGTTAGTATTTTTATATCAAAAATTGTAATTAAAAAAGAAAAGAAGAAACTCCAAAAACAATCAACATGAGTACTATAGTTGAAGAATTTAATACCTATAGAGAAAAGATGAATTCCAGAATTCTCGAGGATAATAATAAGGTTATTAAGCGCATATTTAATCTTGATACTAATGCTTTCATGGAAGGTGCTCTTAATGTGAAAACAAAAGAATTACTTGGTTTGGTTGCCTCTGCCGTATTACGTTGTGATGATTGTGTTCGATATCATCTTGAAACTTGTTATAAAGAAGGTTTAACAAAAGAAGAAGTAGTTGAAGCATTGAGTATTGCTACTCTAATAGGTGGCACCATAGTGATTCCACATTTGCGCCGAGCTTATGAGTTTTGGGATGCATTAGAAGCTTCAAATTCTTGAACACAACACACTTAAAAAGAATAGTGTAAATTTATGCGCCAAATTGGCAACACCCCAAATTAAAAGAAGTCATTTTTATTATGAAATTAAAAGCAGATAATTTAATTAAGTCTTACAAAGGTCGTAAAGTGGTTAAAGGGATTTCTCTTGAAGTAAATCAAGGTGAAATAGTTGGTCTTTTAGGACCTAATGGAGCTGGTAAAACGACTTCTTTTTATATGATCGTTGGATTGGTAAAACCAAATGGTGGTAAAATCACACTAGACAATACTGATATCACGAAATACCCGATGTATAAAAGAGCTCAAAACGGAATTGGTTACCTGGCTCAGGAAGCTTCGGTATTTCGAAAATTAAGTATCGAGGATAATATACTAAGTGTATTACAGCTCACTAAACTTTCAAAAAAGGAGCAACATGATAAAATGGAAGCTCTTATAGAAGAATTCGGGTTAGGACACATTCGAAAAAACCGCGGGGATCTTTTGAGCGGTGGTGAACGTCGACGTACGGAAATTGCTCGTGCTTTGGCAACCGACCCTAATTTCATCTTACTTGACGAACCCTTTGCCGGTGTAGATCCAGTAGCTGTTGAAGATATACAACGTATCGTTGCGCAGTTAAAAAATAAAAATATCGGTATTCTTATCACCGATCACAATGTTCAAGAAACACTTGCCATTACCGATAGAACCTATTTGATGTTTGAAGGTAGTATCTTAAAAGCCGGCATACCCGAGGAACTGGCTGAAGATGAAATGGTAAGAAAAGTATATTTAGGGCAAAATTTTGAACTTCGAAAAAAGAAGTTAGATTTTAATTAATCTAGTGTGTTTTTGTTTGTTTTTCTTTAAACACTACAGATATTAAAATATAGAGCAATATTGCTAATGGTATTGCAATGAATTTCAATAAAATTATCAGTATAACAGTAAGTATCAGAAAACCGTATCTGATTTTATTTTCTGCAAAACGCCACGTTTTAAACTTTAATGCAAAAAGAGGGATTTCTGCATTTAACAAAAAACAACTTAGTACAGTAAGAATAATCAAAAACCATTTGTTTATGATCATCTCAACTACCCATGCTTCTTGTTGAAATTTAAGTATTAAAGGTAGGCTAATAATTAAAAGAGTGTTCGCTGGTGTTGGCAGCCCAATAAACGATGTAGTTTGTCGTGTATCAATATTAAAATTGGCCAATCGATATGCCGAAGCTAGGGTAATCAACAAACCAAGTAGTGACAAATAAGACCAATCAAAACTTGCCATAATTTGATCCGAATTCCAAGATCCTGGTATTACATAAAAAGGTTTACCAAAAACCTGAGTTAATAACTGATACATCACTATACCAGGAGCTAATCCGCTGGTCACCATATCTGCCAAAGAATCCAATTGTAGCCCCAGCTCACTTTGAGTATTCAACAATCGAGCGGCCAGACCATCAAAAAAATCAAACCCGATACCTAGCATTACAAATAATGCCGTAAGTTCCAAATGACCTTGAACGGCAAAAATAACAGCAATACTCCCACAAAAAAGATTAAGCAAAGTAATAATATTGGGTATTTGTTTTCTGATGCCCATAAGATTTTCGATTTTGTGTAAAAATAGCAAACTATTGTTACCAAACTTAACAAAAAAGAAGTATTCAATTTTATTAATTGTAACTAAATAAGTTTAATTTCGTTACTATATAGTGTACATCTGTATTATATGAAAAACATCTTACTGTCTATTTCCTCAGGACTTCTTCTCGCAATTAGTTGGCCCACATATGGTTTCCCATTATTTCTTTTTTTTGGATTTGTTCCTCTCTTACTAGCAGAACACAATATTCGCCAAAATAAATACAGTAAAACTCTAGTGTTTGGACTAGCATATCTCTCTTTCTTCATATGGAACATGATAACCACTTGGTGGATTTACAACTCTTCGGCCTTTGGAATGGCAGTTGCAGAAATTGTAAATAGCTTATTAATGACCCTGGTGTTTTTATTATACCATATCGTTGCAAAAAGAGCTTCCTTTTTGATTAGCGCCTTATTTCTTGCTTGTCTATGGATGAGTTTTGAATATTTTCACCTGCAGTGGCAAGTATCTTGGCCATGGCTTAACCTTGGCAACGGTTTTGCCAATTTTCCATCCTGGATACAGTGGTATGAATATACGGGCACTTTTGGTGGCACTTTATGGATTTGGATAGTTAATATTGGTGTTTTTAAAAGTATTTTACTCTTTCTGGAACACAAAGACAAAACCATACTTTACAGATCTGCGATACGCAACGGACTTATTATTTTAATTCCGATTATAATTTCGGTCATTATCCTAAAAACCTATGAAGAAGATGGTGAAGAAATTGAAGTTTTGATTCTACAACCCAATATAGATCCATATACAGAAAAGTACAATACTACTGATAATCGAATTAGTAAGTTACTTACCTCATTAACTAATACGGAGATTACAGAAAACACCAATTTCATATTAGCGCCTGAAACCGTTTTTGCGGATAATAACAGGTTACATAATTTTTCAAAATCGATAGCAAAAAGAACCGGTCAAGATATTGTTAAAGCCTATCCCAACGCACATTTTTTGTCAGGTATTTCATTAATCGACGTATTTAATGATCCTTCGAGAATTCGCCAGCAGACTAATATTTACAAAGAAAATATATTTTATGATGATTATAATTCTGCTTTTTTTGTACGTCCCGATGGCACAGATGAGCTGTATCATAAAAGTAAGCTCGTAGTAGGAGTTGAAAACTTTCCATATCAAAGCATCTTAAAACCGATCGTTGGTGATGTAATGATCGATCTGGGGGGTACCGTAGCCAAAAAAACTACCCAGGATGATAGAGAAGTTTTTTTTACAAGAGATAGTATTGGTGTGGGGACTATGATTTGCTATGAAAGCATTTACGGTGAATTTACAACAGGTTATGTTAGAAATAAAGCCAGTTTTCTGGCAGTCATTACCAATGATGCATGGTGGGGAAATACCCAAGGGCATAAACAACATTTATCCTATGCTAGGCTTAGAGCTATTGAAACTCGCAGAAGTATCGCCAGAAGTGCTAACACAGGAATTTCAGCAATCATAAATCAAACCGGAACTATTGTTGACCAACTAGGATATGAAAAACAAGGTGCCTTAAAAGGTAAATTAAAAACAAATGATAAGATTACTTTCTATGTAAAAGCAGGTAATTATATCGCCAGAATTGCAATTTTTCTTACTGTTTTTATCTTTTTATTTTCTATGACGCGTAGAAGAGGAAAAGTATAAGTCACTTGAATTTTGTTTGGAAACAACACAACTTCATTTCCTTGTGAGTAAGAAACCTTGTAACTTTGCCCTTTTATAAAAATTACCGTGAATTACGTATCTGTAGAAAATATTGCAAAAGCATTTGGCGAACGTGTTCTTTTCGAAGACATTTCTTTTGGAATCAATGAAGGCCAAAAAATAGGATTTGTTGCCAAAAACGGTACCGGAAAAACATCTTTATTAGATATTATTGCCGGTGACGAAGAGCCTGATAAGGGCCAGGTTGTATATCGTAAAAATCTAAAAGTGGCATTTTTACCACAAGAACCCAACCTAGCCCCAAATCTTACCATTGAGCAAACGATTTTTGCTTCAGATAATGAAACTTTGCAGATTATAAACAATTACGAAAAAGCATTACAAAACCCAGATGATACTGAAGCATACCAACAAGCATTCGAAAAAATGGATGCAGTAAATGCCTGGGATTTCGAAACACAGTACAAACAAATTCTATTTAAACTTAAGCTCGAGAACCTCAACAAAAAGGTCAAGGATTTGTCTGGAGGGCAAAAAAAGAGATTGGCTTTGGCTAATATTCTTTTAAGCAAACCAAATCTATTATACCTAGATGAACCCACCAACCACCTTGATCTTGAAATGATAGAATGGCTCGAAGAATATTTTGCCAAAGAAAATTTCACTTTATTCATGGTAACTCATGATAGGTATTTTCTTGAAAACGTATGCAATGAGATTATAGAGCTTGAAAACGGAAAATTATATAGCTACAAGGGCAATTACCAATACTATCTTGATAATAAAGAAGCTCGAATCGCCAACGAACAAACCGCCACCGATAAAGCCAAACAGTTATACAAAAAAGAACTAGAATGGATGCGTCGGCAACCCAAGGCACGTACCACAAAATCCAAATCCAGAATCGATGATTTCTACGAAATCAAGGAAAGAGCCCACAAAAGACGTAATGATCACCAGGTACAACTTGAGATTAATATGGAACGCATGGGAAGTAAAATTTTGGAGCTCCATAAAATATCCAAAAGCTTTGAAGATAACTTGCTTTTAGACAAATTCGAGTATGTTTTTAAAAAAGGAGAACGTATTGGTGTTATTGGCAAAAATGGAACAGGGAAATCTACTTTTTTAAACATGATCACCGGTGCCATTACTCCCGATCATGGTAAAATTGTAATTGGGGACACTATAAAATTTGGATATTATACGCAAGGAGGAATTACAATAAAAGAAGGTCAAAAAGTAATAGATGTAATTCGAGAATTTGGAGATTACATCCCTCTCAAAAAAGGAAGGCAAATCTCTGCGCAACAGCTATTAGAACGTTTTTTATTTGATCGTAAAAAACAATATGATTTTGTAGAAAAGCTAAGTGGAGGGGAAAGAAAAAGGTTGTATTTATGTACGGTGCTGATTCAAAATCCTAATTTTTTGATTCTGGATGAACCTACAAACGACCTTGATATTGTCACCCTAAATGTATTAGAAAACTTCTTGTTAGACTTTCCTGGTTGTTTGATCGTGGTATCTCATGATCGCTATTTTATGGATAAAATTGTAGATCATTTGTTTGTGTTCAAAGGAAATGGAGTAATTCAAGACTTCCCGGGTAACTATACCGATTATCGCGTATATGAAAGTAGCAAAACACCAGAAGTTTCTAACGCTGAAATCAACGAACCCAAAGCAAAAAAAACATGGAAAAAAGATTCCAAAAAAGGGCTTTCTTTTAATGAGCAAAAAGAATTCAATCGAATCGAACGTGACCTGAAAAAACTGGAGCTTCAGAAA
This sequence comes from Aquimarina gracilis, assembly GCF_035285365.1. Lineage (NCBI taxonomy): Bacteria > Pseudomonadati > Bacteroidota > Flavobacteriia > Flavobacteriales > Flavobacteriaceae > Aquimarina > Aquimarina gracilis. The sequence goes on along the minus strand of NZ_JAYKLX010000007.1, from coordinate 215,032 downwards.
AAGGAGATTGAGAATTTGTTTGCAGAAGGTACGCTAGATCCCGAAAAAATAAACGAAGAATCTCAAAATCTTCAGAAAATAATTGAGCAAATAGAAGAAAATGAAATGCGCTGGTTTGAACTTTCAGAATTAATGGAAGAATAGTTGTTTTCTTATGTTTTTTAGAATGCTTCAATATCTAAAATTTCTTTTAAAATCCACCAATCAACATGGGGTACATTCACCTTTTGTATACAATTTGGTCACCAAATGTTTTTACGATAAAGAAAAAACAAAAGCACATAAATCAATAAAAAGAATATGCAGGAAAAATGATATTTCATATAAAAAAGGAAAACTTCTAAATCGTATTCCAAGATATTTTGATTATAAAAACGTACTGGTTCTTGATAATAAAAAAGAAATAACACAAGAACTTTTGTCACTGAATAACCCCATTTTAATTGATCAAAAAATACATCCCAAACGCACTTATGATCTTATTCATTTCACATTACCTCGGTTACAACATTACTTGCGCAATGACGTTCTGTTTTCTTTGATTCACAATGACAGTACTATTATTATTGATTCATTGTACAATTCTAAAGACGAGATTCTTATTTGGGAAGAAATAAAAAGGTGTCCCAAAATAACTGTGACTATCGATACTTTTTATCTTGGTTTTGTCTTTATAAGAAAAGAGCAGGCCAAAGAACATTTTACCATTAGAAATTAAAAAGCCTTAAAACTTTATAGATTTAAGGCTCTTAGTACTTTTTCAAAAATGCTTTTACATTATAATTAAATCTCACTTATCTAAACATTCTTGAAAATATTGTTTTACGTTTATGATATTGTAGTTCTTTAGGATTATAGGGTTTTTTCTCTTCAGAAAAACAAATGTCTTCTATAAATTCGTCATACTTCATTCCTTTTTCTTCTAGAAAACCTATTAAATATTTTTCTGCTGTTTCTACCCCACTCGCTTCTTCAATTGATAATAGCTTTTTGTATAAACTATCTATTTTTTCGATAGTTTTTCTTGGCGGTGCTTTTCTTCGCGCAAAAAAGGAAACAATATCTCCTTCTTCATTTAATTTAACATCAAAATCTGTAATTACCCAATAGTACCTACCATCTTTTGCTAGGTTTTTGACCAAAGCATGTATATTTTTTTTGGACTGTAAATGTTCCCATAACCATTTAAAGATAACTTTTGGCATATCGGGATGACGAATCACGTTATGAGGTTGCCCAATTAACTCTGGTTCCTCGTAGCCACAAATTTCCATAAAGTAATCATTCGCATACTCTATAATTCCTTTTGAGTCTGTTTTGCTCATTATTGTATTTTTAGGATCCAGGACAATCTCTACATTAATCGGTTCGGGGCGTTTTAGTGCTTTCATATTTATTGTTGTTAGTTAAAATATATCACGTACAAAACTATATGCGACACAAATCGCAAAAAATGACCAAAATCATAGTATTAGTAATGAGCTTTTAAAACATAGAATTTAACCCTTCATTAACTCACTTCTTTTTAACACTCAAAACAAACCACAAGAGATTTTTTCGAAGATTGTAACAACTCTTTGTTAGCTGCGTCATATAGTCTAAAATTGTATCTTAACAATCTATAAAGGTTATATATGGAAAACGTCATAGAGATTCGAGGAATTGTAAGAAACTTTCAATTAGGCCAGGAAACTGTATATGTTCTTAAAGGTATAGATCTTGATATACCAAGAGGAGAATATGTAGCCATCATGGGACCTTCGGGATCGGGAAAATCTACTTTAATGAACCTTCTTGGGTGTCTAGACACTCCTACTGCAGGAACATATATATTAAATGGAAATGATGTAAGTCAAATGACCGACAATGAACTTGCAGACATCAGAAACAAAGAAATAGGCTTCGTTTTCCAGACTTTTAATCTGTTACCCAGAACAACTGCATTGGACAATGTGGCGCTTCCTATGGTATATGCTGGAACATCAAAAAAAGATAGAACTGCTCGTGCCGAAGAAGTGTTAACCGATGTTGGTCTTGCAGATCGAATGGATCACAAACCAAATCAACTATCTGGTGGTCAAAGACAACGAGTTGCTGTAGGACGCGCTCTGGTAAATAAACCTTCTATCATTCTTGCCGATGAGCCTACGGGAAACCTCGATTCCAAAACATCAATTGAAATCATGAATCTTTTTGATGAAATTCATAAAGCGGGCAATACCGTTATTATTGTAACCCATGAAGAAGAAGTTGCAGCTCATGCCCATCGTGTAATACGTCTGCGTGACGGTATGATAGAAAGTGATGTAAGAAATAAATAGTTAATCCAAGTTTCCTATTTTTAAATTATATGTTTAGGTTGAAATACCATCGCAAATAAGATAGCTTGACTATGAATCTTGTTTGTATTTAAGATTCGTTTTTTACTCGATAATCCTGCCCTGCCGGCAGTCACGACAAGATTTAAATGCCCCGGGGTAGTTGACTCCGCCCAGAGTGGATCGCAATGACGACGTACCAAACATTACACCCAGTCTTATGCTTGATTGAGAGTCATTACGAAGGGCAACGAAGTAATCTTTTACTATATAATCAAGCTCCCTTGGCTCGGGATAACAGTGTTTTGACTCAACAGATCTTTATCCAGGCCTGAAAAAGTCTCTAAATCCCTCACTACTGAAGCAAAGTTCAGCATAAGCTTCACCCGCTCCCAGAGGAAGAAGGAACTTCACATCATCAAAACCTCATTCCTCACTCCTCATTCCTGTTAAATGGTATACATACCCCACTTATATAAGTACCCCCTCCTACTTGTATAAGTACCCGGGGGTACTTCAATTGTTAAAGGTTCCTGTAGATTTGTCAGGTAGGGTACTTCTCTAAGTGGGGAGGGGGTACTTCAATTGTTAAAGATCCCAGTAGATTTGTCAGTTCACCCACTTATAGTAGTAGGTGCGCCAGGTAGATTGGCACCTCGTCCCGCCTTTTTGGTAGGCTAGCGGGGTATTTTTGTACCTCGGGCCATCTTTTTTGACGATACGCCCATCTTTTTTGACCATGCCCCTACCTTTTTTGCCAATTTGTTGCTATTCAACCGTATTTTCTGGGGTATCGGCCCTGGTGTTCATGCTTTAAGAAAATCTGGCTTTTATGAGTTCGTGCGCATTTTGGGTGCCTTTCATCGGCATTTTTCGGGTGGCATCGGCAAGGCTATAGATCGACAGTGCTACTTGGTATACCTCGCTACCCACAATGGTTTGCGTATCTTTTAACTGGCGCAATAAACTTATCTGCTCTTTCTTTTTAGGAAACTTGGGTTAGTTATACAATTATTATTTTAGGGTTTCAAGTTAATTTGTATTTTGGTAATCCATTTTAACCAAAATTTATGCAACCTATACATATCCTGCTTTTAATTGCAGTGTATTTTGGAGTTCTATTACTTATCTCCTATTTCACAGGAAAAAATGCTGGTAACGAAACATTCTTTAAAGCCAACCGACAATCACCTTGGTATGTTGTAGCCTTTGGTATGATAGGTGCCTCTCTAAGTGGTGTGACCTTTATTTCGGTTCCGGGATGGGTTGAAACCTCTCAGTTTAGTTACATGCAGGTAGTTTTGGGGTATCTGGCCGGATACTTTGTTATAGCCTATATCCTTATGCCTATTTACTATAAGTTAAATGTAACTTCTATCTATCAATATCTAGAACAACGTTTTGGAGTGGTAAGCTATAAAACAGGCGCTTTCTTCTTTTTTATCTCTAGAGTTTTAGGAGCGTCTTTCAGGCTATATTTGGTTGCTATTGTCTTGCAACAATATATTTTTGATGCATGGAACGTTCCTTTTGAAATCACTGTAATACTTTCTATCATTCTTATATGGATATATACTTTTAAAGGAGGTATAAAAACTATTGTTTGGACCGATACGCTACAAACCTTATTTATGCTATTAGCAGTTGGGTTGGCAATTTATTATATTAACCAAAAAATAGGATGGACATTCTCAGAATTTCTTGCTTCAGAAGAATTGACCACTTATAACAAGAATTTCTTTTTTGATAATTTATTAGCAAAAAATCACTTCTTGAAATCATTCTTTGGAGGTATGTTTATTACAATTTGTATGACTGGTTTGGATCAGGATATGATGCAAAAAAATCTAACATGCCGCAATCTAAAAGAGGCACAAAAAAACATGGTCTCTTTTAGTTTAGTTTTGATTGTTGTAAATTTTGTATTTCTTTTGTTGGGGGCGTTGTTATTTATTTATGCCGAACAATTTAACATAGTCACTCCAATAATGGATGGTAAGGCAAAAACAGACTTGTTATTCCCCGAAATTGCTATAAAAGGAGAATTAGGTATTGTACTGGCTATATCATTTATTCTTGGATTAATCGCTGCCGCTTATAGTAGTGCAGATAGTGCTTTAACCTCTTTGACAACTTCTTTTTGTGTGGACTTTTTGGATATAGAAAAAAAGGAAAAAGAAAATCAAACTAGAGTTCGTAAAAAAACTCATGTTTGGATGAGTGTTTTACTAATACTAGTTATTATTGTATTCAAACATGTGCTTACAGAAAATGTTATAAGTAATCTTTTAACGGTAGCTACTTTCACTTATGGTCCATTGCTTGGATTGTTTGCGTTTGGAATTTTTACCAAATACAAAATACATGATAAATATTCCTGGATAATAGCTGTATTATCAGTGGGGATAATAGTAGTGATATGGAAAATCCCGCCAGAATGGTTGGGAGGATACCAAATCGGTTATGAGCTTCTTCCATTAAACGGATTAATTACATTTTTGGGACTAGTATTGATTCGTAGAAAGTAAAACCAATGTACAGGCTACCTCTGCCTCTATATTTGCTTCTTCAAGCAAGTCGTATAACTCTGGATTCTCGGTTCCCGGATTGAAAATTACTCTACGAGGATTAAGGTCAATAATATATTGGTAATACGATTTTTGTCTTAATGGATTCAAGTAAAGAGTAACTGTATCGATACCCGAAATATGACTTAATTCAGTTTTTATTTCAACTCCTGCGACATGCCCTGTTTTCAAACCAATGGCAACTACTTCATTACTACGCTCTATTAATTTATGAATAACATAATTTGAATATCTATCTGTTTTTAAAGATGCTCCCAATACCAATGTCTTCTTCTCCATAAACTTATTTCGAAATCAATTAATGACCCCTAAAATAAGCCTTCAAACGTTAAAAAAGCAAGTCAAAATGTTAAAAATAATGGAAGCATGTAACACAATTAAAACAGCTACGTCTTACTTATAAAAGATATGATTTTTCATAAATTTAGTTAGTTAGTTACTTAATAATAATCAAATTTTATTCATAGTTGATGGTTAGTGTTACTATTTGGTTATTATAGAAAACCGCCCTTCAAAAAAGGGCGGTTTTTGTTTTTAAATCTAATGTTATGTTAAAGTCAATATTTCTTGTAACAGAATTTTCAATCGTTCGTCATATTCGTATACACGCCTAATCACCGTGTGAATGTGCAAAAAATATGCACTTGTATTATGCTATGCAAAGTACAATGTATAACAATTCAATCAAACAAACGACCAGATGAAAACATTCATTCAGAAAACAATTACGCTGTTTTTTTTCTCTTTTTTATGTCTTACTATTCATGCACAACCCAGTGACAAAGCCATTGTTGGAAGCATAAAAGGAAAGGTAATAGACAAAAAGTTACAACAACCAATACCCTATGCTACTGTTGTAATTAATGATGGAGCAAACAAAATTATAAGTGGTGGGATTACAACCGAAAATGGAGATTTCCTAATTACAGATATCCCAAAAGGGAATTATACGCTAAAAGTTCAATTTATTGGATATGCCACTTACTCGGAACCTATAGAGATTTCAAAAAAAAATAGAAATCTTAATGTAGGAACAGTAACACTTGAAGAAGAAGCCGAATCTCTCGATGATGTTACTATTGTTGCCGAAAGAACTACAATAGAACAGAAAATCGATCGAAAAGTTATTAATGTTGGTAAAGATCTTACTACTACAGGGGGTACAGCTGCAGAAATCATGAATAACATACCTTCGATTAATGTAGATCAGGACGGTAATATTGCTTTGAGGGGAAATCAAAATGTTCGTATTCTGGTAGATGGGAAACCCACAAACATGACCCCTACACAATTATTGCGTCAAATTCCTTCTACATCAATTAAAAAAATTGAATTAATTACCAATCCTTCGGCAAAATATAATCCCGAGGGCATGAGCGGAATAATTAATATTGTATTACATAAAAATAGCAACATAGGATTTAATGGAAACATTAATATCGGTGTGAATTTTGACCAAAATGCCCGTTTCAACAATTCGATTGATCTAAATTACAGATCTGGAAAAGTTAATTTATATGGAAATTATGGCGCCAATATTACCAAAAATCTAAACGCTGGGTTTGTTTTGAGAGAAGATCAAAATTATCTTACCGATTTTAGTTTTTTAGACAATAACAAATCTCACTTATTCAAAGTTGGTATCGATTATTATATAAATGATCGTAATACCATGTCTATATATACCAATCAAAATTTATTTGACGGGTTAACCCAGGGGATTACAGATATTACTTTTTTAAATAATGATCAAAATGATCTTCTTCAAGATTTAGTAAGTGATGGTGATAATTTAGGTTCTACTTATAATTTTGACTATAAACACGACTTTAAAAAAGAAGGGCACAATATAGAATTAGAAGTAGATTATAATGTATTTGAAAGCGATAGTGATGATGACTTTAGGTTTGTAGGAGGTGATGGTTCGTTCACCAATTACAATGATCTTATAGATAATGCAAGAGAAAATACAACAATCAACCTTGATTATGTAAATCCATTATCAGAAAAAGCCAAGTTAGAACTTGGTTATGAAGCCCGTTTGAGAAGAACCAATAATGATTATCAATCTACACTTTTTCCTGATTCTGAATATAGCTATGATAGAGACATCCACTCGATATATGCTACGTATGGAAAAAACTTCGAAAAATGGTCATATCAAGTTGGTGCACGATTAGAAAATTATGAAGTAGAGGCTGTTTTTGATGGAGAAAAAATATTTGAGGACGAAATTTTCACGATCTACCCTTCGGCTTATGTCACCTATAAGGCCGGAGAAAAAAACACTTATCAGTTAAGTTATAGTCGCAGAGTTGATCGTCCGGGATTAAATCAAGTAAATCCAATTAGAGAATGGAGCACACCAAGAATTATCTCTATTGGAAATCCGTCTCTAGACCCTCAATTCACAAATTCAATTGAAGCCAATTATACAAGAAGGTTAAAAGGCGGATCTATAACGGGAGGAGTATTTTATAGATTAATAAATGACGAAATTAATCAGACTTTGATAGAAAATCCTGATGTTGAGGAAGGTCAAATATTAACCTTTAGCAATTTTGATGATAATTCGGCTTATGGTATAGAAATTTCGAGTAATTACAGAGTAACAAAATGGTGGAGTTTTAATACGAGTTTTGATCTCTATGGGCAAACACAAAGAGGAATCGTTGAAGGCATCTCTAAAGAAGTTGATGCCGTTATATATAGCTTTAGAATGAATAACAGCCTTAAAGCTACCAAGAATTTAACTTTTCAAGTATTTGGTTTTTATCGCGGTGATCAGGAAGGGGTACAATTTAATACAAAACCTTTCTATTTTATCAATACGGGTGCCCGTTACAATTTCTTGGAAGGAAAAGGAACCGCCAGTATTAACTTTAATGACATTTTTAACACTATGCGGTTTAGGTTTTCAAGTGATAGCCCTTTTCCGCAGAGCGGAAGATTTCAGGGAGAGACTCAAACAGTTTACCTTGGACTCTCATATCGCTTTGGCAGTGGAAAAAATAGAAAAGTTTCAAGAAAACGACGAGATAATAACGAAAAATCTGGAGGAGGTATACTTTAACTAAGTTTTTGATAAAAAAAATGTTAATACTGTAAATATCTTTCAATAATTTAGTTAATTTTATTACCAAACATACAAAAAACCTCTTAAAGTTAAATAATTGTAAAAAATCAGTGTTTTTTGTAACACATTATAATTTACTGCGTTTAATATAGTAGAGTTATGGTTATGATTTATTTGAATTAGCCTTTAAAAAATAATAACCAAGTTATTGGAAAAAAACGCGAAGATATTTAGTCTTCGCGTTTTTTAATTTTTATGATTTTGTTCTTACCACCTAATGATTGCGCTCCCCCATGTAAAACCACTACCAAAAGCTGCAAGAACCACTAAGTCTCCTTCTTTAATTTTGCCTTGCTCCCATGCTTCAGTTAAAGCTATAGGAATAGAAGCAGCTGTAGTATTTCCATACTTCTGGATGTTATTGTAAACCTGATCATCAGATAGCCTAAATTGTTTCTGCACAAATTGAGAAATTCTTAGATTGGCCTGGTGAGGGATCAGCATATTAATATCTGTAGGATTAAGGTCGTTTGCTTGAAGTCCTTCATTAATAACCTCAGAAAAACGAACCACTGCATTCTTGAAAACAAACTGCCCATTCATATATGGGAAATAAGGTATATCTTCCTGTGGGTTTTCTTCCATTATTTCGGGAACCCAATGCTGTGTGCTGGGTCCTAGAACAGATAATTCTTTGGCATGTGCTCCTTCACTATGAAGATGTGTAGAGAGTATCCCTCTTCCTTTTTCTTCACTTCTACTTACTACAGCAGCACCCGCACCATCTCCAAAAATCACAGAAACTCCTCTTCCACGGGTGGTCATATCCAATCCCCCGCTATGGTTTTCACTACCAATTACAAGGACATTTTTATACATTCCTGTTTTAATAAATTGATCTGCCACAGATAATGAATACACAAAACCACTGCACTGGTTACGCACATCTAGTGCAGGAACCGTTTTCATATCCATCATATCCTGCACTTGCACCCCCCCGCCAGGGAAATACATATCCGGACTAAGTGTAGCAAAAATAATTAGGTCTATGTCATCGGTAGTAAGATTCGCTCTTTCTAAGGCAATTTTTGCTGCCTTAACACCCATAACTGCAGTACTGTTTCCATCTCCTTTTTTTATATGTCGCCTTTCCTTAATACCTGTTCGTTCTTGTATCCACGCATCATTGGTATCCATTATTTTCGAAAGATCATCGTTTGTTACTACATTTTCTGGGACATAGCTCCCCAATCCAGATATTTTTGAAGTATACATATAGTAAAGTATTGTATTGTGCTTTATTTTTTGCTTAGTTAAAAACTGGCGCACAATATATGTATTCTTAACATCTTGGTAAAAGAAACGGCAACCATATTATATGCATGCATAATAGTTTTTTGCCTTTGGCTTTAAATTTCAACTACTTGACGCTATACTTCCTAATTGTTTTTCAATTTTTAACAAAACAAAAAGGCTATAAATCTGTATAGATGCATAGCCTTTTTTCCCCCATTCTTCCTAAAACTCTAGAGTCTCAGAAATTTTTTACTTATTACCATTTTATCACTTATAACTTGAACGGTATAGATCCCCAGTGGTAATGTTTGTAATTTGATTGTATTCTTTTCTACCGGATTGTTATTTTGACAAACAACATTTCCTTGTTTATTTAAAACTCGATAAAGGACTTTAGGAGCCTGTGTCTCAAAATCTATATAAACTTCTCCCATTTTGGGGTTCGTATACATCGAAAAAGCTCTTGTATTATCAGCATTAATCATATCTTAATACTTACTTTTATGATTTGAAGCTCGTTTCTTGATTGATGTATACAAATATATTTAATAGACCAATGTAAAAACATACGTAACCCTACGTAATTATTAATTGGATTGGAGCACTCTTGGTGAATTATAAAAGTTGTTCTTTATTTTTTTGTGACCAAATAAGTAAGGAATTGGGTTTTTGGTCAATATCAAGCTTTTTAATAATGTTTGCCCGATGTTTTTCAACCGTTCTTACAGAAATATTTAAGAATTCTGCAATTTCTGAACTTGTCATCTCATCGGCTATAAGTCTTAATATCTTTTTTTCTGAAGGGGTTAACTTTTCAATATTTTTATTTTCATCTGAAACATGTGAAAATCGTTTATATATTTTTTCACTGAAATAAGGTTTACCTTCACACACACTTGCAATACACGCCTCAATCTCTGTCAACGCAAATTCTTTCAGTAAATACCCCATTATATTATACTTTACCGCATCTTCGAAAAGTCTTCTCTCTTTATGAAGAGTATTTAAAATAATTTTTGTAGTGATATTATACCGCTTACAATTTTTGGCAATATCGACACCGGTCATATTAGGCATTTCGATATCCAAAATTGCAATATCGGGTTTCTCTTTCACTATGGCATTATATGCAGATAAACCATCTGTACATGCGGCAATGATATGATATTTTTTTTCTTTTAGGAAATCTTCTAACCCCTTCAGCAATAAAGGGTGATCATCTGCTATAAGAATATTGGGTTTAAGCATGTTTTGGAATATTAAATATAAGTGTTGTTCCCTGATCAATTTCAGAAAGTATATTAAAACTTGCCTTCAAAAATTTTGAACGTTCAGATAATGTTTTTAGGCCTATTTTAGAAAGAGACATTCTCTCTTTAGTGACATCGAAGCCTTTACCATTATCTTTAATCATAATCTCTACATTATCTTCTTTATTCACTACTTTTATTTCAGCCGATCTTGCATTAGAATGCTTAAGAATGTTATTAAAGCTTTCTTGTACCAATCTATAAATATTTATTTCCTTTTCCTGATCAAAAACCTTATCGATATTATCTATTTCTGCGGAAATAAAAATATCATAATTTTCATCTATCATCTCTACACTACTTTCTAAGGTAACTGTAAGTCCAGCCTCTTCTAGTTTGAAAGGGTGTAACGCCCTGGATATGGAACGCACTTCATCAATAACTCCATCAACAACTTTTGCGGTTTTAGAGTCATCATTTTGCAAAACTTTGTTTTTGATGATTAGCAAACTTTGACCAACACTATCATGAAGGTCTTTAGAAATACGTTTACTAACACGTTCTTGTGTTTGCAGTAATTCTTGTAAAAATGATTGTTGTAATCTTTTATTTCGCATTAAGAATACCCTGTTTCTATATAAATAAATCGATAAAAAGAGTAAACTCAGTCCAATTCCTCCAAATATAATGAGGTTCCTTTTGGCTTTATCTTTTTCTTCTAGTATCTCTATGCTTGCTTTTTGAGCTGCAATTTTGCTTTGGTTTTTTTCTGTTTCGTATAGTGTTTGATAATAAATAATACTATTGGATCTTTTTATATTGTATAAAGAATCTTTAAGAAGAACATATCTTTCTAAATGTCTATTAGCATCTACCGGTTTATTAATTTGTTGATATGATCTGAATAAACATTCTTCGACATCAACTTGTGCTTGCGCGTCTTTTCTTCTTTTAAAAACCGCCAATTTATCTTTTAAATACGGAATAGCCTCCTTGTATCTACCTTTTGCCATTTCTAATTCTGACATGGCATCCATATATAATATTTTACCTTCGGGAGAATCTAAAAACCTTTGGTTTTTCCTTATAGTATCGACATATTTTTCTGCTATATCCGGTTGTTTTTTATGTTTGGAATAAAAAACCGAAAGAAAAACCCTGTTATAAGACAACTCAATTGGATTTGAAGCTTTTTTAGAGAATTCCAAGGCCTTCAATAAAGACTGTTCTGCTTTATCGTATTTTTTTTGCTTGGCAAAATCGCGATAATCCATAACCTTTACTCGAGATAAGGCTCCATAATTCTTTTGCTTTTGTTGATCCAGTAGTGCTTTGGCACTTTGTCGCTCTTTTAATGCTTCATCTATCAAAGATAATTGGCTAAAAATATAAGATATACTAATCTTTGAAGATGCAATAGAAGTTGTATCCTTAAGGGTTGTATATAACTCAGATACTTTTTGATAACTTAGAATTGCTTCTGTAAGATTACCCAATCGTTGATAAGTATGGCCAGAAAAGTAAATAGCTTTTGCTTCGGCTATGGTATCTTTTTCTATATGAAATATTTTTGCTGCGTTTTGATAATCAGATATTGCCTTTTCCAGATCTGCAATTTGAAAATTTACAAGAGCTCTATTTGCATACAAACGACCCAAATTAATTCTATTTTTGATCTTACTACTATCTTCAAAAACCTGGTTTACCACTATATTTGCCGAATCTGGCCTATTCGCATATCTAAAATAATGTTCAACAAGTCCGGCGGTTTTCGAAACCGCTAAATCAATACTATCTAATTCTTGGGCTAGGCCAATATATTGTAAAGTATATTTTGAATACTTGTTTTTATAAAAGCCAAAATCTGTGGTTTTAAGTTGTGCTATTTCTTGAGATAATGAATCTAGTAATGTAAGTTTTTCATGGCGATCAACAGTCTTTTCGACTTTATTGACCAATTCTAAAATTGCTTCTTTTTGCTGCGAAAATGTATACAAATGAAGAGTCACAGCAACAATACACATATATATTTTGCTTCTACACATACCAGGGGGAATATTTACAGTCGTGAAGATAAGGATAAATGTATCTTTAGGAAGTTTTTTGGTTTGAAGTTTATTCCTACAAAAATACTAAAGTGATTTACTATCAAAACTGATTAACATCGTATTTATTTTTACAAGATTCCTCCTAAAAAGCGAAAGATGCGCCAACCACAGCGCATCTTTCTAACAACCTAACCAATAAATAAACAAACCAAGCCAGTCGGGCGACTGACTAAAGGTGCTTTTCAAAATTTCTTACTCGAATTGTTGCTTTCAAATCGTGTAACAAATTGTACAAGCCAAAAAATGTTCGATTAATGTACAAGAAGTGTTTACTTCCTCTATTGCCGTTCATTTTTCTTAGCTCGGTATTCTTAGCATATTTTTCACTTAATTCTGTAATCTTTCCCCAAAACTCTTCATTCGAAAAATCAAAAGATGTTTCATTAAAAGGTCGAGTAAAAAGGCTTAACATTTCATGGAACAACTCCGAGAAGAATTTTTGTTCTTCGAGGGTATCATCTTCTCGGAGTATCTCCAATTGAAACATCTTTTGGGCAAAAAAACGGGGATTATCTATATTTTTCTTATCTGCCAATTCGAAATAAGGTGTATAAAACTCTAATGGTACTTTTTTTACACAACCAAAATCTATTGCAATAAGATTGTCGTCTTTATCAACCAGAAAATTACCTGGATGTGGATCTGCATGAACTGCTTTCAGGATATGCATTTGATACATATAAAAATCCCAAAGGGCCTGACCAATTTTATTAGCTTTAGATTGATCGGTGTTTTGCTTTGCAAACTCACTAAGATGCAATCCATCCATCCAATCCATGGTTATAATACGTTCGCTTGATAATTCTTCATAATACTTAGGAAACTTTAGATTAGGTATCAAAGAGCACGCCTGGGTAATTTCTTTACTTTGTTGAACTTCTAAAACATAATCAGTTTCTTCGAGTAATTTTCCTTCTAATTCCTTAAAGTATTTCTCAGAATCCTTTCCCTTTAAATTAAACATTCTGATGGCGATGGGCTTTACCATCGCCAAATCAGAACTTATACTGTTTGCAACTCCCGGGTATTGAATTTTCACAGCAAGTTTTTTCCCATCTTTAATTGCTTTGTGTACCTGACCGATACTCGCAGCATTCACAGATTGAGTTGCAAACGTATCATATAAATCTTCGGGGTATTTTCCGTGATACTTTTTAAATGTTTTTCTTACCAAAGGAGCCGACAATGGAGGTACACTAAACTGCGAAAGAGAAAATTTCTCAACATATGCATTTGGCAATATATTTTTTTCCATGGATAGCATTTGTGCAACTTTTAAAGCACTCCCTTTCAAATTTTTTAATCCATCGTATATATCAGCCGCATTATCTTCATTCAGTTGATCTCTCGTGATACGGGGATTAACAGCTTTCTTACTGTAATACTTCAGATAATTTCCACCTACCTTAACACCAGTCTTAACCAGCTCTGTGGTTCTTCCTAATTTTGTAGTTGGTATTTTATCTATTGTTTTCATTTATCAATACGTTAAAAGTCTACTTTATCTATTAATCCTTACATTAATTAGACATTATTTTTTCCTTCCAAAGAAATTTTCCGAAATCTAATACATTGTTTAAGGGCGTGTTATCAAAAAGATCAAAAATTGTGTTTACAGATTTTTCAATTGCCACATCAGTTTTCTCAAAACTTGGGGATTCATCATCAATCCAGAACTTAAGCAAGAACAAAAACTGTAACCATGCGCCTTCAGAAAATACAGAGACGGGATTTTTAGTAAATTTAAACTGCTTTTCTTCATTATCTTCTTCTATTAAGGAAGCTGCGAAATCTTTTAAATGAATTCTTAATCCCTGTAATTGTTTTAAGTTCTTAAACGGCAGATCCGATTGCTTTAACGTAAATAGAACATAACTACGATTCAAGGTGAGCATCTCGAAAAGTGTATAAAACAAGGTGAGCATTTTCTCTCTCGAGTTAAAACTTGCATATTCATTGTTTTTGGTCATTGCATCTATTGTAGTCGAAAAAAACATACTCCATATACTTTTATTGATGCTTTCTATGCTACCAAAGAATTTGTAAAATTCTTCTTCCTTAATTCTAATATCCTTACAAAACTTATACACCGACTTTGGATAGCCATCATGTTCCAAAGTATAGTTCATATACTCAGAAATAATGTACATGCGATCAATTGTTCTCTTTTTGCTTGAAGATGTCATAATTATCTCTCTTTAATATGGTAAAGATAATAATTGTTTAACTTTTATAACAAAAAGTTAAACAAAAAATATGTTAAAGTTGTTTCATAAAATTTGAAATCTATTTCCCTCACTTTATAAGTCGATGTTTATCGTGAAAAATTACTTGCGAATGGGAAAAAAGATGAGTATAAATGTCAGTTTGTCATAATCGTTCTATTGGTATTTTTTTTGACAATAAAGTCTAGAAAAGACAACAAAAAATTTAAAACCTAATAAAATGGCAACAGGAAGTATTAATGTATCTGTAGAAAACATTTTTCCTTTAATTAAAAAATTCTTGTATTCTGATCATGAGATCTTTTTACGCGAATTAATATCTAATGCGACAGATGCTACTTTGAAACTAAAACATTTAACCAGCATTGGTGAAGCCAAAGTTGAATATGGGAACCCTCTAATCGAGGTTAAAGTAGACAAAGAAAACAAAAGACTGCACATTATCGATCAAGGTATAGGGATGACTGCAGAAGAAGTAGAAAAATATATAAATGAAGTTGCTTTTTCTGGAGCTGAAGAATTTCTTGAAAAATATAAAGACAGCGCAAAAGATTCTGGTATCATAGGTCACTTTGGACTTGGATTTTACTCTGCCTTTATGGTTGCAGATAAAGTAGAGATTATCACCAAGTCATACAAAGACGAGCCCGCGGCACATTGGACTTGTGATGGATCTCCAACCTATAGCCTTGAAGCCCATGATAAAACTGAAAGAGGTACAGAAATCATTCTTCATATCGGAGAAGAAGACACAGAATTTCTAGAAGAAAACAGAATCGGAGAGTTACTGGTGAAATATAATAAGTTTATGCCGGTACCTATAAAATTTGGTACCAAAACAGAAACGTTACCAAAGCCAGAAGATGCCAAAGAAGACGATCCTGCTCCCACCCAGGAAGTAGATAATATTATAAATAATCCCAATCCTGCCTGGACCAAACAACCAGCAGATTTAAAAGAAGAAGATTATAAAGGTTTCTATCGCGAATTGTATCCAATGCAATTTGAAGAGCCATTATTTAATATTCATCTTAATG
This sequence comes from Aquimarina gracilis, assembly GCF_035285365.1. Lineage (NCBI taxonomy): Bacteria > Pseudomonadati > Bacteroidota > Flavobacteriia > Flavobacteriales > Flavobacteriaceae > Aquimarina > Aquimarina gracilis. The sequence goes on along the minus strand of NZ_JAYKLX010000007.1, from coordinate 199,134 downwards.
TAGATTACCCTTTTAACCTTACAGGAATCCTATATTTCCCTAAACTGGGACAAGATATGAATCTGCAAAAAGATAGAATTCAACTTTATCAGAACCAAGTGTTTGTAACTGATAATGTTGAAGGAATCGTTCCTGAGTTCCTTACCATGTTGCGCGGAGTGATCGACTCTCCAGATATTCCACTTAATGTTTCTCGTTCTTATCTACAAGCCGATGGAAATGTAAAGAAAATATCCAGTTACATTACTCGCAAAGTTGCAGATAAGCTAAACTCTATGTTCAAAAACAATAGAGAAGATTTTGAGCAAAAATGGAACGATATCAAAATTGTAATCGAATATGGAATGCTGTCTGAAGACAAATTCTTCGAAAAAGCTGACAAATTTGCACTTTACCCAACCGTAGATGGTACATTCTTGACTTTTGAAGAGTTACAAGAAAAAATTAAAGATAATCAAACCGATAAGGATGATAAGCTGGTAATTCTTTATGCTTCGAATAAAGATGAGCAACATGCATACATAACTGCTGCAAAGGATAAAGGATACGAAGTCTTATTACTAGACTCTCCTATCGTTTCTCACCTAATTCAGAAATTAGAAACCAGTAAAGAAAAAATCTCTTTTGCTCGGGTGGATGCAGATCACATTGATAATTTGATCAAAAAGGATGAGGAAACTATTTCCAAATTATCCGACGAAGAAAAAGAAAGTTTAAAAACAGATCTTGAAAAAGTAATCCCAGCAGAGAAGTATACAGTACAGTTAGAAGCGATGGACAGCAATGCCTCTCCATTTATGATCACTCAACCAGAGTTTATGCGTCGTATGAAAGAAATGCAACAAACCGGTGGTGGTGGAATGTTTGGTATGGGTAACATGCCAGAGATGTACAATCTGGTTGTAAATACTAATCACGAATTGATTGGGCAAATTGCAAATACTAAAACTGATAAGAAAAAGGAACGTTTAATTAAACAGTCTTTGGACTTGGCGAGGCTTTCTCAAAACTTGCTTAAAGGTGAAGAACTAACGGCATTTATAAAACGTAGTTTTGAGATGATAAAGTAAGTATAAAGAAACATAAAACCTATATCAATGAACCGCTTCCCTTCGAAGCGGTTTTTTTATATCCAAAAGTTAAAAAATATTAAAATCTTTTTTTTAGTTAGGATTCCTTACTATATTTGTGATGCAATTGTGCAATAAACCATAAATCAATACAAATGAGTAAATCAATTTTTTATCACGCAGGATGTCCTGTTTGTGTAAGTGCAGAACAGGATATAGTAAACCTAATAGGCAGTTCTGAAGTGGACATTATACATTTAGGTGAAGACCGTTCGCAAATCGAAGCTGCCGAAAAGGCCGGTGTTCAATCTGTGCCCGCATTATTAACCCCAAATGGCAATGTATTACACATTAATTATGGCGCTTCAATGGCCGATGTAAAAGGGTAATTTTTTTAAATTAAATAGTTAGGATTCCTAATTTAAAAGAATCCTAACGATATTAAAAACAATAACAATGAGAAGAGTAATTTTAACTTTAGTAATAATGACTTATAGCATTTCGCTCATAGCATGCGAAAAAAAAGAAAGTAATAATGATGGAAACTTCCAGATTATAGAAGCCTCTATAACACACGACACTAATATAGCCAGTACTATTTGGGAAATCAAAGTAAAAGGAAACGCCGGAGAAACGACTCCCAATCCAGTTGGGCAATTACACGGTGCTCCGGTTTTGGGATATGTATTTCCCACTACACTAAAACCATCAGACGTCGGTTTTAGTCAAACCGATGGGATCTTAGCCCTGGCACTTACCTCCCACCCTGATTTTGATGACACCCCATTATGGGACGAAAATAATGACCGTGCTTATGATAATGATGGTATTGTATGGCATCCGCATTGGGTAGTTCTTCGAAAAGATGATCGAGTATCTGGAGGTTTATCCGTAAAGCAATTCGAAAAAGAAGATAAATCGGTTGTTCTTCCCCCTACCAATCCTGGCATGCCTATGTATATGGATTCTCCCGGTTTTCAGGTAATCACCAAAGGAAATAGTATTAAAGTCTTAATTCCCGATTACAGAATGAACTACCAAATCAAATTTAACTTTGATGCCGTTTCTGCTTATATGCAGGTAAACACAAAAATACAGGACAAACCTATGCTGGGTGTTTACGAAGTATATAGCGTTTTAAGTACCGATCTATCCTTACCGTATAGTGTAACCTCAAAGAAATAAATTATGAAAATAGCAGTATGGGACACTTATGTAAAAAGAACAAACGGTCTACTAATGCATTTTGATATTTTGGTATCTGATACATTAAAAAATAAAAATATCGTCCTTGAGTATGGAAAGAAATACCTAGCATCAAAACCTTTTGAAACTCTAGATTTAACCTCTGAAGAATGCAGATTTTGCCATATTAACCAGGCAAGTTGGGAAATTACAGAAAAGATAAAGGCATATGGTTATGCGATTATAGAAATGGAAAACTGTGAATGATGACACAATAAATAATTAGGATCACTAACTTTGCTAATGAGGAAGACCTTTTCCTCATTAGTTTTTTAATTTATGAACAAGAGTATTTTTAATATCACTTCTCAACAAACAGACCTAGATTCAAAAATAGTAATTGGTCTTGAGCGGATTTCTGAAGCTTTCAGGGCTTTACTCTGGGATCATGCCAAAGCAATAGGGTTAAGCCCCATTCAAATACAAATTCTAATTTTTGTGGCCTATCACACAGAGCACCTTTGCACTGTAAGCCACCTCGCTCAAGAATTTAATGTTACCAAACCCACAATAAGTGATGCCGTAAAAGCACTTGAAAAAAAAGGACTCATTTTCAAAAACAAAACTGTTGCTGACAGCCGAAGCTATTACATTTCATTGACTCAAAAAGGCAAAAAACATGTGTCTGAAACTGAAAATTTTGCAAATCCAATTCAACAACAATTAGAGAAATTCGATGAAGCTCAAAAAGAATCTTTGTTTAACGTTATTACGCTTTTGATACATAAACTTAATAAGTCTGGTGTTTTATCTGTTCAAAGAACGTGCTATGCTTGTAAGTTTTATGAAAAAAGAGAAAAACATGATTATTGTAACCTTATAAATGTAGATCTTAAAAATTCAGATATACGATTGGATTGTCCAGAATTTGAAAAAAAGTTATAATTGAAATATCCAAAAATAAACTTGTCTCGCCTTTGAAAAACTTCTATTTTAGTACTAAATATGTCACTTTGAGATGATAATGAAGTTTAAGTATTTTCTATTAGTATTTTTAGCTCTTCTGCCTAGTATCTCTTTTTCCCAGAACGCAATTTCGGGATACGCTAACATTGAAAACTTGGGAGATTGGGAGCAGAAAATCTACCTCAGCCAAGTTAATATAAATAGTTCTGGACAACAGCATACAGAAATTATTGCTTCAGCTTCACTTAGCGAAAATGGTTTTTTCTCCTTCGACAAAAAGCTTTTAGCTAGCAAAGACAGAATTTATAAAATACATATTAATCCCTTGCCTGCCGAAGAAAAGGAAATCATTTCCGACAAGATCAAAAACTATAAGCTATTCATTTTATCAAAACGAGATAGTATCTTCTTCAAAAAAGGTATTACCCTTTTTGAGGATTATACAACAAATAGTACAGCCAATAATGAATGGAAGAAACTAAAGAACTTCGAAGCCCAGTACGATCTCCAATCTGAAAATTTTGACCCGAAGCAGTATTTACTTGAAACCAGAGGATATGTAAAAGATTCGTTACACATTCTGCTAGTCAAATTAATAAGCATTAAAAAATTAGATGACCAACAATTGCTGGAAACCGATATAAAAGCAAACCCAAAGTATTATCTAGATCTTTTGGCAGAGCTTAAATCTAGTGATTTGGATCCCAAAACTTATCAGTATCTGGAAAGTAAACTTGCTTTTATTACACAACAAATCACCAAACGTAACTACAAAGTAAGTTTATGGTTTAATGGATTAGCAATAGTTACCATTCTTTTGCTTACAGTTCTTATTTTTAGATATCGAAAGAATTCAAAATCCAGAAAAAACATTGAATTAAGTAAGCAAGAAATAGCCGTTAAAGAATTAATTGTTTCTGGTAAGACCAACAAGGAAATCGCAAACGAGTTATTTATAAGCCTTAATACAGTAAAAACTCATATCACAAATATCTACAGCAAGTTGAATATTTCAAGTAGGCGAGAACTACAGCTAAAAAAATAAAATCACCCCGGTACTAGTACCTCTTTCGCCCCTCTAAAACAGAGGAAAACAAGAACTTTTACTTTTTTTTGATTCACAAAATTTATTGACGTGATCAAAAGACAGAGTTTAGAACAACTTCTCCACAAATGGAATAAAATATTAGGATGGGCAGTATTTGCAATCGCATTTACCGTTTATTATTTAACCGTAGAACCTACCAATAGTTTCTGGGATGTGGGTGAATACCTGTCGACCACATCAAAATTGCAGATAGGTCATCCCCCCGGTGCACCGTTGTTTCAAATGATAGGGGCATTTGCTTCAATTTTCGCTATGAGTAAAGAGGATATTGCATTTACCATTAATATGACCTCGGTACTCTCCAGCGCTTTCACTATCTTATTTTTATTTTGGTCGGTTACTTTATTACTAAAAAAAGCTGTAACTAAACAGAACCCTCTTTCAAAAAACAATATAATGGCCATACTAGGTAGCAGCTTTATTGCAAGTCTAGCCTTTGCTTTTACCGATAGTTTTTGGTTTAACGCAGTAGAAGCAGAGGTTTATGCCATGGCTACTTTGATATTGTCCTTACTCTTCTACCTGGGACTTTTATGGGAGCGTGATATGCATACAAAAAGAGGAAATAAATGGATCGTTCTTATTTCATTATTAATAGGGTTATCTTTTGGTGTACATTTCATGGGGTTACTATCGGTACCGGCAATTGGTTTATCATACTATTTTAAGAAGTACAAAAAAATAACGCTACTTAATTTTATTATTGCCAATATTATAGTTTCGACAATACTCTTGTTCATTTTCAAAATACTACTTCCACGCACGTTACGTTTTTTCAGTATTTCAGAAATTTTTTGTGTTAATACCTTAGGGTTACCTTTTAACTCGGGACTTATTGTTGCCGGTATTATATTATTCTTCTTTTTTTATTTAAGCCTGTCCTATACGCGAAAAAAACAATATCTTCATTTAAATACCATAACACTTTGCATTTTATTTATTTTGATAGGATTCTCAAGTTGGATCATGCTACCTATAAGAGCTACGGCTGGTACTGTTATCAATGAAAACGACCCAAACAATGCTCGAGAGCTTCTTGCCTATTACAACCTAGAACAATACCCTAGTATTCCTTTGCTTTATGGGCCTCAGTTTACTGAAATCTATAGCCATCTAGATCCTGAAAATCCGTACCAGGACGACAAACCAAAGTATGAAAAAGATTTAAAAACGGGCAGGTATATTATTGTAAATGATTGGAAAAATGCAAAGCAAAATCTGGATGATTCTCACAAAACTATATTGCCTAGAATGTGGAGCACAGAACACATTGCAAACTACATGATGTTTACAGGGCCAATTCAATTTACGATTAAGCCAGAATATCAAGATCAAGAGGAATTATTGTCCTTAGTAACCAAGTTTAGAAAGGATTATGCCAGTGGAGTCATCGATAATGAAGACTACAATAAGTTTCTACAAAAATTTGGAAATTATCTCGATGTACAAAAACCCAATTTTTGGGATAACGTAAAATATCTGTTCGAATATCAAATAGGCTATATGTATTGGCGCTATTTTATGTGGAATTTTGTTGGAAGACAAAATGACATTCAAGGAGAAATGGATAAACTGAATGGAAATTGGTTAAGCGGTATCAAATTTATTGATGAATTACGGCTAGGATCTCAAGAAAACTTACCCAGTACTGTTCTCAACAACAAAGGACGAAATACATATTACTTCCTCCCCCTTTTATTGGGTTTATTGGGCTTTGTTTTTCATTTCCAAAAAGACAAAAAGAATCTTTGGGTCGTTATAGCATTTTTCCTATTTACCGGAATTGCCTTAAAAATTTTTCTTAACGAAAAACCGTTTGAAGTGCGAGAACGGGATTACGCCTTGGTAGGATCATTTTATGCTTTTGCAATCTGGATTGGTTTTGGAGTATATGCCCTCTATGCCATCCTTAAAGATAAAATACAATCAAAAACGATATTACCTCTTGTTTTTATGGTTTGTCTTATCGGTGTTCCTGGCGTATTAGCTTCAAAAAATTGGGACGATCACGATCGATCAAAGAAATACTCTGCAAGTGCGCTCCCAAAAATGTATTTATCATCATGTCAAGAAAATGCAATCTTATTTACTATTGGAGATAATGACACCTTTTCACTATGGTACTCTCAAGAAATTGAAGATTACAGAACCGATGTTAGAACCGTTGTAGCTACCTATCTAGCTACGGATTGGTATATCGATCAAATGAAAAAAACTGCTTACAAAAGTGCTCCTTTGCCCATACGTTTTTCACATGATTTTTATCGATATGGTAATAACGATGCAATATATTACCAACCGGTAACCCAGGATACAATGCTTATTAAAAACTGGATACATTGGATAAAATCTGAAGATCCCAGAACAAAAGGTGATTTACAAAGTGGAAAAAAAGTCAACACCTTCCCTACCCAACATATTCGAATACCCGTTGATAAAGAAACTGTTCTTCGAAATGGAATTGTAGCTCAAAAAGATGCCGACAAAATCGTTCCGTATATTGATATTGAGCTTACAGGAGATTACTTACTAAAACATAGACTTATTATGTTGGACATTATAGCTAATAATAATTGGGAACGTCCCATTTATTTCTCTGGAGGAAGTTATGGTGATGACGATTATGTCTGGATGAAAGATTACTTACAATTAGATGGTTTGGTTTATAAACTAGTCCCTATTAAAACCGAACGAAATCCTGAAAACCCCTATGAATTTGGGCGAATAGATTCTGATTTGATGTACCAAACTGTAATGAAATGGGATTGGGGTAATACTGAAGATCCAAACATATACCACGACCCGGTTACAAGAAGAAATGCAATTTCATGCCGAAACAGCCTTGGTAGATTAGCACTTACACTAATAGACGAGAAAAAAAACGAAAGAGCCAAAGAAATTCTTGATTTGGGGATCTCAAAAATGCCTGTTGAATATTATGAATATTATACACCTCTTAAAAAGTTTGTTGCTGGCTATTTTAAGATCGATGAAAAAGAAAAAGCACGCCAACTCTGGGAACAAATCACAAAGAATTACCAGGAACAATTACAATATTATGGAAATTTATCACTTGAGGAACAATATGAGTATGCTCAAGAAATAGTTCTTAATATAGAATACTATAAGGATATGATCAATTTATTAGAGAAATATGATCATAAAGATCATACAGATTCAAAAATCGATGAATTTAACAAACATCTTTTGTTTTTTCAATCTCTTTATGGTCACTAAACTTTTATAATGAAAAACTTCTGATTTTTTTTGTAACCAATCCTATCCTTTGGTCGTCATATGACTATTCAGATCAATCAAAAATAAGAACCATGACAAAAACAAAAAACCAATCAATCATTACAATAGTATTAGCAATACTTTTTGTTGTTTCACCATTAATTTCTTTTGCCCAAAATCTTGAAGAAAAATTTGACACATTACTTAATGAAAAGTACAAACCCGATGGTCCAGGGGCTACTGTACTAATATCAAAAAAGGGAGAAATCATCTATCACAAAGCGTTTGGTTTGGCTAATATGGAGCTTGAGACCCCTATGAAAACCGATAACGTTTTTGAAATTGGGTCTATCACCAAACAATTCACGGCAGTAGCAATTTTAATGCTCATGGAACAAGGAAAACTTACAATCCAGGATGAGATCACCAAATTCATCCCTGATTACCCTACACATGGTAAAAAAATAACAATTCATCACCTTCTCAATCATACTTCAGGAATCAAGAGTTATACGTCGATGAACTTATCCGAAATTGCCGCAAAAGACATGACTCCAACCGAGTTGATCGATTACTTTAAAAACGAACCTATGGATTTTGATCCAGGTACAGAATGGAGATATAACAATTCTGGATACATCATTTTGGGATACATCATTGAAAAAACATCAGGGCAAACCTATGAGGACTTTATTGAAGAGCATATTTTCAAGAAATTAAACATGAATGATTCTCGTTACGGGCATAAAGGAGAAATTATTAAAAATAGAGCGTCGGGATATCAAACTCGAGACGGTTATGTTAATGCCAATTATTTAAGCATGACTCTACCCTATGCCGCCGGTTCGTTAATGAGTACAGTAAAAGATCTTCATAAATGGCAAAATGCTATTAATACAAATATGTTGGTTAAAGCGGAAACCATTCAAAAAGCATTTCAAAACACCAAATTGAATAATGGAAAACCTACATATTATGGGTATGGATGGACCGTAAATGAAATCAATGGGACCCCAACGATAGAACATGGTGGAGGAATCTTTGGATATACATCGTATCAGCTGTACATTCCTGATGAAGATGTTCATGCAGCCATTCTTACAAATTGTAATTGCAATAGCCCTACAGACATAACCATAAGACTGGCAGCAATTGCCATTGGTAAGTCATATGATAATAAAGAAAAAATAACACTTCCAAAAGAAGACCTACAACAATTAGTTGGTGTATATGAGTTTGAAGATAGTGCTGTAAGAATTATTACCCTCGAAGAAAATCAATTATACAGCCAAAGAGAAGGCAGTTCTAAGTTTAAAATCTTTCCAAAGAATAAGACAACTTTTTTCTATGACGACAGTTTTTCTGAAATTCAATTCAATAAAAACAATAAGAAAACTGAAGCCGTATTCATCAACAGGATTAACAAGTCGAAAGGAGAAAAAACAGATAGACCTATCCCTTCAGAAAAGAAAGCCATTAAAGTTTCAGAAGATGTTTTAAAACAATATGTAGGCATATATGAAATTAGTAAAGGGTTTGATCTTAAAGTGACCTTAGAAAACGGGAAATTAATTTCTCAAGCCACAGGACAAGGACCTATAGAAATACATGCAGAAACTGAAGCTAAGTTTTTTGTAAAGGAATTTGCAGCCGCTATAGAATTCATAAAAGAAAACGATAAAGTGACTAGCCTTGTCTTACATCAAGGAGGTCAAAAAACACCTGCCAAAAAGAAAGAATAAAATTGAATTCTCCTAAAAAGTGTCATAAGCTATGTTGTAAAAACATAGCTTTTTTTGATGACAAGAATCTGTTACAGTTTTCATAAATGCCATGTTTTCAAATTTGGGTTTTAGTAATTTTAACACTGTAACCAAACTCATATATAATGAAACATTCTTGGATTTTACTGCTTATTATACTCATGGTAAGTTGTAATCAAACTAAAAAAGAGAAAACAACAGAAACAGAAGATAAATCTGAAATGATGCCTGTAGAACCAAATGAAGGCATTGGTGATGGTGCACTATCCATCATAGACAATTATGTTAAAAGTATTGAGCAGGCACATAAAAAAGAAGCGTTTTTAAAGCACAAGGCTATTAGTTTTAATGCTACAATCTTTTTCGGAGGAAAATTGCATTTGGATGGAAAGATAACCATGCTTACCAATGCATCCAAAATTAGAATCGATAAAAAAGATGAAAGTAAACTTATTTATAATGGAGAAAAGGTCTTTTTATGCCCCAAAACTGCAAATGACAAAGGAGCAAGATTTGATATGTTTACCTGGACATACTTCTTTGGTATGCCTTATAAACTAAATGATCCCGGCACACAATGGGAACTAGGGAGCAATAAAGCTCTTGATGGGGTTGATCATCAAACCGCCAAGCTCACTTTTGAACCGGGAACTGGCGATGCACCCGATGATTGGTATGTAATTTATACAGATCCAAATAATAATTCATTAAAAGCAGCAGCATACATCGTTACCTTTGGAAGCGCGGGGGATACTTCTAAGGCAGAAGCCGATCCACACGCAATTCACTATAAAGACTTCACTCTCGTAGATGGCATTCCATTTGCTACAAAATGGGAGTTTTTTGGTTGGAAAGAAGATAAAGGAATGACGAATAAGTTGGGAGAAGCCACAATTACCGATATTACTTTTTTAAACGAAGAAGGAACCATATTTGATACCCCTGATAATGCCAAAGAAATAAACATGTAAGATATTTTCTTTAATAGCAAAACCCTCTGGACAATTAGTTCAGAGGGTTTTTCAATATTTAAAAAAGTGATTTACAAAACTAATTGTTAGCTACGTCGTTCAGGTTGGCAATAGCCTTACCAGGGCTTCTAGAAGATCCACAAGGTCCAACATACTCCCATCCGCTAGAAAGTTTACGCCACAAATTTCCCTGATAGGTTACAAGATCCCCTGCTTGATACGTTTGAGAGCTCGACCAGGGGGCAACACCATCGCAGATATCTCCACCGCCTCCGGTACTAGGATACATAAGGCCTATTCCAGCAATATCTCCAGATGATAATCCATTACGCTGTGCGTTGTAAGTAGATCCGTTTTTTCTTACAATTGTTGGCTGTCCATTGGCCGAAAAGGCATAAGAACCATACAACATTATAGAGTTAAAATCCAGAGTACCCGTATACTCGTCACCATCATATCCTTGCTGAACATAGGTTTGAAAATTAAATGCTCTTCCAGATTGAATATTTTGGAAATTAATCGTGATATATTGATCTCTATCTTTTCTACTTTGCTCATGCCACAAACCAACTGCATGCCCAATTTCATGTATCGTATTCCCCGTAGAGCAACCATTGGCAAGATTAATATTTTGTCTTCCTCCTGTGCGTCCTACAGAAGAAGAACAACCGCTTCCGGATCTAAAATAAATATAGGCAGATTGATTCGTTCTTCTCACAAATGTTAAATCGGTATTTGCTTCCCAATGCGCTATTGCATCGGTTACCCTTCTTTGATTAGGCAAACTGCTTTGTATATCATAATACACCGTATTATTTGGCCATCGCCGGGTAGTACGACCTGTACTTTTACCGCTCATTGATGCTAGATCTTCATTTGTAAAAATCATATCTCCTTCAAAGATATACTTACCATCAATTTCCTCGACCTGAACAGGTTGCCCATACAAATCTACCGTCACAATTTTACCCATTGCCTCTGGGAAAGCGACTTCTTGTCTAAACCCATCAAGTAAAATCTGATCACTGCTTTGTTCTGGTGAGCTATCTGATTGATCTGTCTCACACGAAATAAACATCGAACATGCTGCCAATGCTAATGCACCAAGAGCAGCACTCTTAAAAGTTGTTTTCATAATTAATATATTTAAGTTGAGTCTTTCAAACTTCAAAAACAAGATCGTTATTGTGCTTATTTTGATAATTTTTTGCTCAAAAATCATTTTTATTCAATTTTTATCATTCAACCATTATTTTTTTACGTAAAAACCACGTGTTTATACGATTTTTATAAATTTTCAATAATTTTAATTTAACTATCCAAGATCTTAAAGTTATTCGGCATCCCACTCTTTTTTTGTATCTTTAAGAAGCACAAGTATCTCTTTAAAATAAATTCTCATGACTCCGCTTTTTAAAAAATTACAACTTCCTTCAGAATTAGATGAAGTTTTAATACTCAATGAACCCGAAGGGTTTTGTAAAGAACTAGACTGCCTTAAGGATGTGACTGTAAAAGAATCTTTGATTCAGGTATCCGAAGTTGATTTTGCTATTGTTTTTGTAACAGAAAAAAAGCAAATCGAAAATCGTATTGAGACCGTTTACCCCAAATTGGTAGGTGATGCTATTTTATGGTTTGCCTACCCTAAAAAAAGTTCTAAAAAATATACTACAGAGATAACAAGGGATCATGGCTGGGGCGTGCTTGGTGATTATAACCTAGAACCTGTAAGACAAGTTGCTATAGATGAGGATTGGACCGCTCTACGCTTTAGGAAAGTAAGTTTTATAAAAAAAATGACCCGAAGTAAAGATTTTGCACTTAGTCAGGCAGGTAAACAAAAAACCACCGGAGTTTAATGAGTTGGCATTTATATATTTTATCTGTGATTTTTGTTACCGCAGGTGTTTTTCATTTAATCCGTCCGAAAGCGTTTATGCGTATAATGCCCTTATATATTCCCTATCATCGATTATTAGTATATTTAAGTGGTATTGCAGAAATATTAGCAGGATTAGGAGTACTGTTTATCGCAACAAGAACACTTTCCATCTGGGCCATAATAGCTATGCTTATTCTATTTTTTCCAGTTCACATACATATGCTTATGAATAAAAAGGCCAGTCTTAATTTCCCAAGATCGATTCTCTTCTTTAGATTATTTCTGCAATTTGGTTTAATTTATTGGGCATATCAATATATTTAATTCACAAAACCATATTGATGAACCCAGATTTGTTTGCTTCAGAAAATGAGCCTATTTCTTTAAAAATGCCCGATGCAGAAGTAATCTATTTCCCTTCTTTTTTCAACAAAGTTTTGGCAACCGATTTTTTTGAAAGGTTATCAAAAACTATCAAGTGGCAACAGGACAATATCACCGTCTACGGGAAGACATATCCTCAACCTCGTCTTACCGCTTTGTACGCCATCAATAACAATTCATATCGTTATTCTGGAATTACTATGAATCCCAAACCATTTACTGAAGAATTATTAGCTATAAAAGAAAAGGTAGACATAGCATGTAACGTAAGTTTCACAACATGTTTACTTAATCAATATCGTGATGGACAAGATAGTAATGGGTGGCATTCAGATAATGAAAAAGAACTTGGTACTAATCCAATAATTGCCTCGCTTAGTTTTGGCGCAGAACGTTGGTTCCATTTCAAACATAAAACCGATAAACAGTTGAAACGAAAAATTCTTTTGGAAAATGGGAGTTTACTCTTAATGAAAGGAACCACTCAAGAGTTTTGGTTACATCAAATACCAAAGTCAAAAAAAATCCTCCATCCAAGAATCAATCTTACTTTTAGGATAATTCAATAGAAAAAGGTGATAAAATCTGTCGTGATCCATATCCTATTAAGTACATCTATATTGCTTGATAAAAATTCTTTTTATGATCAAATGAACTTAAATTATCATTGTCGTTTTTAAGTAGAATTAATGAAGTAATAAAAAACCCAAAATGTATTAATGCGCAATATTGATAAGATGCGTCTAGCAAGAAAAGTGTGAAGAAACCAAATAGTCCCAGCGAAATTTTTAATACTTTCTTTTTAAACATCCCTAATATCATAAAAAATCCAATTACAAATTTCTCAAAGGGAACTAAAGGCGCAAATGCCTCTAAAAATTCTAAATCAAAAATTGAAACTCTCTCAAAATACCTATCCAATCTGTTTAGAAAACCAGAATATCGTATAGCATCATAAATACTGGTTAAGACCAAAAAAGCGCCAAATAATATTCTCAATATTGGATATAAATAAGGACCGAATTTCATATAAAGATTTGTGTTAAATTTCAAGAAGCAAATTTAACATTAAACAAATAAATGTTACTTGTAAAATTCAACAGTTAACTTGTAACATACTTTTATAAGTATTTAAATATCAGTACAATCAAACGTTTTCGGGCGTAAATACAAGTAAAAAACATTTGTTAAATTATTGATTTTATTTTCGTAACTTTAAGTGTTAAAAATTGCCTATGAACCGTTACACCTTGCATGAGACTTTCGTAGTTCATCAATATTCTATAGATGAATGGGAAGCAGAACCACACAATCATAATTACTTCGAAATAATCTTTGTAGAAAGAGGAAGCGGATTTCACACCATCAATGGAGTTCGATTTCCGTATAAAGAAAACCACATTTTCTTATTGGCACCAGAGGACACACATCATTTTGAAATTGAAAAGCATTCGAAGTTCACCTATTTTAAGTTTACCGAGCTATTATTTTCGAGTAAAGTGAACTTACCCGATAGGAAATACTGGTTGCAACGCATTGAACAATTGCTTCACCGTCCCAATATTATTCCGGGAGACGTAATTTCACATGAAGAAGATAGAAGTATCATATGGGACATCCATAATGTTGTACTTGAAGAATTTAAAAATGAAAAGATTTATTATCAGGAAATTATTTCGAATGCTATAAGTACTATTTTAAGTATTATCATGCGCAACATTTCTGAAAAATACAACTCTGGTAAAAATGAAATCCTGGTGAGTCATTCCAAAATTGATCAAATCCTTGGACATATAAGGCAAAATGTTTACGATAACGATCTTACCAAAATTAGTTTTCTGGCCAATAAGTTTAATATGTCACAAAGTTCGATAAGCACCTATTTTAAAAGGAAAACAGGTGAATCCATTCATCAATACGTAACAAAATACAAGATGAAACTTGTCGAATACAGATTGCAACATACAGAATTCACAATCGCCGAAATAGCCTATCAATTGGGATACACCGATGAAAGTCATCTTACCAAAACATTCAAGAAACACTTTTTAATGTCGCCCAAACAATACCGGAAAGAATTGATCAACTCTTAATTAATGTTTTATCCAAAAATATCATTTAATACTTTGGCAAGGCGAATACCACCCTTTTGCAGTTGTTTTCGTACTATTGGGAAATTATAATACATATATTCGTATTTTAATTTTTCACCTACGTTGGCTGTAGCATAAACTTTTTTGGCCAAACCTTGTGATTCATGAATCCAATCAAGGATACTTCCTTTTTTTATTTCTTCAATTTGAGTTTCAGACAACTCGTCTCGATTTAGAGATAACTCTGTATAACTCATCCCATAATAATCAATCATATCACTATCCCAAACCCTATGAAGATTGGACCCTTCATTAAACCATTGTATTTGAATATCATTCCCTCCTTTATCTTCTCCTCGGCCTACATGAAGTGGTTGGTGTAAATCGCCAATAAAATGAACCAACATTTTGAGATAAAACTGTCTATCTTCTATGGTTGACGTCGTATCTTTCAGAACAGCGATACATTTGTTAATTCCCTGAACCAAATCTCCAAATTCGCTTGGCTTGTCTTCTCCATACTTCTTATCAAAAGGAAAATTAACATAGTGCCATGGGCTGTACCCTTTGTAATTTTTATCACTTTTTATTTCATCGGCAAAAGTCGAAACAAATGCCAAACCATGACCATCAAGTAATGATGAGATTGCTCTTTTTGCTTTTTTGGTAAGGTGTACTTCAGCAATTTCTCCGGTTACTCTATGACCAGTTTTTCCCCAATCAAATGAAGCTGAAAAAGAGTTTAAAGAAAATAATGTTATAATAATTAGAACTGTATTTCGAATATTCATTATTTAATATTTTGCAGCAAAGATAAAAAAGGGTATGTTAGTGAACGGTTAAAAATTACGAGAAAATCTTTTTATCAAATCTATCTCTTTACAGCAGAGCATGAAACAAAAAGACTTAAATTATACGTAATTTTAAAAAGTAAAATATGCAGTAATTTTTATCGTTTGATATCTACTATTAATTTAATGAGCCCCCGTTATGAAATTGAAATTTTCTTTATTTTTTATTGCAATTACAGCGCTATGTTTTGGTCAGGAAAAAGAGTATAATTCTGCCGTTGTAAAAATCAATAAATATATTGAAGGATCATTGGTTACACCATATTCAGATTCTGATCAGGAGGTTCCTCTAATAATTTTTGTAATGGACGCTGGTGCAGTAAATAGAGATGGTAATGATCGAATGTCAAAGAATGATACTTTTAAAAAGTTGTCTTACGAGCTAGCAAAAGTGGGAATTGCCTCATACAGGTACGACAAAAGATTGTTTAAGATGGATGGCTTGGGGATTCGAGAGCACGAAATTTCTTTTGACCATTTCATAGAAGATGCCAAGTCGGCAATTACGTATTTCAAACAGAATAAAACCTATACCAAAGTCATTGTTTTAGGTCATGGACAGGGTTCCCTTGTCGGCATGGTCGCTGCCAAAGATAATGCCGATGGCTTTATTTCGATAGCAGGGAATGCGCAATCTATCGATCAAGTAATAATAGAGCAAATTTCCAAACAAGCTCCGGGGTTAGATAAAAGCGCAGCGGCAGCTTTTGATCAACTTCGGAAAAACGGAAGAGCTATAGGCTATGAACCCGCTTTAGAATCTATTTTCAGATATGATTTACAACCTTTTATAAAATCGTGGATGAAATATGATCCTTCTCAAATAATTTCTGAGCTTGAAATGCCTATTTTGATATTGCATGGTGATCAAGATATTCAGGTTGAAATGTCACAAGCAGAAAAGTTAAAAGAATCGGCTCCGCAATCAGAATATGTAGCAATTAGCGACATGAACCATATTTTAAAAGAAATTAAAGGGGGGCGTCTGGAAAATCAAAAATCATACAATGAATCCTGGCGTAAAATAATGCCCGAAGTTATTACCAGTATTGCTAACTTTGTAAATCAATAGTTCATATATTAGCATAGCATAACCCAAATCCAAAGCACATAATGCAACACCGCATTGTCTTCTCAGATATCGATGGCACCTTATTAAATCCAGAAAGAGAACTTTCTGCACTAACTATTTCTGAAATAAAGAGAATAAAAGATTCGATTCCTGTAATATTAATTTCTTCCAGAATGCCAAGCGCAATGACGCACTTACAAAAGGAATTAGACATATTGAATCAGCCCCTAATATGCTATAATGGTGGTTTAATTCTTGTCGATAAGACTCCAATTCATTCTACAGTAATTCCATTAGAAATTTTGGAAGAACTTGCGATTTTCAACAAAAGTCAAAAAGTACATTTAAGTTTATATCATAATGACGATTGGTTTGTTCCCGAAATGGATTTTTGGGCCAATAGAGAAGCTAATAACACCAAAGTAACCCCAATAGTTAGATCTACCAACGAAGTTGTTCAAGATTGGAAATCACAGCAAAAAGGGGCACATAAAATTATGTGTATGGGAGAAGAAACATACATAGATGATGCCTATTCTTTTTTACAAGAAAATTTTGCCGACAAATTGCACTTGTATCGCTCTAAACCTACGTATATTGAAGTCGCTAACAAGAATATTTCAAAACTAACCGCCATTGAGGTTTTGTTACAAACACATTTTAACATTCCAATTACCCAAGCTGTAGCTTTTGGTGACAATTATAATGATGTTGAAATGATTAAAGCTGTTGGTACGGGAGTTGCCGTGGCCAATGCCAAGCCCGAAACAAAAGAAGTAGCTAATGTGATTACATTGCCAGGAAAAGAAGATGGGGTAGCTATGTTTATCAAAAATAATATTAAATAACCGTGTCAAGAATTATAAAAGTAAGCATAAACCTAATCTTTGCCATATCTATATGTAATGTCATGGCAAGCTGTAAGGCTTCAGAATCTATAGTTACACCAAAGGTTTCAGCGGTAACGGTATCAATAGATCTGGTTAATGTTGTTGACGATAAGGTTAAAGTCGAAATACAAATTGATAATATAAGTACAGATACCATAAGCTATTATATACCCAAAATTGTTCCGGGCACGTATCAAAACAACAATTATGGCAGATATATTGACGATTTTAAAGCTTTTAACAAAGAAGGAAGTACTTTGGGTAGTCAAAAACATGGAGATAATAGATGGAAAATAAGTAGTGCCAGACAATTGCATAAGATCTCCTATTGGGTGAATGATACTTTTGATTGTGAAGAAACGCATGATATTTTTTCACCGACAGGTACCAATATCCTCAAGGATAAAAACTTCGTTTTAAACCTGTATGCATTTGTTGGATATTTTGACAAATTCAAAGAAACACAATATAGGCTATTCATTAAGCGCCCTAAATCCTTGGAGGCCTCTACCTCAACAAAAAAAATAATACCAGAAAATCCTGTAGACAATCAAAATTATGATATAGACCGTTTCATTTTCAAAAGATATGCCGATGTAGCCGATTCGCCCATCATGTATTCAGATCCTGATCAAGTAACATTTACGGTAAATGGAATCGAAGTACTTTTAAGCGTATATTCCCCAGGAAAAATTCACACGGCAGCTCGAATTATGCCGCAAATGGAACGCATGATAAGAGCTCAACGTAATTTCCTTGGAGATATTAACGCTACCAAAAAGTATAGCGTATTATTATACCTTTCGTCAACAAAAAAAGAGGATGCAAAAGGTTTTGGTGCCCTGGAGCATAATACCTCTACCGTAGTTGTATTACCCGAATCTATTTCGAAGAAAAAATTAAACGAATCCCTTACCGATGTGGTATCACACGAATTTTTTCACATCGTGACACCATTAACAATTCATTCTGAAGAGATTCACGATTTTGATTACAACAATCCCAAAATGTCTGAACATATATGGTTGTATGAAGGAACCACAGAGTACTTCTCGTTGTTGTTTCAAATTACTCAGGGGTTGACTACAGAAGAAGAGTTTTTGGAAAGGCTTCTTGAAAAAATTGAAATCTCTAAACAATTTGATGACACTATGTCTTTTACCACTATGAGTAAAAACATACTTGCAGCACCCTATCGGGAAAATTATAGAAATGTTTATGAAAAGGGTGCCTTGATTTCTATGTGTATCGATATTATTATGAGAGAAAAAAGTAATGGTGTTTATGGTGTACTTGATCTTATCAAAAACCTATCCAATAAGTTTGGTGCCGATACCCCTTTTAAAGACAAAGAACTTATTAAAACCATAAAAGAAATATCTTATCCTGAAGTTAGTGATTTTTTAGAAAATCATGTCGTAAACAATCAGCCAATTAATTATGGTTTTTATCTTAATAAAGTAGGAGTTATATATAGTACCACCAATGTACCCTCTTCCTATTTTATTCATGAACAGCAACCCCTTGTAAAAGGTTTGGAGGGGTCAAAAGAAATTGTTTTTGAATCCAATATTACCCTAAACAGCTTTTTAAAAAACCTGGGAGTACAAGGAGGGGATATTTTGCAGGACATAAACAACAAAACCTACACGATTAAGAATATTTATGACCTCTTTGGTGATTCCAACCAATGGAAGTTAGGCGATGATATTAGTTTTCGTATAAAACGAGGAGGCCAAGAAGTAACTCTTACCTCAAAGGTTATTGAACCCACTATGGAAAAAATCGTTTTACAACTCGATCCCTCTGCTTCAGAACAACAGGTAGATTTGTTCAAAAAATGGATAAATGATTAAAAACTTTCCTTTAGATCTTGTTTGGTCTTTTTTAAAATAATGTATTTTGCACTGCTTATTCTAAAAAATTAAACACTCGATTTATGGAAAATGTTCCTTTTTTCACAAATGACACCATTGTTTTCGCAATTTTAATGCTTTGTTTAGGACTTGTATTTTACACCTCATCACTGCAAACAAAATTCTGGAAAACCTTCTACAAGTTTGTTCCTGGTATATTATTGTGCTACCTCTTACCGGCTATCTTTAATTCTTTAGGTATTATTTCTCCAGAATGGAAAGAACTTGATGCTAACGGGCAATTGGTTGAAAAATCGTCGAATGTTTACTTTATCGCAAGTCGGTATCTATTGCCGGCCTCGCTGGTACTAATGACTTTGAGTATTGATCTTAAAGGTATTTTTAATTTGGGGCCAAAGGCCCTGATTATGTTCATAACCGGAACTTTAGGGATTGTTATAGGTGGACCAGTCGCCATCTTACTTATCTCTATATTCTCTCCCGAAACAGTAGGAGGAGCCGGATTTGATGCTGTTTGGAGAGGATTATCTACCCTTGCAGGAAGTTGGATCGGTGGTGGAGCCAACCAAGCAGCCATGCTCGAGATTTATCAATACAATCCCGATAAATACGGGGGTATGGTATTGGTAGATATTGTAGTTGCCAATTTATGGATGGCCATTTTGCTAATTGGTATTGGTAAAAGCAAAAAAATAGACGCCTGGTTAAAATCTGATACTAGTGCCATAGAATCTTTGAAAGAAAAAGTGTCAAGCTATGCCGATAGCATTACGCGCAATCCAACGTTAACCGATTATATCATTATGCTTTCTATAGCTTTTGTTACCGTGGGTGTAGCGCATTGGGGTGCGGGAGGTATTTCTAACCTGTTGTCCAACAATTTTGAAGTTTTTAACGATAAAAGCTCTGCTTTGGCTTCTTTTACTTCAAATTTTTTCTGGATGGTAACCATTGCTACGGCTATAGGAATTATACTGTCATATACCAAAGCCAGATTGTATGAAGGTGCCGGAGCCAGTAAACTAGGAAGTATTTTTATTTATATCCTTGTGGCCACTATAGGAATGAAAATGGATCTGGGTATGATTTTCGAAAACCCAGGCCTTATTGCCATCGGTCTAGTTTGGATGACAATACATGCGCTGCTTCTTATTGGAGTCGCAAAAATCATAAGAGCACCCTACTTTTTCCTGGCCGTTGGAAGTCAAGCCAATGTTGGCGGAGCTGCCTCGGCCCCTGTAGTTGCAGCTGCCTTTCATCCTTCATTAACAACGGTTGGCGTACTTTTGGCTGTATTTGGATATGTAGTAGGAACATACGGAGCCATTTTGTGTACTATTTTAATGCAAATTGCCTCAGGAAGTTAGACACAAAGTAAGGGTATTATGACGTTTGGGCGACAACTATTTCAAATAAAATATGCATCTTTGTAGCCCTATTTAAAAAGCAAAAAATCATTGATGAGACATTTTTCGATCCTAATATTGACGGCTATTCTTTTGGTAAATTGTTCTGCTCCCAAAAAAGAAGGAAACGTTACCGTAACGGGAAATATAAAAGGCTTGAAAAAGGGCACCTTGTATCTGCAGCGCATACAAGATACTATGTTAATAAATGTAGATTCTGTTATCATTGATGGAGATGCTCAATTTTTAATGAAATCTACTGTTACCGAACCTGAAATTCATTTTCTGTATCTGGATAAAAAAGATGGAGCGCAATACAATGACCGTATCGATTTTTTTGCTGAACCTGGAGAAATTTCTATCCATACTTCTTTAAATGATTTTGAAAAAGACGTTCGCATCACAGGTGGAAAAAATGAAATGAAGTTTCAGGAATACAAGAAGATGCTTAAACGTTTTAACGAAAGAAACCTAAGACTTATCAAAGAAGATTTTGAAGCCAGTAAGCAAAAAGATGAAGAAAAGTTGATGGCAAACGATAAAGCATATAAAAACTTATTACGACAAAAATACCTATATACGATCAACTTTGCTATCTACAATAAAAAACTAGAAGTTGCCCCATATGTAACCCTCAGCGAAGTATATGATGCCAACATAAAATATTTGGATACTGTGGCAAAATCGTTAAGCCCCAGAGTTAAAAAATCTCTTTACGGAAAACAACTTTTTGACTACATCGCAGATCGAAAAGCCAAAGAAGCGGTGGCCCAGGAACAGCAATAGGTAAGGCTTGTTCTATTCTTTTTCTTTGGTTTCACTTTCAAGTTTTGTGTGATTCCATTTTTCGGTATTAGATCCAATACTATTTAGAAAAAATAAATATCCCCATAATAAACATTACTGCCGCGGCACTCAATAGAATATAGTACAAGAAATAAACCAATATAACCCTAAAGACAATTTCGATCCACTTTTCTTTATCAAAAAATTGAAAAAAGGTCCAGAAGGCAAACCCTACAGAAGCTATAAAGAAAAGTAATGGAAAATAGTAGTCCCCAATTCCCAAAACATATTGTATCCCAATAAAAACAGCATATATTATGGCTTGTTGCCCGGTTATGTATGAGTTTAAAACAAAATGTTCGAAATAATTATATTTCAATCCCAAAAATGCTATGTACGACGCAAATGAATATAAAGGTAAGAACAATAAGGTAGTATAGGCATGATTACTCGTCATCCATTTGAAAGTGTTTGTAACTTTCGAAAAATCCTGGTTAGTCTTGGCAAACCCATCCGAAAATCCATTTATAGCCTCTACCAAAAATGTATGTTTTTCTATCAATCCCGATAATAGAAAATAAACAGTAGACCATAAAAACAGAAACGCTATGGGCCTAAAATGATTTTTTCTCTTACCATGTAGATATTCTCGAATACTATGACCAGGTCTACTACATAATTCTTTTATCGTAAACACCATCCCATAGTTAACCTGAAAAACACTCTCAGAAAACTCGTTGATTAGATAATCAAAATTGATTTTCTCTACCCTACTACGCTGGCCGCAATATCCGCAGAAATTACCTTCATATTTGTTGTTACAGTTTTTACAGTTCATGCGTGTTTTAATATTCCTTCAATAAACAGATTAAGAATTTTCTCTAGAATCTAATTCGGCTTTAATTTTCTTCATCGAAATAAACTGTAAAGGGAGGATTGCACTGCAGGAAATAGCCACCATGAGTAGCGGAATAAAAACTCCCTTTTTATCTGTTGCAAATAATCCATAAAAGACCAGAGCAAACAAAAGGATTAATGTCCCAATTAAAGTCCCAGTAATCGCTTTAATTACTTTTAATTCGGATTGAAGTTTTTCTGAAGATTTACTCTTTATATCATTTTTTTTCATACCATGTATTCCGTTTTGTAAAATGTATTGTTTGTTGTATTTGGTATTCCAAGGTCGCAATATACTACATACTTTTATTTGTTTGGATACAGGATTATCGATACTGCTTTGTTTTTATAAGTTCTTGATTTTGGATACAAGGATATTATCTTCCAATTACTCTTTATGAAATAGGACCTATTTAAAAACTACACTAACAGCACAAACCTCAAAAAAAGGGGATTATCTATTCATTTTTGAGAAACAAACAAACTATAAGTATTATATTTACAAGTATTTGCTATCTACTGTATAGAACAAAAGTACACGCATTCTTTATACAATTATTGGCAGAAGTTCAAGACTAAAATTACAAACAATATGAGGTCATTTATAAACATTACTATCTGTTTTTTACTTCTTACAGGCTGTAACAAAACAAAGGAAATCGAAGAGAAAAAAAAAGTAAATACTAACCCAAAGATCTCAATATTAGGGGTATTTCATTTTGCAGGAACATCAGATTTCTCTTCAGTTGAATTTGAAAGTCTCGAGTCAGAAAAAAGGCAGAATGAGATTAAAGATGTTGTAGAAAAGCTTAAAGAATTTAGACCCACTAAAATTATGCTTGAATTTCCATCGGCTACATCAGAATATTTAGACAGTTTATATACTGAAACTTTACATGGAAATCGTGATCTCACCATTAATGAAATAGACCAATTGGGATTTAGATTAGCAAAAGAGTTACATCATAATCGTATCTATTCTATAGATTATAAGCTTGATCTTCCTTTTGGTGAACTTGCTGAGTTTGCTGAAAAATATGATAAAGGGAGATATGAAAAAATGATTAGCGCTATCAAAGCACAAGACGAAAAGGAATCCAAATTTTTAGCAGAAAATTCAATATTAAATTACCTTATATACCGTAATTCTGAGGAAGAAGATATTAGAAATAAAGACCAATACATAAATAAAACAGCAAAATTCGTTAATGACTCCAATTACATTGGGGCAAAATTCGTATCCAAATGGTGGGAGAGAAATATTTATATGATGACCAATATTGATCGATGGATTACTTCGAATGATAGAATTTTGGTCATTGTCGGTGCTGCTCACAGAGCTGTACTAAAAGATTTTTATCAAGATAGAACAGATATTGAATATGTAGAAATCAGAGATTACTTAAAGCGTAAAACCATCGCCAACAATAGCCAAAAGTAATTGCTTGTTTTAGATACTTATGAAAATCGCAATTGAGACGATTGCAAAGAATTAGCAGAGGTAATCTTCTTTTTTGACAAAATGTACAATCAATTCAAACAAGTAACAATAACAAACCAAAATTCATTTAAAGCTATTTTCTAATGAATGTTTGGATTTGAAAAAAATAAATAAATGCTTAATAAGTAATGTATTGAAAACACTTATCGCACTGAAGAAAAAAAGTCTTTTTCTGCTATTAGATCAACTTTATGAAAATTTCAACAACATTTACATAACAAATACTAGGGCATATGCCTATATTTGATTGCCTGAAGGTATCGTACAAAATCGATACTTTGGTAATACTTACAAAGGGTTCAGAGGCACATGCCATACCTGGACATTAGACTTCATTTGAAAACGGTTAGAAATGGCAAAATTCATCGAATTAAATACAGAAAACATTTCTTCAGAACATATTTGTTGTGCCATATCGGATAAGAAATGTGCAGATAGTTATCACGCAAAGAAGGATTGGTTAAAAAAGGAGTTTAATAACGGTTATGTTTTTAGGCGACTTGATGAAAGAGCTAAAGTTTTTATAGAGTATGGACCCGCCGAAAATGCCTGGGTTCCAATAACTGCCCCCAATTACATAAACGTTAATTGTTTTTGGGTATCAGGTAAGTATAAGAAAAATGGGTACGGAAAAGCCCTTTTGCAATCTGCAATTGAAGATGCGAAAAAACAAAATAGAAATGGACTCATAACTGTAGTAGGAACAAAAAAATTCCATTTTATGAGTGACACCAAATGGCTATTGCGACAGGGATTTAAAGAAATAGAAAAAACATCAAGTGGTTTCAGTTTGCTTGCATTAAAATTCGACGATAATGCTATAAACCCTAAATTCAATAACTCGGTAAAAAGTGGTGCATGTCCAGACAAGAAAGGAATTGTTGTTTATTATTCAAACAGATGCCCCTTTGCAGAATTTCACGCTATGAACTCGTTGGCTGAAACTGCAGAAAAAAGAAATCTGCCATTGAAAGTAATCAAGCTCAAAACAATGGAAGAAGCCCAAAAGTGCCCTAGTCCTGCCACCATTTTTAGTCTGTTTCTAGATGGTAAATTTATGACCAACGATCTAAGTGTCTGCATGGATAGCAGATATGACAAAGTGATTACTAAATCCAAAAAATAAAAAACAGGAGCTTAACAATGTATACGCTTTAATGCTTGGTAAACGCTTTCAATATGCATATACTACCGTGAGCTATTACAACCCGATTAAGTTTAAAACAAATACAGAAATGAAAAAAATAGCTTTTATACTTACATTTTTACTATGTCTTGGATGTAAAAACAATCATCCCGTTTCAGATACCGATCAAGGGAAAGAAAATGGTCATGAGCAACATAAAGAGAAGCCATCGAAACCTGGTGCCGCTAATGAGCATATGCACCGATCTTCTGTTAAAGATTTAATCGAACGATTTGAGTCCCCAGAGAGAGATGCCTATCAACACCCTCAAAAAGTATTGGAGTATTTGGGCGACATACAAGGGCAAACCATCATGGATATAGGAGCCGGTTCTGGCTATTTCTCTGTAAAATTAGCAGAAAAAGGAGCAACAGTCATTGCTGCCGATGTCGATGAGGAGTTTCAAGAGTTTCTAAAAAATAGAATCACAAAAAACAATCTAAAGAACATTGAAACCCGCAAAATTCCCTACGACTCTCCTAACTTAACAGAAAATGAGGCCGATATGGTGTTCATTGTTAATACATACCATCATATTGAAAACCGCCCGACATATTTCACCAAAGTAAAAAAGGGCACAAAACCCAACGGAACGTTGGTTATTGTTGATTTCTTTAAAACCGATACTCCTGTAGGTCCTCCCGCAGACCACAAATTATCTATCGATGTGGTTGTTAACGAATTAAAAAAAGCAGGGTATACGGCTTTTACCGTAAACGTAGATTTGCTTCCGTATCAATATATTATTAAAGCAAAGTAACGTTATTATGTATAAAAGACAGCTGCTCGATACACATGAACACCATTAAAACACATTTGGGTGAGCCATTGCACTTAATACAATAAATCATATAGCCATGAGGTAATTCTACTAAATCTTTTTAGCTGTTTTAAAATGAGAGAAATAGAAAAAATTTGGCTAGAAACGGGCTATAAGTGTTTTGCTTATAACGGTCCAAAAGAACTTAAGGTAGAAAGATTATCCAAAGAAATTGGAAAAAACAAATCTTCATTTTACCATTTATTTGCTGATTTAGAAGTTTTTACAGAAAATTTATTGGAATTTCACTTAAGGCGTGCAAAAATGGTTTCAAAAAAAGAGTCGAATGCAAGAAGTGAGGAGGAATTGATATCAATCATCATCGAACATAAAATCGACTTGCTTTTTAATCGTCAATTAAGAGTACACAGAGACAACCCAGGGTTCAAAAAATGTTTATACCGTATAAATCAATTTTCAATTCAAGGACTAATGCCTGTATGGGAAAATATAGTTTCATTATCGGGGAATAGTCCCCTAGCAAAAATGGTTTTACATCTAAGTTTGGAAAATTTTTATCTTCAAATTACCGATGAAACATTAAACGAGACCTGGTTAAGAAAATACTTCGCAGATATTCGTAAGATGGTGCGTCTTTTCCAACTATCAAAGGATAATTAGAATAGACGGAAGCGTCTAAAGTTTAACATTAAGAGTCGTTAACTTTGTAAAAATATTCCATTACAAATGCAGACAAAAGGATTACATTTTTTAATACTCTGTTTGACGTTATTCATTAATCAAGGCTGTACCATGGTAAAAATAAAAATAAGCGAAAAAAGAAATCCTATTCCGCAACAAGTGTCTATTGGAGAAAATATAACGCTAACAACTTGGGGGACAATCAAAGTGAATAAATCACATTTTTTTCCTTCGAGTTTTCAACTTAAAATTGATGACAAGGTTATTTATATTGATCCTGTAGGAGTTGAAAACACAGAGAAAGCAGATTACATTTTAATCACTCATGCCCATCCAGACCACTTCTCCTTCAAGGATATTAAAAATCTTCTAAACGCTGAAACGAGGATTGTTTGTTCAAAAGGAGTTTCAAAAAAATTAAGTGATGTAAAAAATCAAATACAAATTGTAAAACCTAAAGAGCAATTACAATTCGAAAAATTTAGCATTCAGGCAACTTTTGCATACAACACAAAATCGGTTTTTTTATGGATCAAAGCGCATCCCAAATCTAAAGAGAATGTAGGTTATATCATTACATTGAAAAATGGTTTTAGCATTTACCATGCAGGTGACACAGACTATATTAATGAAATAAAAGAACTTAGCGATATTGATGTTGCTTTGGTTCCAATTGGAGGTGACAATTTAACTATGAATACAGAAGAAGCTGCTGAGATTATAAATAAAATTAAACCCGAAATTGTTATTCCGATGCATTATGAAATCAAAAACCACGAAGAATTGAATAGGTTTGAAACTTTGATTAACAAAAAAACCAGGGTGATTAAATTAGATTAGGAAAGTTGACCAAAAAAATTAGAATGGCGATATGACAATTCAAGATCTAGGATATAATGACAATTTCGAAAAAGCAAGAAGTGAAAATGATCTTGAGAATTTTGAAATTGGACGTGTAGTGGCCCAGCATAAAGAAAGATACATTGTCAAGAATGAAAAAGGCGAATTTGAAGCCGAGATTACAGGAAATTTAAGGTTTTCGGCCAAAAGTCGTGAAGATTTTCCTGCCGTTGGCGATTGGGTAGCATTACTAACTCAGGATTACGATTTTGCACTTATTCACAGTATCTTACCACGATATTCTGTTCTTTCCCGACAGGCAATTAACAAGTTTGGTGAGTTGCAGATCATTGCTAGCAATATCGATTATAGTATCATTGTACAATCAGTCAACAGGGATTTTAATATTAATCGATTGGAAAGATATTTAACGCTTTGTCATGCTTCCAAAATTGAACCTATAATTGTCATTTCAAAAACCGATTTAACAAATGAGCCCCACTTGGATAATTTGCTTAAAAAAATAAATGCCAGAGTAAAAAATATTCCTGTCATTCCCCTGAGCAATAAAACTAAGGTCGGGATTAATGAATTGAAAAAGTTACTTTATAAAGGAAAAACATATTGCCTTTTAGGTTCATCGGGCGTTGGAAAATCCTCGCTTATAAACAGTTTGAGCGGAGAAAATCTAATGAATACCGACGATATTAGTAAAAGTACAGATCGGGGCAAACACGTTACAACACACCGTGAGTTAATTCCATTGATAAACGGTGCGATACTTATTGACAATCCCGGCATGCGCGAAGTTGGTATTGCAGATAGTCCAGGTGGACTAGAAAGTACCTTTGAAAAAATATATGACCTGATGCAAGATTGTAGATTCTCGGATTGTACCCACACCTCAGAAAAAGATTGCGCGGTAAAATTGGCAATCGAAAATGGAGAAATACACGAATCCTACCTTGAAAACTATTTGAAAATGGAACGAGAAAAAACACACTACGAATCGACTATTGCAGAAAAACGAAGGAAAGACAAAAACTTCGGAAAAATGATAAAACATTATAAGAAGACAAAGAATCCAGATAAGTACTAATGCGCCAGATAAGTCTGGAAACGTTGCCAGTTTGTTAGTTCACCTCTACTTCTCTTTATTTCTAATACAAACTAAAGGCTAGTTTGCAACTTGTGTCCCATACATTACTTTTTTAATGGCACCAGAAACATTCTGGCGCCAGCAAAGGGGTTTTGAATCTTTTTTCCATACATCACATTGGTAAACATTGTACTTCTATATCTTATGCCATTCCTTATACCACGGCGCCCCGTAACCAAATTACCTCTCCACAGCAGTTGATCAGGCCTTCACGTAACCATACATACCCGTCCCGGGAGGTACCTCACCGCCCTGGGAGGTTGCCAGGTCATTTCTGGGGCAGTACATAGGCTTCCCGGGCTCCGGGAAAGACTTTGAAGCCTACGGGAAGGTGTTTGCAAGTGCTGTGGGATAGGTTGTTGGTGCTGTGAGACCAAATAATTGTTACGGGAAACGTATTGCGAGCTCCAGGAAAGCGGTTGTACCCTCCGGGAAGACATTGTTATATGCTGTGGAGCATACAAAAGGTTACAAAGACACTATTTTAAGAACTAAAATGAAGAAAAAAATCCCGGGACCTAGTGTAAAGGTCCTAGGATTGTGATTGTAGTATACAGAATGATGATTTCTATGCTTGGGATACGTTTTGTCTTCGAAGATCAATAAGCATATTGGCCATTTTTACTTCGTTGGTCGCTATGGTGTTTAACACCGCTACTTTTTAATTAAAATTTTCTGTCGACATACTGCCTTGTTTTAATTAATTATGATTTACGAGTGCAAGAATATGCCAGGCTAGTGTCATTTTTTGAAAAAAAGAGGCAACTGTGGAAACCCGTAAAAATATTTGATAGGAATTATTGATTTTTGGGAAATGTATGGTAATTACATTCTATCTGTAGAATATATGTACTAACACATATATTCCTACGTTGTCAATAATTTGAAAAAAAATCGATGAGCGAATTAAGTCAAAAAGAATTGGAAGTTTTTACTTCAAAAGCAAGAGCTGATAAAGCAATCAACTCATTGAAAGGAATCTTACTTGGAATAAATTTAGACAAACAAATAAATGAAAAGGAAATTAATGAACTGAAAAAATGGGTAGAAAACCATTACAGTTTAATAGATCGAAATCCTTTTAAAGAATTTATGACAATCATTAGCGAAACAGTTTCGAACAATATTTCCGCAACAGAAACAATAGAAGATTTATTTTGGCTTTGTCAGAAATATGAAAATGACAACTATTATTACAACGCTGTGACAACTGACTTACAAACCTTGCAGGGAATTTGTCATGGAATTTTGGCAGATGGAATAATAAATGAGAAAGAGGTCCGAGATCTTGAAAAATGGCTTGAGCAAAATACTCATTTAAGCACCTACTATCCTTACGATGAAATTAGGAGTTTAATGCTATCTATTATATCAGATGGAATAATTGAGGAAGAGGAAATTTTGATTTTAAAAGCGTACCTAAATCAATTTGTAAACATAGAAAGTAAAGAGATTGCTAAGCAAATTGACAAAGAAACTGCTAACATAAATATTTCGGGACATTGTACGAGCGACCCAAATATCGAATTTGACGGAAAGACTTTTTGCGTAACAGGAATTTTAAAAAGTGGAAATCGGTCTGAATTAGAAAGTTTAATTTCAGATTTAGGCGGAATACCAACAAAAACTGTTTCAAAAAAAACTGACTATTTAATTGTTGGGGATAATGGAAATCCAGCTTGGGCATTTGCGTGTTATGGACGGAAAGTGGAAAAAGCTTTAGAAATGAGGAAAAGCGGACATCAAATCTGTTTAGTACACGAATTTGATTTTATGGACGTAGTAGAAGATTTTAAATAAAGACTATTGGTAAATATGGTATAAGTAATTGCTTAGTCCTATCTATTTTTGAAAATCCCGGTAGATTTTCAGGTTGACAAATCTTTATAAAGTAAGTACTAAGTAACACAACTAAATATTGCCGAAACGTAAGCAATTAAAATAAATGAAAATGAAAAGAACTCTTTTACTATTGATCATTTCTCTGATTACAAATTTTAGTATTAATAGTCAAGAAACTTACAAAGTTGGTAATACCGAATATTACTACGGACAATATTATTCCACTACTGGAAAACCTCTTGTAAAAAGAAGTGAAGCTAATAAAAAGAAGTTTTTAAAATCATTAGGTTACGATGAAATTCCCTATGGTTATGAAATTGACCATATAAAACCTCTTTCTGAGGGAGGAACAGACGACCCCAGTAATATGCAATTATTGACTATCGAACAGCATAAAAGAAAAACAGCACGAGAAAGGGCCAACAGAAGTAATTCCACCTATAGATCAACGACACAAAAGTATTATTCAAATTCAATTTATAATAGTTCAAATTCAACCTATTCACGAATTGACAATAATGGACGAACAATTTATACTGGAAATAGAGGTGGAAAATATTATATAAATAGTAACGGAAAAAAGGTTTATGTAAAACCAAAAAAAAGTTCATCAAATAACTATTATTCGACCCCAACTTATTCTTCACCTATCTATTCAATACAAAGCAATTCATCAAGCAGATCTATTCAAACGGGACCAAGGGGTGGAAAATATTATGTTAATTCGAACGGGAATAAAACTTACGTAAAGAAAAAGAACTGATAAAAACTGTTTTACAATAATTGCAACAAGTAATTGCTTGTTTTAATCTACTTGTGAAAATTCTCGTAGATTTTCGGTTTGGTACTTGTTTGCAAAGCTATATACTAATCGAATATAACTACTAACTACTCATAGTCTAGACCATTGGCACTAATTTATACCTAGTAACGGGTATTGATTTGATAGCAAATCAAATTTAACTTATCCCATCAAAAATTAACATATTATGAATACAAAAACTCTATTACTAGCTATCTTATTTATAGTTATTTATAGCTGTAAAAATGAAGAAAAACAAGATTTCGACTTCGGAGACGAACTAGAACTGAATAGTTTTATCGAAAAATTTTCAACAAAAAGTATTGAAAGCTTTGCCGTCGATTCTTTACTAACAACTTCAACTACACCAAAAACTCGCGCCGAACTGGAAGGAATGAGAACAGTTGTAAAAATTTATGATGGAAAACAAAATGCAGGAATTAAGGTTCCTGGTTTCGGTGGTTTAACTCTTGGTAGAAAACAATCCAATATGAATGTATATTTTGTGGAAACAAAGATTGTAGAGACACCGACGGATACAACGGTTTATGGGATAGGGTATTCTATTCATTATCTATTCAGTAAAGTAAAAAGAGGGATTGATATCACAAATCTTGCAAGCGTTGCAGCTTCTGCTCAACTTCAAAGTAATAAAACATCTGTTTCATTCAGTCTTCAATCATTTGGAATTGTTGGTAAAGATTTAGGAAAATTCTTTAAACCAGAGGTTAACAGCAACTTCGATGTGGACGGTTTTGGTGTTATTCAATCTAAAATAGATGGAATCCATAATGTTATAACCGACTCTATTTTGGCTTCTAGAACAAAATTTACTCCTGAAAAATTATACTTTATTTCTTCCGAAGATTTGAGAAATTAACAGCACACGATTCTCATCAAAATACCTAAACAAAATGAAAAACATATACAATCCAGTTTTTATCCTTTATCTCCTTTTGTTTAACAATATTCTTTTAGGTCAAGAATTAAATTGTACCCCTGATCCCAATAATAGAGAACAAATTATTGAGGATAATGTTCCGAATTCATATACCTGTTATATGGAAATGAAAAGAGGTTGGACAGGGAGAAAATTGGGTACAGGAATGTTAATTCACCCAAGAGTTGTTCTTACCGCTGGACATAATACGGCATATTACTTATTTAGTAAATCTTTTCCTTATATATTTTCTTCAGTTACAAACGTAGATATGTATTTTGGCTCAATTGATAAAAACAATTATTTAATTAAAACTTCCGTAAAGCTAAAAAATAAAAAAAATAAGTTTTACAATAAGGGTTATTGGCTTAAAGGAACTATAAATAAGGACTTCTCTATTATTATCCTCCCCGATTCAACAGTTTACAAAAAAGTTGGTGGTCATTATAAAATAGAACCTATTTCAGATACTTCTCAATTGGGAGAGTTAATAACATTAATAGGTTCTCCGGGTGATAAAAATAAAAATGAAATATGGACAGAGTCGACTAAAAATTTTAAAATTAATGGAAATAAGTTATCCTATGATTTATTTACGGAAGTTCGAAATAGTGGGTCCCCAATATGGATAAAAAACACATTTGGCTATCAAGTAATTGGGGTTCATTCTCGAAAAGATTATGGTTGCAATGCCTCTGTTTTGATAAGCCAAGAAGTATATGATAAAATTATAGAGTGGTGTTCATCGGCAGGAATTAACCTGTAATAAAACTATAGCCGACTCGGCATAGATTATACCATCTGAAACAGTGACTATATATCAATATGTCTAAAAAGTTTATAGATAGTATCTCAGAACTACTGAAACAAAAAAGCTCTGAAACCAAATTCAGAGCTTTTCATGAAGAGCCGATAGAGGGACTCGAACCCACGACCTGCTGATTACAAATCAGCTGCTCTAGCCAGCTGAGCTATATCGGCAAAAGCGGTGCAAATATAATTTCTTAAACCATATTTGCAAATACTTTTTTTAAAAAAATTATAAAGCGTTTACTTTTTCTACCAGTGTCTTTGCCGTTTTTTCTAAATCGGTGCGAATGGCTTTAAAATGTTGTGAAGCATTTTCTACATCACGCTCGTTTACTCTTGCGATCAAACCATCAAAAGAGGTAATGGCTTCATCGATAATCGCTTCTCCTGCTTTGGTATCTTTTCCTGGGTTATCTAGTTCCCACACATATACTTCTTCTATAATATCGCCTAATACGTAGTTGATATCTTTTTTAAGGTCTCTTTTATTTGCCATATCTTATGTTATTTGGTACAAAATTAATGTTTTCGATCAAACCGCAGCCAATTCTTTTACTTTGGCTATGGCTTTGCCTAAATGTTTTGAGGCATTAAGGCTATTAAATTTTAACTGCACTACCCCATCCTTATCGATCACAAAGGTTTCTCTGCCTGGTAATAACCCCAGTAGCTCTGCTTTTACCCCAAATAGTTTTCTAAGGGTATTTTTGTGGTCTGATAAAAATAAAAAGGGTAGTCTATACTTGTTTTTAAATCGAGTATGTGATTTTATACTATCAGAGCTTATCCCGATCACCTCGGCACCCAAATCTTTAAAATCGGCATAGCTATCTCTAAAATCACAGGCTTCTTTGGTACAACCGGGTGTAAAGTTTTTGGGATAAAAATAAATGACTACAGGTTTTACACCAATGATACTGTTACTATCAAAATCATTGCCCTGGTCGTCTTTTACGGTAAACTGTGGTACTTTGTCCCCTACTTTTAATCCCATGTGTTATTGCCCGTTATAAATTACAAAATTGCGTGGTGTTTCATACAAGGTCACTTCGATATCATATTTGGGATCTAGTTTGGCACGCAAGCGGTTCCAGATCACTACAGCAATATTCTCTACCGTAGGATTTAGATTCTCAAACTCTGCTACTTCTTCATTCAGGTTTTTATGATCCATATAGTCTTCGACTTCGGTTTTGATATGATCCTTTAAAATCTTAAGATCAATCAAATACCCGGTTTCGGGATCTATGTGTCCAATTACCGCAACAATGAGTTCGTAATTGTGACCATGGTATCTTGGGTTATTGCACTTGCCAAACACCTGCTCGTTTTTTTCATCGCTCCAATCTTTTCGATACAAGCGATGTGCAGCATTAAAATGAGCCTTTCGGCAAGCTTTTATTCTCATAATGTAATGTGTGAATAGAATTTATCAAAAATGATCTTAAACCACGCGGTATAGATTTCTGGTCGATCACTAATATCTTGTTTTACCGCTTCTACCGGCATCCATTTCCAATCGGCCACCTCATCGGGGTTAATCACCGGATCGTCTTCATAGGTACCAATAAGTACATGATCAAACTCATGCTCGGTAAGCCCGTTATCAAAGGGTGCTTTATAAATAAACGAAACCGAATCTTTGAGCGCAGTGGTAAATCCCATCTCTTCTTGCAATCTGCGGGTGCCCGCCTGGATGTTGCTTTCACCATCGCGTTGGTGACTGCAACAGGTGTTGGTCCATAATCCCGGTGAGTGGTATTTATGCAACGCGCGCTGCTGAAGCATCAATTCATTCTTTTGATTAAGAACAAATACCGAAAAAGCACGGTGCAATACTGCCTTTTCATGGGCCTCGAGTTTTGGCATAAGGCCTATTTGTTCATCATTTTCGTTTACTAAAATGACTTTCTCTTCTTCTTTCATTAATTTTTTTGTTGATCCAAAATTACAAAATCGTACCAGTAAATCCCCTATGCATTCTATTGTTTTTAACATTTGAGGTTATAGGAATATAAAAAGATAACCTTGATAAACAAAATATAGTATGTATATTCAAAAAAACACCTCATATAGGTAAGGTGTTTCTTAAATATATATAGTTTCTGAAGCAGGTATTCTTATTTTACAATAATAAATTCGCTTCGTCTATTAAGCTGATAGTCTTCTTTTTTACATCTGGTACCGTCTACACAGTCATTGATTGGTTTGGATTCTCCATAACCTTTTGCGGTCAATCGATCTTCAGCAATTCCTTTTTCGATCATATAAGCTACTGTAGCTTGTGCTCTTTTTTCTGAAAGCATTAGGTTATAATTGGCATCACCGTGACTATCTGTATGGGATCCTACTTCGATTTTCATCTGTGGATGCTCATTCATGATCTCGATCACCTTGGCCAGTTCGATGGCTGCATCACTGCGTATATAAGATTGATCAAAATCGAAGTAAATTGTTTTAAGCGATAGTACTTCGGCCAGATCATCACCAAACGTAGCGGGTTTTACCTGCTTCTCTAGTGCTACAGGAGTATCGATAGTTTGCACCCCATTAGGCGGAGTATTTACCAATTTTTCTTCGGTGATATACCCTTCTTTTTCGGCTCTTACAAAATATTGTGCTGTACATGCTACTTTTGGATATGTATAGGTACCATCTTCACCCACTACAACACTTTGTATTAACGTATTGCTACTATCAAAAAATGAGACTTTGGTCCCGGGAAGCAGTTCGTTGGTATCCTTATCTGTAATCAATCCTTCAATAGAAATTTCGCAAGGTCTTCTAAGCTCTTCTTCTTCCAGGAAACTGTAAATATCATCACTTCCTGCACCTTCTTCTCTATTAGACGAAAAATACCCTCTTTTTGAGGTATCGTCTACAATAAAAGCAAAATCATCTTTTGGACCGTTTACGGGTTTCCCAATATTTACAATCAAGGCTTCTTCTTCGGTTTGAGGGTCAAGCCGGGTGACATACACATCGAGTCCTCCTAATCCCGTATGACCATCGGAAGCAAAATACAGATCATTATTTTGGCTTACAAAAGGAAAAGTCTCTTTTCCTTCGGTATTAATTTTCTCTCCCAGGTTTTTGGGTTCTCCAAAACTTCCGTCTCCATTAAT
This sequence comes from Aquimarina gracilis, assembly GCF_035285365.1. Classification (NCBI taxonomy): domain Bacteria; kingdom Pseudomonadati; phylum Bacteroidota; class Flavobacteriia; order Flavobacteriales; family Flavobacteriaceae; genus Aquimarina; species Aquimarina gracilis. The sequence continues at coordinate 163,026 of NZ_JAYKLX010000007.1, read as the reverse complement.
TGCAACTTCATAAAGGTCAGAAAGCCCTTGTCCGCCAGGCATATCAGACGAAAAATATAAGGTTTTCTCATCGGGGCTTAACGCTGGGTGCGCGGTAGAATATTCATCATTATTAAATGATAAGCTTTCTGGGGTTGTCCATTTTCCCTTGTCATTTTTTTGCGCTCTATAAATCTTCAATTTAATGGTCCCTTGATTATCTTTTCCTACCTTCCGCTTATTATAATTATTGCGGGTAAAGTACATTGTTTTTCCATCTTTTGTAAATACCGGCGTTGATTCATGAAAATCTGAATTAATGACGCGGCTCAATTTCTCAACTTCTCCTAATTCTCCATTTTCTGGGTTATAATTGGCTTGAAACAGATCTAGAAAAGATTCATCATTCCATTGATGAACATTTTTTCTCATGATCAACGTGTCTCTTGAAGAAGCAAATACCACAAAATCTCCATAAAAAGCGGTTCCAAAATCTGCAAAAGGAGAGTTGATCGAAGCATTCTCAACTTTAAACCTTCCTGATTGAAAATCGATTCTTTCCAGATAATCGGGCTGGTCATTATACAATTTAACCCTTTGATCATTTTCAACAAGCTGAGTAAACTTGTCCATAAATACATCGGCTTCTTTGTATTGCTTCATAGCCTTTAGCGTTTGTGCATATCTGAAGTAATATTCTGGTTCGATATCGTTTGGATAGGTATCCAGTACTTCTTTGTACCACTTATTTGCGTCTTCAAATTGGCTATTGAAATAATAACTATTGGCAAGTTTTTTAAGAATATCAGCGTCTTTGTAGCCTTTCTCTATGATTTTTAGATACGTTTTTTGTGCATCAATATACTCGTATCTGTCGTACTGGCTTTTTGCTTTTTCTACTTTTTTGCTTTGGGCATAAAAACTATGGCTCAATAAGAGCGTTAAGAACAGTAATACTACTTTAAGTAAAGATTTCCCCATATTATAATCTTATCAATAAAAATGTCTTTAAAAGAAACGTGGTGTTAGCATTCTATTATATTTTTTGAAAAGTTCAAAACGTAACATCACTTCGTAACTTCCATCGTTAAACTGGGTTTGACCCAATTCTGTTGTTTCTCTATCATACGCGAACCCAATCATCATAGAGTCCGACACCTGAAAGCCAGCCAATGCACTAACTGCTGCATCCCATCTATAGGCCAAACCAAGGGTCAAGCGATCATATAACAAAAAATTTGCCGAAAGATCGACCTGCAACGGTGCTCCGAAAACCAATTTGGTAAGTACTGCAGGTTTAAATTTCACTTCGGTACTTAGATCAAATACGTGGCCTGCGATTAGGTAATAGTTTATACGTTCTTCGGCCAGAAAACTAATTGCCGTGCTGCTATCATCGGTTGTACTCTCATCAAAATGATCTGTTTCCAGTAAGTTTGGTGCACTTAAACCTAAATAAAACTTATCGGTATGGTAATACACCCCAATACCTACATTAGGACTAAACTTATTATCAATATTGTTCTCGAATAGATTATCATTACTATTAAACTGGGTTAATTGCTGAAAATCGACATTTAATAAGTGTCCACCAGCTTTCAAGCCAAAACTTAACTTTCCATACTCTGAAGTGGGTATGGTATACGAAAAATCTATATTAATGTACGTCTCATCAACGGGGCCAATCTCATCATTAACTACAGATAACCCAAGTCCTAAGCGTTCACTATCACCAATAGGTGTATTTACTGTGAGTGTTTGAGTTCTGGGGGCTCCATCTAACCCAACCCATTGACTTCGATGAAGTCCCATTATGCTCATCACACCACGACTACCAGCATAAGCAGGGTTTACACTTATCGTATTGTACATGTATTGGGTGTATTGCGCATCTTGTTGGGCATAGCCTCCCAACCAAAATAGGCTAAACAACGATAGTATACATATAATCTGTAATTTTTTATTCATGGTTATTTGATTTAGGGTACAACAAATATATACATTTCTATATCTAATTCTTTTTTACTCTATACGTTATATTTCTATTGGTTATTACAGTAGGTATTCGTACTACAATATCAATTGTTGCCAAATCGCAATTACCTGGGTTAGCCGTTTCGCAAATTTGATAGGTAATTGTGTAAGAACCACCAGGTACTCCAACCGGAATCGTAATAGTACCATCAGAATTTATAGCAACCCCCGTTAAACCTCCATCATTAGTAATACTTGGAGTTACATCAGAAGAACCAATGGTAGCTCCATTTAAGGTATCATTATTAAATACACTAGCGGCCGAAGTACTTCCAGGTATTATTGGAGCGCTCTTGAAATCATCATCCACGGCATCTAAAAAATTTGTATAGAATTGGCTATTACAGTTTAAAAAGATTCTGGCATCTTCCAAAAAGATATTTTTGGCTCCTGCTGTAAGGGATAATGTATTTATAATATTACCATCAGAATCATAAACCTGTGCTGTCCCTAAGAAAGGGTTATAATATACTACTGTTCCCGAGTCTGAAGCCATGCTTCGATTTACTGGGCCAGTAAAAGAAACACCTATCTGAATCAGAGAGGGTTCATTCATGTCCCATAATTCAGTAGCGCCGGTTACTGAATTATATAAAACAGTTGAATTTCCTTCGGAAGATAACTGATTAAAACCAGCAGCTCTGGTTGTAGAATCGATTAAAGTTTCTACAGTTCCATTTGTTTCATACAAAGATAATAGGCCGGTGGCTCCATCATACAAGGTAATTCTTGGACTACCGCTATTATTTTCAATTCCCACCAAAGATCCTACAGGAGCAGTAAATGTATCGAATAGAGTCCCGTATGGTGCAGTATTTCCTGATAAATCATAAACACCAACACTTCCATCGGTTCCATCATAAACAACTGCAAAACCATCCTCTGCTACAAAACTTGTTCCTCCCGCAATCGCATTAAATGTGCCTAGAACGGCACCATTACTTCCATTAATTACAGTAACTACTCCCGACGCTCTATCATAATAATAAGCCGCCGAAAAACCTCCTTCAATATCATTATTAAAGAGCTGATCAGAAAGTGGGTCCGCCGCATTGTAAGTATTCAACAATGTTCCAGATATGTTGTAATGATTTGTATTCGGGCTTAATGAGCAGGAAACGTCGGAAACCGGAATTTCTACAACAATAGTAACGTCGGCCGTATCACAATTTAATAGATTTCCGGTTTCGCAAATTTGATAGGTAACCGTGTATATTCCGGCGTTTGTATTAGCAGGTACTGTAATCATTCCATTGGAATCTATACTTACTCCTGCGAGGCCTCCATCATTAGCAATACCTGGGGTAACATCAGAGGATGTTACGGTTGCACCATCAATAGTATCATTTACGTAAACTGAAGTTGTACTACCAACAGCGTCATTAATTATTGGATTGCTTGTAAAATTATCGTTAGTTGCAACGATAACAGGCGATGCTATACAATTATTACTATTACCTAAATTAGAATAATCAAAGCTTCCATTGGTAATTTTATCAATAAATATTTGATTTATTGCAGAATTAGCTAAACCAGGTGTTCTATCAGCCAAAGTTGTAGTTTTGGTAAAGTTAGTAACATCTTCCCAATCACCACAACCGAAATAGAAAGTAGCCCTCGTACCACTACCAGTACCAGCATTAAATGAAGGATTGCCACTAATTGGAAAAGTAGGTTTAGGATCTCCGGCCATATCTGCTACGTCTCCATAAGAAAAACCATGATAAAAAGTACCATCTGGCATTCTGGTTTGCATCACATCTCCCCCATTTCTAAGTCCTATCGTGGTCCAACTTATTGGCGATACTGCGGTACAGGGAGAGTATGTAGGGTCACTTGACGAAGGCAAGGTATTGCATCCACTTAGCGAACTATCAATACTAGGAATTACATAAACACCATCATTATTAGAATCTGTAAGGTCGTCAGGAGGTAAAACACCGGAATCGGGATCACCGTTATTATAAATTACAATCAAAGATCCAGGAGGAATACTACTGTACGCACTTCCCAGAATTATATGTCCAGATGCAATCCCAACTCCAGAAGTACTTCCGTCAAAATCGCCATTATTATCATCAATAATCCAACCAGTAAGATCTACATTTGCTGTGGGATCTGTTGAGTCTCCGATCACCAAAAGTTCAACCCATTCTTTAGCCCCACCATCACCATTAGAAACTTCGTTAACAATAATACCAGGACTTTGCCCATAAAATATATTTAGGCACAAAAAGAAAAGTACACAAAGTAAATTTTGAGGTACTGGTTTTATTTTATAGGATAACTTGCCATAAAAACTTATTTGGAAATATCCATAAGTTCTTGACAGTGGGGTATTTTTTTTCATAAACCAACAGTTCTCACTACCTGCAAAAAAACAATACAATAATAATTTTGCAGCATTTATGACACTCAAAATCTTGAGGGCACCTGTAAATTACGAAATATTACAATAATTTTAACAAATAGCACTTCTAATTTCCTTTAAAAAGCACAAAAAAACCGATTTAAGGCATTTTTTATCGACAAAATGGCGATTTATTCATCAAATCAACCAAATTTCAACATTGCAAGACTATTATGTCTTATCTGCTTTTTTACTATTATATTTGCAACCTCATTATAAAATTATCATGAAGTTTACAGACGAAATTGGAAGAAGGAGGACTTTTGGGATTATTTCTCACCCTGATGCCGGAAAAACAACGTTGACAGAAAAACTATTGCTGTTTGGAGGAGCTATTCAAGAGGCTGGTGCAGTAAAATCAAATAAAATTAAAAAAGGGGCTACCAGCGATTTTATGGAAATTGAACGTCAAAGAGGAATTTCTGTGGCTACTTCAGTTTTGGCCTTTGAATATCAAGACATAAAAGTAAATATTTTAGATACTCCGGGTCACAAGGATTTTGCAGAAGATACTTTTAGAACTTTAACAGCGGTTGATAGTGTTATTGTAGTAATTGATGTGGCAAAAGGTGTTGAGGAGCAGACCGAAAAATTGGTGTCTGTATGCCGTATGAGAAACATCCCTATGATTGTGTTTATCAACAAATTAGACCGAGAAGGAAAAGATGCCTTTGAGTTGTTGGATGAAGTTGAACAAAAATTAGGATTGACCGTTACGCCTCTAAGTTTTCCAATAGGTATGGGATATGATTTTAAAGGGATCTATAATATCTGGGAGAAAAATATTAATCTTTTCAGCGGTGACAGTCGTAAAAACATAGAGGAAACTATTGAGATCTCTGATTTATCCTCTCAAGAGCTTAATACTACTATTGGTGACGATGCTGCTGATACTTTACGTGAAGAACTTGAATTAATCGAAGGGATCTATCCTAAGTTTGATCAAAACGCCTATCAAACGGGCGAATTACAACCTGTATTTTTTGGATCTGCATTAAACAATTTTGGAGTAAGAGAATTGCTCGATTGCTTTATTACCATTGCTCCTCCACCTAGGCCAAAGGAAAGCGATGTTCGCTTGGTAAAACCCGAAGAGAAAGATTTTACCGGGTTTGTATTTAAAATACACGCCAATATGGATCCTAAGCATAGAGATCGCTTGGCTTTTGTGAAAATAGTTTCGGGAACTTTTGAAAGAAATGTTCCTTATCTACATACCAGACACAATAAAAAACTTAAATTTTCTAGTCCCAATGCTTTTTTTGCCGAAAAGAAAGAAATAGTAGATGTTTCTTATCCTGGAGACATTGTAGGATTACATGATACTGGAAATTTCAAAATTGGGGATACACTTACCAAAGGTGAAGTACTACATTACAAGGGAATACCTAGCTTCTCGCCAGAACACTTCAGATATATTAACAATGCAGACCCCATGAAATCCAAACAGTTGGCCAAAGGAATTGATCAATTAATGGATGAAGGAGTTGCACAGTTGTTTACCTTAGAATTAAACGGAAGGAAAGTAATCGGTACGGTAGGAGCACTTCAGTATGAAGTAATTCAATATCGATTAGAGCATGAATATGGCGCAAAGTGTACCTATGAAAATTTAAATGTTCATAAAGCCTGTTGGGTAGATCCAGAAGATGAAACTAATGAAGAGTTTAAGGATTTTAAACGGGTAAAAAGTAAATTTTTGGCCAAAGATAAACAAGGGCAACTAGTGTTTTTGGCAGACTCGTCATTTAGTTTACAAATGACCCAACAAAAATATCCTTCAATCACGTTTCACTCTACCTCAGAGTTTTAGATTGATATATTTATTACATACAAAAAGAGCGATTTAATGTATTAAATCGCTCTTTTTGTATTACATTTTATTCTATTTAATTATGCCTCTCCTGTAGGTCCAAAATTCATAGGAATAGGAGGTTGTTCATAATCCTTTATTTCCCCATGTGCAGCCTCGAATCTATTAACATTATCACTAAGTGCCTTAAGTAACCTTTTGGCGTGTTGCGGTGTTAGAATAATTCTACTCTTTACTTTACTTTTTGGCCTTCCTGGCATAATATTTACAAAGTCAATTACAAACTCTGAAACCGAATGGTTAATAATGGCAAGATTACTATAAATACCATCTGCAATTGCCTCGTCTAATTCTATATTAATCTGATTTTGTTTTGGATTTTTATTATCTGCCATTTTGTTTTATTGAATTTTAAGTATCCCTTATAAAAAAGAAAGCCTGCCTAAAAAGGCAGGCTATTGTTATTAGTTATAATTAACTTCTTGTCGTTGTTCCATTCTGTCTTCAAACTCTTCTTTGGAACCTACAATAATAGTTTCATAGTCTCTCATTCCTGTACCTGCTGGAATTCTATGTCCAACAATCACATTTTCTTTGAGACCTTCTAGTGTATCAACTTTACCACTTACTGCAGCTTCGTTTAATACTTTTGTAGTTTCCTGGAAAGAAGCAGCAGAAATGAATGACTTAGTTTGTAGCGAAGCTCTTGTAATACCCTGAAGTATTGGCGTCGCAGTCGCCGGAGAAGCATCTCTAGCAGTAACCAAGTTTTTATCATCTCTACGTAAAACAGAATTTTCATCTCTTAAATCACGAGGAGAAACAATTTGTCCTGGCTTAAGATTTTCACTATCTCCAGCTTCCTCAACCACTTTCATTCCGAAAATCTCATCATTTTCTTCAATAAAGTCTGATTTATGAACTAATTGATTTTCTAAGAAAATAGTATCTCCTGGATCTTGGATTCTTACTTTACGCATCATTTGTCGTACAACAACCTCAAAGTGCTTATCGTTAATTTTTACACCTTGTAGTCGGTATACTTCCTGAACTTCGTTTACAAGATACTGTTGTACAGCAGATGGCCCTTTAATCTTAAGTATATCTTCTGGAGTAACTGATCCATCAGACAGTGGCATCCCTGCGCGAACATAGTCATTTTCCTGAACAAGAATCTGATTAGAAAGTTTTACCAAGTATTTCTTAATCTCTCCAATTCTAGATTCAACAATGATCTCACGGTTACCACGTTTGATTTTACCAAACGATACAACTCCATCAATCTCACTTACAACAGCTGGGTTTGAAGGGTTACGTGCTTCAAATAATTCTGTTACCCTTGGCAGACCCCCTGTAATATCCCCTGCTTTTGCAGATTTACGTGGAATCTTAACTAAGACTTTACCTACACCAATCTTGTCATTATCATCAACCATTAGGTGTGCACCCACTGGCAAGTTATAAGAGCGAAGTACTTCGTCTCCTTTACCCATTACCAGAAGAGTAGGTATTTTTTTCTTGTCTCGAGATTCTGAAATTACTTTTTCCTGGAAACCTGTTTGTTCATCGATTTCAACTTGATAAGTAACTCCTTGTTCTATGTTTTCATATTTTACTTTACCAGCAAATTCTGAAATAATAACTCCGTTATAAGGATCCCACTGGCAAATTACCTGATCTTTCTCAATCTTGTCACCATCTTTGATAAACAATTGAGAACCATAAGGAATCAGGTTGGTACTTAAAACGATTTTAGTTTTAGGATCGATTACTTTAATTTCAGAAGTACGAGAAATTACTACATCAATTTCATTTCCTTCACCATCTTCTCCTTTAACCGTTTTAAGTTCTTCTATTTCAGCTTTACCAGCAAATTTAGACTTCAATTGGTTTTCTTCAGAAATGTTACCTGCAATACCCCCTACGTGGAACGTTCGTAGTGTAAGCTGTGTACCAGGTTCTCCAATAGATTGAGCAGCTACCACACCAACAGCTTCACCTCTTTGCACCGTTTTTCCGGTAGCCAGGTTACGCCCGTAACACTTCACACAAATTCCTTTCTTAGCTTCACAAGTAAGCGCAGAACGAACTTCAACAGTTTCTACAGGAGAATCTTCAATTATTTTGGCAATAGTCTCGTCAATTTCTACACCAGCTTCCACCAATACTTCTTGAGTAAGAGGGTTTACAACATCTACAAGTGATGTTCTACCAACGATTCTGGCAGCAAGTCCTTCTATAATCTCTTCGTTTTTCTTTAATGGAGCCACTTCTACACCTCTTAGCGTACCACAGTCTTCGATATTAACGATCACATCCTGGGCAACATCAACCAAACGGCGAGTAAGATATCCTGCATCGGCCGTTTTTAATGCCGTATCTGCAAGTCCTTTACGTGCACCGTGTGTCGAGATAAAGTATTCAAGGATCGAAAGACCTTCCTTAAAGTTAGAAAGAATCGGGTTTTCGATAATTTCACCTCCAGCAGAGTTCGATTTTTTCGGCTTGGCCATCAATCCACGCATACCCGTTAACTGGCGAATCTGTTCTTTAGAACCCCTTGCACCAGAATCAAGCATCATATATACAGAGTTAAATCCTTGCTGATCCTCTCTAATACGCTTCATCGATAATTCTGTTAACTCGGCATTTGTAGAAGTCCAGATGTCAATTACCTGATTATAACGTTCGTTATTGGTAATAAGACCCATGTTATAATTGGCTACAATATTATCAACCTGCGAGTTTGCATCAGCAATCATCGTATGCTTCTCTTTAGGAATAATAATATCACCTAAACTGAATGACAATCCACCCTGGAATGCAAATTTGTATCCCAGTGTCTTGATTTCATCAAGGAATTCTGCAGTTTCAGGAACGCTGGTTACTTTAAGGATTTTACCAATAATATCACGTAGCGATTTCTTTGTCAATACCTCATTAACATATCCTGCAGCTTCTGGCACTTTCTCATTAAATAGAACTCTACCTGTCGTAGTTTCTATGATCTGATTAACCAGTTCTCCTTCTTCATTAAAATCTTTGGTACGAACTTTAATATTCGCATTAATATCCAATCGTTTCTCGTTATACGCGATCACAACCTCTTCTGGAGAGTAGAATGTTAAATCTTCTCCTTTAATTTCTAACTCTGGAGTTGATCTACGTGATTTGGTCATATAGTAAAGACCAAGAACCATATCCTGCGATGGTACTGTTACCGGAGAACCATTTGCAGGGTTAAGAATGTTATGAGATGCAAGCATCAATAACTGAGCTTCTAAGATTGCTTCTGGTCCTAATGGTAAATGTACTGCCATCTGGTCACCATCAAAATCGGCATTAAATGCTGTACATACCAATGGGTGTAACTGTATTGCTTTACCCTCTATAAGTTTAGGCTGGAATGCCTGAATACCCAGACGGTGAAGCGTAGGAGCACGGTTTAGTAATACCGGATGTCCTTTAAGAACATTCTCTAAGATATCCCAAACAACAGGCTCTTTTCTATCTATAATCTTTTTTGCTGATTTTACCGTTTTTACAATTCCACGCTCAATCAATTTTCTGATCACGAAAGGCTTGTATAGCTCTGCAGCCATATTTTTTGGAAGACCACATTCGAATAATTTCAATTCTGGTCCTACAACGATTACCGAACGTGCAGAATAATCAACACGTTTACCAAGTAAGTTTTGACGGAAACGCCCTTGCTTACCTTTTAACGAGTCTGATAACGATTTTAGTGGTCTGTTTGAATCAGTTTTAACAGCTGAAGCTTTACGTGTGTTATCAAATAAAGAATCTACCGACTCCTGAAGCATACGTTTTTCGTTTCGAAGAATTACCTCTGGAGCTTTGATTTCCATTAAACGCTTCAAACGATTATTACGTATAATTACTCGACGGTAAAGATCATTTAAATCTGATGTTGCAAAACGACCTCCATCAAGTGGTACCAAAGGACGTAATTCTGGTGGAATTACCGGCACTACTTTCAAGATCATCCATTCTGGACGATTTTCTCTGTTCTTATTTGCATCACGGAACGACTCTACAACCTGAAGTCTTTTAAGAGCTTCAGTTTTACGTTGCTTAGAAGTTTCGTTATTCGCTTTATGTCTTAATTCGTAAGAAAGTGCATCAAGATCAATTCTTCTCAAGATTTCGATCAAACACTCTGCTCCCATTTTAGCGATGAATTTGTTTGGATCTGTGTCATCCAAGTACAAATTCTCTTGTGGAAGGCTATCCAGGATATTAAGATATTCTTCTTCGGTAAGGAAATCCATTTTTTGCACAGGCTCACCTTCTTCATTTTTGGCAATACCTGGTTGAATTACTACGTAACGTTCGTAGTAAATGATCATGTCTAATTTCTTAGACGGAAGTCCTAATAAATATCCTATTTTGTTTGGTAAAGAACGAAAATACCAGATATGTGCTACTGGTACCACAAGGTTAATGTGACCAACGCGATCTCTTCGTACTTTCTTTTCGGTCACTTCTACACCACATCGATCACAAACAATACCTTTGTATCGAATTCTTTTATATTTACCACAAGCACATTCGAAGTCCTTTACAGGCCCAAAAATACGCTCGCAGAACAAACCATCACGCTCTGGTTTGTGGGTACGATAATTGATAGTTTCTGGCTTAAGCACTTCTCCGTTTGAAACTGCCAAAATTGATTCTGGAGAAGCTAAACCAATAGAGATCTTATTAAATCTCTTTACTGTATTCTTATCATTATTTCTTGCCATAATATATGGTTGCTAAAGAATTATTGTAATTTAATTTTGAATAATACTATATTTAATCATACCCTTCGACTTTGCTCAGGGTATGATTTTGCATGTATTATTCTTCCAATCTAATGTCCAGACCCAGACCTTTTAATTCGTGCATTAATACATTAAAAGATTCTGGTAATCCCGGTTCTGGCATAGGCTCACCTTTTACAATACTTTCGTATGTTTTGGCTCTTCCTATAACATCATCAGATTTCACAGTCAATATCTCACGTAGGGTACTTGAAGCACCATAAGCTTCAAGAGCCCATACCTCCATTTCTCCAAAACGCTGACCTCCAAATTGTGCTTTACCACCAAGTGGTTGCTGAGTAATCAACGAGTAAGGACCAATAGAACGTGCGTGCATCTTATCATCTACCATGTGACCTAATTTAAGCATATAAATTACACCCACAGTAGCCGCTTGATCAAAACGGTCTCCAGTTCCACCATCATATAAATAAGTATGTCCGAATCTTGGAATTCCCGCTTCATCAGTTAACTCATTAATCTGATCAAGAGAAGCACCATCAAAAATTGGAGTAGCAAATTTTCTACTTAATTTTTGTCCTGCCCATCCCAATACTGTTTCATAAATCTGGCCAATGTTCATACGAGAAGGTACCCCAAGTGGATTCAATACAATATCAACAGGTGTTCCATCTTCTAAGAATGGCATATCTTCTTCTCTTACGATACGTGCAACAATACCCTTGTTACCGTGACGACCTGCCATTTTATCTCCTACTTTAAGTTTACGTTTTTTAGCGATGTAAACTTTAGCAAGTTTTATAATTCCTGAAGGTAATTCATCTCCTACAGAGATAGTAAATTTCTCTCTTCTAAGGTTACCTTGTAAATCATTTTCTTTAATCTTATAATTATGAATAAGATCTGCTACCATTCTATTAAGGTCATCGTCTGTAGTCCATGTACCTTTGGTAAGGTGAGCATAATCATCAACACTATTCAGCATTTTTTGAGTATACTTTTTCCCTTTTGGAAGTACTTCTTCACCAAGGTCATTCATTACACCTTGAGAAGTTTTACCTCCTACGATAGCGAATAACTTATCTACTAATTCAGATTTAAGAAGCTCAAATTTAGTATCATACGATCTTTCTAAGATTTCGATATCTTCTTTATCCTGAGATCGTTTTCTTTTATCTTTGATTGCTCGAGCGAACAATTTCTTGTCGATAACAACCCCATGCAATGATGGAGAAGCTTTTAATGAAGCATCCTTAACATCACCGGCTTTATCACCAAAAATTGCTCTTAACAGTTTTTCTTCAGGAGTTGGATCACTTTCACCTTTTGGAGTAATCTTACCTATAAGAATATCTCCTGGCTTGATCTCTGCTCCTACTCGAATCATTCCGTTTTCGTCAAGATCTTTTGTAGCTTCTTCAGATACATTAGGAATATCATTGGTTAATTCTTCGTTACCAAGTTTTGTATCTCGTACTTCAAGAGAATACTCATCAATATGAATAGAAGTAAAGATATCGTCTCTTACTACTTTTTCAGAAATTACAATTGCATCCTCAAAGTTGTATCCTTTCCAAGGCATAAAGGCCACTTTCATGTTTCTACCAAGAGCAAGCTCACCATTTTCGGTAGCATATCCCTGACATAGCACCTGCCCTTTTGCAACCTTATCACCTACTCTTACGATCGGCTTCAGGTTAATACTGGTACCTTGGTTTGTTTTACGGAATTTAATAAGATCATACGTCTTAGAATCTCCATCAAAACTTACCATTCTTTGCTCTTCAGTTCTATCGTATTTGATAGTAATCTTATCGGCATCAACATATTCAACTACTCCTGCACCTTCTGCATTGATCAATACTCTAGAATCTGAAGCTACTTGTCGCTCTAGTCCTGTACCTACAATAGGAGCATCTACTCTTAATAAAGGAACTGCCTGACGCATCATATTCGATCCCATCAATGCACGGTTCGCATCATCATGCTCCAAGAAAGGAATCAAAGAAGCCGAAATAGAAGCTATTTGGTTTGGTGCAACGTCTGCATAATTTACATTGGTTGGATCAATCACTGGAAAATCACCTTCCATACGTGCAATTACCTTATCTGAATCGATGGTACCATCTTCCTTTAATGGTATATTTGCCTGAGCGATAAGTTTTTCTTCTTCCTCCTCTGCACTCAAGTATGTAAAACCACTAAGATCAACCCTTCCTTCTTCAACTTTTCGGTAAGGGGTTTCAAGGAATCCCATTGAGTTCACCTTGGCAAATACCGATAATGAAGATATCAGACCAATGTTTGGTCCTTCAGGTGTTTCAATCGGACATAGACGTCCATAGTGTGTATAGTGTACATCTCGAACCTCGAATCCTGCGCGCTCACGAGATAAACCACCAGGCCCTAAAGCCGAAAGTCTACGTTTGTGAGTAATCTCGGCCAATGGATTTGTTTGATCCATGAACTGAGACAACTGGTTTGTACCAAAGAACGAATTGATTACAGAAGATAACGTTTTAGCATTGATCAAATCGATCGGTGTAAAAACTTCATTATCTCTTACATTCATACGCTCACGAATAGTACGCGCCATACGAGCCAAACCAACACCAAATTGTTGAGATAATTGCTCTCCTACTGTTCTAACACGGCGATTAGAAAGGTGATCAATATCATCAATTTCAGCTTTAGAGTTGATAAGCTCAATCAAATACTTAATAATGGTAATGATATCTTCTTTGGTAAGCACCTGCTTATCCATATCGATATCAAGGCCTAATTTCTTATTCATTCTATAACGACCAACTTCACCAAGGTTGTAGCGTTGATCAGAGAAGAATAACTTGTCAATAATACCACGTGCAGTTTCCTCATCTGGCGGTTCTGCATTACGTAATTGACGATATATGTGTTCTACTGCCTCTTTTTCAGAGTTAGTAGGATCTTTTTGCAATGTATTATGGATGATAGCGTAATCACCTTTTTGATTATCTTCTTTATGAAGCAATATTGTCTTTGCTCCAGATTCGATAATCTCTTCTAGGTGGTCCTTGTCAAGAATAGTATCACGATCAAGAACAATTTCATTACGCTCGATAGATACAACTTCTCCTGTATCCTCATCAACGAAATCTTCATGCCATGTATTTAATACACGGGCTGCCAATTTACGTCCAAGTACTTTCTTTAATCCGGATTTAGAAACTTTTACTTCTTCAGCAAGGTCAAAAATTTCTAAAATATCTTTATCACGTTCAAAACCAATCGCACGGAAAAGTGTAGTAACCGGTAATTTTTTCTTTCTATCGATATAAGCGTACATCACGCTATTGATATCGGTAGCAAATTCTATCCAGGATCCTTTAAAAGGAATTACCCTGGCAGAATATAATTTTGTTCCATTTGCATGGAAAGATTGTCCAAAGAACACCCCTGGTGAACGGTGTAACTGGGATACTACAACACGTTCTGCACCATTAATACAAAAAGTACCACTTGGCGTCATATACGGAATTGTTCCCAAATACACGTCCTGAACAATAGTCTCAAAATCTTCGTGTTCTGGGTCTGTACAGAATAACTTAAGACGAGCTTTTAATGGTACACTATAGGTAAGACCTCTTTCTATACACTCCTGAAGATCATATCTTGGAGGATCAACGAAGTAATCTAAAAATTCTAGTACAAATTGATTACGAGTATCTGTAATCGGGAAGTTTTCCATGAAGGTGTTGTATAGACCTTCGTTTCCTCTTTCTTCAGACTTTGTTTCTAATTGAAAGAAATCCTGAAAGGATTTGATCTGAATATCAAGAAAGTCAGGATATTCAGGTCTGTTCTTTACGGAAGAGAAATTCAATCTTTCAGTTTGCGTTGCTAACATCAATGGACGGAATTAAATTAAAATTTTAAAAAGGTACGCGTATTTTCAATACTTAACATTTATATACGCAAAATGGTTTAGACCTCAGAGAATACTCTCTGGGTCTAAACCTATGTGTTAATCTGTGGTAAGCTTACTTAAGCTCAACCTCAGCTCCAGCCTCTTCTAATTGAGCTTTAAGAGCTTCTGCCTCATCCTTAGCTACTCCTTCTTTGATTGCTTTAGGAGCACCATCAACTAATTCTTTAGCATCTTTAAGACCAAGACCAGTTAATTCTTTAACAAGTTTTACAACTGCTAATTTAGAACCACCTGCAGCCTTAAGGATTACGTCGAATTCTGATTTTTCTTCAGCAGCTTCTCCACCACCAGCGGCACCACCACCAGCAACAGCTACTGCAGCAGCAGCAGGCTCGATG
The DNA here is from genome assembly GCF_035285365.1 of Aquimarina gracilis. Taxonomy (NCBI): domain Bacteria; kingdom Pseudomonadati; phylum Bacteroidota; class Flavobacteriia; order Flavobacteriales; family Flavobacteriaceae; genus Aquimarina; species Aquimarina gracilis. The sequence goes on along the minus strand of NZ_JAYKLX010000007.1, from coordinate 147,698 downwards.
CCATATTCTTCTTTTAATATATCAGCTAACTCATTAACTTCTTTTACTGTTAAGTTAACTAATTGTTCTGCGAAATCTTTTAAATCTGCCATTTTCTATCGTTTTAATAAAATTTTTTAATTGAAATATAATTTGTTAAAAAGTGCGTACACTATTGATATTATCCTTCTTTTTCGGATAATGTTTTAAGGATACCCGCGATTGTACCTCCACCAGACTTCAATGCTGAAATAACATTCTTAGCAGGTGATTGTAACAATCCGATAATATCTCCAATAACTTCTTCTTTAGACTTGATATTAACTAAAGCCTCAAGGTTTTCGTCACCGATAAAGATAGCCTCTTCAACGAAAGCGCCTTTTAAAAGAGGTTTCTCAGATTTCTTACGAAACTCTTTGATAACCTTTGCAGGTGCGTTACCGGTCTCGGCAAACATTAATGAAGTATTACCTTTTAATACATTAGGTAAATCTCCGAAATCCTTATCAGAATTCTCCATTGCCTTGGCAAGAAGAGTATTCTTAATTACTTTTAATGATACATTAGCTTTGAAACAAGCTCTTCTTAAGTTTGAAGTAGTACCTGCATCCAATCCTGAAATATCAGCTAAATAAATATTAGCGTTTTCAGCCAACTGAGCAGTTAAGTCTTCAATTACTTGTGATTTTTCTTCTCTTGTCATAATCGTTTATCTTAATTACCCAGCAAAGTTTTTAGCGTCTATTTCTATACCAGGACTCATAGTAGAAGACATATATATAGATTTAATATACACTCCCTTTGAAGCCTGCGGCTTTAACTTTACTAATGTTGTTATCAATTCTTTAGCGTTTCCAGCTATTTTATCTGCATCAAAAGAAGATTTACCTATCGCCGCGTGAACGATACCCGTTTTATCCACTTTGAAATCTATCTTACCAGCTTTCACATCTGAAACTGCCTTTGCAACATCCATAGTTACAGTTCCTGTCTTAGGGTTAGGCATTAACCCACGTGGTCCTAATACTCGACCTAATGGACCTAATTTACCCATAACACTAGGCATTGTGATGATCACATCAACATCAGTCCATCCACCTTTGATTTTATCAAGGTATTCATCAAGACCAACATAATCTGCTCCTGCATCTTTTGCTTCAGCTTCTTTATCTGGAGTAACAAGCGCTAATACTTTTACATCTTTTCCTGTTCCGTGAGGTAACGTTACCACACCACGCACCATTTGATTGGCTTTACGTGGATCAACGTTCAAACGAACAGCAAGATCTACAGAAGCATCAAAATTTACATTTGTTATTTCTTTTACCAAGGAAGATGCTTCTGCCAATGTATAGGCTTTATTCTTTTCAACCTTAGCTTGTGCTTCTTTTTGCTTTTTTGTCAATTTTGCCATTTTGTAAACGTTTTTGATTTAGAAAGGAGCTTGTCCTTTTACGGTTACACCCATAGAACGAGCAGTACCAGCGATCATTTTCATTGCAGACTCCACTGTAAACGCATTTAAATCCTGCATTTTGTCCTCTGCAATTGCTTTAACTTGATCCCAAGTAATACTTGCTACTTTTTTACGGTTTGGCTCACCAGAACCTTTTTTCTGTTTTGCTGCCTCCAGTATTTGCACAGCTGCAGGTGGAGTTTTGATCACAAAGTCGAAAGACTTATCTGTGTACACATTGATAACAACGGGCAATACTTTACCAGCTTTATCTTGTGTTCTACCATTGAATTGCTTACAGAATTCCATGATATTCACTCCGGCAGCACCTAAAGCAGGTCCAACAGGTGGTGACGGATTCGCCGCTCCACCACGTACTTGTAGTTTAACAACCTTACTTACTTCTTTAGCCATTTTTCTAATTTTAAATTAGAATTGCTCTACATTTGGAAGCATCAGAACAATTCTGGATCTATATAATGTAACAATTATTATACTTTTTCAACTTGCATATAACTTAACTCTAGTGGCGTTTTTCTTCCGAAAATCTTCACCATAACCTCAAGTTTACGCTTTTCTTCATTTACCTTCTCAACAGTTCCATTAAATCCATTAAATGGACCATCGATAACTTTTACAGTTTCACCAACTGTATAAGGTATAGCAACATTATCGGTTTTAACTGCCAATTCGTCTACTTTACCTAGCATTCTATTAATTTCGGCTTTTCTTAAAGGAACAGGATCTCCTCCTTTTACCTCACCAAGAAAACCAATAACACCATTAATAGACTTTATAATGTGTGGTATCTCTCCAGAAAGATTAGCTTCAATCATTACATAACCCGGAAAGTATACACGCTCTTTATTAATTTTTTTTCCATTACGAATCTGAACTACCTTTTCAGTCGGCACAAGGATTTGAGCAACATAGTCCTGCAACCCCATATGAGCTATTTCGCGCTCAATATAATCTTTTACCTTGTTCTCTTGACCACTAACAGCCCTTACAACGTACCATTTCTTTGAATTATCCACCTCGGCCATTTTCACGATATTTAAGATTTAACTAAAGTAAAATAATACTCTATCAAATTACTAAATACAGTATCTACTCCCCAGATAGCCAAAGAAAAAATAACCGAAAAAACAATTACCACCAAAGTAAGCCTTTGTGCTTCTGACCATGGAGTCCATGTTACATGGTTTTTTAATTCGTTATATGATTCTGTTACGTAATTTATAAATCCAGCCATCTTGTTATTATTTATACGAATAAACATTATAATTTATTCGCAATAAAACTTCATATTTATTACAGTTAACATCTTAATACAAACCTTAACTGCGAAAGCACGGGTTGAGAGGCTCGAACTCCCGACACCTGGTTTTGGAGACCAGTGCTCTACCAACTGAGCTAAACCCGTATACATAAGGTAAGGTATTCGCCAAGGCGAATACCTCACTTACATATAATATAATTAATTAGTCTAAAATTTCGGTTACCTGACCAGCACCTACTGTTCTACCACCTTCACGGATAGCAAAACGAAGACCAACATTCATCGCGATTGGCTGAATCAACTCAACAGTAATAGTTAAGTTATCTCCAGGCATTACCATCTCTACTCCATCAGGAAGAGCGATGTTCCCTGTCACGTCAGTTGTACGTACGTAGAACTGAGGACGGTAGTTATTATGGAAAGGAGTGTGACGTCCACCTTCTTCTTTCTTAAGGATATATACCTCAGCTTTGAAGCTTTTGTGTGGAGTTACAGACCCTGGCTTAGTAATAACCATACCTCTAGAGATTTCACTTTTTTCGATACCTCTTAATAGGATACCTACGTTATCTCCAGCTTCACCTCTATCTAATATCTTACGGAACATCTCTACTCCAGTAATTGTAGAAGTCAATTTCTCTGCTCCCATACCGATAATCTCAACCGGGTCTCCAGTATTAGCAACACCAGTTTCGATACGACCAGTTGCCACAGTACCACGACCAGTAATCGAGAATACATCTTCGATAGGCATTAAGAAATCCTTATCAACATCACGCTTTGGTAATTCGATCCACTCATCAACAGCAGCCATAAGCTCCATTACAGTATCAACCCACTTTTTCTCTCCGTTAAGAGCTCCAAGTGCAGAACCAGCGATTACAGGACCATTATCTCCATCATACTCATAGAAAGAAAGAAGATCTCTTACTTCCATTTCAACAAGCTCTAAAAGTTCGTCATCATCAACCATATCCACTTTATTAAGGAATACAACGATTCTAGGAATACCTACCTGACGACCTAAAAGGATGTGCTCACGAGTTTGTGGCATAGGACCATCTGTAGCAGCAACTACCAAGATAGCACCGTCCATTTGAGCAGCACCAGTAACCATGTTCTTTACGTAATCGGCGTGACCTGGACAGTCAACGTGAGCGTAGTGACGATTTTGGGTTTGGTACTCTACATGAGATGTATTAATTGTAATACCTCTTTCTTTTTCTTCTGGAGCGTTGTCGATAGTATCGAAATCTCTCGCTTCAGAAAGACCAGCTTCTGCTAATACTTTAGTAATTGCAGCAGTCAAAGTTGTTTTACCGTGATCAACGTGTCCAATAGTACCAATATTTAAGTGCGGTTTGGAACGATCAAAAGTTTCCTTTGCCATAATTAATTTATTTAATCTTAGTTATATATTAGTGTTCAATTTATGCTTTTGCACTAAGAGCCAATGACGAGATTTGAACTCGTGACCTCTTCCTTACCAAGGAAACGCTCTACCCCTGAGCTACACCGGCTTTAAAAAGTACGAAGACAAATCTGAGTTCTTTAATCTTTTATTAAAAGAAAACCGATTTACCTTACTACTTTGTTTTAAAAATCCAATGCTAAAAACGCATCAAGATTAGCTTTGTTGAGCGGGAGACCGGGTTCGAACCGGCGACATTCAGCTTGGAAGGCTGACGCTCTACCAACTGAGCTACTCCCGCATTATAATTACGTATTCAAAAAACTTGAATTACGAATTAAAAGTGGGGAGAGCAGGATTCGAACCTGCGAAGGTAAAAACCAACAGATTTACAGTCTGTCCTCGTTGGCCGCTTGAGTATCTCCCCAATCAAAAAATTCAATATTTTGGTATGAACTTTACTAGTTTTGAGTGCGCAAAAATAGTCATTTATTTTACAATTCAAAATCTAATTAAAAAAGTATTGTTTTTTATTAAAAAAACCTTCTTTTTTTGAGCCGATAGAGGGACTCGAACCCACGACCTGCTGATTACAAATCAGCTGCTCTAGCCAGCTGAGCTATATCGGCTTTTCACTATGTTTTAGAACATAAAAAAGTCCGCTATTTCTAACGGACTGCAAATGTATAATAATTTATTTTTTACACAAAACTATTTTTCAAAAAAATAGTCAAACATGTGCATTTAATTTTTCTTTCCGTTTTTTTAATTGCCTTTCCAAAGAACTAACACACTCGTCTACACCCTCTTCAAATGTTTTATTGATTTTTTTTATCATAAATTCATCTCCTGGCACGCTCAATAAAATTTCAGTAATCTTATTTTCTTTTCCGCTTGTATTCATAACTTTTAAAAACACGTCTGCATGAATTATACGATTAAAATAAGTTTCTAATTTATCCAATTTTGCTTGAGTAAAATCCACCAACTTTTGATCTACATTAAAATTTACGGATTGCAAGTTCACTTTCATAGGTGTTAGTTTAATTGGTTTAACAAATATTTTAAGCCTAAAAGAAAGATAAGGGGGAGCTTATCACTCACTTTTTATTCCTTGGGTGGGATTGTTTATAAACTTTTGTTAGCTGAGCGACACTATGATGCGTATATACCTGTGTAGCTGCCAAACTGGAATGACCAAGCAATTCTTTTACAGCATTTAAATTTGCCCCCTCATTAAGCAAATGAGTCGCAAAAGAATGTCTTAAGATATGCGGACTCTTTTTTACTTTTGAAGAAGCCTTACTAAAATAACTATTTATGATTCGATATACAAGTGTTTCATATATTTTAACTCCTTTTTTGGTAAGCAACATATAGGGTTCATTGGGATCTACAAGTATATCTTTTCGAAGATCTAAATATAACTTTAATGTATCGCAAATCGATTCTAGCAAAGGCAGATACCTCTCCTTGTTTCTTTTTCCAAGTACTTTTATTTGTTTGGCAACAATATCAACATCTGTAACTTTTAAGTTTACCAACTCTATACGACGAATACCTGTTCCATAAAAAAGCTCTACAATTAATCTATTTCTAACGCTATCAAAATCTTTTTCTTCTTTTAACATACTCAAAACACCTTCAACTTCATCTACCGAGAACGGTATTTGCAATTTTTTGGGTGCTTTTAACGCTTGATGTTTGGCCAATGGGTTATTTTCAATTTCTCCTATTTTGAGCAAAAATTTATAATAGGTTTTTAAAGAAGAAACTTTTCTATTTACTGTTCTATTCGAAATACCTTGGTCTATCAAGAAAACAATCCAGGATCTAATTTGTTGATAATTTGCCTGGGATATATTGGAAGTCCCGTATCTATCTTCGTAAAATTCTGAAAAAGACAACAAATCGGACTTATAAGCTGTAACGGTATGAGCAGAATACTTCTTTTCCAGAAGCAGATAATCCAAAAACTGAGTAATAAACATAAAAAAACCGTTAAAAAACAAAAGTAACAAACTTTTGGCTTCTTAACGGTTAAATCTATACTGAAAAACGAAGTCTTCCTGTTAGGAAACTATAGACTACGCTTCAACTTTTTAAATTTCTTCCTGATCTCTTAAATGCTGAATGTATTGCGCTTTTTGGATCTGAGCTCTACGCTCTACAGAAGGTTTTGTAAACTGTTGACGTTTACGAAGCTGACGCATCGTTCCTGTTCTATCAAATTTACGCTTAAAACGTTTTAACGCTCTATCTATATTTTCTCCGTCTTTAACTGGTATAATTAACATAGTTGCACCTCCTTTCTTTAAAAATTAGGCTGCAAAGATAATATAAAACTATTATTTACAAAGTTTTTTTTTTATGAAGTTGAAAAACTTCATTATTTAGCTAAAAATAATCAAAGAAAAACGACTTCTTGTCTATTATAGGGGGCTGTTGATAAACAAAAAGCCGTTCAAAGTTTTTAGTGCTATCAAATTATTTAAGAGACCATACGGAGTATCCTTTCGGCGGAGCCTGAATCTTCACCCATCTACCTCCTTGTGTTACAGGTTCCCATCCAGAGCTGCCTGTATAATCCTTGATTCTTCTATTTGACCAATTGGTTTCTACCCATCTTTCTTTCCAAGAATTAGAGTTATTGATATAAACAATTAAACCATTCTTTCCTCCTCCTCCATTTCTCTTGGCGATATATTCATCGTTGTCTGTCCACAGGTTTGTAGTACTACCGCCAGCAAGGTTGTTATGAATCCATATAAGGTTATTTAATTTATTTTTATCCAACCAATCTTCATAATCCCTATAGAAAATAGCTGGATATCCTTCATGAGTTAAAATATAAGCATAAGCCAATAGCTTATTATTAATAATTTCATCGGTATCATGATTTGCAACAAAAGTAACGGCTCGCGATGCGTTTCTTTTCCATAACATATCCCCACTAAGAGCATTAAGGTTGTTACCCATAAAGGCATCTCTCATCTTATAATAACAACCAAAATCAAAGGCCGACATTTGGGCTTCAGTAGTCCACCAATCCAGTGTATTTACATTTCCGTCCCAATACTCTCCAACAGAGAAACCTCCTACATTATTCTTCCATTCTCTAACAACCCAAGGTTCAAAACCTTTTACATAATCGAACCTCCAGCCATCAAAGCCCATTGTATTCTTATAATATTTTGCTACAGAGTTTGATCTACCCCATAACCAATCCTGCACATACGCTTTGCTATGACTTAAATCTGGAAAACCGCCAAAAATTCCACTATCAGAATAATATTGATCGTTTGGATGAAAGTCGTACTTTGTTCTATTAAATTTGCCCGATAAAGGATTATAATCGGTATACGTATTCTTTCCGGCAAATTCGTTCCATTCTAGATCTCCACCACTATTGTGATTTATCACAATATCGGCAATTACGCTTAGACTATTATTATGAGCAGTAGAAATGAGGCTTTCTAACTCTGATCTGGATCCAAATCGGGTTTCTACACTACCCATTTGGTTGTATTCTCCAAAATCATAATAATCAAACGGGTCATAACCCATTGAAAAGGCACCATTTTGGGCCTTACTTACAGGTGGCAACCAAATTGCATCAATACCTGCATTACTCCAGTCATCTACTTTGCCTTTTACAACATTCCACCAGGTACCTCCTGCTGGCACATCCCAATAAAATGCTTGCATCATGACTCCAGAACCAATAGGTTTGAGTGCTTTGGCAGCCGGCGCCTCTTGAAGATCTATAGATTCTGCTTCTACAGAATCAAGAACTTCATTCTTACTACAACTAATGAAGAAAAACGTTGTAGCAACAAATCCATAAAAAAACTTGCTGAATTTCATAATTTACTTAGTGTTTGTGTTAATTTTATTTCAAATTAATAATTTATACCAGACCGAAAACGTTTGAAATATAACGAAAACGTTTTCGTGTTAATAAAGACTTAAAATAAACATGAAATTACAAGTATTTTTATTTAAAGTATACTTAAAAAATAAAGAAAAGCGCTAAAAAACAATGATCTAGCACTTTTCTTTTAAAAAAAATGATTTTGTTTAGTTTTATGTAACTGGCTTATATTCTTTTTTATCGATAACCATTTTGGCGATAATCTCTCGTAGAATTTCTGAAGTTCCTCCTCCAATAGGTCCTAATCTGCTGTCTCTAAATAATCTCGCCAACGGATATTCTTCCATATAACCATAACCGCCTAAAAGTTGCAGGCAATCATATATTACTTTGTCTGCCATTTTTGTAGAAAGTAATTTAGACATACTCGCTTCTTTTACAACATATTCACCTTCATTTAGCCTTTTGGCAATCGAATAATTAAATTCTTTACACATTTCTATTTCACTAGCCATATCTGCTACAGAATGTCTTAAGGCCTGAAACTTATCTATCGTTTTACCAAAAGCTTCTCTTTCTGACATGTATTGAACTACATATTCTAGTGCATACTCTGCTCTAGCATGTGAGTTCACACCCATAATCAACCTTTCTAGTGCAAAATGCTGCATGATATATGAGAATCCTTTGTTTTCTTCTCCCATTAAATTTTCTAACGGGACCTTCACATTATCAAATGCTATTTCCCCAGTATCAGAAGCTCTCCACCCCAATTTTTCTAACTTCGTAGCAGAAACTCCAGGTACATCTCTATCAATTACAAAAATGCTAATCCCTTTGTTCCCAAGCTCAGGACTTGTTTTGGCAGCAACCACGAGATAGTCACTATATACCCCATTAGTAATAAAAGTCTTAGATCCATTAATTACATAATGATCTCCATTTTTAACAGCAGTAGTTCTCATACCAGCAACATCTGATCCACCAAAAGGTTCTGTTATTGCCAAACAACCAATTTTTTCGCCTGTAATACTCGGAGCTAGGTATTTTTCTTTTATGCTATGATCCCCTTCTTTGTTTAAATGAGTCATTGCCAAATAAACATGAGCCCATATTGCTGCTGCAAAACCACCAGAGTTAATTTTTTGTAATTCTTCTAAAAGAATTACCATATAAAAAATATCCAGGTCCAATCCACCATACTCCTCGGGATATGAGATCCCAAAATAGCCCATTTCTCCAAATTTTTCCCAAATAAAACGATCAATGGTTCCTGTTTTTTCCCAATTCTCTATATAGGGAGTCACTTCTTTCTTGAGAAAATCTTTGAGGCTTTTCCTAAATAATTCGTGTTCTTCTGTAAAATACATGCTGTTCATATGATAACTGCTACTTTATTAGTTAACATATTACTGTGTATATTGACAAATTAACATAGAGATTGTATCCTTAAAAAATCTCTATTATGATTTTCACAATTCATCAAAATTCACAGCAATTTTTTTCCGATTTTTAATTTAATGTCAAATATAAAGCTATTCTATCTATTTTATCTAAGGAAAAACCTTTGATTTTTCCTAATTCTTTAAAGTTAGAAATGCTTCCATTATTTTTAATATAATCTCTTATTTCCAATGCCACTTCAAAATCAATATAAGGTACCTCTATCAATTGATTGACCGAAGCGTTATTTATATTTTGTTTTTCTATTCTCTGCGGCGTTTTAACGGTAAAAAAGGAAAGTAATTTTTTTCTTTGATTTTCGTAAAGTCCAGAAACATCTTGAAGCTGTATATCATCAATGAAACCTCCAATTTTATTTCTATAATTTATAATACGTTGAGCGATGAAGTCTGGCACTTTTACCTTTTCTAAAATTTGCTCTTGTGTAACCAGATTCAAGTCTTGCTTTTCAGAGTACGTTTTGATCGTATATGTTTTATTGAACCTTTTCCTTCTTTTGTTTTGAGTTGTCCAATCCGGGAATCTAAACAAAGGAGATATTGTCGATAAAAGTGAATCTGAAACCATGGTAACCTGCTTGAATTGGGTAACAGAATTTATCCATTTCCCTTCGTTCCTATAAATATTAAGTCGATCAAGTTCTTGTGGTGAAAGCCCTAATTGATACCCTTTATAATCAGAGATAAAATTAGGATTAAAAGGTTTAATCTTAAATATCTTCGTTTCTTTATGAGCAATCTTTTTTAAGGAATCTACCTCTTTTTGAAATGAGGTAAGTTCTACAAAGCTTTTTTCTTCAGTTCTGGGATTTGGATAAAAATAAAATAAAATTACACTACTAAATAAAAGCATCGATAAAAGAAAAATCCCATTTCGAAAACGGGTATGTATCTCGAAATGGGATCTTATATTTTTCATGAAGTGAACTATTCTATTTATTGGCAGCTTTTATAGCATCAAAATATCTTTTCAATTGTTTTTTAACTACCGGGAACAAGAAGTATAATCCAATCATATTAGGGAATACCATAGCAAAAATCATTGCATCAGAGAAGTCCCAAATAGACTTCATACTCGCTGCGGCTCCGATAACCACAAATGTTAAGAATAATAATTTGTATACCAAATCGGCTTTCTTTCCTCTTCCGAATAAAAATTTCCAGGATTGCAATCCATAATATGACCATGAAATCATTGTAGAGACTGCAAAAAGAACCACCGCGATAGTAAGGAATACATTAGAAAAAGGTATATATTTTGCAAAGGCTTTTTGTGTAATTCCGGCACCTTCATAGGAAGCTCCATCAATCATAACAGCTCCACTTCCATCACCTCCATAAACGAATGCTCCATCAGAATTAAAGATAATAATAACAAGAGCGGTCATTGTACAAATTACTACCGTATCGATAAACGGTTCGAGCAATGCTACTAGACCTTCAGATGCAGAATATTTAGTTTTTACAGCAGAGTGAGCAATGGATGCTGATCCCGCTCCGGCTTCGTTTGAGAATGCAGCTCTTTTAAAGCCTACTAACAGTACACCAATTACTCCACCAACTCCAATAGCTTTTGGATTGAATGCTTCTGTAACAATCAGCCCAATAGCATCATCGATAAATGAAAAATTACTCAAAATAATATACAAACATGCTATAATATAAAGTAGTGCCATAAACGGGACTACTTTTTCTGTTACCGATGCAATACGCTTAATTCCTCCTATAATTATAATCCCAACCAAAATAGCCAGAATAATACCTATCCAGAATCCAGCAGCAGTACTTTCTAAACCTAAAAGCTCTTTCAGTACAACTGTCGCCTGGTTGGATTGCGCGGCATTTCCTCCTCCAAAGGATCCGCCAATACAGAATATAGCAAATAGTACAGCAGCAATTTTACCTAACCATACAAACCCTTTTTCTTTGAGTCCCTTACTAAGATAATACATTGGTCCACCGTATACGGTTCCATCTTCCCCAACATCTCTATATTGAACTCCTAGAGTACATTCTACAAATTTGGTAGACATCCCAAGCAAACCGCATATAATCATCCAAAATGTAGCTCCTGGTCCTCCTAGTGCAATTGCCAAAGCAACACCGGCAATATTACCATTACCTACCGTACCAGAAACTGCTGTTGCCAAAGCTTGGAAATGAGAAACTTCGCCTTCTTTAGACTCATCCCTAATAGTGTCTCGAATATCACCATCGACAATACTAACCTCGGGCTTTCCTTCGATCCCGTGACCTTCGACATCGTCGTATTTACCTCTTACTACATTAATTGCTTTTGCAAAATATCTAATATTTGGAAACCCAAAATAAATTGTAAAAAACAAAGCACTTAAAACTAAAAGTATTAAGACAAATGGCGTTCCTCCAATGGTAAAGAAAATAACGTTGGAGAAAAAATCGGATACCGGTTTAAAACCTTCATCTATCCTTTGGTCGAGGCCTTTTTCTACGTTGTCTTGTGCGAATGTTAATATGGGGAGTGTGAGTGCTAAAATCGAAAGAAGAATTCTCTTCATAATCTGTGAGTTAATTTAATTTTTGTGTTTAAGAAGTCAGCAAGATGCTAAAAAAAACCATTGTGTACAATTTTTATAGAGTTAAATGTTTGGGAATTGTTAAATATTGAACTCTCTATTTAACAGGTTTATTTGTTCAGGGCGACCCAAAACAACAACCTTAGAACCAGGTTTAAGAAGTGTATCGGCTTCAGGATTTACAATATAATCACCATCTGGAGATTTATAACCTATAATTGTACAGCCAGTTCTTGATCTCATATCAATATTACGGATGGTGCGTTCTTGACGATCATCAAACATATCTTCAAAAGAGATTTCTTCGATATTTATAGATCTTTTACCAACTATAGAAAGGTTATCTAAAAATTCTATTAAATCGGGCACTACCACCAATGAAGCCATGTGATCACCCCCTATACGGTCGGGCATAATTACATTGTCTGCACCTGCCAATCTGATTTTTTTATAAGATGTATCCTGAGAAGCTCTACTAATAATTTTCAGATCTTTATTAATCTGTCGCGCGGATAAGACAATAAATAAGTTATCTGCATCTTCGGGTAGTGTACATATAAGACAAAACGCCTTTTTAATACCTGCTTCTATCAAGATAGAATCTTCGGTTGCATTTCCTTTAAGAAACAACAATTGATCGTTTTGATATCTTTCTATAACCTGTTCATCTTTCTCAATAATGATAAATGGTTTGTTGTATGCCAACAACTTAACCGCTGCTTGTTTACCATTACGCCCATAACCAATAATAATGATATGGTCTTCAAGTTGATGTATCATTTTTTGTGTTTTTCGAAGTTGTACTCTTTTGGGGTCATTCTTACTTACTATGTATTCTGTAATCACCGATACCGAATAAGCAAAAATAGCAACGCTTGTAGAAATTAGAAATACGGTAAACAGCTTACCATTGTCATCTAGAGGTTCTACCTCTTCAAAACCAACGGTAGTCATTGTAATAACAGTCATATACAAAGCATCGACCCATGTATAATCTGAAAAAAAGCGAAATCCCAATACGCCAATAGCTATTACCACGATCAATAAGATTATAGCAATATATACTTTTGGTCTTCCCCAATTATATATTTTTATCATAAGTCAAATACAGAGGTTCGTTTTGTATATACTAAATCTTTTAGCTTAAGCCAAAATGCCATATTGAGATATAAAACAAATCCTAAGCCTGCAGTAGCAAAAGTCAAATAAATAAAGAAAAGCCTGACATTTTTTGCACGCATGCCTAATCTATCTGCTAACCTAGAGGATACATAAAACCCGTTTCGTTCTAGAAAATGTCTTAAATTATAAAGCATATCGCAAAATAATTATATTATCCTAAACTTTGATCCCGATTCAACAAATAATTACCAATTGCACATTGTAGACAAGCTTTTTGATCGCAATACTTGCTTTTGAGTTGTATTATAGCTTGAGAATGCAAGGCATTTTTAATAGGCGCTCCCAAATTTTCAAAATCATTTACCAACCTGTTATTCTCTCTTGAAATATTAGAAATTAGCTTAAAGACTTGATCTTCTAGGTTTTTACCTTGGTTTTTGGCATAAACAAACTTCATTGGGATTACAGTATTGATAAATAAGAGATCAATAAACGAATCTGTTAAATTCTTACTTCTTTTTACAGATTGCTTATTAAAAGTATAATGATCCTCCCAAAAACTACTCACCCCAACTTTAAAAAGCGTATACATTTTTGTGAGGTCATTAAAAATTATAATATCATTAAAAAGTCTTTGATTAGTATGATACAAATTTGCAAATTGTGCCAACCGTATCGTAGGAAAATTTAAAGGTCTTAACCTAAAAAATTGAGGACGGATTACCCCAACTGAGTTTAGTTTGAACTTATTTTTAAGGAAGTTATATTCTTCGGCAAGTTTTTTTGCATAACTATTGTTTATACCATCTTCAAAAAACCCTGCTTGACCAAAAAACAAGGCTTCCAATTTATGTAAATCTTTACTACATTTTCTGACGATTGAAAAGTCTAATGAATTTGCCAAACTCAAAAAGGCATCACCATTTATTTTTAATCCAAAATTTTTTGCCAACAACTTAAAAAGTACGGCTTCCCAATCGTTAGACGTTTTTTTTAACAATTCTAGAATTAATATTGATTTTTGTTCTAACCGTTCTATAAACAATCTTTCCTGCCAATTCGATAGAATAAAATCGGGAACTTTTGAAAACTGTTTTTCACAGGAGATCCAAATCGTATTACTTTGTTCGAACAATTCTTTATAACGCAATAACATTTCTTTAGAAACATAATCTTTTAGCTGTAAGGCCGGCAACAAGGTATTGTCTTTCCTAAAAACAGAAACATTATCCTCCCAAACAACGTGCAAAATTACATTATCATAAGCCTTGTCGTTCTCATGATTATGTGTATACCAATCACTAGATTTCATATGTATTTCTACATTTCCGGCCCATTTTTGGCCATTAATAGCGATCATTGCATTGAAAAAATCGGGTCCCGATTCATTAATATTATGCACACCAACACGTTTGATAACAACTTCTTGTTCTTGTGTTGTTTTAAGATTGCATAATTCGAACTTTTTGTGTTTCCAAAGATAGTGGAGAAAATCTTCATTCATTTGTTTATGTGTAGCTTTAAATTCTTAATACTTCCCAATCAAAAGGAAAATTAATAGAATTTGCTATTCACATTTTGGGTAGGATCGAGACAAATGTTGTAGCGAATCTAAATAGGTTGATGAAATTAATAAAATTATTCTAAACTTGTAAGAGAATGGTGATAACATTGACTAAAAGTAAAACCTTCAATATATGAACAGTATTCTGAAATCTATATTTATATCAGTTTTTCCAGTAATTGCACTTTATTTTGCTATTGATAGTGTAGTACATCTTGTTAATCATGGCATATCATACCGTTACATTGGCAGGTTGATTATCGCATCTTCTATTGCTTTGCTTTTTATCATGATATTTATAAAACCTGTTGCCCGTACCGATGCAAATCTCAAATCATATACTATTCCGGTTGCTCTTGGCTTTTTAATTAGTCTTGTTTCCGGTGGAGTTATTGAAGGAGATATAAATGGTTCACTACCAAGCATAGGCCTATTTTTGGGATGGGTTCTTTATATAAAGTGGTATTCGATTTTTAATAAAAGAGCTTCAAACGATCTTCTTAAGATCGGAAAGAAGCTACCTAGTTTTGAATTGCAGGACTCAGAAAAGAACAAAATAGACTCATCATCATTTATAGGAAACCCGTCGATATTTCTTTTTTATCGTGGTAATTGGTGTCCATTATGTATGGCTCAAATTAAAGAGATTGCCTCTCAATATAAAGAGCTTGAAAAAAGAAAAGTAAATATGGTCCTTATTAGTCCGCAACCCCATAAATACACTAAATCTCTAGCAAAAAAGTTTGATGTAAACTTCAATTTCCTGGTAGACGAAGGCAATAAAGTAGCCCGGCAACTAAATATCTTTGCAAAAAATGGAATCCCAATGGGGTTTCAGACTTTGGGGTATGATAGTGATTCGGTATTACCAACTGTACTTATTACCAATAAAGAAGGGAGAATAATATTTGCTGATCTCACCGATAATTATCGTGTTCGACCTGAACCCGAGACATTTCTTGCCATTCTTGATAAACAATTAATTTGATAAATAATTCCTATTTTTTTTGCACCCCCAACAAAAGGAAGGTCAAAAGTTAATTCTTTCGTAAAAAAGGGTTTCTACCCTGATAAATTTTGGCGCAGGTAAGCTAAATTTCTTAAAATCAAGTTAATTACTAGTAGAAATGTACTATTGGTAAGATTTTCTGTATTAATGGAAAGCCTTACCACATTTTCATTTCTTTACTTTGTTTAACGAATAAAGGGAAAATTTATATTCAAAACGACATAAAGATTACAAAACCCTAAGCTAAGTTGAGTTTGTGTTAGGTTATAGATGGTTGCCATTTTTTGGTGACCATCTTTATTTTCTACAGGTTGGTATCTGGATAAATATCAAATTTATTAAAGAAAGCTTTCTTAAACTTAGAAGAATTAGAATAATTAAGAGTATCCATCACTTCTTTAATCGACAATCCATCACTAAATATCATGTTGTATGAACTCTCCAATTTCTTATTGTTAAAAAATTCCAGAGGTGTCTGGTCATGAATTTCTTTGAACATATTAAAGAAATTTGTACGGCTCATATGTGCCATTGCAGCCAATTGATCAACTCCCACAAAAGGTTCATGAAGATTTTCTTTTAGGTAATTACTTACTTTATAAATGTTGCCTACTTGCGCACTATTAATTTGAAAAGGGTTGCTTTCTGTCTCCCATTTTAAAACGTCTTTCCAAAATGTTTCTAACAAACGAATCCCCCTGGCTACATAGTATAGATAATTTTCGACCTTTTTACTATCTGGATCTACTATTTGATCAAAAAGATTAGACTGCTTATAAGAAAGATAAAACTTATTAATATGTTGATGAGAGTAACGTATATAGCTATCTACTTTTTCGGCCATGTTATTACTTTTCATAAAATAATCTTTGGTATAAGAACTCTTAAGCACTATCATTGTTGATTTTACTACTGCTCCTTTTGTAATAAAAACCTGTTCTCCTTGCTTGGCATGCATACATCTCATGTTCCCGGGGGTATAGCCATCAGAATATCTGCTAATGATCTGATCTTTTTCGAGCTGGTGGTCAAGGGAATATTTTCTAAAATGTAAAATTATATCTTTTTCATCGATGGGCCTTCTAATGTATTCAATAGCCGCATTAGCCTTATAATTGTTAACCAAAAGAAAAACTTCGGAAGATATTTTATAATATGATAAGTACCCCTCTCCTATTTCAGGCGGAAAGTAAATACGATCTGAAGAACTATTAGGATCTAGTTGAGATCTGAAATAATCCCTAAGTTTATCAATATCAGAAAAGTCAAAAGAATATTTATACATAGCAGCCCCACATTTTACATGTTTCTCTATTACTAATAGATAAGCATACTCTTATAGAGTTGCGTTAACATGTATCAAATTATAAAAATAACCCCTTTATTAGTTTATAAAAACTAATAGAGGGGATAGGCAATGACATTATAAATATAGTAATTTATTTTATATGACTTATTACATCATACTTTGTAACGATATGGTGTTTTCCATTTCCTAGATCAACCAAAACGGCTGGGTTTCCATTTTTAATAAGCTTAGAAATATCATCCAGAGAAGCCTTTGCGCTTACTATAGGAAAAGGATCTTTCATTACTTCTTTAATTGGTGTACTATCCATATTTTTATCTTCCATAAAGGCTTTAAACAAAGCACTTTCGTCGACAGAACCCACAAATCCTTCACTATCAACGACAGGGATTTGCGAAATCTGAAATTTACGCATACGCTCTATGGCGTGCGAAACCAACTCTTCAGTTTTTACGGTAACCAAAGGCTTATCGGAATGATCTTTTATGAGATCTACCGCAGTAGAAACCTCTTCTTCCAGAAAACCTCTTTCTCGCATCCAATCATCATTAAACATTTTACCTACGTATCGGCTTCCGTGATCATGATATAAAATCACTACAACATCATCTTTTGTAAAATGTTCTTTTAATTGTAATAATCCTTTTATTGCCGCTCCTGCACTGTTTCCTAAAAACATCCCTTCTTCCTTGGCTAGCCTCTGTGTATAGATAGCTGCATCTTTATCGGTTACTTTGGTAAATCCATCAATTACCGAAAAATCAACATTTTTTGGAAGAATATCTTCCCCTATACCTTCTGTAATGTATGAATAGATTTCATTTTCATCAAAAATCCCAGTTTCATGGTACTTTTTGAATACAGAACCATAGGTATCAATTCCCCAAATTTTAATATTTGGATTCTTTTCTTTTAAATACTTTCCAACTCCTGATATTGTGCCTCCTGTACCAACACCAACTATAAAGTGTGTCACTTTTCCTTCGGTTTGTTCCCAAATCTCTGGTCCCGTAGTTTCATAATGTGCTACGGCATTCGAGGGATTATCGTATTGATTTACATACCATGAATTTGGAGTTTCTTCGGCAAGACGTTTGGATACAGAATAATAAGATCGTGGATCATCTGGTTCTACATTTGTAGGACACACCATAACTTTTGCTCCTACTGCACGTAGAATATCCATTTTTTCTTTGGATTGTTTATCGGCCATTACACAGATTAACTTATACCCCTTTACAATTGCTACCAAGGCCAATCCCATACCTGTATTTCCCGATGTACCTTCAATTATAGTACTTCCAGGTTTCAAACGACCATCAGCCTCTGCATCTTCAATCATTTTTAAGGCCATTCTATCTTTTACAGAATTGCCCGGGTTAAACGTTTCATATTTGGCCAATACTAAGGCATCTACATCCTTAACCAAGGAGTTCATCTTTACCAAAGGTGTATTCCCAATGGTTCCTAATATATTTTCTGCGTATTCCACATTCGTAATTTTACTTCCCAAAAACAGGAATTTTGATGCAAAGATACGATCTAGAACATCGATTTCAATATACTCTTATTACTTTTTTATTTGCCCTAAAATTAAATACATATGTTTTTAAGTTCACCTCGAACTAAATGGTTATACCCGTTAAAAAGAGCTATTAATTAAAATAAATGTATAACTATTCTTGTACTTTTGTTTTATGAAATCTTCAATACTTATTATCATTTCATTTTCTATGTTTTCTTATTCTTATGGGCAACAGAAAACAGAAAGTTTAGATACCCAAGATAGTATACATATTGAGAAGTTATATGGGCTTGCCAAAGAAAATTCAGATCGCAAACCTTATGAAGCTAAAAAATATCTTTATGAAATAGTACAGTATATAGATAGCTTAGTAACCCCCAGACAATCAAAAAATAATTATTTCAATAAAAGAAAGGCTGACGCGTATCATTTTTTGAGTTATTATGAACGTCGAGAAAATAATTTTGATGAAGCTGCAATATTGGCTCAAAAAAGTATCGATATAAAACTTGCGAATGGACTAGACTCATTACTAGCTATATCGTACCATCAAAAAGCTAAAGCTTGGATTGCTGTTTTAAACTCTATGGAAGATGGTATCCAACAGCTTGAAAAAGCAGAGCAGGTTGCTAAAAAATACAAACAAGCAGGACAGTTGTCAGAGATATATAGCTCACTTGGATCTGCTTATGGAGTAACAAGTGATACGATCAAATCCATGAGATATTACAAAAAATCGATTCGTCTTGTTGATTCGATTGGAACAGACTATCAAAAAGCTGCTATGTATGCCAATTATGCAGCTATACTAAGACGTTTTAAGGATTATAAAAGTAGTTTGTCGTATTTGCAGAAGGCTATAGTGCTCCATAAGAAAAACAATAACAAAATAGGTCTAGAATCTGGGTTGTACGCACTGGGGGTTCACTATACAGATATAGGCCAACCTCTAAAAGGCATAACCTATTTAAAACAAGCTATAGATTTATGTGTAGCTCTTAAAAGTGAAGCCGTAATACCTTTCAGATATCTTGAATTAAGTAGAAGTTATGAAGCTATAGGAAACTACAAAGAGAGTTATAAAGCATATTTAGAATATCACAAATTATTAGAAAAGCGCAACGACGTTGAAGAAGCGAAAAAGCTGGCTAAACTTGAGACTGCCTTTGCGTATGAAAAACAGAAAGTTCGAGACAGTCTAGAATTTGCATCCGAAAAACGTGAATTGGCATTGATTACAAAGTCTGAAACTGCCAAAAAACAATTATACTTTATTTTATTGATCATTACGGTACTGGGCGGATTGATTATTGGATTTCTCATCCGAAGAATCTATAAAAATAAGGCTATTGCAGCGACTTTAGCATTAGAAAAGAATAAACAAGAATTAGCAGAATTCACCTCGCAACTTATTGAAAAAAGTAAGGCTCAAGAAGCTCTCACCATTGAACTAGAAGAATTAAAATCAGAATTTGGAGAAAAAGAATCTATAAAGAACTTACAAGAACTTATGGCAACAAAAATTCTTACCAAAGAAGATTGGTATATTTTCAGAGAGAAATTCGCGATAGTTCACCCGGGATTCTTCAACAAGATTAAAAACAAAGGATTTGAACTTACCCAATCTGAAGAACGTTTAATTGCCATGGAAAAATTAGGCCTTGATACCAAACAGATATCAAATATGCTAGCGATTTCTGAAGATAGTGTAATGATGAACCGTTATCGCCTGCGTAAAAAGATCAACGCCCCTAAAGGAGCTCCTATTCTTGAACACCTTCAAGTGGGTCAATAGATTCATCCCTCTTTTTACTTAAAATGATACTCTCAGAACGGCATTTGGTGTAAAACCTAATGAAAATCGTTGAATTACTTGTTCTAAAATCACTTCAAGTTCTTCTGGTGTTGATCCATCGGTACCGGGCACTGCAATTCCTCCATCATCTAGTGGTTTTCGCTCTGCTTTGTAGATTAAATTTAAAGGCTTAACCCGATCATAAATATTCAAGAATGATAATCCAACCTGGGCTTTCAACGTATTGTTACCTGTACTAATATCAAAATCATACAATACAGAAGCATCTAACCTATGAAAATCAGGTAATCTATCACTATTCACACTTCCAAAATTAACCACACCAGCATTCTCACCATCGGCATCAATTTGAATTGTATAACTATTTACGGGAGTAATAGGTTTACCGCTTCTAAATTGCCATCCTAAAGAGAATTGCCACTTTTCTAATTGTAAGGTATTCGAAATTCTAAAAGAATGTGTTATATCATTATTTCCGGGAAATTCAAATGCGGTTTCGGCAAGGTTAGGAAATTGAAATGTTATATCATTATAGGTATACCCTGCCCAAATTTTATAATTATTCCATCTATATTTTAATAAAACATCTAAACCTTTTATAGTGCTTTCACCCTCCTCCAGATTTTCTAATGGATTACTAAACCCATTTGTGAACGTCGTTAACCCGTCAAGTTCTTTATAATAGGCATCTACATCAATATTTAAGTTTTTATAGTGATATAATACACCACCAGAAATCTGATTGCTACTTAACAACGGAAATTGATCATCATCAGATAAACGCCATAATTCGTTTTCTAAGCGCAACTCAGTATGATTAAATTCTACCAACTGAGAAATTGGTTGGTTTCTTCTTTCAAGAGCAGTTTTAATCCGGAAACGATCGCTCAAAGGATATTCAAAATTTAGACGTGGTTCGATCAAAAATTCATCTAAAGAGCTATAATGTACAAATCGAACTCCGGCATTAATGAATCCTTTGTTCGTAAAACTAAAAGTATACTCGCTAAACAAAGCATTTTGAATGTTTTCATCATCCTGACCAGAACTTTCAAATTCTGCATCCACAGGGTTTTCTTTACTTATAACTACATCCAAATCAGTATATGAAAGCTCATATCCCAAGGTAAGTTTTTGTGTATCTTTAATGGCAATACCCGAAGTAAATTTCAAGCCCAGATCGATAATATCATTTTGACGAATATTGATTTCTGCCAATTCTGGAACACCATCACCTGTTTCATCTTTAATTTCGTCGTTTTCATAAAAAGAATTGTATTCTGAATAATACGCACTAAGTTTTTGTTGATATATATCGTTTGAAGTATATTTCCAGTTGACACTTGCACCTTTGTTTTGAGTAATTAATGAATCTATTACAAGCTCATCACCTCCAGTAAAATCAAAATCCAATCTATTTCTGGTATACAAACCACTTACAGAAATACTATTTTTATCATTAGGTTTTACAACGACTTTGGCATTAACATCGGTGAAATAAAAGTCATTGTTACTGGAATCAGGATCAAAATCATCATCAGTTTCTAATTCTAGCACATTTCCGTTGATATCCCTGGCAACACCAAAATTTGTAAAAATTTTATCCTCGTAGCTATTATAAGTAGGAGTCTCTAGGATATTAGAATACGACCTCCTTGCAAAAGCGTATAGTGCTACTTTTTCAGACAACGGAGTTTTTACATAACCATTTACAGACAATCCATCAATTTCTATCCCACCTTCTGTTTTTTTTGGGATAAGATCTCCACTTGAAATATCAATAATCCCAGAGATGCGATCCCCGTAGGAAGCGCTAGTACCTGACCTAAAAATAGTTGCCTTTTTTGTAGCGAACGGATTGAACAAAGAGAACATCCCATAAAAATAGCCGGTATTATACAACTTGATCTCATCATACAATATTAAATTTTGATCTGGTGACCCTCCTCTGATCTGAATACCCGTTGCAGATTCATCTAATGTCGAAATACCCGGAATCAATTGAATACTTTGGGCAATATCTGGAGTTACTAAACCTGGTAAAATACCAAGTTTATCAGTATCCATCCCTATCGATCCATCCCGATTTCTATCAATTCCAGAAGTTACATATCCCAAAACAACAACCTCATCCAGGGCAGATGAAATTGGATCTAATGCTATGGTCGGGCAAGGATTGCCAGCGGTAATTTCTACTTCTTTATCGTCATATCCAATAAAACTTATCCTTACATTTTCTGTGGACAAGCTAGTATCTTCGATACTAAAATACCCATTATCATCGGTGGTTGTATTCAAACCTTCATTAATAAAAATAGTAACAAAAGGTAATGTAGCCTTGGTATCACTATCCACAACATATCCACAGATTACCTTTCTTTGGGTTATAATAATTTGTTGTGTAGATACTTTTTCAAAAATAAGGCCCGTTTGAGTAGCTAAAAGAGGTAAAAGGTCATCAATTGATATTTCTTGTGGAGATAACGAAATACTTTTATCCACTACAAATTCTTGTGCATAAGAAAAAAGAACCCCCGATTTTGATTCTATATCGGTTAGCACTTCTTTTAATGGGGTGTTATCGTATGATATCGATAATTTTTCTTGTGCATGGCATACTATTGAAAAAAGTAATACCAATGCCAATAATATTCGTTGGTTCATAAATATTTGGTAAGCAGGTTTATTGCAAATATACAACAGTTTTATCTTCAGAAATAGTATAAGAAATTCCCATTGGAGCTAGCGTAGATCTTAAGGCTTTTTCGAGATCGTTATGTACAAAACTACCTGTAAACAACCTTGAAAGATCTACTCCATTATTTTGAAAGGTAACACTGTATTGTCGTTGGATTTCATCCAATACCTCCTGCAAAGGTTTTTCTTTAAAAATGCTAATACCATTTATCCAATTGGGAAGTGTTTCTTTTACTTTTTCATTAATTACGGTTTGTCTGGATAGGCGAATTTTGTCATTTGCTTTAAGAATATGATATTCGTCTGAATTCAACTTATCAAATCGCACCGCTCCTTCGAAACAATTTACTTCAAAAGTTTTGTTTCTTGTTTTAATGTTAAATTTGGTTCCTAAAACAGATATATCACCGTAGGATGTCGATACTACAAAATCACCTCCTTTTTCGACTTCAAAATACGCTTCTCCTTTTAAACTTACATTTCTATTATTCAACCAGAAAAAACGTTTATGTGTTATTTCCGAATCTGCATTGAGTTGTATTTTTGATCCATCTGGTAACGTTACTGCCAGTTGTTCTCCATATGAAGTTGTATAGCTTTGGGTAGAAGTAAAAAATCCAAAAACTCCCAGTATTACAACAATAGATGCTGCAATCGCATACCAAGTCATAGGTATAACTTTGCTCCTCTTACCAAAGGTAATTTGCTCTTTGGTCCTGATCAAAGCTTTACGTGTATCTACTGGTGGTGCCTTAAATTGTTGTGCTTCCTGGTTGATTCGAACAAAATCGGCATAAGCCTTTGATTTCTTAAACTCGGAAAGCTCCTGTTCGCTCAATTCGCCAGCTATCCAACGAGCTATAAATGTTTCATCTGATTCGTACTTTTCCATAATATTGAGAAAGTCTTCTTACTTTCGGCATTATAATTTGTTTTTCTCCTTACTTCATCTCCCTCCTTAACTATAATACAGACAAACAAGATTTTACCCTATTTTTTATTAAATTTTCAGGTCATTACCTAACATTTTTCTTAGGTTAATAAAGGCATGGCTCATCCTTCTTTCTACTGCTTTAACAGTAATTCCTGTTATCTCAGCAATCTCTTTGTAGGTCTTTTTATCAATCCTACTTAAGAGAAACACTTCTCGTTCTTTTACAGATAAGTTTGCGATAGCTTGTTCTAATTTGTTTTTAAATTCTTCAGTTTCCAAAATAAAATCCGGGCTTTCATGATCTTTATCATCTCTAGGTATAGCTTCATAGCGTAGTACTACTTTTTTATGCGCAAATTCGTTCAACAACGCGTTATTACATATCTTAAAAATGAGCGATTTTGCAGTTGCATAAATAATATCGGCACATTGTTTCCAAATTTTCACAAAAGCATCCTGTACAATATCTTCTGCTTGTTGTAAATCACCACACTTATAGTATAGGTAATTTCTTGCTGATTCATAATGGGAATTGAATAGCGTGTCAAAATTTTTTTCTTCGCAAACTGATATTTCTTTGTCGGGCATGGAAAACAAAAATTATACAATATTCAAAGCTATAAAAAAAAGTAAAGTGATACACCTTTCTTCTTCCTTATGCTTACTTAATTAAATATACAAAAGAAACTGCTATCCGGGTATTATCCAAGCTTCCTAAGTTTTGTAGGGGTATTTGTAGGGGTAGTTTTTCATAACCAAATACCTAGGTCTCATACATTTGCCTGGCAAACCCCAAACATAACACTATGACCATCAGAGATCTCTACCAGTTTTTGTTCTAAAAAAAACATTTCAACTCTACTAGCAACAGCAAAGACATTTGCAGTATACCTAATTCTTTGTTTTTTCTAAAAATTTAAAAATAAAAATAGGGTATCCTGAAAGTTGCTTGTATTAGATACGAAACAACGATTAAACAATTAAATTCTATAAACCCCTTATTTATGAAAAAACTACTACTATTGTTATTGGCATCTTTCTGTTTTGCTTATAACGCGCAAGCACAATGCGGGTCAGGAGAGGATACTACGCCTCCTGTCTTTGGTAACGCCGGAGATGGCACCATGGCCAATCCATTCCGAAATTTATTGCAAACTACTGTAGGTAGTGTTCCTAGCGGAACGTATTATTTTAACTTCAATGGCAACACTTTCCAAGGAGAATTAGACAACGATACCGATGGTGGTGGCTGGTTAATGATCTTGAACTATGTTCATGTTGCAGGCGACAATTCTGCACTAACGGTAAGAAATACCGATTTACCATTACTAGGCTCATCTACGCTTGGTGATAATGAAGGAGGAACTACCAATTGGGGACATATGGGAAATGCTCTTGCTGCAGCAATCGATTTTGAAGAAATGCGATTTTATGGGGCAACGACCGGACATAACCGTGTTATCGATTTTAAGACCAATTATACTAATGCTTTGAATTATGTAAAGACAGGTACAGGTTCTTTTAACGGAATTAATATTGCTTCAAATTTCACCACTTTAGCTGGTCATACTGCTAACATCCCTGCGCTAGCGTTTAACACCTTTTCGAATCAAGGTGATTTGGCATTGACCAATTTTCCATTTTGGAGAAGTGGACAATTTCACTGGGGAATTGGAGCATCAGGCCGTTGGGAAGTTGATGATTTTGCAGTTAATACGGAAAGTACCATACATCGAGTATGGGTACGAGGAGATTTATCTCCCGCTGCAACAACCACGCTTAATCTTAATTTGGATGCTACAGGAAATCTAACCATAGCACCTAGTGATTTTGGATTAACAGCTACAGATAACTGTGCTACAACACCAAGTCTTAGTTTAAGTCAAACCGACTTTGACTGTACAAATATTGGAAACAACATCGTACAATTAACAGCTACCGACGATCAAAACAATAGCACTGTTATTGATGTTACCGTTGTTATCGTTGAGTCTGCCCCAGTGATTACCTCAGATAATTTTGCGACTATTAATCTGGATGCTACAGGTAATGCTTCCATTACATTAGCAGATCTCAATGCCAGTGCAACCGATGATTGCGGGTTACAAAGCTTTACACTGGACCAAACAGATTTTGATTGCACTAATGCATCTCGTACAGTAACGGTAACGCTAACCGCTACTGATTTTAATGGAAACACAAGTACCCGTGAAGTAAGCGTAGCTGTTCAAGACCCTATCGATCCTGTGGTACAATGTGTGACCCCATTTACTTTAGAATTAGATGCTACTGGTAATGCCACTATTACTGAGAACGATATAGTGTTAAGTGCAACTGATAATTGTACTGTAAGAGGTATCAGTTTAAGTAAAAGTTCATTTACTTGTGCAGATATCGGGGATAATGTGGTGACAGTATTCGTAAGAGATAATGATGGAAATCAGGTAAGCTGTTCTACTACAGTAACTGTTACTATTCCATCTTGCCCTTCTGACTTTACGTTAGAAAGTGATCCTACAACGTGCGGAGCGATATACAATTACCCATGTGCAAGTAATATCACTAGTGGCCCACCAAGTGGGACGTTATTAGCCGTAGGAAGCACAACAACGTTTACGTATGATACACTTGATAATACTGGAGGTACAGTATCGTGTAGTTATGATGTAACTGTGGTTGATACCAGAGCTCCTTTATTTAATACACAAGATCATATAATTACCTTAAATGCAAATGAAACTGCGACTATATCAGCTTCAGATATTATAGGATTCGATCCTTTGGCACGTGATTATACTCTTGACACTTCTGGAACTTTTGATCGTACAGATATTAGTACTACAGGAACCAAGGTTACTTTAGACGATGACGACGTATCTAATGCCCTACCTATTGGTTTCGAGTTCGGTTTTTATGGAAATCTATACACAGAATTTTATATTTCGTCAAACGGATTTATCACATTCTCTGATGAAGGAGATGATGGATGTTGTGATGGGCAAAATTTACCAAATACAAGCACTCCAAATAACCTAATCGCTTATGATTGGACCGATATTAATCCTGAAGAAGGCGGGACCATACGCTACACCACTATCGGAACAGCACCAAATCGTATTGCCATTATTGACTTTGATGCGGTACATTACTATGATACAACTCCTGATGCTACAACAACTCAAATAAAATTATTTGAAGGTACCAATCGCATCGAAATTCACGGAACCAGCACTTTTGATGCCGGCAACGACAAAACCCAAGGTATAGAAAATATCGATGGAACGGCAGCCATTGTGGTCCCAGGAAGAAATGAATCAGTTTGGGCAACTACAAATGATTATGTCGCATTTGTTCCAACATCAGGTACTTTTGATAACTGTGGAATCGATACTATGGAGGTTTCTCCTAATACTTTTGATTGTAGTAATAAAGGAGATAACATGGTAACACTTACCATAACCGATGTAAATGGTAATAGTACCAGTAAAACAGCCATTGTAAGAATTGAAACGGCAGATGCCACTGCTCCTGTAATCACTTTAACCGGTGCTGATCCTCAAATTATTGAGTTTGGAGATGGATATACCGAATTAGGAGCAACCACAGATGATGGATCAACTGTTGTAATAGACACTTCGGATTTTGTTGATACGGTTGGATCTTATAGTATTCGTTATAATGCTACCGATGATTCTTGTAATACTGCAGAAGTTACTCGAACCGTAAATGTAGTGGACACTACTGCACCTGTAATTACTTTATTGGGTGACAATCCACAAACTATAGAATTGGGAGACGGGTATACCGAACTTGGTGCTACTACTGACGATGGTACCAATGTGACAATAAACGGTAGTAATTTTGTAGATGCAGTAGGAACATACTTTATAACTTATACTGCTACAGATGCTTCAGGAAACATGGCAATTGAATTGACAAGGACGGTTAATGTTGTAGATACTACTGCACCTGTAATAACTCTATTAGGTGACAATCCGCAAATTATAAACCAAGGGAGTGGTTATACAGAATTAGGCGCCACCACTAATGACGAATCTGAAATAATCATTGATGCTTCTCAATTTGTTGATGCTGAAGGTACTTATACAATTACCTATAATGCTACCGATACTTCGGGGAATCGAGCTACCCAGATTACCCGAACCGTAATTGTAGTGTCGTGTGCTATTGACAATTTACCTGCTAACAATTTCGAAATTCTTGCTTCAAGTGAAACGTGTCCCGATAAAAACAATGGTGTCATTTCTATCAACACCTTAGAAACCGAAAATTATATTGCAACCATAAATAATCAAACTTATCCGTTTGCATCAACTCTTGAGGTTACCGATCTAGCTCCTGGTCGCTACCCGGTTTGTATCATCATAGATGGAGAACCTAATTGTGAATTATGTTTTGAGATGATGATCGAAGAAGGTGAGGCCATGACTGGTAAAACATCGGTTACCACTAACAGAGACTTCAATAAAGAAGTGCAAGTTGAGATTGAAACTGGTACGCCTCCTTTTATTGTTACCATTAACAATAGTGTAATTGGTGAGTATAATACGAAGAGTTTTATGGTGGCTGCAAAAAACGGGGATCTAATAGAAGTGACTTCTCACCTCGCTTGTGAAGGAAAACTTTCTACCAAAATTGAAGGAGTACTGTCAAACAATATCAGCCTTTATCCTAACCCTACACGATCAAATGTTTCGTTAGCCTTACCGCAAACTGCTATTGAAAAACTTACCGTCACTATTTATAATACCTTGGGAGCTGTTGTTCATTCTAAAACCTATAGCAAAGTAGGAAACCAGGTGGCACTCCCTATGGAAGATTTACCTGCAGGAGCATACTTTGTAAGAGTTAATGAAGTAGCTAAAACATTTAAAGTGATCAAAAAATAAATCTTGAATTAGTACCATTGAGTGTAGTCGAAGACACATGCCAAAATCTATATCCAAGACTACACTCAATCTAATAAAACTTCAAAATATCTATTTATAAATAAAATTATCATGAAAAAAATATATACTCTATTACTAAGTATACTTATAATGTTGTCTTGTACCGATGAACAACTTGACGAAATACAGCTAGACTTCCCATTTCATGTAACACTTAGTCCCACTGTTCCCAAATTAATATACCCAAGTAATAACTTGGTTTGCACCAATTTTGATTTAGAATTTGAATGGCGAGCATCAAGATCTGAACTTGAAAACTCAATTGCATATACTATTGAAATTGCTTCAGATAACCTCTTTTCTAACATCTTGTTCAAAACAAATACAGCCCAAACCATTAAATCTTTTAATCTTGAAAAAGGTACTACCTATTTCTGGAGGGTAAAAGCGATCGACGAAAAAGGGTATCAAAGTACTTATTCGCGTATTTATACTTTCTTTACAGAACCTGAAGCGGGAGTAAATACCATTCCGAATACACCTGTTATTCTATCGCCCACAATGGGAGCTTCAGTTTCGGAAACACAAACGACATTAAGTTGGAATGCTACTGATAGCGATGGCGATCCATTACTATTTGATATATACTTTGGAGAGTCAAACCCACCACAATTATTTGCAGAAAATCAGAACGCAATGACATTAAGCGTGCAAACAGAAGCTAATAAAACATATTACTGGAGAGTTGTGGCCAAAGATGATAAGCAAGGAATTGCCATGGGACGGGTTTGGAATTTTAGAACTGAATAAAACGGGGAATTATATCGCAATCTAAAAGTCTATATCAAGTCCTTGTAAAAACCACTCATTTTGAAGTGCCCCCAAAAAGTTAGACACTATTTGGGGGTATTTTTATCAAAATCTTTATCCTAATAAATACAGTGCAAAAGGTAATTTAAAAATAAAAAACGGAAGCTACTGTAAGGTAAGCTTCCGTTTTTAATAGTAATTGATTGTGTTTACTATCCCCTTTATTATTTAGGCATCATCACAGATTCGATGGTATGAATGATCCCATTTGATGTCTCAATATCATTAATCATTAATCGACCGGCATTGCCTGTTTTATCGATCAAATAGATTTTACCACTTTTCATAGAAGCAGTTAATCGTTGCCCGCCAATAGTTTTTAACTTTACACTTCCCCCATACTCTTTTATTGCTTTAATCATGTCTTCTTTGTTAATCACTCCAGGGATGATATGATAATTTAAAACAGAAGTCAATTTTTCTTTGTTTTCCGGATTACTAAGTGCAGAAAGCATTTTTGGAGATAATCGTTCCAAAGCACCGTTGGTTGGCGCAAATACGGTATATGCTCCTTTTTCTTCAAACTTTTTGGCATACGCTGTAACTTGTACCATTTCGTTTAATTTTGTAAACCCAATATCGTTTGACAATATTTCGGCAATACTAGGGATTTTTTCTTCAGTCGGTAAGACATTAGCCTGCGCAATTAATTTTTCATTTTCAGAAGTGCTTACTTTTTTGGTTTCGTTACAAGCACTAAAAATCAATAATCCTGAAATGGCAAAAATGTGGAGTGAAGTTTTAAGTTTCATTGGTTAAATTTTGAATTCAAATATATTTTACCTCAAAATAAAATAGGTAGATAAATGAGAATTCGTAGGGTTCTAATTAGTAAGTGTGTTTTTAAAGCTCAAATCTATTATTTAGCTAAAAAGACTATACTTCCAATTTCTTGTTAAACCATAAGTTTTGATTTTTAAAAAAACATTTTTAATCACCCAAAAACCCTTCGTAACTCCTACAAAATAAGACTTAAAAACTTTGTAGGGGTATTTGTAGGGGTGCTTTTTTCTTTTAAAACATATCCTTAATATACTTTTGTCGAACCCAAACCCAAATCTTTAAACCTATGCATATCATGAACTCTTTTAACCGTATTTCTTTCACTTCAAAAAATGCTCTTCTAATGGTGATGCAAAAAAAAATTCAAAAAATATCAAAATAAAAATAGGGTATTCTAAAACATACCTGTAATACCTATACAGGCACCATAAAAATTGCCAATAAAATTTTAGTAATAACATCTAAGCCCCTAGAATTATGAAACAACATTACTATCTCAATGATCAACCCGCGATATGGTCTAATCATATAAAACAAGTTGGTTTTCCAGACCAGCAAAAAGGAGTAACACTACACAAAGTACTTCTTAGTTAATCATTATCAAATAGCATCAAAATATCACTCAAGTATGTCTGCATAGCATACCTGAGTTTGTAATGTAAAAACAATTCCAATTATTAATAAACCCCTTAATTATGAAACTTCTTTTGCCCGATATTTATCGAGAAATTACCAAAAGATTACGAATACTTCTTTTTACAATGTTGTGTTCTTTGGTTACTTCTTTCTCTTATGCTCAAACAGAAACAGAACCCAATAACACACCCGATGAAAGTGGTGTAATTACATTTACCGGAACTCAGGAGTTCTTCGGAAACGTTTCTGCTGTTGACCCTACAGATTATTGGCGTATCGCAAAGTCTCCAATAGCAAGTGGCTCTGTAAGTATGTCGGTAATATCGCGAACAGGATCAAGACAGATCCCAGTGTTTTTAGAAAAAAGGTCAGGAAGCTACTCCGGAACTTTAATTTCAGAACAGGAAATACATCCTGGGACCGATCAATCGAATAGAGCTTTTACTCTGGATTATACCGGAGATTTTTACTATTCGATACGTTTGGGAAGAGCAGATGGATCGATCGTAGGTGGGTATGCCTACCGAGTTAATTTTCCTAATTGTCGTGTGCTTTTTGATGTGGATGTACTTACTTCCACGCCTTTTAGTAATCAAATTCGGATAGATGGTGTTTCAGCCGGTTTCGGGTCATTATACATGGTAAAAATAAATACCATAAATAGCTTTACAGATCCTCAAGAAGGCTTTTTTACTCCAACGATCGATGGAACTAACTACAGTGGTTCAGGTGAACAAATCGTATATTTTGGAGGTGGTGTAGCTAATACTACCATTACAAACCTTTCTCCCAACACTAGCTACTACCTTAAAGCTTGGGCTTATGATGATTGTGATAGTGGTGAATTTAAAAGATCTACAAACGGAACTGTTTTTACCGCAACTACATGTGGAGCAGCTCCTGCTACAGCAACAGCTTTAGAGTTGCTACCAAACAACGAGAATTCTGCCTATGTAAGCTCTATCACAGGAGCTACAGCAGCCTCAACACGATTTGTGGTAAAAGTAAACACCACCAATAATTTTACGGCACCTACAAACGGAAGTACACTACCTACAACCAATACAGTTTATGGCGGTGGAGAACAAGTGGTATATGCAGGAGATTCTGCAACTCCAAATGCTTTAGTTACCGGATTAACTACTGGGACTGAATATTTCTTTAAAGTATATAGTGCAACGCTGTGCGGAGGAACTCATTATTTTGAATCTACAGGAGTTACCTCATCAATAACACCAGTTTGTTCAGCACCTAATAGCAATAATGGTATTTATTTATATGCAGAACCCACCAATCTACATAACTCTATTGGCGTTGTAAATTTTACAGGAAACAATAATGCAGATGGTAAGATCATGTATATGAGTGATGCAAATAGTTTTACATTACCTACTACCTTACCCGTTGCTTCATTACCTACCGCCAACTCAGATTACTCTGGACAAACAGGTCAAGTTGCCATTTATACGGGTGCAGCAACAGGCTTCAGGGTAACCACTACCGGACTTGATCCAAATACAACATATTATTATGCTGCTGTAAATTACAAAGAGTGTAATGGTGTATTGTACTTTTTCCCAACTGGTATTTATAGCCAACAAACTACCTGTGGTGTTACTTCAGAATTAGCATCAGGTGCAGTGGTAAACAATGTCGATGCAACCGCTATGGACCTAAACTCTTTTACAGCGTCAACGGCAGCGGTAAACGCTCCGGATGGGTATGTTATTAAAATGAATACGACCAACAGCTTTACACCACTAGCTATTGGTACGGCACTACCATCAGGAAATACTGTATATGGTGGCGGAGAACAAGTAATCTATTCAGGAACTTCAGTTACTCCAAATCTTAATATCACAGGTCTTTCTGAAGGAACGCAATATTTCTTTACAATTTACGGGTACAAAGATTGTAATGGCACACCAGTTTATCAACAAACAGGATATACTTTTTCCCAATTTACATTAGGTCTTAACTTTACCCCTCCAACCTTAACGTATGGTAGTGGAGCTACAACTCTGAATGCTACAACGACCAGTACCGGGGCTATTTCATATAGCTTGGTAAATGATACTACCGGAGCTTCTATAGTAGGGAGTGATATTACTCCGGGTAACAGAGGTACCACAACTGTGCGAGTAACAGTAGCTGCAGATGGTATTTACCAGGGAATTTCTAAGGATTATAGTGTAAATATTGTAAAAGGTAATCCTATAATCACCTGGAATCCGCCTGCCAGTATCGAAGCTGGAGTACCCATAGATGCGAGCTACCTAAATGCCGTTACAAACGTTACTGGTACTTTTGAGTATTATCAATTTTATAATTCAAATAATAATACATTCTCTCAAAGTATTATTGAAGGGGTAACTTTTTTTAGCAGCTTTTTTCCAATTGGTAATTTGTATACTCGTTTTGTTCCAGATGATATAAATTATAATGTTGCTGTCGGAAGTACGTCAATTTCGGTTGTAACGTCAAATATAATAGAAATCCTCCCCAATGACGCCATTAAGGCTTTAGGTGGCTCAGATCCAGCTTTAACACACACTATGAGTGGTACATTAACAGGTGGAGATGTAATTTGGGTTCCACTAAAAAGAGAACCAGGAGAAACCTTGGGAACTTATGTGATTTCTGTAGATCAAACCGCACAAGCCCCTGCTAGTTTTGACCGTTTAGGCGTGTGTCCTGCAGGTATTTGTATAGGAAGAGAAAACCCATTTGGAGATGAAGGAGAGATCGTATCGACTACAGGAAATTATGATATACGCTTACAAACAGGAACGTTTACCATTAGCGATAAAGAACAGGTAACCATTACGTTAAACCCATCTGATCTGGGTACTAGCAATTATACTGGAAATCCAAGAAATGCAATAACAGCATCCAGCATTACAGTCACTGCTACAGGAAACCCAGCTTCTCCTGCACCAAATTTAATTTTTACCTATTCTGGTAATAATTATTTAGGTAATCCATATGGTCCATCAACTACACCCCCAACCAATGCAGGTTTTTATGCTGTAACTGCTAGTGTTGATCCAGCTGATGTTAATTATTTTGGGTCTGCTACAGGTAATTTTAGAATCGAACAGTATCGTTTTACTATTACCCCAGATAATCCTCAAGTAAAAGCATATGATGGATCACCTAAAGCTTTTGAGGCTACAGTAACTGGACTATCAGGAGAAAATGTACCGGTGAGAGTATTGTATGATATTGATCTAGGCCCAGGGATTTTATATACCGAAGCAGCACCTACTGAGGTGGGACAATATACGGTCTCAATACTTACCAATGGTGCAGTTAATTATTATATTAGCTATGAAGGTTCTTTTACCATTACAGATAAACAATTAGTAACCATTAATCTGGCAGATCTTACGCAGTCTTATGATGGTACTCCAAAACCGGTAACTATAAGTAGTATTGAAACCAGTCCTGGTGTAGCAGCTACACCCGCTCCTACGGTGCATACTAGGTATCAAGGAATTAACGGTACTTTTTACTCTTTAAGTTCGATAGCTCCTAGACCCGCAGGAGAATATAAAGTCTCTGTATATGTTGATGCAGCAGATGCTAATTTTGCGGGAGCTACTCATCAAGTACTTACTATTCAGGATAAAACATTGGTTACCTTTACCATGGATCCTGCCGATCTTAATGCGACGTATAATGGAAATGCCCAAGGTGTTGATATTACTAGTATAAAAGACGACAATGGAATTGATGTGACTCCAACGTATACCGTAATGTATAGCGGTGAAGATAGTCATGGTAATTCGTACGGGCCATCTGCAACACCGCCAACAAACGCTGGAGATTACACCATAGTAGCAGAGGTAGATGCTGCAGATCCAACCTATAGAGGGCGTAATGAAGAAGATTTTACGATCAACGAAATAGCGCTTACCCTTACTGCCGATGCAAAAAGTAAAACCTATGGTGATGCAGATCCGGCTTTGACGTATCAACTTACCTCTGGAGCACTTATAGGCGGTGATGTATTAACAGGAGATTTATCTCGTGTTGCAGGTGAAAACGTAGGGACCTATGCGATACAGCAAGGAACCGTAACCGCAGGTGTAAACTATAACATCACTTTTGTGTCTAATGACGTAACTATTGGTCAAAGAGCCATCGAAGTTACTGCTGATGCAAAATCTAAAATTTATGGTGATGCCGATCCGGCATTGACCTATCAGATTACATCAGGAAATCTCGTAGGAAGTGATGCATTTATCGGAATCATGACCCGTATTGCAGGAGAAGATGTAGGTACGTATGCCATCCAACAAGATACCTTTACTGCCGGAGCAAATTATAACCTAACTTTTGTTCCTAATGATGTAACAATAACTCCAAGAGCAATTGAGATCACTGCAGATGCAAAGTCTAAGACCTATGGAGATGCAGACCCTGCATTAACTTATCAAATTACGAGCGGTGCATTACAATTTAGCGATGTTTTTACAGGAACTTTAACCAGAGTACTAGGTGAAGATGCAGGAACATACGCAATCCAACAAGGAACCATAAGCGCAGGAAGTAACTATACGTTAAGTTTTGTGCCAAATGACTTAACAATTGGCCAAAGAGCTATCGAAATTACAGTCGATGCAAAGTTGAAGACTTATGGAGATGCAGACCCTGCATTAACCTATCAGATTACTGTAGGAGGATTACAATTTAGTGATTCTTTTACCGGAAGCCTTTCAAGAGTAGCAGGTGAAGATGTAGGAAACTATGCTATCCAGCAAGGAACGGTAACCGCAGGTGATAATTATAACATAACATTTGTTACAAATGATCTAACGATTGGTCAAAGAGCTATACAAATTACTGCAGATGCATTGAACAAAGTGTATGGAGATGCAGACCCTGCATTTACTTACCAAATTACTAGTGGTTCACTAGTGTTTAGTGATGCCTTTACAGGGAGTTTAACTCGTGTGGCAGGAGAAAATGTAGGTAACTATGCCATTAATCAAGGTACTGTAGCCCTTAATGCAAATTATAACCTAACTTATGTAGGAGATGATCTTACTATAGGTCAAAGAGCAATCGAAGTTACTGCCGATGCCAAATCTAAAATTTATGGTGATGCAGACCCTGCATTGACCTACCAGATTACGTCAGGAAGTCTAGTAGGAAGTGATGCATTTATCGGAATCATGACTCGTGTCGCAGGTGAAAATGTAGGTACATACGCTATTCTACAAGATACCTTTACTGCTGGAGCAAACTATAACATCGCTTTTATATCGAATGACTTAACAATTGGTCAAAGAGCTATCGAAGTTACCGCTGATGCAAAAACTAAAACGTATGGTGATGCAGATCCAACCCTAACCTATCAAATTACTTCGGGTGCATTACAGTTTAGTGATGCCTTTACCGGAGTCTTATCTAGAGATGCCGGGCAAGCACAAGGAAACTATGCGATCAATCAAGGAACTTTATCCCTTGGAGGAAACTATAATATTTCTTTCGTAAGCAATAACTTATCTATTGGATATCGTCATATAATTATAGCAGCAGTCGCACCATTACCTCAAAAAGTATATGGAGATGCTGACCCATCATTTAACTTTCCTTATAGAATAGTGCAAGGTTCATTAGCTTTTGATGATAGCTTAGAAACTTTAGGAACAAGTAGATTTTCAGGAGAAGATGTAGGAAGCTATCGTATAGGAGGTTTAGAAGCAAGATTTACATCTACTAACGGAGGAGAATCATCTTATACATATTCATTTACTGGAGCGGCTTCTATTGTATTACAGATTACTCCAAGAGCACTAGAAGTAACCGCAGATGCAAAATCTAAAACATATGGTGATGCTGATCCAACTTTAAGTTATCAGATCACTAATGGTGCATTACAGTTTAGTGATGCTTTCACAGGAAATTTAAATAGAGTCACTGGTGAAGATGTAGGAACGTATGCAATTAATCAAGGAACCTTATCTGCCGGAAGTAACTATACAATGACCTATGTTGGTAATAGTCTTACCATTGATCAAAGAGCTATTGAGATCACAGCAGATGCATTAAACAAAGCCTATGGAGATACCGATCCTGCACTTACTTATCAAATCACTACAGGTTCATTAGCCTTTAGCGATGCATTTACAGGAAGTTTAACTCGTGTAGCTGGTGAAGATTTGGGAACTTATGCTATAAACCAGGGTACAGTAGCTCTTAATGCCAACTATAACCTAACATATGTAGGTGCTAATTTTGAAATTACACAACGTCCTATTACCCTAATTGCCGAGGTAAAATCAAAGACTTATGGTGATGCAGACCCTGCACTTACTTATGGAATACTAAGCGGTTCATTAGTAAATAGTGACGTGTTAACAGGAGCTCTAACACGTGAGCCTGGTGAAAATGTAGGATTTTATAGAATTAATCTTGGTACAATAGACAACCCTAATTATAACATCTCTTTTATTCCTGATAATTTGAATATCAGTGCTAGAGACATTGAAGTAACTGCAGATGCAAAATCTAAAACTTACGGTGATGTTGACCCTGCGCTAACCTATCAACTTACCTCAGGAACATTACAATTTAGTGATGCCCTATCTGGAAGCTTATCTAGAG
Organism: Aquimarina gracilis; assembly: GCF_035285365.1. NCBI lineage: Bacteria > Pseudomonadati > Bacteroidota > Flavobacteriia > Flavobacteriales > Flavobacteriaceae > Aquimarina > Aquimarina gracilis. The sequence continues at coordinate 109,888 of NZ_JAYKLX010000007.1, read as the reverse complement.
TTGCAGGAGAAGATGCAGGAAACTATGCCATCCAACAAGGAAGTGTAACCGCAGGTGGTAATTACAACATCGCATTTGTTGCAAATGATCTAACGATTGGTCAAAGAGCAATTGAAGTAACTGCGGATGCTAAAAATAAGGAATATGGAAATGCAGATCCTGCATTCACCTATCAGATTACTTCGGGAAGCTTAGCTGGAAGTGATACACTTACAGGAAACTTAGATAGAGCAACTGGTGAGGATGTAGGTACATATGCCATAAATCAAGGTACCCTGGATAACTCCAATTATGCTATTACTTTTATTGGTAATGACCTAAGTATTACTGTTAGAACAATTCTTGTAGCTCCAAGTAGCTTACAAAAAATATATGGTGAGAGTGATCCAGAATTAAATTTCAGCATTTTAGGACCCCCTTTGGTTTTTGGAGACACTTTCACAGGAAGTTTATCTAGAGCAGCAGGAGAAGATGTAGGATCATATGAAATTAATCAAGGTACACTCTCTTTAAATAATAATTATAGTGTATTTGTCTTACCAAGTCGATTTACTATTAATCCTAGATCTATTGAAATAACTGCAGATGTACAATCTAAAACGTATGGAGATACGGATCTAGCGTTAACCTACCAAATTACTAATGGTTCATTAGCTTTCAGTGATGCATTCACAGGCAGCTTAACTCGTATACCTGGTGAAGATGTAGGAGCGTATGCAATACAACAAGGAAGTGTGGCGCTAAATGCTAACTATGACCTAAGTTATATAGGAAATGATTTTACGATTGGTCAAAGAGTGATTGAGATCACGGCTGATGCCAAATCTAAAACTTATGGTGATACAGATCCTACGCTGACTTATCAAATTACTTCAGGTAGTTTACTTAGTGGTGACACAGTTACAGGTAGTTTAACTCGTATGGCGGGTGAAAATGCAGGTAACTATGCGATACAACAAGGAAGTGTTGCTGTGAACGCAAACTATGCGATCAACTTTGTAAGTAATGACCTTGCGATTGGCCAAAGAGCAATTGAAGTTACCGCTGATGCTCAATCTAAAACGTATGGAGATATAGATCCAGCGTTAACCTATCAACTTACTGCTGGAACATTACAATTGGGTGATGCTCTTTCTGGAAGTTTATCAAGAATAGCGGGAGAAGATGCAGGAAACTATGCCATCCAGCAAGGAACGGTAACTGCAGGTAGCAACTATAACATCAATTTTATATCTAATGATCTTACAATTGGTCAAAGAGCTATTGAAATTACTGCTGATGCAGCTAGTAAAACCTTTGGAGATGCAGATCCAGCACTAACGTATCAAATCACAGCAGGTGTATTACAATTTGGTGATATATTCTCAGGAAGTTTATCTAGAGTAGTGGGTGAAGATGTAGGAAACTATGCTATCCAACAAGGAAGTTTAACTTTAGGAACGAATTACAGCATAAGTTATACTGGTAACACCTTGACTATTGGTCAGGCTTCTCAGTCCATCACTTTTGGCCCACTTGCCAATGTAAACTTTGGTAATTCAAATTTCAACTTGAATGCCACCGCTTCTTCTGGGTTATTAGTATCCTATACTAGCTCAGATCCTTCCGTAGCAACTGTTTCAGGAAATACAGTAACAATAATTGGAATGGGAACCACTACTATTACAGCTTCACAAGCTGGTGATGCAAATTGGAACGCAGCAAACGATGTTACACAGGTATTAACAGTTACTGAAGGGTGTCCAATTAATGAATTGCCTATAGACAATTTTGAAGTACAAGCATATAGTGAAACCTGTACCGATAAAAACAATGGAGCCATATTCATCAACGCGGTTCAGGAATTAGATTATGTCACCACCATCAATAACCAAACGTATAATTTTTCTTCTCATGTTTTAGTAACCGATCTAGAGCCGGGAACCTATCCAGTATGTATAAGTATAGAAGGATATGAAAACTGTGAACAATGTTTTGAATTGGTTATCGAAGAAGCCCCGATACTAGATGGTAAAACATCTGTAAGTGGTGTGACCGCCAACAAACAAGTAGTTGTAGAAATCGAAACAGGTACAGCTCCGTTTACTGTAAGCGTTAATGATCAAGTAGTTGGTGAATTTGATACCAAGACCTTCCTTATCGAAGCTCAAAATGGAGATAAGATCGATGTAACTTCAAGCGTTGCTTGTGAGGGAAAAATCTCAACCGCAATTGACCTATTCGATCAAATGTCTGTTTTCCCTAATCCTACTAAAGCTAATGTTACCTTAGCATTACCTAAGTTTGGAAGTAATATGGTGGCAGTGAGTATTCACAATGCTATAGGAACCGTGGTTTCTTCAAATGTATATAGCGTAGTGGCCAGCAAAGTTGAATTGCCTATGGAAAATCTTCCGACAGGAGTATACTTTGTAACTATTAATGAAGGAACATCCAGAACTTTTAAAATCATTAAAGAGTAAATCTAGAACATCCCTGTCTGTATAGCAGACAGGGTTTTGTTACCCTTTATAATCAAAAATAAAAACAAATGAAAAATATATATATCACCATATGTACCGCATTGCTACTTTTAGGTTGTAGCGATGATGAAGGAAGCATTACGCTCAAAGATCCTTTCAATATTGATGCGACTCCAACGATACCCAGTTTGGTATACCCTACAAACAATTTGGTATGCACCAACTTTGATTTAAATTTTCAATGGAACCCCGCTACCTCTGATATTACGAATGAATTTATGTATGAGATTGAAATTGCTACGCAACCTACATTTGAAAATATTTTACTTACGGCAAATACGTCTCAAACTTCAGTAATTTTCAATCTTGAAAAAGGAACTACCTACTTCTGGAGAATAAAAGCATTTGATAATAATGGAAACGAAAGTCCATACACATCGGTTCAAGCTTTTATCACAGAACCCGATCCTGGGATAAACACAATTCCTTATGTTCCAGAATTAATTACTCCAGCATTACGATCTACTTTAACAGAAAACAACATAACATTAGAGTGGAATGGCGCAGATGCCGATGGAGATCCTCTGCTCTATGATGTATACTTTGGGGAAACCAACCCTCCTGCGCTATTCGCCGAAAACTTAGCAAGCTCATTTGCAGAAGTAACACTAGATGCAAATAAAGAATACTTTTGGAGAGTCGTTGTTAAAGACGATCAACAAGGGGTTTCAATTGGTCAAGTCTGGAGTTTTAAAACAGACTAAATAAGGGGATTTGGGGGAGGAAGAAATTCTTCCCCTTTTTCATTGTAAAACTATTGGAAACGGATAGATTTTGTAGGGGATATTTTTGAAACTATAAAAGATGGAATCAATAACATCAATAAACACAATAGCATTGTACCCAGGTTAAGTAATAGAATATGTCCGGCATTAATGTATACTGGAGCTGTACTCACATAATAGGTCTCAGGATTGAGCCCTACCACACCATATTGGTCTTGAATAAACAATACACCAATACCGATCAAATTTCCCCAGAATAGACCTATTAATATTAAATACGCTGCATTATATAAAAACACTTTTCGTATACTCCAATCCGATGTACCTAGTGCTTTTAGTATCCCAATCATAGGGGTTTTTTCTAAAATTAGCACCAATAATGCCGTGATCATATTAATACCAGCAACCAGAATGATAATAGCAATGATCCCAATTATGTTGAGGTCAAAAAGTTTAAGCCATTCAAAAATTGTTGCATACTTCAGGGTAATGGTTTGACTATCTAGTGTCGAAGGAATATTTTCATAAATCTCCTGTCCCTTTGAGTTAATCTCATTGAAATCATCAATGAAGACTTCAAAATTTCCAACCTCATCCTTTTTCCATTTATTCATACGCTGGATATGTCGAATATCTGCAAAAAGATACGTCTCATCAAACTCCTGAAATCCCGAATTATAAATACCCACAATCTTGAAAGCCCGTATAAATGGTTGTGAATTTGATTTGGCCTTTTTCTTTAAAAAATAAGTAATCGCTTTATCACCTATTTTGAGTCCTAACCGATTGGCTATGTGAGAAGACAAAAGAATCTCATCATTTAGTTTTGCGCTAAAATCAGGTAGCTTACCAGCTACGAGGTATTCTTTAAAATAATTCCAATTATAATCTTTATCTACTCCTTTTACCACTACCCCGTCAAAATCTGTGGCAGTGCGTATAAGTCCCATTTTGGTAGCAACTGCCTGCATATGTACAATACCACTAACTTCAGGAAAATCAGGATAAAACTGTTGGTTTTTTGAAACTGGGATTAAAGATTCTACACTACTATTGTTATCAAAACTAGTAACCAGTATATGTCCATTAAATGCGGCAACTTTTTCGCGTATTTTACGTTGTAAACCTATGCCCGTAGCAACGGTAATTAGCATCATTATCATTCCAATGGCAATAGCCGAAATGGCAATTTTTATAATTGGAGTCGAAATGCTACTTTTATGTTCCTTACCTTTGATGAGGCGTTTGGCTATAAAATACTCGAAATTCAAGCTTAACTATGGTTTTTATTAGAAATGCATTCAAAAATACATTTTTATTCTTTTGTACGGTTCTTATTTCTTGTGGAAGTAGTACAAAAGTATCTTCACAAGAAGTTAATGAGGAAGTTCTGGATACCATCACTAAGAAAAAAACCACAGAAACTGTTCTTACTCAACCCATTCTTGTTGGTGCCAATCAAACCTTAGAATATTTACCTTTACTAGAAGAAAAAAATGTAGCCATAGTTGGAAACCAAACATCAGTAATTTTTAAATATCCCAATATTGCCACAATATTTGAAAGTGAGCAAGGAATGCGCGCTCTTAAATTTAAACAATATACCCACCTAGTTGACTCATTATTATCAAGGAATATCAAAATTAAGAAAGTATTTGCGCCAGAACATGGTTTTAGAGGTAAAGCAGATGCAGGAGAATTGGTTGCAGACGGAAAAGATATCAAGACAGGACTTCCTGTTGTTTCATTATATGGAAAAAACAAAAAACCATCCAAAAAATCTCTTTCAGGAATTGATATTGTAGTCTTCGATATTCAAGATGTTGGCGTTAGATTTTATACCTATATATCAACGTTGCATTATGTAATGCAGGCTTGTGCAGAAAATAATATTCCTGTCCTTATTCTGGATCGCCCAAATCCAAATGCACATTATATAGATGGCCCCACTATGGAGCCCGAACATACTAGTTTTTTGGGAGTACACCCAATTCCTTTGGTGCATGGAATGACCATTGGCGAATATGCCAAAATGGTGAATGGCGAAGGTTGGCTGGGAGAAGGGCTTACGTGTGATATCACCATTATTCCGGTTAAAAATTATACACATAAAACTGCATATAGTCTACCTATTCGACCATCACCAAATTTACCAAATGATAAAGCTATCAATTTGTACCCAAGTCTTGGCTTTTTTGAAGGTACCACCATTAATGCCGGTCGCGGTACAGAAACACAGTTTCAAATTTATGGATCTCCAGATTTAGCAATAGAGAAATATGATTATGCCTATACTCCGAAACCTAATTTTGGAGCAAAATACCCTAAACATCGGGGTGAAGTATGCTATGGGAATGACCTTAGAAAAATCCCACGGCTAAGTAGAATAAATCTTGAATGGTTGGTTAATGCCTATAAAAACTCCAAAGACAAGGAAAAATTCTTTAACACAAAGTCATTTACTGCGCATGCCGGCACCCAGAAATTACAACAACAAATTATTGATGGAGTAAGTGCCACACAAATTAAAAAATCATGGAGTGAAGGTCTCAGGGCTTACAAAGAAAAAAGAAAGAAATATCTATTATATAAATAACATATAACTCAAGATATTCTTGCTATTTCAACAAAAATTATCCAATCGTTTTTTTGGCCGCTAATTTTTAGTTCAAATTTTCCTATTTGAGAATAATTATCATACCTTAGAAGTCCATCAAAAAGTAAATTACTTTACAACAACACTAACCGGGTGTATATTACCTAATTAATAAGTAATACTAAATCAATTAACTATGAAAACAAAGATCCTTATTCTACTCAGTGCATTTGCTTTGCTATGTACTGTTGATTCACAGGCTCAAAAATTAAAAAAATTCGGTGGTTTAACTGAAAAAAAGATTGGTCCAAAGACTATCAAAGTACCTTATACAGATGTCGTTACATATCTTGGGTATGCTGCTCCAGGTAATGAAGATGAAGTAAAAGACAATAAGAAGTTTTACTATATCTACGTATGGATTCCAGCGGTTGCTCCAGAATTAGGAGTGAGAATGATGTCTCCGGTAGGAAAAACCAAAGTTAAAGGTGCTACAATGTCCAAGTCTTATGAAGAAAATGCTGGCTCAGAAGAATATTTTGATACCTATATCACTTTGGAGCGATCAGATATCATAAGTAAAGATAAAATTAGCGATGAAGCTGTAAAAGCAGCTAAATGGGTTACACTAGAACGTAATGATGATAGTGGTGAAATGCCAAAACAACCCAGCGGAAGCAGTTACAACTCTTTATTAAGATATAAAAGTGAAGCTAGCGACCCTCTTAAAGCGTTAACCGCTGGACTTTATAGAATAGGTTTTACGACTTTTAAAACAGGAGAAGTAAAAGGTACTTTTCTTGCGCAAGTAGCAGCTCCAATTAAATTACCTGGAGTTGTAATGGCTAAAACTATAGAGGATTTAAAAAAAGGATTATAATAATAGATCCAAAATAAGACATACACCCGATTAGGTTAAAGTATTCCCATGTTTTTTGTAAAAGCATGGGAGTACTTTTTTATAAAGGCATTTTTGCCTTCATTTTCTCAACAATATTATAAGCTGCCGGGCAAATTGTAACATTCTTTAAAGTAAGGTTTGAGATCTGCTGAAACTTTTTACGATCTGTATGTGGGTATTCGCGACAGGCTTTAGGTCTTACTTCATAGATAGAACAATAATTATCTGCGCCCAAAAAAGTACATGGTACTTGCTGCAGCACCAAATCGCCATCTTCATCTTGTCTTAAGTATTGCTCTTCAAATTTTTGAGGTTTCATTTTGAAGAATTTGGCAATTCTTTCCACATCCTTATCTGTGAATAATGGCCCCGTAGTTTTACAGCAATTTGCACATTCCAGGCAATCTGTTCTTTCAAACTCTTCGTCATGCAATTGCTGCATCATCTGGTCAAGTTTCTTTGGTGGCTTTTTTTTAAGCTTCGCAAAGAACTTTTTGTTTTCGTTATGTTTATCTTTGGCCAACTGTGGCAACTGATCAATAAATTCTTGCATAGGTACAAAATTACACCTTAAGGATTACCAAATAGCATTATGAGCAAAGATATTTTTGGAGAAGCAATAAAAGACCATTACAATCAGAATTCTACTGAAGATATTATTGTTCAGGCACCAGATTTTGATGATGATATAATTCCTACGGCCTATCTCTTCAGATCTTACCAAGAGATGCCATCAATAGAGCAAAGAGCATTGGATTTATCCAAAGGAAAAACATTGGACATTGGTTGCGGCGCTGGAAGTCATAGTTTATATCTTCAGAATGAAAAAAAGCTGGATGTAACTGCAATAGACGTTTCTCAAGGCGGTATTGAAATTGCCAAAAAAAGAGGGGTTCGCCAGGCCTATGTTGAAAATGTTTATCATCTTCAAGATGTAAAATTTGATACCTTATTATTACTTATGAACGGGAGCGGAATTATTGGTAAATTAAATAATATTGATCGATTTTTATCCCACATTAAAACACTATTGCACCCAAACGGACAAGTACTTATAGATTCTTCAGATATTTCATACTTGTTTACTGATGAAGATGGAGGTTTTTGGATAGACGCTTCTGCAGGATATTATGGCGAAATGCAGTATCGATTACAATATAAAAATAAACAATCTGATTGGTTTGACTGGTTATATATAGACTTCAATACTTTACAAAATGCTGCCAATGCTCATGGATTTTTATGCGAATTAATACTGGAAGGAGAAAGTTATGATTATTTAGCTCGACTAACATTGCCAACTTAATTTTATAGCATTTTAGCATTACTGGTACAATGTTTGTGGCTAAAACTCTATTCTAAAAACAATGTTAAACCTAAAAACTGGTGTGTAGTAAATTTACTAATTTACCACCAATACAGAAAAAAATAGATACCGTGCAAATAACAAAATTCCTAAGTTACCTTTTTATATCTTCTTTTATTCTTGTTGGATGCTCTGATGATGATAATGATTCACCCTTTGATAACAATCCTTCACAAGCGGCCAACAGACAACCCTTGGGAACTTCGGCCAATGATTTGTTAAGTGATACCAATTTCAAAAGTTTAACAGTCGAGATGGTTGCCGTACAAGGGTTTGAACCCACCGCAACAGCGGTTAATAATTTTAGACAATTTCTAGAGAATAGAGTATTCAAACCCGATGGTATAACCATCAATCTGCGTACTGTGTCGTCTGCTAACAAGGCCCCATTTACCACGGAAGAAATTGCAGAAATAGAAAATGATACTCGTACTCTTTTCAATGCCGGTGATGACATTACTGTCTATGTATATTTTGCAGATGGTAGTAAAGAAGACGATACCACAGAACAGATAACACTAGGAACGGCTTATTTAAATACCTCGGTGGTTATTTATGAAGGCACCTTGCGCCGATTAGGAGGCTCGCGACCAGGTGGCCCTTCACTTAGTGATATAGAAACTGCAGCTTTAAATCATGAATTCGCTCATTTATTGGGATTGGTCAATATTGGTACTCCGTTACAATCTGATCATGAAGATCCTGATTCTAATGGACATTGCAATGTGCCTAATTGTCTTATGGAAGCAGCAATAGAATTTAGTTCAGGTATTATGGGAATGGGAGACAGCGTACCCGAACTAGACGATTTATGTATTGCCGACTTACAAGCTAACGGAGGGAGATAGAAATTGAACATTCTATGCTCCCCGGTCGTTAAGAATTAATCTTTACCAAATACCTTTTCTCCATTTACATAGGTAGCATTTACCTGTATGTTTGGTATTTTGTCTTCTTCAATTTCCATTATATTTTCTTGCAAAACGACAAAATCGGCAAATTTCCCATTGGTAATACTTCCTTTTTCGGTTTCCTCAAAATTACTGTATGCGGCCCAAAGTGTCATTCCTTTCAACGTTTCTTCTCGGGTAAGCGCATTCTCTTTCTGAAAACCTGCTTTTGGATATTGCTTTAAGTCCTTTCTAGCTACTGCAGCATAAAAGGTATAAAAAGGGCTCACATGTTCTACAGGATAATCTGTACCCAGGGCAATCTTACCCGTCTTTTCCAATAGGTCTTTATAGGCATAGGCTCCTTTAATACGTTCTTCTCCTAATCGTTCATCGGCCCAGTACATATCACTGGTAGCATGGGTAGGTTGCACACTCATCACGAGATTATCATTAAGGATCTCAAATTCTTCAGGAGCAACAACTTGAGCATGTTCTACTCTCCATCTTCGGTCAGATTTATTTTTAAGCACTTCATAATAGGTATTCATTACAACGGCATTGGCAGAATCGCCAATAGCATGGGTATTCATCTGAAAAGGAGACCCTGCTAGTCTTTTTGCCAGTTCTTTAAACTCATCAGTACCTATCACCATAGCTCCATAATGATTTTCCTGATCTGAATACGGTTTTTTCAATACAGCACCACGAGATCCCAAAGCACCATCTGCATATACCTTAAAGGAAGATACATTTAATCTATCCGTTTTATGAACGCCACTCTTTAAGTATTGCTCTATATACGCCGGTACATTGCTCACCATGGCATACATTCTTATCTTTAATTCATCCTTTTTTTGAAGGCTATCTACCAGGGCGATTACCTGTGGACTCAATCCCGCATCATCTACCGTAGTCAAACCGTAACTAAAATTAATTTTTTCTGCGTCTTTAAGAGCCTGTACCTGTTCATGTACCCTAGGGTCAGGAATAACAGCCTCTACAAGTCTCATAGGGTTATCAATCAACACCCCTGTGAGCTTTCCATCTTTTTTCACAATCTCTCCTCCTTCTACCGTAGTATTTACTGTGATTTTGGCCATATCCAATGCCTTTTGATTCACCAACATGGCATGACCGTCGACTCTTCTCACTGCCACAGGTGTATTTGGAAAAAGGCTATCCAACTTTTCTTTGGTAGGAAATTCTTTTACCTCCCAATCATTTTGATCCCAACCCCTACCGGTTATAAAACTCAGATTTTTTTCCTTCTGAAAAGCTGCAATACGCTGCAATACCTCATCATAGCTTTTTGTTCCGGTAAGGTCTACTTTTTGCTGTTGTAATCCTAAACCGTAAAAATGGCAATGGGCATCAATTAATCCGGGAACAATTGTTTTTCCTTTTGCATCCAGTGTATCTAATGCCGAATAGCTTTTAAGAATATCCTTTGTACTGCCTATTTTTACAAATTTACCATCTGCAATGACAAAAGCTTCTGCCTTTGGGTTTGAGTCATCAACAGTATATACATTGGCGTTGATAACCAATAAATCTACCGCTGTTTTGGGTGGCTGACAAGAAACTACAAACAGGGTACTAACGAATAAAAGAATAATTTTTTGCATGTTATAGTTGAGTTGATTTGTGTTTACTGGGGCTAAAAATAGGGATAACTTGGTTTTATAGAGGTTAAGATTTTCTTAATATAAGATACCAAGTTTTTAATGTTATTTCCTTTCAAAAAAAAGTTTTAACCACTTTGAACGCTCATGGCTCAAAACTATTTCGGCACTATAATCTGGAGTTAAAATCACCGATAATTGACCCGGTTTATGTGTGGCCAACTTATGTATTGCATCAAGATTCACCAAAAGTTGTCGATTTAACCTAATGAACTTTTCTTGATCCAACATCGTCTGTAATTGATTAAGAGAGTGGTCCAATAAATATGATTCGCCAGTAAAACTTTTGGCAAAAATTAGCCGATCCCGATAGAAATAAGCAATTTCATTGGTTTTCACCGGAATCATACTGTTTCCTGACTTTACCAAAAATAGTTCCTTGAAGTTTTGCTTCTCATGTCTCTTAATTAATTGCGCAATATCTATATTTCTAATCGCCCACTCAATATTCTTATTGGTTTTATAAAACTTCTCCAGCGCACCTTCAAGGTCTTCTATAGAGATGGGTTTCAATAGATAATCAATCCCACTAGTTTTAAAAGCTTTAAGAGCATACTGGTCATATGCTGTAATAAAAATAATAGGAATATCTATCTCTACTCTCTCCAGGATGTCAAATGAAATACCATCAGACAACTGTATATCCATAAAAATTAAGTCTACGTCTCTATGGGTTGAAAACCACTCGACAGCTTCTATTACCGTAGCAATTTGTTTACAGATATTGATGTTATTATCAATTTTGGTAATCAATTTCAAAAAATGATCCCTGGCAGCAGCTTCATCTTCTATGAGGACGGCATTAATATTCATTTGACGTTGGGATTAAGGGAATTGCAACACTAAACTCACTATCGTTCTGAGAGATATGTACTTTTTGTTTGGTGAGAAAGTTATACCTTTTTTTTATGTTCTCTAGTCCTGTCCCTGTGGTATGTTCAGTAATTTTAGGATTATAATTGTTCTTTACTATAAAATAAGATGCATCTGCTTCAAGATAGAGATGTAAAGGTGAATTTTCGTCGATACGATTATGTTTTACAGCATTTTCTATCAATTGTTGTAATACCAACGGAGGTAAACTTTTGTTCCTTAACAATGCTTCATCAATAGTATCATGAACCTGCAATGCATTTTTATAGCGCTCTTTAATAAGGACCAGATATTGTTTTGCCATTTCAAACTCTTGGGAAATCGGGATAAGAGCTTCTTCGTTATTTTGAAGGATATATCGATATACGGCCGCAATATTTTTCAGAAACTGCTGCGCCAACTTACTGTCTTCATCAATAAGATAATACAGTGTGTTGAAATTATTAAACATGAAATGAGGGTCCAGTTGGTTTTTTAAAATCGACAGATTGGCTTTTATAATTTCTTTTTTAAATTCTTCATTTTGGATATGCGATATATAAAATTGATTTCTCCAATTAAATGTAAGAAGGATCAAACCCAATACGGTTGACAAAGAAAGTCCAATCAATACAGCAAATACCATATGTTGCAGCATGGGCGGTTCACTTTTGAGGATAAAATGATCCAACCATTTATAAAAATAAAACAATATCAAAAACAAAAGGGTTCCTACCAAAGCACTACTGGTAAACATCCAAAAATTACTAGCCTTGCGAAGGATCATTTTTTTCTGTAACTGATGCAACGTTTCAAAAACAGCATATATAATACCCATCATCAGCAAAGTGAAGAAAGGGTCGAGCCCGGGTGGTTCTCTAAAATTGGACGCAACAGAGATGATTCCGTACATTACAGTTCCAACAATCAAAACGATCATTATTCTCCATTGTATTGGCAATTTAGGTGATTGCACATCCATTCTAGATATATTTTTGGATTCTAAAAATAGGCAAATATTGACAAAGCAACACTTCTACAATTATGCAATAACCCAAGTTTTTGCTCTATCAAAATGCCTTCATCGTCAAAATATATCAGTTCACGCAGTTATACGCTATACCTATCATCGAAGTATTTGAGTTCACCGATATTGTAAAAAAACCGACTCATGAAGGACTTATTTTTGACATATCAATCTAAAAACAAGATTCTATGAAAATTTTAATGTATGCTTTTTGTGTCGTATTACTTTTTACCACTTTTAGCCTGAATGCCCAAAAAAAAGAAATTCAACTTGCAGGCTATAGTTTTGAAGTCGAGAATTTATCTGACCAAAAATTTATTGATTTTGTAAAAAAAAGACTAGAAAACAGCCAGTTTACTTTTGTAGGTGAACAGCACGGAATTAAAGAAGTGGGTATTTTTACGAATGCCTTATATAATATTGCACAACCCTATGGTTACCATACATTGTGCATAGAGACCGATGCCATCGCCGCTGAAAAAATAAAAGAAATAGCCGCGTCTAGTACTCCGATTGATAATGCAAAAAAGCTACATCAAGAATTTCAGTTTTCTATTCCCTTTTACAATAATGAAGATGATTATGAGCTATTTACCAATGTAGTAAAGAAGCAAGGAGATATTTGGGGTATCGATCAGACATTTATGGTTCAGTTTCGACTCAATTTTGACTATATCATAAAAACCACGAGCCATCAACCCTTAAAAAAGAAACTAAAAGAGTTGAAAAAAGAGGCCGTGATGGCCTATCAAGAAGCGATAACCAATAAAGATTATAACGCCCCGTATATTTTTAAATATGACGAAAAAACACACAAAGATTTACTAAAACTGGCTAAAGACGAAAAAGAAATTGAAATGATCAATCAGCTATGGAACACTAAAGTAATCTATGCCTATAACAACATCACAAAAGAGTATTATAAGAACAATAATACTCGAGGTCAATTAATGAAAAGTAATTTTTTACGATACTATAGAGAGGCAAAAAAGAAAAATAATACCCCAAAGGTAATTTTTAAGCTGGGAGCCAATCATGCCGCAAAAGGATTAACCCGAACAAATATCTATGACATTTCAAACATGGCCAGTGAATTGGCCATCACAAACGACATGCATTCGTTACATTTTGTTGTCATGGGGATTACGGGTAAAACAGCAACAGGAAATCCCTTTACTCCAGATCCGGTAGTCGCATTTGATAACACAAAAAAGTTTCCCGAAGAGGTGCAAAAGGTCCTTCCAACGATAACAAAGAAGTATTATGTTTTAGATTTGACCCCACTTAGAGAACATGCATATTCTAGTTTCTCTGATGCTTTTAAAAAGGTTATTTTTAAATATGATGTTCTTGTTTTGGTGAAGAATGCCGAAGCCTTTAAAGGTTTTTAGTAAAAAACACTTACATATTGGATAACTAGAGAGGCTGTCTAAAAAGTAATGTTTTCTGTCACATTGAGCGGAGTCGAAATGACAGAATTTTGTTTCTTTTACTTTTTAGACAGTTTCTTTTATTTGTTTATAATACCATAAACCATACCCCCTGTTCTCCAGAAAACACCCCGATCAAAAAGGGATATTTTCCCTCTGGTACATTCTAATTATTTGTTTTAGGTTTGCCCGAAACAAAATAGTAAATAAACTGTAACATAATCGTCATATGACGCAGTTTGCTTTATTCAAAACCGCCAAGAAGGCGGTTTTGTTATTTGGTAATAGGTTTTGACTGTTCAATGGTTTATAACTACCTTGTTACAAACCTAGTAAACAAACTGCGTTATGTGGGAAGAAAAATTAGCCATCTATGATCAACTGATCGATAAATGCCCCAGATTTGAAAGAAAGGGTAAAACGATGCCTTACACTTCGGCAAATGGATACATGTTTTCGTTGTTCAATAAAGATGGTGAGATTGGCATTCGATTTTCAAAAGACGTACAAGAAAAGTATTTAAAAAAGTTTGAAACCACCTTATACAAATCTTATGGTGCCACAATGAAGGGATATATATTAATACCCGACAGCATGCTAGAAGATTTAGATGAACTTGCTGTGTATTTAAATGAGAGCTATGACTATGTGATGTCTTTAGAGCCTAAATGATATTTCAAATTTTGGGAAGTTGCCTTACTATTTTATGGAAAACTTCTATGTCTAGACTCTCTTTAGATAAAAATAATTACTATTATACAATTGTATTGCCTCACAATGCGCTAAGAAAAAGGTAAGGTGCAAAAACGAAAAACTTTCAACTCTCCCATTTAATTTACCGCTTTACCAAAGCTCGATTCCGAGTTTAGAACTTTACGTTTAAAACTGATCATTATCATTATTAAACTGGTGTCAACCTGATAACTTTATTCTCTATTCAACCAATTAATTGCCAATAAATTAAAACTCTTTTTTAGTCATGGAATACAATACCATTATCATAGGCGGTGGACTGGCAGGATTAGTCGCAGGAGCCACACTTTCAAAATTCGGAAAAAAAGTACTTTTACTAGAGCAACATCATAAACCTGGGGGCTGTGCAACCACTTTCAAAAGAGGTGATTTAATTATAGAAGTCGGTCTACACGAAATGAGTGGACTAACTGAAAACGGCCCAATAAGGAATATTTTTAAAATGCTTGAAGTAGATAGGAATGTTCAATTCGTACAAGTACCAGAGTTCTATGGAGTAGTTTCTAATAAAGAAGATTTTGTGTTTCCACATGGATATGAGGCAGCAACCAAGGCATTAATAGATCGATATCCTGAAGACGAAAAAGGTATCAAACGCTTTATAAAATTAATTTCTGGAATACGAAAGGAAGCAGTCGAATTACCCCGTACACCATTAAAACGAAAATTGATTTATCCGTTGATGCCGTTGCTTTACCCCAACCTTGTAGAAGCAACTCGACATACGGTTGGATCTTGGTTGGACAAGTATATTACCAATGAAAATGCAAAACTAGATCTCGTAGCACACATTGCGTATTGGGGTGACGACCCTTATACATTATCTATGTTTTACTTTGGTATGCCATTTTCAGGCTTTATTGAGGCCGGAGGTCACTTCATAAAAGGAGGTTCGCAACAGCTCTCCAATTACCTAGCCTCCTATATAGAAAAAAATGGCAGCAGTATTTTATTAGGTAAAACTGCAGAGAAAATCATTACCCATAATAGCAAAGTGACTGGAGTCACCTTCTGTGATAGTTTTAATAAAAGTTCTGAACCTATCACTATTTCATGCGATAATGTTGTAGCCAATTGTGCCATTCCTTTGGTGCCAGCGATGCTGGATGAACCCTATTCCACACAGCTTCAACAAAAAATCAATTCGAAATCAAATTCTTGTTCTCTATTGTGCATGTATCTCGGCTTTAAGACTGATGTAGCAAAATTTGGTGTAAAACACTACTCAAATGTTTTTCAAGGAGATGATGTAAATACCTTAAGGGATATTAAAAAAAACCACCATGGAGATTGGTCCAAACGTAGATTCATTTTTGTAGATTATAACAAGGTAGATTCTGGACTGACGCCACCCAACAAATATGAAGGTGTAATCTGCGCAGTTGATTATCTTGAAAATTGGGAAAATTTAAATGACGTAGACTATAAGGCAAAAAAGGAAGAAATAGCCCAAGTTCTATTGGAACGATTAGAAAAGCAGTTCCCGGGAATTAGAAATAGTATTGAATACTATGAAATTTCTACCCCCAAAACCATTCAAAGATATACCATGAATCCTAGTGGATCTGTATATGGTTATGCTCAAACTAAAGAACAAACAGCAAGTAACCGATTTAGAAATAACTTTTTGATTCCAAATCTGTATTTTGCATCGGCATGGGCATTCCCGGGGGGCGGTTTTGAAGGTTCAATTCAAGGAGGCTTTTTGGCGGCTTTGCAAATGAATCGTGATAAAATTTGGTCAAAATATAATAAGGTCAAGTATGTTGATCAACGAATTGTTCCATTTTTGGATCGTAAAAAAGTCGATGACAAAAAGATCGAATTGAGTTTTGAAAAACCTACCGGATTTCAATATCAAAAAGGACAGTATACCATTCTTAACCTCACAAATCCAAAAGAAACGGCACTGGATTTACCCTATCGTTGGCTTCCTGTAATTTCTTCTGCTGAGGAAGAAAATATTCGTTTTCATATTAAACTAGATGATAGTAGCTTCTCCAAAAGTTGTGAGCAATTAGACAAAGAAGACAAAGCAATGATCTTTGGTCCTATGGGATAGGAATGTTATAGATGAATGATTAAAACAATAATTGTGGAAGGCGCTATTTTTTTCTCTGGTAAGTGTGGTAGTACCAAACAATACAACAAGTGGATAAGTGAAGTCACCGGGTTACCTGTATTTGATATCAAAAATGCTGGTGCCGGTCCCCTCGCTGGCCCAAGCATCTTGCTCGTGCTCACATGTTGCATTATTTAACCAATCCAAACAAAAATCTATCACTATCTATTTCTAGAATTGTTTGATTGCCTTGATAATTTCTTGCACTACTATATTTCCACTCTACGGGATCGGTTACAAAACCGTATTCTACGGGTTGTTATGTATGTAATTGATTTTTTCTTGGATCACTTTGTCAAACTCGCTGTAATCTGTTTCTTGTTCGTAAAAAGCATTCTCGACCGTAAAAACGGCTTCTCTTACAGAAAACCGTTTTTTCTCCATAGTCTCTAAGGAGGCAAATGCCTTTCGGTATCTATCTGCTCCTTTTTTGTTAGAATAAGAAGGAAGGCTATAGGAAGTAGAAAAATGACTTACTGCTTCGTTAATCAATGCTTGTGCTCTTTTTTGCTTTTCTTCTTGCAATCTTTGATGCTGGGCTACCTCGTCTATAGGTTGCTGATTTTGCTGTTGCCGAGTGCTATAGAATTGCGAAGCCGGGAAACCTTGATGCACACCTCCACGATTAAAACCAGGAGTGACCACCTGCATACTAGAAGTTTGAGGGACAGTTGGTGTATCAACAACAGGGGGCTGTGCAAACACCATAGACATCATCCCTAACAAGATGATAGACTTTACAATACTATGTAATCCAGTTAACCTCATTTTTTACAATAGTAATGGCTGCCAGTTTCAAAAAATGAAACTGGCATTTTTTTATTTTAATTAATCCTTAATAGTTTATGCATATGTTGGCAATTCATTGTGATGAGCTTCTTTGGCATAAAACCCAAACCTAAACCCTACCAATGCTTCATATACAAAGCTCTGAATGCTTACGTCATACAGAATAGGTGCATTTAAACTGCGCATCGTACTTATGACACGATATACCTTGGCTTTTGAGACTCCTAATCGAATCGCCAATTGGTCTGGCGATCCTGTAGCTTGTAAACGGATTAATCGATCGATACGTTCGATCATTTCGATTTGTTTCATGATCATACTCATAGTGTGTTTACTTTTTAATGGTTCGTACTTTTTTTATTCTTTCATATGATGCAACACAACTATGTTTACGATTTGTTTAGTTCGTTAAATTTTGTGGGGTAGCTTTTTTTGACGATATGTTATTATTTGGGTTGTTCGATTACTGGAGTGTTGGATTCTTGGATTATTTAGATCTTTCAATACTTCACTCCTGACTTCTTAACTTCTTTATTCTTACCTCCTGGCTCCAGCAAATACCTTCTTGTTGCTTTACAAGTGGTGCCATGACATAAAACAGTCTTACTCTTTTTCTACTTCCTCCATCATCCGGTCGAAAGTGGTGATCCAGCTGTAGAGCTTGCCTCCTAGACTTATTATGGGACTGGATAAAGAATCCATCTCCTGGGTTGATTTGGACAAAAATTGACCCAACTGTTCTTTTATTTCGGGGTTTTCATCCAAGGAAACACTTCTAAAGATGAAATTTTGAGAATTGAGTCGCCTTACAATACTATCACAAGCATCGCATCCCTTGGATGTATAGATAGTGATCTGTTTCTTTGGCTTGACCTTGGGCGGTGGGATATCCAATGCCTCGAATTCCTTTTTCAAGGCCCGTTTTGATAAACTGTCATTTGTTTTTAATGTTTTGGTGTAGACCGGTTGTTTGCCCCGAAATAAAATGATGGTCTTCAAGTGAACCCTGGATGCTGCCGGAACCCTGATCCACCGGGGTTTGGCTCTACTCTGTCCAAAATTAGAGCCCTTTACCTCGAATAGCACATCATAGTCTGTAAAGGTCCTGTTCTCGGCAAAAAAAGCGATACGGTTCCTGGATTTGGTCTCGATCACCCTGACCGTGCCGTCCTGGGCCTGTGCCAAAGCCGCCATAAGACAAAACAATAGGATCAGGGCAGTACATATGGCCCGAGATAAGCCGATTTTCTTTGGATTTGATAATTGCATATTTCAAATATTAATACCATAATCAGTGGTTAATGAATAGTGGATATAAACCTAAAATGGCACTATTAAAACTACTTTACATCAAATATTGGCTCTTGTGCACAAACTATCTTATAAAAAGTGCTGAGACCTATTAAAAATGGGACGAAAAAGAAGTAAAAAGGGATTATGAAATCTGAATACTTTCCAATTTTGAGGGTTCACTCCAAAACCCGGTGTTTTGACTTTTAGTGTTTTTCAAAATCATATTTTTTAAGTGTCAAAACGTATCAAAAAACAAAAAAAGCACTTATCACATTGTGACAAAGGCTTTTTTATTTGCTCTTGTAATACCCATCCCTTATACACAGGCGTCCCGTACCATAATTATCCCTCCACAGCGGTTGATCATCGTCTCCCGTACCTATACATACTCGTCCCGTAAGCATACAATGCCTTCCCGTAAGCTGCATAGTATTTCCCGTATAGTTACTTGAGTTCCCCGTAGGCTGTGGACATGTTTGTAGGTTACGGGAAGACGTTTTTAACCTACGGGACACATATGTATAGTGCTGTGGAGCTTTATGATATATACGGGAACTCTAAAGTAATCATCAGGAAGAGATAAGCAACCTACGGGAAGACTTATAATATATACGGGAAGAGTTTTGTAACCTACAAGGATAGTCTTTTTGTATACAGGCGATATTGTATAAGCTATGGGGCAGGTTTTTTGTTATACAGAGGTCATAAAAAAATCCCGGGACCCTTATAATGATCCCGGGATTAAAAATATATAGTTAAATCTATAATATTCGTCATGCTGAATACTGAAACGAGTGCAGCACAGGCTTGATTCAGTATTTCATTAATATATCTGTCAACAGGTAAGATGAGATCCCAAATCAAGTTTGGGATGACATTACAAACTGATTATGAGACACAGATTTTATACACGTGATACGTTTTGTCTTCGAAGATATTGATTTACATATCCCTTAAAACGTTCTGGTTCATTTTTAAACACATATTTACCCGCTGCGCGCACTTCGTCTAAGGCTTCTTTTAAGTGGGTAAACGCGCGATCACGTACCAGTTTGGCCAAGGAGTTTTCTTGAGTAGCTCCATTAGCTTTGGCTAGTAACTCGGCCATATCGCTGGATAGCTGGGCTGCTGTATCCAGTTTTTCCATTTTAAATTTGGATACGGTTAACTCTTCGGGATTGCTTTCACCAAGGATGCTTAGGTCACTTAGGTCCTGTATCATATTGGCATCCCCTCGCCCATTAGCAATTTGGCGTACCCGAGCTAACAGATCCGGGCGTTTTCTAAATGCATATCTAAAATCATCTAACAGATCATCGCGCAATTGATAGGCTTTGGGTGATTCGAGTTTCCAGGTTTTGTTGGCCTCTTCCTGGCTATAGCGTTCGCTGATCCAAACCGATTGCGCATGGCGCAGGGCTCCGGCGCGGGTGGGTAGATCTTCTCCAAACGTATCCCAATCCAATCCAGAATTGTTGGTTAGGGTCATTTTATCCTCACTGGCCCATACAAATAGGTTTTCTGCTTCTTGCAGCATCGCATCGATAGGCATATTGGGCATTTTTACTTCGTTGGGTGCTATGGTATTAAGCACGCTTAGTTTTTGGTCAAAATTTTCTTTAGACATAAGTATCTGATTTTAATATATTACTAATTATGGATACAAGAATAAAAGCCCTTTGTTTCATTTTTTGATACTGGAGATATTTTTTTTGAAAAAATGTATCGCTACTGTGGAAATACGTAAAAATAATTGCGGTGGATTTTGGATTTTAGGGAGGCTTGTATTACAATAAATTATATATTTATAAGTGTTTGTAAGTGTTTATAAATATTTACAAAGGGTAATAAAATATAATTGAAATAAAACATATATGTGTTTTATACAATTGTTATGTACAAACTTGATTGGGATAACTCATAAGAATGAATCGTGAAATAATAGATATAAATGATTATACAATCTTGTTGGAAGTGGCTTCTTCCGATAATAATTTAATAGATTCATGTTTTTTTGATGAGCCAGTAATAGCTATCGCCTTTTATGGTTCAGGTGATGTTAAACTTAACGTAAAATTTGATGGAAAAGCCAAAGAGTTCCATCACACCAAAGGTATGGTGCTATCATTTTATGCTGATAATATGGTAGAGTTTGAACATCATGTTTCCAAACTAAAATCGCTGCAATGTTTAGTAATCGCCACAACAATAAGAAACATAGACCAATTGCCTAATGGTGAAGGTCAATTCTTGGAACAATTTCTATATCAATTAATTCACCCAAAAGATCATTATGTTGAAGGCCCAGTTTTTAATATGAGTCCAGAAATGTTTCAATTAGTTGAACAGTTCTTTAGCAATACCTATGAAGGCGAAATTAAAATGATGTTTTATAAAAGCCATATCACAGCTTTATTTTCTCATTATTTTGGACAATTGGCAAAACAACAACACACAAAACTTGATACTTCGCAAATAGAAAAAATCAATCTAGCCCAAGAAATTTTAATATCCGATTTGGAAAATCCGCCTTCCTTAACAGAGCTTGCCTATAAAATCGGAACAAATACAAATAAACTTAAAACAGAATTTAAAGCACAGTTTGGCGTACCTGTTTTCAAATACTTACAAAACGAACGGCTAAAAAAAGCTCATAATTTAATAAAAAACGAACGAAAAACTATTCAAGAAGCTGCTTGGGCTGTAGGTTATGATAGTTTGGGTTCTTTCTCTAACGCTTTTGAAAAAAAGTATGGTTATAGACCTAGTCAAGCGTAAAATTCTTTTCGAATAAATCAAAATTCTTTTTGAATAAGTAACTGGTTCACAGCTACAATAGATTTGTATCATAATTCAAAAAACAAAAATTATGAAATCAAACATTTTAGTTATTGGTGGAACTGGTAAGACTGGTCGCCGAGTAGTTGAACAATTACAAAACAAAGGAATCGAACCAAGAATTGGCTCAAGAAATGCATCACCAAGCTTTGATTGGGATAATAAAGATACGTGGATCACTGCTTTAGAAGGTATAAAAAAAATGTATGTTACTTATTATCCTGACCTCGCTGTTCCAGGTGCCAAAGAAGCCATTGAGAGTTTAACCTATTTAGCAAAAGAATTAGGTGTGAAAAAAATGGTCTTACTTTCTGGAAAAGGTGAAACTGAAGCTGAAGCCTGTGAAAAAATTGTAATGGATTCTAACATGAATTACACCATCGTTCGAGCCTCGTGGTTTAACCAAAATTGGAGCGAAAGTTTCTTTTTAGATCCTATTCTTTCAGGAGAAGTCGCATTACCAATGTCTGATGTTTTAATTCCATTTGTAGATGCAAATGATATTGCAGAAGTAGCAGCAACTGTATTACTGGATGATACTTATAATGGTGAAATTATTGAGGTAACTGGTCCAGAATTAATCACGTTTAAAGATATTGTGAATATCATTTCAAGAACTAGTAAAAGAAATTTGAATTTTTATGATATCACGCTAGAGCAGTATATCGATGGCATGAAACAAATGCAAATACCTAATGATGTCGTGTGGTTAATTGAGTATTTATTTAGTCATGTTTTAACCAATCCAAAAAATCAACTGGTAGTTAATGATATTGAACGAGTTTTAGGAAGAAAAGCGAAAACATTTCTAGAATATGCACAAGAAACTGCTGAAACTGGGATTTGGAGTCAAGTTGAAGTCCAATAACTATTGCCAACAAAGAACTGAGTTAAAAAACAAGATTTTCTAAGTTAATTTAGAAACAAAGTTTTCCCCAGCTGCCGCTAGTTTGCAACTAGTGTGCCACGCAACACTAAGTCAAAAATACAACGAGCCAGTTTCATTTTTTTGAAACTGGCTTGTTGATTTACTTGTTGTAACCCTTACATACTTTGACAGCACCCGTCACAGATGAGCACTAGCTGGGGCTAACACAACATAAACGCAACGCCTTTTAGTGTTGTGTCTAAAGTTAATTACGTATTTTATAAAGTCTGCGTCACAAATTTTATTATTTTACAACTAAATTGAAACACTAAAAAGTGTAACGCCTTTTGCTTATTCGCAGACCTCTACCCTTCTGCATGTGCAGACGTTTACATTTAACGTTGCAATAATCGAGCACAAGATTTTGAAATATCCAAAATTGATAGAAAACTAATAAAATGAAAACACTAATTACCTCTTTTTTATTTTGTATTGTCTATACTAGCTTTTCGCAATCCAAAGAATTTATAATTCTTGATAATGATTCTAAAAAACCAATTGATTTGGTGCAGGTTTTTTATCCTAAATTGGAAATCGGAAGTATATCAAATGTAGATGGTAAAGTCAAAATACCATTATTAGAAAGTGAAGTCATCGCCTCACATATAAATTATATAGAAAAGAAATTCACTCTTGATTTTTTAAAAAAGAAGGACACATTATTTCTCATTCCAAAAAGGAATCAACTAGACGAAGTTGTAATTTACAACCTTGATTTAAAACAAAAATTTAGAGACATCCTAGAAAATAGCTATTTAAAAAAATATTCAACAAAAAAAGTAATACATAATTGTACATATAAGGAAACTTTTAGTGTTAATGATTCGCTTTCGAGATTGTTTCAAGCTCAATTACGTTGGTTCAGTAAAAATTCACTTTACAAAGCGAATACTGCCATAGATAAACAAAATGTTATTAATCTAGAGTCGATTGACTATTCGAAAATTAGAGAGATAGATAATACGATAATTAGTTCAAAGGCTGCTTACGTTGAAAACAAAGTATTTTTTCAGTTCTCACACTTGAACCTACTTTTGGAGTTACTGATTAATTTAACGGAAGATTATGAAATAGAATCTATTCAAAAAAACGAAAATACCAATTCTGAAAATGAAAAGTTTTTTTTAGAAAAATAGATTAAATTGATACCCCCCCTGCTGCCAGTTTGTAACTAGTGTGCCACGCAACACTAAGTCAAAAATACAACGAGCCAGCTTCAATTTTTTGAAACTGGCTTGTTGATTTACTTGTTGTAACCCTTACATACTTTGACAGCACCCGTCACAGACGATCGCTAGCCGGGTACTAAAGGATATACTACTTACTAGCGGCTATCCAATTGTTGATTTTATCCTCTAGCAATGCCAAGGGTACACATCCGGTCTCTAGCACCTCGTTATGAAACTGTCGGATATCGAATTTGTCACCTAATGCTGCTTCGGCTTTAGCGCGTAGCTCACGTATTTTTAATTGTCCGATCTTATAGGATAGTGCCTGACCGGGGTTGGCCATATAACGTTCAATTTCAGAAGTTATCCCAGCCTCAGACTCGGCTTCATTATCCAATGAATACTGTATAGCCTGCTCCCTGGTCCAGCCCTTGGCATGCAATCCTGTATCGACTACCAAACGTATGGCACGATGCATTTCAGCGCCCAGCATCCCGAAATATTGATAAGGGTCTGTGTATAGCCCCAGCTCTTTACCCAACGACTCGCTGTATAAAGCCCAACCTTCGCCATACCCGCTGTACCACAATGTTTTTCTGAATTTTGGAAGCTCAGTACTCTCTTGCGTTAACGAAATTTGATAGTGATGTCCAGGAATGGCTTCATGCAAAAACAAAGATTCATCACTATAGGTATTGTACTTGGTCACGTCTGGGATCGGCGTATAAAAAATACCCGGACGAGTACCATCCAGAGACCCTGGGTTATATTCGGCACTTGCAGATTTTTCGCGAAAGGCTTCGGTGCGGCGCACTTCGAAAGGAGTTTTTGGCTTCACATCAAATAATTTCTCGATCTGCGGTTTCATACGGTCATGAATCGCATTAAAATTATCAATGACCTGTTGCGGCTCGGTAAATGGCATTAACTCTTTCTTGTTGCGCACATGGTCAAAAAACGATTTCAGGTCTCCTTTGTACCCAACCTGTTCTTTTATTGTTTCCATTTCTGAGGAAATACGAGCAACTTCTGCCAATCCTAACTCGTGAATTTGATCGGCTGTCATATTGGTGGTTGTGTATAACTTGATTTGGTAATTATAAAAATCTGCCCCGTTTGGAACATCTGAAATACCAGAACTTTCTCGACCTGCTTTTAGATACTCCGTACTCATAAATGTATGCAATGACTTGTAGGCCGGAATGATTTTTTCTGAAACCATTTTGCCATAGGCATCGGTAAGTTGTTTTTTATCTTCTTCAGAAAACCCTTCAGGGAAACTCTTTACAGGATTGTAGAACAAGTGTTTATCCAAATCTTCTACCGTTAATGCTTCTAATTGCGGGATTACTTTTAGGATCAATGACTTTGGCAACACATACCCTTGTTGCATTCCTTCTTTCATCTTTTCTTCGGCAGATACCATCCAAGCCAGGTATCCTTCAAGACGTTTTAACCAATTGTTATAATCTTCAACGGTTTTAAAAGGTTGGGCACTGGCGCCACTGGCCAATTGACCTGCCACCAGGTTAATCGACCACATTTGATCGATTGGGAAATAGTCTTGTTTAAACCTGAATCCCTCTAGGTTCATGTCACACTCCCATTTTAAAATAGCTTTCGTCATTTTTTCGCTATCAGAAAGTGTGGCATCATCAAATTGCTCCAGTTCTTGTTTGTACTTGGTATAATATCCTTTTACTTTGGCGACAG
The DNA here is from genome assembly GCF_035285365.1 of Aquimarina gracilis. Lineage (NCBI taxonomy): Bacteria > Pseudomonadati > Bacteroidota > Flavobacteriia > Flavobacteriales > Flavobacteriaceae > Aquimarina > Aquimarina gracilis. The sequence continues at coordinate 84,289 of NZ_JAYKLX010000007.1, read as the reverse complement.
TTTCATCGGCCAAAGGATTTGGAAACTGGTCATTAAAGCGATTATCACCGGTAAAGGTTGCTTGCACTGGATTAAGCTGAAGTCCTTCTTCATAATAATTGTCAAGCATTTCGTTAAACCTGGCACTAATATTTACTTCGTCAGCCGTGTTATTTGTAGTTACTTCTTTTTTACACGCTGTAAATACAATGGCTAGACATGCCATTGCAAGCATTTTTTTGATCATGATTATTCGAGTTTTGTTTGAGATGAGAAAGATAGGAAAGAAGTATAAGTAGGCCAAAATGTTTAGGAAACCTTTGAGATTTATTACATCAATACGCCCTGGTATACTGTTCTTTCTCGATAAGTTCTATGGCTTCTTTTCCTTTACCGATAAGGAATTTGGTTTTTAAGGTGATCCTATCTGTTATGGTTTGGCGAAATACAATAAAATGCAAGTGTGGTCCTGTGGCCCAGCCTACTTCGCCACTATATCCTATTAACTGCCCGATTTTCACCTGATCCCCGACCTTTACTTTTGCACCATCTTTTTTGATATGGGTATACTCTGCAAAAGTACCATCATCATGATAAATCACTATAAAATTATTGTATTTGGCACATTCTGGATTTGTGCACCTTTTACTATAACTTTCTTCTATATCAACGACAATACCACCGCGAGCCGCATGTATTTTGGTGCCAACAGGCATCTTAAAATCTAAGGCATTTTCATTTTTATGTGATACCGCACCATTATACCCTTGAGACAACCAAAAGGTAGCTCCTTTTTCAAAAGGCAAATAGTATTCAAAATCTTTATTATACTTTTTTAAGGTATGATCGCCATAATTATAAGCAGATTCGAATCCAAATTTGACTCTCTTTCTTCGGTCTATTACATTTAATTCGGTAAGGGTATATTTTTTTGTCTTGGCAGGCACAACGTATATGTTACTATTTCCATTGGAAGAATTAAGATTCTCTAATTTCAAATTTATTTGGGTTGAAACGGGAGTATACTCATCATTATCTGCCAATAGTTTAAACCCATTATTGGTTTCTTCATAGTATAACTTGAAGTTATCTTGTGCATAGGTTAATACAGAAACAGTGCAAAGTACAATGGATAAAAAAATCTTCATTTATTTCTTTTTTACCTAAAATACAACAAAAATTATACCCTATCTCTTAAGAATCTCTATTTGTTCAAAGTTAAGTTCATCTTTTAATAATCAAACTTATAGGTTACCCCTCCAAGAAATTGTATCCCCTGAACCGGAAAATTCACCCATCGGTCATAGTTTTCGCCTACCAGATTATTTCCCTTGACAAAAAAGGATAGTTGATCATTTAAGCGATATCCCAGGTTCACATTGGCATCAAAATAAGAATCCAGCGTAACCGTAGATAGCGGCAATGTAGGAACTGTTACAATAGTGTTATCAATATCTTTTCGTTCGCCTACATAGAATACTTGTGCACCGGCAAACCATTGTTTATTAATTTGGTAATCCACCAATATTGAAGCTTTAACTTCAGGTAAATTCCAGGCTTCCTGTTCATCTTCATTATCATAGCTAAAATACTCTGCCGAGGCTCCTAATTTGAACTTTTTACTGATTTCAAAATTAAGTTCACCATACCCTACAAATGTTGTCATATCATCATAGCGATATGAAAACGAGTTTCCGTAATCAAATCCCTCTAGTAAAAGAGGCGATCTAGGATTATTTACAAACAAAGGTTTTTCATCTTCAGAAATATAACTTCCTCTAAAATTATAACTCACCACATCAGATATTTTTCCTTTCAAACCAATATAGGCATCAAATTGATTATTCGTTTGCTCGATAATTAGTGTTGGCGAGACAAAAGGATTTTGTTGTACTGCATCGCGATAGCTGTTTTGCTTCAATTCTCCTTCTAAGCCTCCATAGGCAATAACGGCTTCATCCAACAATCGATAAGAAGCTGTAACTTTTGGATAAATGTAAAAATCGTTATCACTATTTTCGGTATCAATGCTATAGTAAGCTGCTGCTCCAAGGTTAACTGTAAGATTGTCTCTTAGAATTACCAAACTTGGATGTACTCCTAAATTAAGAATCCCATAATTGTTGGGTGTTTGTAATATAGGGTCGATATCTCTGTCAAAACTACCACTTAGATAATCCACTATAAAATTGGTAGTAATTAAAGAGTTCCCCATTTCAAACTCAAATGTTGGTTTGGCCACCACATGATGTTCTACAGATTCTAAAGCATCACCAAAAAAACGATAATTTAATGATGCATTTTTGAAATACAGATCATCAAATTGAAGTTTTCCTCCAAGTTTAACTCCAAAATAATTTTGTTGCGGGTCTATTCCTTCAATTTGCTCTGGAGTTAATGCGGGAATTTCTGGTAATCCATACCAATTAAACAATTGATGCTCTACCCCTACTTCTAGACCATAGGTGTAATCTCGACTGCGCGAAGTATAATTAAGATCTAAATAAGTATTGTAAAACTTATTATCTAATGGTACATCCTCAATATCCCCTTGCGAAGAATTGTGATGCAAGTATAATCCTAAATTATCCGATCGATTTAACTGAAAATTACTATAAAACTCTGCAAGCACCGAGGTAAAATTTCCAAACCCCAAAGTTGCGTAGTTATCATAAATCTCTATTGGTTTTGGTCTATCGATATTGGCCGCCCTACCTTTTGCAGGAGTATATGTCGATGCTACCGGAACCGAAAAAATGCTATATCGTATTTCCTTTTTCTTTTGGGTAATAGAGTCATTAAGAATCGGTGTTGATTTCACCTTAAAAGCATCACTTATAGTGGGTGTATACGTCTTTACAATAACCACTCGCTCGGTATCCAGGTTTTCATCTTCTTTTTCTTGTGCAAAATTAAAGACGCTTAAAAATAAGCTACCTATAAAAAGTAACACTTTAGACCTCAGGGGTCTTGAAGACCCTTGAGGTCTGTTATTCTTTTTAAAATATGTAAACATATAATACAAATCGTTTTAAAACTGATTATTACTGTTCGGTTTGGATGGATGAATTAGTTTTTGCCTCTTCGGCTTTGATTTTTGTAAGTTCTTCGCGAGCTTCATCTACAACTTCGGGATAATCGGTAAAGTTCTTGATAACGCTCTCTAAAATATACGTCGCCTGATAAGCGTCTTTTAAGCCGTAGAAATTTTTTGCCATAAGAACGAGCCCTTTGGACCCGTATAAACGATATCCCGAATAATCTTTTGCAAGTTTCTGTATGGTCGTATTGGATTCTTTGTAATTTCCCTCTTCATTTTCAAAATACGCCTGGTAATATAATGCCTCTGCCGCCAATTCTCCGGTTGCTATCTTTTGCACCTCGATATAGGCCTTTTTTGCTCTTGGGATATTATTGGTTTGAAATGCTGCCCGGGCGGTAAATATTTTGGCATCGCTTTTTACATCATTCTGTATTTTTGGATTTGCCAATACCTTATCGGCATACTCAATCGTTTTTTGATAATTAAGCAATTGATAATTGGATTTCATCAGATTCGATTGTGCAAAGATGATATTTTGAGGATAATCTGCATCACTTTCTAATCGCTCCAGTACCGGAATTGCTTTTTCATAACTCCTATTTTCAAGATGTATTTGCGACAATCTCGCCAACGACTGTTCGGTAAACTCGGTACGTTCTTTTTGTAATACAAATTCATAGTGAGGAATCGCAGTATTTTTATCTCCTTTCTTGAAATACAATTGTGCCAGATGGAAATGGCTTTTCATGGCATGAATTCCGTTTGGAAACTCTCTCAAATATTTTTCAAACCCATTAATTGCTCCGTTGTCATTGTTTTCTACAAACTGTTTTTCGGCAGCTTCAAACGAAGTATTATCCAAATCGGCATCACTCACATCGACAAAGCTTAACCCTTTTACCCAAGATGCATACTCGTCGGTTCTGCCCAGATCAACATAAATTAATCTTGCCGTATTTACGGCCTGAACAGCCTCTTCGGTTCCTGGATACTCTGCTACTACCCTTTTAAACTTAGACAGCGCTCGATTACCTTGATCTCCATTATAAAAAACCAATCCCTGTTTTAATAAAGCTTTTGGAACGTATGAGCTTCGGGGTACATCTCTAATTAGTCGATCATATGCTTCTATACCCCGATCGATTTTATTTTCAGAAATATAGACATCTCCCAAAGCAAACATGGCATCATCTCTATAGGTAGATCTAGGATATTTTTTGATAAACATCTCCAGATCCTGAATTTTTTGACCATTCTTATTCACAAAACCATAGCTAATTGCCTTTTGGTAATGGGCATAGTCGGCATCTGCACTATTGGTCTTAATAGCTTTATTATAAGCCTCCATAGCCGGCCAATACTTACTCGAGATAAAATGACTATCGCCCAACCTAAGGTAGGTATCATTTTTTCTTGTTTGGTCTATATCTGTTTTGTTTGAAAATGCTTCAAAATATTTTGCAGCTTGGGGGTATTGTTTCAATTTGAAATAGGTATATCCCAAATTATATTCGATTTGTTTGTGTTCATTGGTCGTTGATGCTCCTGTACTTCCTTCAAACTGTTTGAAACCAATCAAAGCCCCATCAAAGTCGTTAAGGAGATAATCGCTCTCTGCTTTCCAATAGATTGCCCTAGCCGTAAAATTGGGAGCTACTTGCTTTGCCAAAGATTTTTCAAAATAGGTGATTGCTTCGCTATAATTGCCTTCATTATACAACTCGATCCCACGATAAAATGCTACTTTTTGATACACCTCTTTATCAGCAAAACTGCGACTTCCCTCAAGCAGATCCATAGCCTCTTTGTAGTTCTTGGATGTAATATACGAACTAATTAACAGCTCTTTGATTTCTTCTTTGAATTCTGAATCAGGATATTCATCCAGGTATCCCAGCAACACCTTTGGTGTACTTACATACGAATTACCAATCTCATAACTCAACTTAGCATAATTGTACAAGGCATCTTCTTTAATTTTTGCTTCAAAATCCATTTCTGAAGCATTCTTAAAGGCATTAAGCGCTTGCTGCTTTTGATTGGTTTTTAAGTATGATTCTGCCAGGTGATAATATGCATTTTGAGCAGTCGCATTGCGCCCACTAACAATTTTATTAAACTCTGAAATTGCATTTTGATAATCTCCTTGCTTGTAGTACGCATATCCCAGATAATAATAATCTGTATTGTTCCATTTTCCTTTTCGTCCCTTATATGCTTTTAAGTATGGAATTGCTTTTTCATATTGACCCAAGTTGAAATAACTTTCCCCGATAATTTTATTTAATTCAGACCTTTCAGACGGTTTAGACTTTGGTAATTGTGTTAATCCTTCTTTAATAGCTTCCTCGAAATTTCCGGATTTAAAGTTCATATCGCTTTGGAAATACGATAAATTTTTATTGTACTCATCCAAATCTTTTACCTCATCAAAAAGTTTATCGGCTTCTTTGTAATTATCGCCTTCATAGGCTATAAAACCTAAATAGTATTTGGCTTTGGCACCATATTCGCGTGAATCCTGAACACGATTAAAATATTTCTTTGCCTCATTAAAACGTTGAATTTTGAAATAGGCATACCCTTTATTGAAGTTAAACCGTTCCTTTTCGCTACGACTTAATTTTCTCTCGTCTACTTTTTCATACCATTTACGAGCATAGGCATATTTTCCGTTATCAAAATAATAGGTCGCCGCATCCAAATAGGCAGAATTGCGTTTAATACTAGTAGGATACTGAACTACGAAATTTTCTAAAAGCTGATCTGCATCTTTTTGATTTAACCAAACAGCACAATTCGCAATATAATAGCTACAATTGGCATCAATGTTTTCATCATCTACAGCATCACGAACCTTGTCAAAAAGGTTTTGGGCAGCCAAAAATTGTTTATTGTTATATAATTCTAATGCCTGATTATACTGCACTAACTCATTGGTGTAAATTGCAGATTGCTGTGCAGGGAGTATTCCAGACAGACCAATCACAAAAAGCATCGTGGTGATGTGTTTGTTCATCTAACTAAAGTATTACAATCAAAAGGTAAATATCGTTTCCCGCGAATAAATTTTTGTGTTAAAGATAGTCTAATCTTCATTGTAATAACGCAGGAATTTTAAGATAATTACAACACAAATTGAGAATTATGAATTCTTTATGAATATTGAAATTATTTACAAATTCAAAAATTAAAATATTTAGAGCAAAATTAGGTTATCCATATATACGGTTAAAAACTATTTTTAACACCATCAATTTTTAACCTAAAACTTTTTACTTTTACCAAGTCATACTAATTCTGAAACATAAACTATGTCCAACACGGTATTAAGCCTTAAAGATGCTTCTATTTATCAACGTGAAAGCTTGATTCTATCTGATGTTAATGTCGAGGTTAACAAAGGAGATTTTGTCTACCTCATTGGTAAAACCGGTACCGGAAAAAGTAGTTTTATGAAAACATTGTATGGTGACCTGCCACTACTTGAGGGTGAAGGTAGCATTGTTGATTTTGACCTGCCAACTTTGCAAGAGAATCAAATCCCCTTTTTACGCAGAAAACTGGGTATAGTATTTCAGGATTTTAAATTACTTAATGATAGGACTGTAAAAGACAATCTTTTGTTTGTCCTTAAAGCCACGGGATGGACAGATGAGAAAGCTATGGATAGTAAGATCGATGATGTACTTGATAAAGTTGGGATGAAGACGAAAGATTTTAAATTCCCGTATCAGTTATCGGGAGGAGAACAACAACGTATTGCTATCGCCAGGGCGTTACTTAATGACCCAGAGCTTATACTTGCCGATGAACCTACCGGTAATCTTGACCCACAAACCTCTGTTGAAGTAATGGAAGTTTTACAGGACATCAACAAAAACGGAAATACCATTTTGATGGCGACACACGATTATGCCTTACTTCTTAAATATCCATCAAAAACTTTGAAATGTGACGGAAACAAAGTTTTTGAAGTGGTACAACGAAAAGGATAATACTTCAAATTTCTTTAATTCATAGAAAAGTAAAAACATATTTTTTACTAAGAAAATTAGTATTAAAATCTACGAAAACGTTATAGTTTGTGTATTTTATCGATAAAAAATTGTATTTTACCGATAGTTTGTTGTTTTTTACAAGTTTTAGTATGAAAAAGCCTCTTATATTTGCATTGTACAATTGAAGAAGACATTAAGGCATTTCGCCCCAAATCGAAAAGCCCCAATACATTACCCCAAGATATTTGGATTAGCCCCCAAATCATACCCCAAAATATCGAGTTTGGTCCCGAGTTCCCCCCTCGGGACTTTTTTATTACTACTAAACCGGGTATCGCCAATCCCTTCTCAAACTATAATCACTTCTTAAAGTTTTAATAAAACTTTGAACAAAAGGTAACTTGGCACAACTTCTGGAGTCTATTATGAAAAGAAGGATTGTATAACATAGAAAAAGAGTAGGCTTATGAAATTATTTTACGGAATTATGGTTATAGACCTTAAGGCATTAAAAAGTTTCCTGAAACAATTACCAGGAGCTAGCCGATATGCTATGAGAAGGTAGTTCTTTTCAGAAATTCTCTGAAAAAATCAAGAAAATGTTTCTTTGATTACAAAACAAAAACCCGAGCATTGCTCGGGTTTTATATATATTGAATGATTGTACTATACAATTTTGTTTCTTTTACGTTCAACCTCGGTAAGGAATATTTTACGTAAACGCAGGTGGTTTGGCGTTACCTCTACATACTCATCTTTTTGAATATATTCCAGGGCCTCTTCTAAAGAAAATTTGATTGCCGGAACAATCTTTGCTTTATCATCGGCACCTGCAGAACGTACGTTGGATAACTTCTTTGTCTTCGTTACGTTCACTGTCATATCATCGCCACGAGAGTTTTCTCCGATGACCTGTCCTTCATAAATATCTTCTCCCGGATCAATAAAAAACTTCCCTCTTTCCTGAAGTTTATCAATAGAATATGGTATTGCAGTTCCTTTTTCCATAGAAACCAAAGAGCCATTAATACGACCAGGGATATCACCTTTTAACGGCTGATATTCTTTAAAACGGTGTGCCATGATTGCCTCACCAGCAGTTGCGGTAAGCAATTGATTACGTAGACCAATAATACCTCTGGATGGAATCATAAATTCACATACCATACGATCACCTTTGGCTTCCATGCTCAACATTTCACCTTTACGCAAAGTTACCATTTCGACTGCCTTTCCTGAAACATGCTCTGGCAAGTCGATGGTCAATTCTTCGATAGGCTCACATTTTACACCATCAATTTCTTTGATAATTACCTGCGGCTGACCAATTTGAATCTCATAGCCCTCACGTCTCATAGTTTCAATAAGTACAGATAAGTGTAATACTCCTCGACCAAAAACCATAAACTTATCTGCACTGTCGGTTTCTTCTACTCTAAGTGCAAGGTTTTTTTCAAGTTCCTTTTCTAATCTTTCCTTAATATGTCTAGAAGTTACATATTTACCATCTTTACCAAAGAAAGGTGAATCATTAATGGTAAATAACATACTCATAGTTGGTTCATCGATAGCAATGGTTTGTAGTCCCTCTGGGTTTTCGATATCGGCAACGGTATCACCAATCTCGAAACCTTCAAGTCCTACCAAAGCACAAATATCTCCAGCTTCTACTTTCTCTACTTTTCTTCTTCCTAGTCCCTCAAAAGTATGTAGTTCTTTTATTTTTGATTTGATGATTTTTCCATCGCGTTTTACCAAAGAAACCTGCATACCTTCGGTCAAAGTTCCTCTTTGAAGACGACCAATAGCAATTCGGCCTGTAAAAGAAGAGAAATCTAAGGATGTAATGAGCATTTGTGGTGAACCTTCCTCTATTTTAGGAGAAGGAATATGTTCGATCACCATATCTAATAGTGGTTCTATATTATCAGTTTCTTTCTTCCAATCTTCGCTCATCCAGTTATTCTTTGCAGAACCGTATACTGTTGGAAAATCTAACTGCCACTCTTCGGCACCCAATTCAAACATTAGGTCAAATACCTTTTCGTGAACTTCATCTGGTGTACAGTTTTCTTTATCAACCTTGTTTACTACTACACATGGTTTTAATCCAAGATCAATAGCTTTTTGCAATACAAAACGCGTTTGTGGCATCGGGCCTTCAAAAGCATCTACCAAAAGCAAAACACCATCGGCCATATTAAGCACTCGCTCAACCTCTCCACCAAAGTCGGCGTGACCAGGAGTATCAATAATATTAATTTTGGTCCCTTTATAAGTTACCGAAACGTTCTTTGAGGTAATAGTAATCCCTCGTTCACGTTCAAGATCATTATTATCTAGGATTAAATCTCCTGTATTTTCATTTTCACGAAATAATTGACAATGGTACATAATCTTATCTACCAACGTAGTTTTACCATGATCTACGTGTGCAATTATTGCGATATTTTTTATAGCTGCCATAAACGCCTCATTTTTAAGGGTGCAAAGGTACGAGTTATTTTGACAGGTTGTATATGAAAAGTGAATTAATAAAAAAGCTTTATACTTCAGTCCATAATACCTTCCTATAAAGCTTATTCTATTTTAAGTGTAAAGGTTATCTACCAAATGCCCAACCTAATCTAAAATTAACTATAGGTGCAACAAATTCATCATTACTATCAAAAGCGTAGCCAACACCAAGTTCTAAACCAAGGTTAAAACCTGAATTATAAGTGCGCTGAAAACCCCAGACTGGCCCAATCTGCCTCAGATAATTCAAATTGAAGCTTCAAATCCCAACATTCAATCCTCAAACCTGTCAAATAGTATACATACCCCCACTTATATAAGTACCCCCTCCCACTTGTATAAGTACCCCGGGGTACTTCAATTGTTAAAGGTTCCTGTAGATTTGTCAGGTAGGGTACTTCTCTAAGTGGGGAGGGGGTACTTCAATTGTTAAAGATCCCGGTAGATTTGTCAGTTCACCCACTTATAGTAGTAGGTGCGCCAGGTAGATTGGCACCTCGTCCCGCCTTTTTGGTAGGCTAGCGGGGTATTTTTGTACCTCGGGCCATCTTTTTTGACGATACGCCCATCTTTTTTGACCATGCCCCTACCTTTTTTGCTAATTTGTTGCTATTCAACCGTATTTTCTGGGGTATCGGCCCTGGTGTTCATGCTTTAAGAAAATCTGGCTTTTATGAGTTCGTGCGCATTTTGGATGCCTTCCATCGGGATTTTGCGGAGCGGTATTTGGTTTATTTATAATTTGAGGGAGTTTCTCTCCTCGATTCCGCTACCGTTGACAGCTTCTTAAACACCTGTATTTCAGTTATTATAACTACTCCTTCCCTTGAGGACGATAACGTAATAACGGCTGGCGAGATGGCACGATAGAGAAGGATGGGTGTTTTTTAAAACATCCTTCTTTTCCAACGCAACGACTCGCCAATCGCTATCGCGATGTCGTTTCAAAGCAGGAGGCAGAAGCTACAAATACAACAAATGTCATTGCATCCACTGGATAAAATTCTTACTGGACTTCTCGAACAGACAGATACTTCCTTAACTTAATGACATTACCCCCACCCCGACCCTCTCCCAGAGGGAGAGGGAGCGATTCACGATTCACATCGAAACTTCAAATCCCAACATTCAGTTTACCGTTTACAGTTCACTCCTCATACCCGACACCTCACACCTAACTCCCCCAACCATTACAGAAGCGTAAAGATCAATAATTCACATAGATCATTTTTGTTTCGTAGTCCAGCCCCGGTTCGTTGTAATCGATCACACATACATAGGAACCTACGGGTACCAGGCTGCCTTTATGGGTGCCGTCCCAGGCATCGCCGGGTCCACCATAATGGGTACTGAACAGTAAGCGTTGGCTTAGGTTGTATATCTTGACTACGTTGTTCCCATATTTTTCAAGACCTTCGATCACCAGATTATCGGCAATACCATCGCCATTGGGGGAAAACCCTCTATTGAAATCTACAAGGGGCTCACCAACTCTGCAATTGCCAATCCCTTTTACCGTTACTATGGCGGTAGCGATAGACGTTTCGCTGCCTTGGGTAGCGGTCAGGGTAATGATCACGGGAGAATCGATATCCTCACAGGTAAAATTTGTCCTGTCCAAACTTAAGGATATGCCAGAGCCACTATAGGAACCATTATCGACTTGTTCAGGGGTGATGGACGCCCGCCCATTGACATCTAGTTCTATGGTAATGTTCTGAGCAATAGCTGTTGGTCCATCATCCTGTATGGTGACCTTCCAGTCTTCAGTTGCACTATTAAAGTCATCATCAATCGCAGTGATGCTGACCTCATAAATGTTGTCACTGTTTGCATCTGCAGGCGCTTCAAAGTCCCTTACTACCATACTGACCTGCCCAGTGCTACTATCGATGGTGAACAAGGCAGCATCGCTTCCTCCCAGGGTGTAGGTGACAATGCCTACTGGTGCGCCAGTAATGGATGGTATTACAGTAGTATAGGCCGTGTTTTCATCAATCGTTATATCAGCGATCGGGTCGATGATGAAGCTGGCTTCTTCATCGACATCCTGTATGATCACCTTATAACCAGTCGTTGCCTGGTTATTATCCTCGTCAGCCGCAATAATAGTCATCTCATAAATATTGTCTTGATTGGCGTCTTGTGGATTTTCAAAATCCCTGGACAACATGCTGACCTGGCCGATAGTGGGGTGAATCTCAAACAAGGCCGCATCTATTCCCCCCAGGCTGAAAGTAACATCACCTATCGGTATACCTCCAGACAAGGCAGGTATGGGCCCGGTATAGGTTGTGTTTTCACTAATGCGGATATCTGCGATTACATCGATGGTAAAAGTGGCTATTTCGTTGACATTCAGTATGGTCACCTTCCAGTCTTCACTCGCGCTATTAGCGTCATCGTCGGTAGCTATGATGGATACCTCATAGACGTTGTCACTGTTTGCATCTGCAGGCGCTTCAAAGTCCCTGGCTATCATGCTGACCTGCCTGGTTGTGGGGTTGATAGTGAACAGGGTAGCATCACTTCCTCCCAAGGTGTAGGTGACAGTGCCTATGGGTGTATCTCCTGAAAGTATAGGTACCGGCCCGGTATAAGCCGTGTTTTCATCAATGGTGACGTCTGCCGTTGGGCTAATGTTGAAACTCACACAATTTGCATTAAGTCCACCGTCAGTGATTGTCCAACCCCGATTATTGATCAGTACGTTCCTGGCTTCTTCGGCATGTGTACCATAGCGCTTGCCTCTAGCCTCTAAAATGACATCTGTTTGAATATTTGGATTGGCTGCCCATCCTATCAGGGTTGCGGAATAGTTGGTACAATCCATGCCGGAGTTATCAAACCATTCCCCTCTTCCAGAAGCAGTTAAAGTCCAGCTGCCCAGGTCCTGGTTGAAGGAAGTAGCGCCTGAGAACATCCCCCTCATGAGTGTCACGTTACTTACATTCCAACCACTGATGTCCTGATTGAAGGAAGTAGCACCTGAGAACATCCAAGACATGGCTGTTACGCTGCTTACATTCCAACCACTGATATCCTGGTTGAAGGAAGTTGCTCTTCTGAACATCCCCTGAGTATTTAACACGTTACTTACACTCCAACCACTGATGTCCTGATTGAATGAAATCGCGTCCATGAACATCCAATTGAAGTTTGTTGCATTGCTTACATCCCAACCACTGATGTCCTGGTTGAAGGAAGTCGCGCCAAAGAACATCCAATTCATCTTTTTTACGTTGCTTACATCCCAATGGCCTATATCCCCGTTGAAGGAAGTGGCTTTGCGAAACATCTGGACCATGCTTTCTACTCCTGACAGGTCGGGTGTATCTGTTGCGTTGACCTGCAGGTTGGTACATCCTGAAAAAGCCTTTTCCATACTTGTCCATTGGATAACTCCCCACTTCTCTACGGTCAGGATCTTGTATTTGTCCTGGCCGTTTAGTCCATTATTGAAAAAAATTCGAGGAAAATCTCCTGTGATCTCAACTCGATAAGTCCCTATTTGAGGAAGGGTGATCTTTGCATTACCTGTCTGGGACGTCAGGGTGCCATTTTGAGATGGGTCATCGATATTTTCCCAATACACATTGTAATTGTATCCTCCTCCTGTAGTAGGAATGGTAATTTCAGTGGGAGTAAGCGTAGGAATAGGAGGAATACCAGAAGTAGAAGTGTCACTGTCTGGGTTATCCGATTTCCAGGTGGTGATGAAGGCACCACAACTTGCATCGAGTCCCTCGTCAGTGATGGTCCAATTCCGACTGACGAGTTCGTTCCTGACTGCATCGGCATGCGGACCATAGCTCCTGCCTAAAGCCCCAACAGTGACGTTCATTAGGCTTGGATTGGCTGCCCATCCTATCAGGGTTGCGGAATAGTTGATGCAATCCATGCCGGAGTTACTGAACATATTATCTCTTCTAGTTGAAGTAGAAGTCCAGTTGCCCAGGTCCTGATTGAATGAAATAGCTCCAAAGAACGCGAAATTCATGTCTGTTACGCTACCTACATCCCAACCACTGATGTCTTGGTTGAAGGAAGTCGCTCCAAAGAACATAAAACTCATATTTGTTACACTGCTTACCTTATCCCCCCAACTACCTATGTCCTGGTTGAAGGAAGTAGCTTCATAAAACATATAACCCATGTCTCTTACACCATTTACATCCCAATGAGCTATGCTCTGGTTGAAGGAAGTGGTTCCGCGAAACATCCCTCGCATGCTTTCTACTCCGGACAGGTCGGGAACATCTTCTGCGTTGATCTGCAGGTTGCTACAACCTGCGAAGGCTAGCTCCATACTTGTCCATTGGATAGCTCCCCATTGTTCTACGGTCAGGATCTTGTCTTTGTCTGAGCTGTTATTGTTATTGAAATAAATATGAGGGAAATTTCCTGTAATTGTTATAGTGTGAATATCAGGGGATACATAGCGGTGCGTAGCGTCTCCGGTCAGGCCAGCTTCTACTGTGCCATCACCCCAATCGACGGTGTAGTTGTAAGGGCCACTACCCGGATTAGTTGGGATGGTAATTTCCTCGTTACTCTCTGTCGTTTGCCAGGTGGTGATGAAGGCGGTATTCGTTTGTGCGTAGGCTGTAAAAAGCGAAGCAAATATTAAAAAAACGAATAACATGGTAAAGCGGCCCGCACGGCCTAACTGGTGAATGAATGCTGATCTCTGGTTCATAACTGCTTTGTTTACGGGTAGTTGTTTTTTCATGATGGGCTTGTTTTTATCACTTTTGAATATTAATTAATGTAAAGAATCCCATTCAAGAAAAATATCCAAAAATTAGTGCCCAACCCCGTTAAAAACGGGATGTTATAAGGTGTTTGGGGGATTTTGGAAATCCAGAAATCCCCTTTGATCTCTTCTTCGTCCCGGTTTTAGTAGATATGGACACTTTTTATCTTGGGTCTTGTACTGAAATCCCCACTTTTGTTTGCAACAAAGGGCAACCCTACGGAAAGTATAGGCAATGGAATAATGGCGGGGAGCCAGATTATCCATTGATCTTATTAAGGGTAAATGTTCTTTTGGCTTTTGAATATATTAATACCAGCGGCGGGGATTTATAACAACGGTCCCCGTCGTTTTTTGTGGGACAAAGCCAGAATATCAAGGGCACTTGTAATGCGTTGGGCCAAAAAGACCTTCCGTTGGGCCGAAAAGGACTTCTATTAAGCTCGGTACGCTCACATTTAAACCCTGAGCGTTAAAATTTGAACCAAAATGGTCTAACATTAGATCTAAGCAGTTAAAATTTAGGCTATATGGTCTCAATTTTAGGCTATCAAAGTCTAACACTTCGTTAAAATGGCCCTTGAGAAGGTTAAAACGGCCCATAACATCCCCGGGACGTTCTAAATTTTGACTGAGCAGCGTCAATTTTTGATAAAGTCAATCAAAATTTTAAAAAATAATATATAATCATACACTGTTAACTATCGACCAGTAACTAAAACAACACCATATTTCAATAGTAGTAAGAGCATAAACTTCGATTACTGTCAGGGATCAGAGTTTAGACGTTAACAATTCAATAGATCGTCCTGTTACACCATACATTGATATACCTTAATATCCTGGAGTATTTTTAGTGCTTTTTTGGAGTTGGACATTCAAAAATAATACACTTATCTGCTCCTTCTTTTTAGGAAACTTGGGCTACTTATTAAAAAAGCTTAACGATTAGAACTTTCAAAACCTATATAAAACACTCTTTTAGTTTAGGTATCAACCTTCTTGCCACAATTTCTTTTATCAAGAATTCTTTACTTCAAATAGGAAAAGAGTTATCTTTGCTTTTTTAAAAAAATCATATGGATCTTTCAAATATCAAAAACCTTAAAAACCTTGATGCCAACAACTTTTTTCTTCTTGCCGGACCTTGTGCCATAGAAGGTGAAGAAATGGCATTACGAATTGCAGAAAAAGTAGTTGATATCACTTCAAAGTTGAAAATACCATATGTTTTTAAAGGATCTTTTAAAAAGGCTAATCGCAGTCGTATCGATAGTTTTACCGGAATAGGAAACAAAAAGGCATTAAAAATTTTACGTAAAGTAGGAGAAACTTTTGAGGTACCTACTGTAACCGATATCCATGAAAATGAAGATGCGGCGATGGCTGCAGAATATGTTGATATTTTGCAAATTCCAGCATTTTTAGTTAGACAAACCGATCTTGTGGTGGCCGCTGCAGAAACCGGAAAGACCGTTAATCTTAAAAAGGGACAGTTTATGAGTCCTGAAGCCATGCAACATGCTGTGCGAAAAGTGAAAGATAGTGGTAATGATAATGCTATGATCACAGATCGTGGAACCATGTTTGGATACCAGGATATGATTGTAGATTTCAGAGGGATCCCAACTATGAAACAATTCGGGACCACAGTTTTGGATGTTACCCATTCTTTACAACAGCCCAATCAATCCAGTGGTGTGACCGGAGGACGACCAGATATGATCGAAACTATTGCTCGCGCAGGAGTTGTGACTGGTGTTGACGGCCTATTTATGGAAACGCATTTTGATCCTGCAAATGCCAAAAGCGATGGAGCCAATATGCTGCATCTTGATCATTTAGAAAAATTGTTAAGCAACTTGGTGGCGATTAGACAAACCGTTAACCAGTTATAAATTTTTCTTTTCTGAAGGTATATGCTTGTTGAAGGATTTCGATAAGCACCTCATCATCAATATCTTCTATACTCTGATAGCGAAGGGATTTTACATACTTTCTTTTGTCGGACTGTAGCTTATCCAAATGCTTTGTAAAATATTGTGCAGCAGGAAAACCTACATCTACATATCCCTTAGTTACATTAAGATAACAGATAAAATTCTTTCCTTCATAATAAAAGGGTAATTTCCATTTAAATAATAACTGCACATCTGGCAAAGTAGTTTCTATAACTATTTGCAGGTGTAACAAAATAGATTTAAAAGGTTCTGGCTGCCCTAAAATATAATCTTCAGCTGGATTCATATCTTCAAAAATAGAACTTTGTGTTTATTAATTACAAAAAATCATTTGCACAATCCAAAATTTTAATTTTACTTTGCATTTCAAAGTACTTTTAAAATGAGCACAGAAGAATATCTAAAAGACATCACCGAGATAAAGGATATGATGAACAAGTCGTCTCGCTTTTTCTCATTAAGTGGTTTATCTGGCATTATGGCGGGTATTTATGCCCTAATTGGTGCAGCAATAGCCTATTATCTGGTTAGTATTAGTGGTAGAGATTACCTCATTCTGGATGGAAAAATATTCAATTATATCTTACTGGATTTAGTTCTTGTTGCATTACTTAGCATAGTAACAGCAATAATCTTAAGTACACAAAAAGCAAAAAAGAATAATGAAACACTCTGGAACGGTACTTCGCGTAGGTTATTAACTGCTTTTCTAATTCCCCTGATTACGGGTGGCATTTACATTATGATCAAAATCTATAGCAACCATTATGGACTTACAGGTTCACTAATGCTTATTTTCTACGGACTTGCCCTGGTAAATGCATCAAAGTACACAATTGGTAACGTAAAATATTTGGGATATATAGAAATTGTATTAGGTTTGATCTGTGCTATATACCCCGGTTATGGATTTTGGTTTTGGGTGCTTGGATTTGGAGTAATGCACATTATCTATGGTAGTTTAATTTATTTTAAACACGACCGGTAAAAAAAGATTTCCGATAGCCGGAAACAATTATGAAAAACATAATACACAATATAAACAAGGCTTTTGATCATCGAATTCGCTTAGGAATCATGTCGATACTGGTGGTTAACGAATTTGCCGATTTTAAAATGTTAAAAGAACTTCTTGGTGCCACCGATGGTAATTTGGCAAGCCATACCAAAGCTTTAGAAAAAGAGGAATACATCCTGGTCGAAAAATCATTTATAGGCAGAAAACCAAATACACGCTATAGTGTAACCAAAAAAGGTCGCGAGGCTTTTAAGAAACATGTAGAAGCTATTGAAAAATTATTAAAACAATAGCTATATTTTTTTATCAATTTACTTTGAATTACAAAGTACTTTTAAATAATAAATGAGAGCATATATTTTGGAAACGATATACGAATGGAGCAAGAAACCATATCAAAAATGGTTTAAAAAGAATGCCGCATGGAGTATTCCCGCGGGTCAATTACTACTATACCCAACAGAAAGCCTGGGGTTTCACTTAGGTTGTTTTTTACTGAAATACAACTTTGATCCCCAACCCAAACTAGAAAATCATGATGTTTTTCATGTGTTGACCAACATAGGAATCACAGTTCCCGAAGAAATTGCCATGCAATTTTATCTTTTTGGAAACGGCAAACGAAGCTTATATCTCCTCGCTGTAATCTTTTTGGGCACCCTGCTCTATCCAGACAACATTCAACTTTTTAGAAAGGCGTACAAAAAAGGTCAAGAGGCTTATGCTTTTCATCAATTGGATTACCAAAAACTTCTTGATCAACCCATACTAAAAATACAAAACACCTTTTTAATTACACCATTATGGAAATAAGACAAAACATAAACAAAAAAGCCTTACAAGTAGCTACTTTAAGCTTTTTGATAGGAACATTTATTTTGACAATTTATCTAATCTCGGGATCTGAGTCTTTTCTCATAGCAGGCGTTTTTTACGCTTTCATAGCTTTGGTTCTAAATAGTATACTATTTATCGAACTTATTGCTAACGCTATTATCAATTACCAATATTCCAAAGAGAACCTTATCACCATTCTGTTTTTTCTTATAAACATTCCGATCGCTCTGGGATACTTCTTTTTAGTAATGAACACCTCTTTTTAAATTATTTGCTATGACACATGCTGTTTACAAACAAACACCCTTTATCAAAGGTTTTGCTATCTCTGCAACCTTTAGTATTTCATTATTACTCATCAGAATTATGAAGACAGATTCCATTTTTTATGTTTTTCTGGTTTGGAATCTATTTTTGGCGTGTATCCCTTATGGAATTACTTTGCTACTTAGTCTTGGTAAAACAAATCGAATCGTTTTTTGGTTTGGCTTTTTGGTTTGGCTTGTCTTTTTACCCAATTCTCCTTACATATTAACCGATTTACAACATATACGTCTCAGCACTTTACAATCGGTTTGGTTTGATGTTCTGCTTATACTTTCTTTTGCGATTAATGGAATGATTGTAGGCTTTGCCTCGCTACAAATGATGCAAAAGTTATTATATCATCGATTATCGAAGCAAATCGTTACTATCATCACCTATATCACCCTACTGCTTTGTGGGTTTGGAATTTATCTGGGTAGAGTATTGCGCTGGAACAGCTGGGATGTACTCCAAAATCCGATCGGAATATTATCTGATATAGGCAAACGGCTATTGTTTCCTATAGAACATATAAATACCTGGGCATTTACTATTGGCTTTGGTGGTTTTTTAATCATCACATACCAATTATTTCGGCGCCCACAGGAAAAATAATAATTCGAACACTATAAATTTTTAAAATATGGAAACCCAAAAACAAAAAAAGTCCTTCGGACAATGGATCAAAACCTCGATTACCGTGCGTATGCTCATGGTAGGAATACTAATCCTAACATTACTAATCCCGTTATCTTATATTAAAAACCTGATACGGGAGCGCGCCTATAGACAAGAATCTGTGGTTAAAGAAATCAATCAAAAATGGGGTAATGAAGTACTGCTTTATGGCCCGGTGCTTAAAATTCCTTATCAGATTCATTCCATTAAGAAAACCTGGGATGACAAAACCAAATCTTATTCTGAAGAAGATCAAATCACCATAAACCATGCGTTTTTCTTCCCAAACACCTTGGACATTAAAACTAATATAGAATCTGAAACCTTGGGAAGAAGTATTTATGAGTCGGTAGTTTATACCGCCAATATGAATATCAAAGGGTCCTTTATTCGGCCAAACTTTGAAATAAAAGATATTGCCGAAGAAGATATTTTATGGAATAAAGCCACCATAATCATCAATTCTACCAATTTAAAAGGAATACGAAGTAATTTGGAGTTAAAAATTGGTAAGGATAGTTATGGTTTACAATCAAGATACAAACAAAATTCTTATACCAATACTTTAGAAACTGATTTTCTAAAGGACTACTCCTTACCCAAAGAAACTCCTATTGATTTTAGTATGGATCTTATTATCAACGGAAGTGAACAATTACGTTTTATTCCTGTAGGCAAAGAAACCAACGTTTCTATGACCTCAAATTGGGCATCACCAAGTTTTAATGGCAATTATTTACCCGACACCAAAACCAAAGAAATAACCGAAAGTGGTTTCAAAGCCCATTGGAAGGTACTACAAATTAATAGAGAATTTGAGCAAGAATTCTTTGGTGTACTTCCAGAAATAGAAAACTCTGCTTTTGGAGTAAAATTATTAATCCCTGTCGATGAATATCAAAAAAGCGAAAGAGCAAGTAAGTATGGTTATTTGGTGATTGCACTTACCTTTTTGGTATTCTTTTTAATACAAACCATAAGTAGAATTCATATTCATCCGTTTCAATATTTGATGATTGGTTTGGCCTTAACCATGTTCTACACTTTGCTTATTTCGATATCAGAACATTCAAGCTTTTTATCTGCCTATATCATTGCAGGAATTTCGGTAGTTCTACTAATCTCGCTGTATTCGAAAGCAATTTTAAAGAGTTTAAAATTCATGGGGTTTGTAGCGGCTTCTCTGGCTACGCTGTACGCATTTATCTTTGTAATTATTCAGCTAGAAAATTATGCGCTATTGGTAGGTAGTATAGGGTTATTTGTAATCTTGGGAACTATCATGATGATTTCTCGAAAAATCGATTGGAAAAACGACTAAGTTGATTTGAAATACATAAAAGTCATACTTCATATTTTTGAGGTGTGACTTTTTTATCTACTTTTAGTCTTTAAAATCAATTTAATGAAAAAAAATATTCGTTTATCTTTACTAGCTGCAGTAATCGTTGGCCTGGTTTCCTGTAAAAATGGAACCAAAAACGAAGAGATCCTAACCAAAGAGATTACCTTTACCAAAGAAGGCGAACTTTCTTTGTTTGATCTTCAGGATTCTATTCCAAAAACTATTACCACATTAGATATCGAAATTGCAGATGACGAGTATCAAATTCAAACGGGTTTGATGTATCGCCAGTCTATGCAAAATAATCAAGGAATGTTGTTCACCTTTCCAGATGAAGCTCCCCGCTCATTTTACATGAAAAACACAGAGTTTGCCCTCGATATTATTTTTATAGATTCGCAAAACAAAGTGGTAAGCATCCAAAAAAACGCACAACCCCTTAACGAGTCTTCTCTTCCTTCTGAAGGTCCTGCGCAATACGTTCTAGAAGTTAATGCAAATCTTACCGATAGTTGGAATCTTAAAAAAGGGGATTCTATTTCTTTTACTAAGATGTAAACTTTTATAAATTACAATAAAAAAATCCGTTGCAGATAGCAACGGATTTTTTTATGTATTACCTCTAAAAAAGATTATTTCTTTTCTTCAGTATCTTTTTCTTTAGTCTTTAATCCCACTTTACGTACCGTATCGTGCATAATTGGAGTTGCGATAAATAACGATGAATAGGTACCTATCAACACCCCTATAATTAAAGAGAACATAAATCCTCTAAGAGGTACTGCAAATATAAATATTGCCACAAGTACCAATAAGGTTGTTAGCGATGTATTCAAGGTACGGCTTAACGTACTGTTCAATGCACCATTTACATTTTTATCCAACGGCCAGGTTGTATGTTCGTTAAAGAATTCCCTGATTCTATCAAACACAACCACGGTATCATTCAGAGAGTATCCAATTACGGTAAGGATCGCTGCGATAAACGCCTGATCGATCTCCATATTGAATGGCATGAATTTCCACGTAAGTGAGAACACACCTAATACAACCAATACATCGTGGAATACTGCCGCAACAGCACCCAAACTAAATTGCCATCTTCTAAATCGTAATAGGATATATAGGAACACTACTATTAAAGACCCCAAAACAGACCAGAAAGCAGCTTGTTTAATATCGTCTGCAATGGTAGGCCCTACCTTCATAGATCTCATAATTCCTACTTGCTTATCCTCATCTCCATTCGAAAATTCGTCATAAGTTAAACCATCTGTCAAATAAGGTTTTAATGCCTCGAATAACTTGTTAGAAATTTCTGCATCTACCTCTTCTCCAGTTTCATTTACTTTATATTTTGTAGTAATCTTTAATTGGTTTTTGGCACCCAAAGTTTTTGCTTGTGCGCTTTCAAAAACAGCAACAAGATCTTTCTCTACAGCTGTTGGCACTACATCTTTTGCAAATCGCACAGTATAGGATCTTCCTCCAACAAAATCAACTCCATAATCAAGGTTATTTGTAAATAAAGATCCAACACCAGCAAGAATAATGATTCCCGAGATAACGTACGCCATTTTACGCTTCTTCAAGAAATTGATATTTACATTCTTAAATAGATTTTTGGTAACCGGAGTTGAGAAAGCAAGTTCCTTTCCATTTTTACCATAACCATCGATAAACAATCTTGTAACAAAAATTGCGGTAAATAATGAAGTTAAAATACCGATTAATAAGGTTGTTGCGAAACCTTTAATTGGTCCTGTACCTATTACTAATAATATAAGTCCCGTAAGACCCGTAGTAATATTGGCATCAAGAATAGATGATAACGCATTATTGAAACCATCTTTTATGGCATCTACTTGTGATTTACCTCTTGCAAGTTCTTCCCTAATTCTTTCAAAGATTAACACGTTTGCATCGACCGACATACCAATCGTTAATACAATACCCGCAATACCAGGTAATGTTAACACTGCTTTTAATCCAGCTAAAACACCAAAAATAAATAAGATGTTTACGACCAAGGCAACATCGGCAAAAGCACCGGCTTTACCATAATAGAAGATCATCCATATCAGGATTAATACCAACGCAATAGCGAAAGACATAACACCACTATCTATGGCCTCTTGTCCTAGAGATGGTCCTACAACTTCACTTTGAATGATATCCGCAGAAGCTGGTAATTTACCTGCTCGTAGTACGTTTGCTAAATCTTTTCCTTCTTCAACAGAAAAGTCTCCAGAGATCTCACTTCTACCTCCACTAATTTTTCCTTTGGAAACACCAGGCGCAGAGTACACAATGTTATCTAGTACAATAGCGATTTGACTTCTTTGGTTAAAAGCGCGCTCGGTCATTTCTTCCCATTTCTTGGCACCTTTACCATCCATCTGCATAGAAACTACAACATTATTGGTTTGATCATACGTCTGAGAAGCATCCGTAATAACACCACCACTTAATTCTGGCTCGTTATCTCTATTTCCTTTAAGCGCATAAAAATCAATAATCTCTGCATCTTTCTTTCCTTTGCTCCAAGCAAACTTAACATATCTAAGATTTTGTGGAAGCAATGCTCTAATATCTGCTCTTCTGAAAAATGCTCCTAATTGCGCCGTATCCTTTACGTTAGCAGAAAACAATGCTCCAGGAACCAATGGGAAATTGATTAAATCATTAATAGGATTTACCTGAGCCTCGGTAACTGTAGAATCTTCTGCATCCTCTAGTAAATTCTCGATTGCAGCATCCTCTGAAGTTTGAGTAGTATCTACTTGAGCAGAATCAAGTACTTTCTCTGCTTCTTCTACTTCTCCATCATCTTTTTTAGTATCAGCCTCAAGTTCTTGTCTTAACTTTAAATTGGCTGCATTAATAAAACCACCCAATTCCTGTGATGTTTCAACATCCCAGAATTCAAGTTGAGCGGTACTTTGAAGTAACTTTTTAACCCTTTCAACATCTTTTGCCCCTGGTAATTCTACCAAGATTCTTCCAGATTCTCCTAAACGCTGAATATTAGGTTGTGTAACTCCAAATTTATCGATACGCTTACGTAATACTTCGAATGCCGAAGTTACAGACTCATCTATTTTTCTTCTTAGAATCGGCTTAACCTCATCATTGGTCATATCATAAATGATATCATCGCTCAAGTTCTTATTTGCGAAAATATCTGGCGAAGCTAGTTTTGCATCCGGAATTTTTTCGAATTCTATAAAAAAGTCTTCAATATAAGTATTCTGGCTATTTTTCTGAACCTCATCTGTAGCTAGCAGTGCCTGGTTAAAAGATGGGTCTTTCGATTTATTAGCCAAACCTCTTAAAATATCTTTTACAGAGATTTGAAGAATCACATTAATCCCCCCTTCAAGGTCAAGACCTTTATTTAATTCTTTGTTCTTTGCATAGTTATAAGTGATTCCAGCAAAGATTTCTTCTTTACCTATTGAATCCAAATAATCACGCTCTGCAGTTTCTCTTAATTTCGAGTAATCTTCTACAGTTTCTGGGTACTTCTGTTGTGCGTAAGCCTCTGCTTCGTTTTCTTTTGTATAGGTGAAATACGTATATGATAATTGGTACACACATACCAATCCAAATAAAATCGCAAATATCCTAACAAGTCCTTTGTTTTGCATTATTTATTTATTTTGGTCAAACCCATTAAATCATGGATTCGACAATTACATTTAGTTATTGATTTATATACTTGAGTCTTATCTCAAATTGAAATAAGCGTTATTAAAGTAAAATGACATGAAAATTCTGGAATTCTTTAAAAAAGACAAATTCCAAATTAAGAAATAGGTCCTGCTCTTACTTCTGGAATTTCATATGAAGAATTATCGAAAGCTATAATTGTAGTGGCATTTACTTTTTGTGCCACTTTTACAAGCCCGTTAATTTTATGATCGTATGTTACGCAAACAACATTAAATGTATTATCAATTGAATACCCTTCACGTTCTTGCCTTACTTCAACAATATACTTATCATTAAAATCAGAACCAAAGTCTAAGCCTTTCTGAATTTCATAAACATCAAAGTTAAAGTCCTTTGAATCTTTGTCGTCTGAAGATTTATTATTACCATTATTGTTTTGATCAAAAACGATATAATCAAGCGCTACATTTTGATCTTCAAATAATATTCTTTTTATACTCTCTACATCAGCATCACTATAATAAGCAATCTTGAGTTTTCCGCTTTTCTTGTCTTTTGATATTCTTGTATACTCAACTCCAACAGATTTCAATTGTTTTTTAACAACTGCAATCACATTTTGAGCCTCCTCAGAAGTTGGTTCAACACTAATAAACTCTAGGACAATTTCTTGATTAGGCACCACGGCTTGCTGCCGCATTACGACGAGCATCGTAAAGGCAGTAATTAAAATTCCGAAATACCATTTTTTACTCATGCGGCAAATATAAAAAAATTACGATTGCATTTCTAAGGTCTACCTATAAATATCCATAACACTATATTTAAGAAGTCTATAACTTATTAAATAAGAATAAATTGTAAACACCTTAAAAAAACAGGAAACCAAATAAAAAGCTGCCCAGAAAGCAGCTTTTTTATAAACCTTAATATGTTAGAAAGGCAATTACAGTTCTAACAATCCATTTGTTTTCTTAACACCTTCGGCACTTTCTGTTAACTTAGCTTTTTCGGCATCACTTAGTTCTATTTCAACAATTTTTTCGATACCGTTTCTACCCAATACCACAGGAGTACCGATACAGATATCATTTAACCCGTACTCTCCTTCTAAAAAGGTAGAACATGGGAAAATTTTCTTTTGATCACAGGCTATTGCTTGTACAAGACCTGATACTGCTGCACCAGGCGCATACCACGCTGAAGTTCCCAGTAATTTTGTAAGTGTTGCACCTCCTACTTTGGTATCTGCTGCAACTTGCTCTAATCTTTCATCAGAAATAAACTCTGAAACTGGCACACTATTTCTGGTGGCTAATCTGGTTAATGGCACCATTCCCTTATCACTATGTCCACCGATTACCATTCCATCAACATCAGAAATTGGAGCTCCTAAAGCTTCAGCCAATCTATATTTAAAACGTGCGCTATCCAACGCTCCACCCATACCAATGATTCGATTTTTCGGCAAGTCTGTTGTTTTGTGCACTAAATATGTCATTGTATCCATAGGATTACTTACCACAATAATAATTGCATTTGGAGAGTGTTCTATTAAACTAGAAGATACTGTTTTAACAATTCCTGCATTTATACCTATCAATTCTTCACGAGTCATTCCCGGTTTACGTGGAATACCAGAGGTTATCACAGCAATATCACTACCTGCAGTTTTAGAATAATCTCCTGTAGTTCCTGTAATTTTGGTATCAAACCCATTTAAAGAAGCCGTTTGCATAAGGTCCATCGCTTTTCCTTCTGCATACCCCTCTTTGATATCTAACAATACTACTTCTGAAGCAAAATTCTTAATGGCGATATATTCGGCACAACTCGCACCCACCGCACCAGCTCCTACTACTGTAACTTTCATTATATTTCTTTTGATTATAGTTAAACTTATTTGCCCTGCGAAAATACAAATTCTTAAAGGAATTCGTTAAGAAATAGCGTGTTAATTCAGCCTCAAATTTAAGTGTTAAAAAAAGTATAAAACAATTTTATTTTTAGCCTCTCATCTTTTCACTATATTAACAAAATAAATTTAAGTAACACATCCTAAATTATGAGAAAAAACTATTTCGCTATTTTCTTTGCAATGGTGACTTTTTTGACCTACTCGCAAAGGAACGCAAATCAAACTCTTGATTTCGACTCCAAGGTTCAAGATTTAATTATTGTACCATTTAACGGTATTGCTGCTATATCAGACAATACCACCATGCATGGTTACAATCCAGAAGATGGAAAGACTTTATGGTCTGTCCCCATCCCAAAAACAAGCGCCACTTCAATGGGTGCAAATTTGGCAACAGACGCATTGGCAAATGGACTCACACCTAACTCTTTATTAGGGCTTAATGCCAAAGCAAATGGTGCAGATTTTTCTGTAATACCAGACACCCCGTTCTTACAAAAGTTTTTTGATAATAGATTATATGTTATTAATAGCTTTAATGGTGATATGATTTTTGAACCCAAAGAATCTAATGTATTTTTCTTTCAAGCTGAATATCTTTTTGATGAAGACGCACTCTTGATTAGAGGTATGGAACAAAAAAAGTTAATCATTGCAAAATATGATATTAAATCAAAAGAATACATTTGGAAAACCACAGTTTCAGAAAAATTTGGATCGGTTTTAACCAAGTTAACCGCAATAATCGGTAAAAATCCGACAGCTGGAAAAGACGAAATGGTTTATACCAAAGACAAAGTTTTTTTATTAGCCAAAGGTAAATTTTATGCTCTTGATAAAAAAACCGGTAAGTTACTTTGGAACGCAGAAGATGAAGACACAGATTATAATAGTTTCTTTTCTAGTTTGGATGGTCAAAATGTATTATTGACACAAGCCGTAGGCTTATTTAAAGGGAAAGAAATACTTGATTTACGAAATGCTAATGACGGCATCCCTATTTGGAAAGACCCGATTAAAACAAAATTTTTGGTTCTTTTTGAAGACTGGCAAGATAAAATGCTATTAGCCCATTACAAAGGGTTTAATTTCTACGATTACAAAACCGGAGAAAAAGTCTGGAAAAAAGACCCTAAAGGAAAAGGAATAAAATCGGTAATCCCAATTGACAAGGATTTTCTTTATGTGTATGACGATGAGATGATGCTTTTGGATAAAGAAGGACAAAAAAAGTGGAAAAAAGATGTAAAAATCTGTGATGACGAGGAAGATCCCATTTTCTTTCTTGAAAAAACAAATAATGGCAAAATACTATACGTTACAGCGACCTATGCCAATCTAGTAGATTACACTACAGGTAAAAAGCTATGGAAAGGGAATCTAAAACTAAATGAAAAACGTCCAACTTTTGCAAAGTTTAATGACAAAACAGGAGATTTCGTTATTTATAATGACGAAGAACTCTATAAGTTCAACGAAAACTCTACAGAAAAACCAAAACCATACGCCAAACTCAAATTGAAAAATGAAAAACTCATTACCAGCATGGAACTATTCGGGGATAACGTTTCTATTACAGGTCAGAGTGAAGTTGTAGGAGTAGATAATTCTGGTAATGTAACATTTCACAATAAATATGTACAACCGGGCGAACTAGGACGGAGACTAGGAAAATCTGCATTAATGCTAGGACGATTTGCAGCAGCGGCCGCTACAACAACAGTAACAACATCAGTAACCTATAGAGACGCCAACGGTAATACCGTTACACAAACATCAGGCCCTCAAGCTGTTTTTGGAGAAAGAGCGAAGGCTATTGGTGAAGCTGGATATATGGGCGGAACTTTCTCTCAACAATTCGTACAAGATCGCTACCATGCTTTACAGGAAACCGACAAATACGCTATTATTTTTGCTAAAGGTGATAATGGAGAAAGATTACTTATTAAAGTAAATAAACAAACCGGTAAAGAAGTAGATAAAATTATTGTAGAAAGTACAAAACCTGTATATGATTACGACACTGTATCAGAAGATCTATACTACAGTAAAGGAAACAAAGTAATGATCTTTAAAGCCGAATAATTTTTAAAAGTTGCTATATAAAAAAGCCATCCTATTTGAAGTGCCCCCAAAAAGTTAGACACTATTTGGGGGTATTTTTATATAGCAACTTTTCTTATTACCAGCCAAAAGCAAGTCCTAATGAAAGGTTACTAAAATTCTGTAAAGTGTAGTCCAAATTGGCCTTAAAAATACCATACTGAACTCTACCTCCAATTGTGGCTTTAACTCCGTTTGTTTTTGTTCTTACGCTTATTGGATCTACTACAACATCTGAAGCAAAAGGGCCACTTTGAATTTGATAAGTACCCAACAAATCAGCATCGTTTGATCCAAAATAGTATCCAAGCCCTGCATAAAAATTAAAAACCGGAAACTTTGTAGATGCAATACCTGTAAGCAACCATGAATTTGAATTTAATCTCACTTCTTGGTCAGTGCCTGGTACTCCTGTAGTCGCATTAAGGTCGTAAAACCCCTTAACATTGGTATACCCTAACAAAGCTGATACTTTAACCGGCCATCTTTTTGCCGGATACACCCAATCGGTAAACTCGTGTTGAAAAGCAACCCCATACAATTGTATTTCGGCATCTTCTACTGCTTTAATTCTAGGCAAAAAACGAAGTTTTATCTCTGTACTCTTAATTAAACCCATTGACCCCTGAACAAAGCCTCCTGGCAAAGAATTTATCACAGAACTCCCGATTCCATCTGGTAAAACCACTTCTAATTGCGAAGCTTGCCCTTCATTAATAATAACAGATAAGTTATCTGAATTGTTTCCAAGTGCGGTTGCTGTAAACTGACTAAAACTTCCATCAGGCAAAGACAGATTTGTATATTCTGCTGTTCTTAATAGAAAGGATTGTTTATCATTACGAACAAATGAAAGATTCCCCACAATACCTACTTCAAAATGCCATAGCTTTTTTACTTTAGCTGTAGTATACCAACCGTTTGACATATTGTTTATTAAAGCCTGGCCCGCCGAGGCAAAATAATCTTCACTAAATCGTTGGGCATTCTCAACCCCTATTTCTAGAATTTGGTCAATATCGGTCTGCGAAAAGCCAAAACAACCAAAAAATAAGGCCAATAGCAATGTATGTTTTTTCATTAGGTTTGGGTTTTATTGGGAAATGCAATATAAAAAAAATCCGTTATACCAAGTATATAACGGATTTTGATTCTAGTTCTTATATAACAATTTATGCATCAATATTTGCGTATACCGCATTCTTTTCAATAAATTCTCTACGCGGCGGAACCTCATCCCCCATTAACATTGAAAATATGCGATCTGCTTCAGTAAGATTATCGATACTCACTTGACGCAAAGTTCTATACTCTGGATTCATAGTAGTATCCCAAAGCTGTTCTGCATTCATCTCTCCAAGACCTTTATATCGCTGAATTTTCGAGTTTTCTCCAAATTCTTTTACAATTTGATCTCGTTGATCATCATTCCATGCATACTGTTTCTTGGCACCTTTTTTAACCAAATAAAGTGGTGGTGCTGCAATATATACGTGACCATTTTCTATCAATTCCTTCATATAACGGAAGAAGAACGTAAGAATCAAAGTAGAAATATGGCTACCATCGACATCCGCATCACACATGATTACAATTTTATGATATCGCAATTTTGAAATATTTAATGCTTTACTATCTTCTTCGGTACCTATAGTTACACCAAGCGCCGTAAAAATGTTTTTGATTTCTTCATTTTCAAAAACCTTATGATGCATGGCTTTTTCTACATTCAGAATTTTTCCACGAAGTGGAAGAATTGCCTGAAACATTCGATCACGTCCTTGTT
This sequence comes from Aquimarina gracilis, assembly GCF_035285365.1. Classification (NCBI taxonomy): domain Bacteria; kingdom Pseudomonadati; phylum Bacteroidota; class Flavobacteriia; order Flavobacteriales; family Flavobacteriaceae; genus Aquimarina; species Aquimarina gracilis. The sequence continues at coordinate 54,366 of NZ_JAYKLX010000007.1, read as the reverse complement.
TTGCTGTCCCCCCTGCCGAATCTCCTTCGACAAGGAACACTTCGCATAATGCAGGATCTTGTTCTGAACAATCAGAGAGCTTCCCAGGAAGTCCTCCGATACTCATCACGGTTTTACGCTGTACCATCTCACGGGCTTTCTTGGCTGCATGACGTGCCTGAGCTGCCAGGATTACCTTTTCTACAATCATTTTGGCATCAGCTGGATTTTCTTCAAGGTAGTTTTCCAACATTTCAGAAACTGCTTGAGAAACTGCAGATGTCACCTCGCGGTTACCCAGCTTGGTTTTTGTTTGCCCCTCGAACTGAGGTTCTGCAACTTTTACAGAAACAATTGCGGTCAATCCTTCTCTAAAATCATCTCCTGCTATCTCAAACTTCAGCTTATCCAACATTCCTGAAGAATCTGCATACTTCTTTAATGTATTGGTGAGCCCTCTTCTGAAACCAGAAAGATGTGTACCTCCCTCATGGGTATTGATATTATTTACATAAGAATGAAGGTTTTCTGCATACGAATCATTATAGATCATTGCAACTTCTACGGGAATGTCGTTTTTCTCCCCTTCCATAGAAATAACGGCTCCAATAAGAGGATTACGACTGGCATCCAAGAATCTAACAAATTCACTCAATCCTTCTTCAGAATGAAATGTTTCAGCAACGTACTTACCATCATCATCTTTGTGACGCATATCGGTAAGTGTAATTGTGATTCCTTTATTAAGGTATGCCAACTCTCGCATACGACTAGCCAGCGTATCATAATTATATTCTGTTGTTTGCTGAAAAATAGTAGTATCAGGCTTAAAGGTCACTATTGTACCTCTAAAATCTGTATCTCCAGTAGATTTTACTGGGTATAATGGCTTACCTCTTTCATACTCTTGTTCCCAGACCTTACCATCCCTATGTACATAAGCATGTAAATGATCAGACAATGCATTTACACAGGATACCCCTACCCCGTGCAAACCTCCGGATACTTTATAAGAGTCTTTATCAAATTTTCCTCCAGCACCAATTTTGGTCATAACCACTTCTAATGCCGAAACTCCTTCTTTTTTATGAATTTCTACAGGAATACCACGACCATTATCCTTGGTGGTGATCGAGTTATCCTCATTAATAGTTACTTCAATAGTATCACAGTGCCCTGCAAGAGCTTCATCAATCGAATTATCGACAACTTCATATACCAAATGGTGCAATCCTCTTACTCCTACATCTCCAATATACATGGATGGACGCATTCTCACATGCTCCATTCCCTCTAATGCCTGAATACTATCGGCAGAATAATTACTTTTCTTTTTTTCTTCGCTCATAAACCAGCTTTATTTTATGATAATTTTGGTCAACGAACAAAGATAAAAAAACAGCAAAAGGATAAAAGGATTTTATCAAAGATGATTTAAAGAGTTATCAACAATTAGTTAAGATTAATACCAGAAAAAGAAAAAATGCTCTTAAAAACGATAAAAACACCCTTAAACGAGTTTTATAAAAATTTTAATATTTTCAATTATTCATTCTTTAATCTCCACAAAAACATAAAATTTGAAACGTTTTATGGCGCAAAAAAAAGAATCATACTACTCAATTTTTATATCTCCAGATTAAATTTTCTTAGGGCTTTTAATTCTTTTTTGGCTTTCAATTCATCTTCAAGAAAAACGCTTACTAGACAGACTCTTACGAATACTCAGAGCTTAACATGAATTAACACTTTTTAAAATAGTTTTAACATAGCAATTTGTAATAACATCAAAGACCTATTAGTTATCACGCTTGTTAAAAATACACAAACAAACTCTAATTTTTAATTCAAAAATGAAAACAAAAAATCTAATTAATTTAGTAAAGGTAACAGCATTAGGCTTAGGGCTGTTTATCACATCATGTTCAAACGAGAATTTTGAAGAACTTCCACCAGAAACTTCAGAAACACCAGAACTTATAGAAAAATACTTTAGAGGAGGACTGGTAGAGGTTGAAGATCTTAAAAATGGAATGTTTAAATGGGGAGATATTTATTTCACCGAAGAACAGTTGCAGGACGAAAAAACCGATTTTGGGCCGGTAGAACCTGGTAGCGGAATAGATGCCAAATTAGGTCTTGCTTCAGGAGTAAGGAAATGGCCAAACAACACTATAATCTATGTTCTTGATAATAGTTTAACCAGTAACCAAAGACAGGTTACTTTTGACTCTATGGAGGAGTGGACTTCAAAAACCAATATAAAATTTAAAGAAAGAACCAGCGAAAACTACTATGTAACGATAAGGAATAGTGGTCGTCAATGTAATTGTGCTTCTGCAAGTTTAGGTGTTCAAGGAACAAGAGGAACTATTAATATGGGGGTTAGAACTGGAATTGGAGTGATGACTCATGAAATCGGACATACTTTAGGTTATTTACACGAACAAAACCGTAGTGACAGAAATCAATATGTTCAAATTTTTCCTGAAAACATTCAGGATGGTGCTATAAGTCAGTTTAGAGTAGATAACAATTCGGTAAATCCCGGAACATTTGATGTAGAATCTATTATGATATACAGTAGTTTCACATTCAGTAAAAATGGTCAGCCTGTAATGCTAGAATTAGACGGTAGTCGTATCCCTTTTAGAAGTAGATTATCTGCTGGTGATATTGCAGGAACTAATCAACTTTATCCTGCCGGAGACGGCGGCGGCGGCGGAGGCGGCGGAACTGATATCTGCGCCGGAGTTGAAGAATGGGTACGAGGAAGACAATATAATGTAGGTGACAAAGTTACTTACCAAGGATTTTTATACGAAAGAGATTTTACAAGATGGAATCGAATTGGTGAATGTGAAACTACCACACCAACACCTGCAGATATTTGTGAAGGAATAGCAGCATATAGCAGAAACAGAAGTTATAGCCCTGGAGACCAGGTTACGTATGCTGGATATTTATTTGAATTACAGAATAACAGAAGATGGTCTAATCTGGGACGTTGCGGAAGCTAGGCAACACCATTCTAATACAAACAAAAACCCCTAAGAAATTCTTAGGGGTTTTTTAAAAAAATCTCAATTAAAACTCAACTCTCAGCTAATACAATAAACTAGTTTCTTAATTATAAAACTTAAAATAAATTATTAATATGCTTCTTCATGAACATTGGCAACTGCTCTACCACTTGGGTCGTTCATGTTTTTAAAAGCTTCATCCCATTCTAAGGCAATTTTCGTGCTACACGCCACTGAAGGTTCCTGCGGAACACTAAGTGCAGCGGCATCGCTTGGAAAATGACCTTCAAAAATTGAACGATAATAAAATTCTTCTTTATTCTGTGGTGTTTGTATTGGAAATCTAAAATGGGCATTTTCCATTTGTTCATCAGAAACTTCTTGTTCTACCACATCTTTTAAAGTGTCGATCCAACTATATCCAACTCCATCAGAAAATTGCTCTTTCTGTCTCCAAGCCACACTCTCGGGCAAATAAGATTCAAAAGCCTTACGAATAACCCATTTCTCCATCCTCTCGCCGTTAATCATTTTATCTTGAGGATTAATACGCATCGCTACATCCATAAACTCTTTGTCCAAAAACGGTACCCTACCTTCAATTCCCCATGCCGCAAGTGATTTATTAGCTCTTAAACAATCGTACATATGCAATTTACCAAGCTTACGAACGGTTTCATCATGAAACTCTTGTGCATTTGGTGCTTTATGAAAGTACAAGTATCCTCCAAAAATTTCATCCGCTCCTTCTCCAGATAGTACCATTTTCACTCCCATAGATTTAATAACCCTTGCCATTAAGTACATAGGGGTCGAAGCCCTAATGGTTGTAATATCATAGGTTTCCAGATTATATATCACATCTTTTATAGCATCCAAACCTTCTTGAATCGTAAATTTTATCTCGTGATGGACTGTTCCTATATGATCTGCCACTTTTTGTGCTGCAGCCAAATCGGGAGACCCCTCTAATCCAACGGAAAAGGAATGTAATGTTGGCCACCAAGCCGTATCAGCATCATCAGACTCTACTCTTTTATCTGCATATTTTTTCGCAATAGCAGAAGTAACAGATGAATCCAAACCACCAGATAACAACACTCCGTAAGGCACATCAGACATCAATTGTCTGTGCACTGCAGCTTCCAAAGCCTCACGAACCTCATCGATACTCGTCTGGTTCTCTTTTACCGCTTCATATTCAGACCAATCTCTTACATACCACTTTTTAAGTTCTCCCTCCTTACCATACAAATAATGGCCAGGAGAAAACAATTCGATTTTGGAACAAACTCCTTCTAGACCTTTTAATTCTGAAGCAACATAAAAAGTTCCATTTTGATCCCAACCCATATATAATGGTATAATTCCCATATGATCTCGAGCTATGAGATACGTATTCTTTTCTACATCATATAAAGCAAAAGCAAAAATACCGTTCAATTCATCAATAAAATCTGGGCCTTTCTCTTGGTACAATGCTAAAATCACTTCGCAGTCTGAATCTGTTTGGAAGTTATATTTCCCTTCAAATTGTTTGCGTAATTCTCTATGATTATAAATTTCTCCATTAGCCGCCAAAATCAATTTCTTATCCTCACTGAACAGAGGTTGTTTTCCGGAAACTGGATCTACAATTGCCAATCTTTCATGAGCCAATATTGCATTACTATCTGAATATATACCACTCCAATCCGGACCTCTATGACGAATTTTCTTTGACATTTCCAACAATTGGGGCCTTAAAACTTCTGAATCCTGCTTCAAATCAAAAGCACAAACAATTCCACACATAATTCTTCTTTTTCTATTAATTGTGAGTTCAAATATCACTTTAGAGTTACAAAATAAAAACAATTACAATAGAAAAGGTTTCATATTGAAACAATAAATAAAAAAAACATATTCAATAGTAACTCAAAACAAACCATTACGCTATAAACACTATCAATCTGTTATTTGGAATATTTAACAGAATTTATAGAGGCGATTAACATTTAGTTGTAAGTTCACCTATATCTTTACGTCTGTTAAAGAAATAAATTCACCATTATGAAAAAATCACTCTTACTAATTGCCATTATGTTAATGGGAACTTTAAGTACTGTAAATGCGCAGAAATTTGCAGGACTACAAAAAAGCCCAACCGATATTTCTTATGCGAAAGCAGATAGGGGCTCTAAACCAGAAATAAAAGTTGTTTACAGCAGGCCACAAAAAAAAGGACGTAAAATATTTGGCGGTCTAGAAAAGTATGGTAAAGTATGGAGAACCGGAGCGGACGAAGCAACCGAAATCAAATTCTTTCAAGATGTAAAGATGGGAGATAAAACTATCAAAGCCGGAACTTATTCATTATTTACTATTCCTGGAGAAAAGGAATGGACAATAATTATAAATTCTGATCTTGATAGTTGGGGAGCCTATTCCTATGAAGAAGGAAAAGACGTCGCAAGAATAAACGTCCCGGTAGCTTCAGGAGAAGAATTAGAGGTGTTCTCTATCGCCTTCAAAAAAGTAGACAAAGGATATCATATGGTAATGGGATGGGATACTACCCGTGTAGAAGTTCCATTTTATATGTGATCCTTTAGTTTTAGTATTTAGAACAAAAAAGAGAAAGCTTGGCAAATTACCAAGCTTTCTCTTTTTTAATTTTAACTATTATTATTTTATGCCCCTAAAATAATATGATTGTGATTATCCTAAAAAGATAAGGATAATAGAATTCTTCACTTATTACCTATGGATCGCATGCCCTGACGCTCCTGGTAATTCTCTTAGAAAATCCATTACAATTCTAAAAGTTAATCTAAATTTTGTGTAAAATAGCCCCATATACTTATAATTAAATTATTATTAAACAAATATAGCATCATAATAATATGAATTCAACATTTTATTTACATTTTAGATATAATCCGAGATTTTATCGATAACCTACACACATATCTAATTATGTGATAATTAGCCCCTAATAAGATTGTCTTTTTTTACAAGGAAAATGGGGTAATTTCCCCAAATATAATACTATTTCAATTCATTCTTTGAATGCAAACATTATCGTATCAATCAAAGTTTTTAATTAAAATTTTTTACCTATGAATTGCGTTACTGCAAGCAGATGGTAACTGCTTTAAAAAAGACTTTAGTGCTTTAATATCAATTGTCAAAATACCGTAAAATAATTTCATAATCACTTCATTTTTAATTTGTTACACAAAGATAACACCTGCTAAAGATGTTATTAAAAAAATTAACACTCCCAAAAGAAAATTTTAGATATATGATATTCAAATCTCGACAAAACACGAAAACTACTCAAAAACCTGTTAAATTTTAGAGAAAATACCTACGTAAAAAAGTAGCTTTTTGGGGGTTTTTTCCCCTAATTTCCATTGGTGTTTTTTGTAATTACGTTTTAAAAGAATATTTTTTTTCCTCTATATTTCCAAAATCCCCTTGTCTTCCCTTTTTAACCAAACTTTGAAATAATAAAAAAGAGACCATACCACACTATTTTGGGGACAGTCTCTTTTTTAATTTTTAAACGTAATTATTCTAGGTTTTCTAAATAAATATCCTATTAATTACGCATAGCGTTACCTGAAGCACCAGGAAGATCTTTTATAAATCCTATCAAAGATTTACAACCTAACCAGATACTAGTAAAAAATTTATTCATTTCTAAATTTGATTAAAAAGTTAATTCAATCGTTTCTAAATATAATCAATAACTCTCAAAAAGTAAAGAATTAGTTCGATATAATTTATACTTTTTGACAAAGCACTTATTAAATAAGACGACTCTGTCTTTTAAATAAAAAACCTACATTGTAGTGAAGTTTTTTCTTACAAAAAAAGACCGCCTAATGGGCAATCCAATATTTTTATTATCTGCGCATTGCATAACGAGAACCTGATGGTAACTCATTGATAAAACTAACTACAGTTTTAAAATTTAATCCAAAAATTGTGTAAAATTGTTTCATAGCTTCTTGATTTCAAATTACTTAATTCAAATTTATGAACTAAAAAAATACGTTTTACAAAAATGTTAAGGTAAAAATTAACATTTCGATACAAACCAATTAAACGAGGACCAAAAGCATGGTTAAATCTTAAAAAAATCAAAAAAAGTAAGATTTTTCTTTCTTTAATAATTTTTTCAAGGGGGATTTTTCCCCTGATATTATGGTTTTACCGTAAGCAGCTAAACTTCAATTACTTGTATTTTTTTTTGGAAAAGTCAGAAAACCGTACTCTATCTAAGTCTTCTTATGGAATATTTAGGTATTTATGAGTTTGAAGAGAAACCCGCCATTTTGGGTTATTCATTACATAATCGACAATTAACGGCACCACTTTGTCTCTAACACTCCATTCTGGCTGGAGATACAATATACAATCTTTAGAAACTTTGCTTGCTTGTTCTTCTGCGAACGCAAAATCACTCTTATTATAAACGATGCATTTTAATTCATCGGCAACTTCATAAATTTCTTCCTTAGGTAATTTTACTTTTTTTGGTGAAAGACAAATCCAATCCCAATGACCTGTTAATGGATAGGCACCAGATGTTTCTATATGGGTTTGAGCCCCTTTATCTTTAAGCCCTTTTGTAAGCATAGTCATATCCCAAGTAAGTGGCTCCCCTCCTGTAACCACAACAACTTGGCTATATTTCACAGCATTATTTATGATTTCTTCGGTAGCCGTAGGTGGATGTAAATTGGCATTCCAACTTTCTTTTACATCACACCAATGACACCCAACATCACACCCACCTATTCTGACAAAATAAGCAGCAGTTCCTTTATGATACCCTTCTCCTTGAATGGTATAAAATTCTTCCATTAAAGGAAGCATCTCTCCGGCATCAACCAATTTTTGTACACTCTCTTGCATAAGGGCGCAAAGGTAATCAATATTACCTTACAAAGGTAGGAATACCCTATCTCGTTTAATTCAAAAAGCTCCCTAAACAATTAGATTATTGCATCCACGACAAAGTATACTTTATCATTGCTTCACGGCAATACACTCTATCTCAATTTTTGCCCTTACTGCTAATCCTTTTGCCGCAAAAGTAGTGCGAGCTGGTTTCTGAGGAAAATAGGTTTTATATATCGCATTAAATGCCGAAAAGTCATCTATATCAGATAAAATAACAGTGCATTTTACAACATCTTTCATTTGCATATCATGATGTTCTAATACCGATTTAATGTTTTCTAATGTTTGTGTTGTTTCCGCTTTAATTCCACCCGGCACCAGTTTTCTTGTATTGTGATCCATACCAACTTGACCTGATAAAAAAAACAAATTGCCTACCTGAACAGCGTCAGAAAAAGGAGCTTCTGATTTCTTTGGCTCATGTGTTTTATGAAAGATTGCTCGAGAGGACTCTGTATTACAACTTCCCAATACTAAAACCGTACACAGAAAAGTGATTACATTTTTCATACAAAATGATACTATAATTTGTTATTACCTAGTTACTATACATTAAAAATAGCTTATAATTTCAATAGAAAACTTAAGATTCCTATTTTTATCAAAAATTAATTCAACTATGAGTGACAATCAAGCATTTTTTGATCATATAAATGAAGGCTATAAAACCAAAGGTGATTTCATTACTATGGGTGCTGCCATGCTTAATGGGGAGACAATTACCAATGCACATGTAAAAGTGCCTTTGAAGACTTTGAATAGACATGGATTAATTGCTGGTGCAACAGGTACAGGTAAAACCAAAACCCTTCAAGTAATCGCCGAAAACCTAAGTGATAAAGGAATCCCTGTATTGTTAATGGATATTAAAGGAGATTTAAGTGGTATTGCTGCGGCGAGCCCAGGTCATCCGAAAATTGATGAACGTCATGAAAAAATCGGAATCCCTTTTGAGGCAAAGGATTTCCCTGTTGAAATATTATCCCTTTCAGAACAAGATGGTGTTAGATTGAGAGCAACCGTAAGCGAATTTGGCCCTGTTCTACTTTCAAGAATTCTTGATGTAACCGAAACACAAGCAGGAATTATTTCGATTATCTTTAAGTATTGCGATGACAACAAATTACCACTTTTGGATTTAAAAGATCTTAAAAAAGTACTTCAATTTGCGACGCAAGAAGGTAAAAAAGAATTAGAAAAAGATTATGGACGCATATCTACAGCGTCTACAGGATCTATTCTTCGAAAAATAGTTGAACTAGAACAACAAGGAGCCGATCTCTTTTTTGGAGAAAAGTCTTTTGATGTTCAAGACCTGTGCCGTATCGATGAGAACGGACGTGGAGTAATCAATATTATTAGATTAACAGATATTCAGGATAAACCAAAACTGTTTTCAACATTTATGTTGAGTCTTCTTGCCGAAATTTATGGCACTTTTCCAGAACAAGGTGATAGTGGACGACCAGAGTTAATAATATTTCTTGATGAAGCTCATTTGATTTTTAAGCAGGCTTCTAATGCATTAATGGATCAAATTGAAAGTATTGTTAAGCTTATTCGTTCCAAAGGAGTTGGGTTATACTTTGTAACTCAAAATCCAACCGATGTTCCTGATGGAGTTTTAGGTCAGCTTGGTCTAAAAGTACAACATGCGCTTAGAGCTTTTACCGCCAAGGATCGAAAAGCGATAAAACTTACTGCAGAAAATTATCCTATTTCTGAATACTACGACACCAAAGAAATACTCACTTCATTGGGAATTGGAGAAGCATTGGTATCAGCATTAGACGAAAAAGGACGCCCTACGCCTCTAGCAGCTACAATGTTGAGAGCGCCAATGAGTAGAATGGATATACTAACTCCCGATGAGTTAAAAAGCTTATTGAAAAAGTCCAAACTTTCATCAAAATATAATGAAGAGATCGATGAAGAAAGCGCTTACGAACTTTTAAATGAAAAAATTGAAAAAGCCCAAGCCGAAGAAGCCAAAGCTGCGGCCAAAAAAGAAAGAGAGAAATTAAAGAAAACCTCATCAAGTTCTCGATCCAGAAGTAGAAGAACAAGTACCACCGAAAAGGCAGTTATAAAAGTACTTACAAGCGCTACCTTTATTCGTGGTGCATTAGGAGTGCTTAATAAGTTATTGAAATAATTTACGTTTACTAGAAAACACAAATTATTTAAACTATGAATATTAGACTATTTTCTTTATTGATTCTAGCGATGCTTATTTTAAGCTGCCAAAAAGAAGAAAAACAAGACCCATTCGAGATTTCCAATAACCGAATTGGATTGCTTACCAATGAGATTACTGTAAAACAGTTGGATTCAATCTTTGCCACCGATTCCATTGTCAAAAGAATTGCCAGAGGCCAGTCATTAAGAAATGTAAATGAAATTGAGATTTTTGAAAAAGGAGGAAGTAAATTATTGGTTTTGGAAGCTAGACAGAAATCGGCCCCTTCGGCTACCATTCAAAATATACAAATTATCGATCCGAGATATAAAACAGGGTTAGGTGTATCCTCCTCCAGTAATTTTAAAGATATCAAAGACAACTATTCTATTTCAAAAATTAATAATACATTAAGTACCGCTGTAATTTTTGTAGATAGCATCCAGGCGTATTTTACTATAGATAAGAAAGAATTGCCTCAGAAATTTCAATTTAACACCGATACTAAAATTGAAATTTCAGATATTCCTGATACCGCAAAAATTAAGCATTTCTGGATTCATTGGGACGAACAATAATTTTACCAGAACTATGAGTAAAAAATTTCAGATTCAAACATCTCCTTTTATTGTTCCAACAACCGATGGAAAATTAATAGAGGAGCATTTTGGAAAGGCCACCGATGGTAATTCACAAATCAGCATTGCTCACATGATTGCTCCGCCTGGGTGGAGTGAACCTTTTCAAACTCCAGAATTTGATGAATATACTTATATCATTAAAGGGAAAAAGCAATTTATTATTGAAGGTGAAATTGTAGTGCTTACGGCGGGGCAATCAATAAAAATTGAAAAAAACACAAGAATCCAATATTCTAACCCATTTGATCAGGAATGTGAGTATATTGCAATTTGTCTTCCAGCTTTTACTATAGAAGCTGTGCATCGTGAAGATTAATGAAAGAAAAGTTTGAAAAATACCTACCCATTTTAATCGGAAGATATTTTCGGTTTTTGTTCTTTTTTACTCCCAAAAGAGCGGTTAGCAAAGCCTATATTTTATTTTGTTCGCCTAGAAAAGGCAAAGTATTACCAGAGCAAGAAGATTTTTTGGAAGATGCTGAAGATGAAATTGTTTTGGTTAACGATGTCGAAATCCAAACCTATCGTTGGCCTAGTATGGGAGAAACCATATTAATGATACATGGGTGGGAAAGCAATACTCATCGCTGGAAACGTATCATTAAAAAGTTACATAAGACAGGTTACAATGTCATTGCATTTGATGCTCCCGCACATGGAAATTCATCGGGCAAGATTTTAAACGTTCCTTTATATACAGAATGTCTTCAAAAAGTAATAGAATTATATAGACCTAATCACTTATTGGGCCACTCGGTTGGAGGTATGACTACCATTTATCATCAATCCATTTATCCAAACCAGGAAATAGAAAAATTGATCATTTTAGCACCGCCTTCAGATTTAGCCCGAATAATGAGAGGATATCAACGAATATTACGGCTATCTCCCAAGTTTATGAAAGTGCTGGATCAATATTTTAAAGACAAACATGGTTTTTATTTTGAAGAATTTTCGGCTTCAAATTTTGCCAAAAAACTCACACATAAAGGACTTTTGATTCATGACAAATATGATGATATCGCTCCATATAAAGAAGCAGAAGCAATTGGTGAAAACTGGTCAAATGCACAATTTATTACCACAGAAAATTATGGACATTCCCTATTTTTTGAAGAAGTTGATCATATGATTATAGATTTTTTGAACAAATAATCGTTTCTTAAAAAAAACGAATATCCAATAGGCTTATATATTCTTATTTACAAGCCTCAAAGTTGTAGTTTGTAATTCAATATTATAATTACCTTTGCACTGTGGAAAACACTAAACTTACCAGACTTAACAAATACCTTAGTGAAGTAGGATATTGTTCACGTAGAGAAGCCGACAAATTGATCGATCAAGGTCGGGTTACTATTAATGGCAATGTACCAGAAATGGGCACCAAAGTTGCTCCTGGCGATATTGTGCATGTAGATGGAGAGCAAATCAATCAACCCAAAGAGAAACATGTATACATGGCCTTTAACAAACCGGTAGGTATAGTTTGTACCACGGCACAAAACGAAAAAGACAATATTATTGATTTTATAAATTACCCTAAACGTATCTTCCCTATAGGTCGATTAGACAAACCAAGTGAAGGGCTTATTTTTCTTACCAGTGATGGTGATATTGTAAATAAAATATTGAGAGCTAGAAATAATCATGAGAAAGAATATGTGGTAACGGTAAACAAGTTAATCAATCCCCAATTCATAAAAAGAATGGGTAACGGAATTCCAATATTGGATACGGTTACTCGAAAATGTGAAGTCGAACAAATTAGTAAGTATACTTTTAGGATTGTTCTTACACAGGGGCTTAATCGACAAATTCGTAGGATGTGCGAGTATTTGGGATACGAAGTGGTAACTCTTAAGAGAATTAGGATTATGAATGTGTCTCTGGATGTCCCGGTTGGAAAATGGAGATATTTAACCCAAGAAGAGTTAAAAGTTATCAATACAGATGTTGGCGATTCAAGTAAAACTGAAGAAGCATCATTTATTGAAACCAAAAAAACAAGGCAAAGGAACACTGCGAGAAGAGAATCATCTAGACCAAGAAGTAAAAAACGTAGAGATCGTAGAAGTTAAATTTCTATTGTTAATTAAATCCTAATTTTAAATACCTATATCCCGCTAATACTTTCAAAATAAGTACATTAAACGTATTAATAAATTTTACTTTTATGATACGATCAATGTTTTTTCTGTTTTTTTTAGTTTTTTCATATGGTTGGGGGCAATATGAATATGAACCTTCAGAAGCTTATCCTTTTGGAAGACCAAATCCTAATGCACCAAAAGAAATCCTTGATTTTGATAACCTAATAGGTCTTTGTGATTGTATTTCAGAAACAAGAAATAAAGACCAAACCTGGGCAAAACCCAATAAAATGACCTGGGAATTTAAATACATAATGAACGGAATGGGCGTTCAAGATCAGACCCTAAAAGAAGACGGAAAACACTCTGGAAGCATAAGACAATTTATTCCAGACAGTAGTAAGTGGTATGTACATTATTATTCTTCGACCCTCCCCACCACAATCCTCTCTGCATGGGAAGGAAATAAAAAAGAAGACAAAATCATTCTATATCGTGAACAAAAAGCTCCTAACGGAATGGATGGTTTCTACAAAATTAACTTCTATGATATTACAAAGAATGGTTTTAAGTGGCTTGGAGAATGGGTAAATACCGATGAAACAATTTCTTTTCCCACTTGGAAGATTGACTGTAAAAAACGTAAAAACACGCAAAAACTAAGTGATGAAGAGCAAATTAAAGCAGCGACCAAAGCTTTTTCTGCTTCTTATCTAAAGCAAGACTTCGAGGCCATCGCAAAATCTTATACCGCCGATGCAAAAATATTCCCAAATAATACACCCATTATATCAGGATATGAGGCCATTAAAAAAAGATGGTCCAATACTGCGGGGTACACTCCTATTGCGCATGAAATTATACCCGAAGAAATTGTTATCCTTGGAGATACAGCACATGATTATGGAATTTATAAAGGAAAAAATAAAAAAGAAGACGGTACAGAAATATCTTATAAAGGAAAATACGTAGTCGTTTGGAGAAAAATAAACAACCAATGGAAGATGTATCTGGACATCTGGAATAGGATTAAAGAGTAGTTTTTATAAATGTTCGAAAAAATATGACAAATAATACATTATCGCCTTTTCATTTGGCAATACCCGTAGATGATCTACAAACAGCAAGAAGTTTTTATAATGAGATTCTAGAGTTAGAAGAAGGCAGAAGCAGCGACCATTGGGTAGATTTTAATTTCTTTGGGCACCAACTCGTTATTCATTACAAACCAAAACCAGACTTGAAAAAAAACCACACTAATCCCGTTGACGGAAAAGATGTACCTGTACCACATTTTGGAGTAATACTCGAATGGGAAATATGGCAAAAATTAGCAAAAAGACTATCTGAAAAAAGCATAGAATTTGTGATTGAACCCTATATAAGATTTCAAGGAGAAATTGGTGAGCAAGCTACAATGTTTTTTTATGATCCCTGCGGAAATGCCTTAGAGTTCAAGTCTTTTAAAGATATTCGTGAAATTTTTAGAAAATAAAATTATTTTTAACATAAAATAGTACGGTTTTAACGTAAAATTATGACTGTTAAAGCTTTTTTAGTATATTGAGATCCAATATTTAATAGCAAAATAGTCCTAAATACACCCTACTATGAAAAAAACTACTCTAATCGGGTTCACCCTACTCCTTTTCTCTATTCTCAGTTGTGGTGTCCCCCAAGCAGAATATGATAAACTAAAAAAAGAGAATGAAAATTTGAAAAAAGACCTGGCAGATTGCGAGTTGACACCCTCTCAACTCTTTGATCAAGCCAATTCTTATTATGACGAAGCAAATTATACAAGAAGCAGAGAACGCTTTCAAAAATTGATTGCAAAATACGCCAATTCTAATGAAGGCAAACAAGGAAGAAAGTTACTTAAAGAAGTAGAAAATAAACTACTAGAAACCGCAAGAGCCAATAGGAACAAAACTGAAGATAAAAATGAAGGCAAAGACGATTCTAGTCAAGCCAAGGAGGAGATAGAAAATACTGATACCAATAACAAGGCAATTACCAAGATGAAAGTAAAATATGACATTAACGATGATGTCACGTGGTACTCTGACCCTTCATCTGCTACGACAAATACAACAAGCTACATTCAAACTTACATAGGTCAAAGAGAAAAGAAACCTTGGATGGGATTGTCAATAAATTATTTCTCGAAGAAGAAATGGCTTCATCTAGAAAGAATTGAAATAACCGTAGATGGAGAAACCTTTGAAATCGAAGAAGAATCCCCCGGAGAATTTAAGGCTGCCAACATTTCTGATGGAAAAAGGGAATGGATTGATAGAATAGTTAAAAAAGAAGATCTAAGACTTACCGAAAAAATAGCTGCTAGTAAAACAGCCAAAATAAAATACGTTGGAGAAGATGATGTCTACACAAAAACAGTGAGCAAAACGGAAAAAAAGGCTATAAAAAATGTCTTAGACGCTTTTGAAGCATTAGGAGGAAATACAGATTGATCGTAACAGGCACTTAACATAATTTTTTTTTGAAATCATACTTTTTTAATTAGACAATCGTTAAAAAAATGATCTCGAGGTGAAATACCACAAAATTGTTAAAGATTTACTAAAAAATCTTCCTATATTCTGCCCCATAAAAATTGAACAAAAAAAGAATGGATTTTACCAACCCTTTGGTTTATGGAGTACCCTGTTTTTTGGGGTTAATTTTATTGGAACTCACTTATAGCAAAACGCACGATCATAAAAACAAAAATCTGTACGAGTGGAAAGATTTGGGTGCTAGTTTATTTATGGGTGTTGGTTCTGCACTACTGGCTCCTTTGATAAAAACCATTTCTGCTATTGTTATTTTCAACTATGTTTATGAATTTTTTAATCCGGAAGTGAACGGGATTCGTACAAATATTTTTGGATGGGAATCCTTTGGATACGCATGGTATGTTTGGTTGGCCTGTCAACTTTTAGATGATTTTACCTACTATTGGTTTCATCGACAAAACCATATGGTAAGAGCCTTATGGGCAGCTCATATTGTCCATCATTCATCCGATAATTTTAATCTGGGCACTGCCGTTAGAAATGGTTGGTTCACTATACTTTACAAACCTCTATTTTATATGTGGATTCCCGCTATAGGGTTTCCTCCAGAGATGGTTGTAGTATGTTTAGGAATAGAAGCTTTATGGCAATTTCAATTACATTCTGTTTATATTCCAAAAATGGGATTTATTGAAAAGATATTCAACACCCATACTATGCACCAAGTACATCATGCTAAAAACGTAGAGTATATGGATAAAAATCATGGTGGTTTTTTAAACATTTTTGACAAGATGTTTGGTACCTGGAAAGAACTTGATGAAAATATTGAAGTTGAATATGGAGTTACACACGCTCCAAACTCTTATAATCCTTGGGTGATTCTAACTCATGAGTATCGAGATATCTGGAACGACACCAAAAAATCTAAAAATTGGTATCATAAATTCATGTACGTATTTGGACCTCCAGGATGGAGTCATGACGGAAGCACACTTACTGTAAAACAAATGCAACGTGAACTTGAACTTAAGAAACAAAAAGCTTAACTTAGTTATCTTAATTTTAATCAAAACACTGCCAATTTCGTAATGAACTTTCAAGAAATTATAGACCTGCAACGGCAATTTTTCAATACAAATACTACCAAGAACATATCTTTTAGAATACAAGAGTTAAAACGATTAAAAGGCGTATTGAAAAAAAATGAAGCCGAGCTATATGAATCTATCTATAAAGACTTCAAAAAATCTGAATTTGAAACATATACCACTGAATTATCTATAATTTATCATGAAATCGATTTAGCGATTAAAAAGGTAAAAAAATGGGCTAGAAAGAAAAAAGCGTCAACAGGACTTACGAATCTTCCGGGCAAAAGTTATATAATCCCAGAGCCTTTCGGAACTGTGTTGGTTATAGGTGCCTGGAATTACCCTTATCAACTTTCTTTATGTCCTGCAATCGCTGCAATTGCGGCTGGCTGTACAGTTGTTCTTAAACCAAGTGAAGTTCCATCGCGTACTTCGGCTACTATGGAAAGATTAATTAATCAAAATTTTGATTCTTCATTTTTTAAAGTGATCGAAGGCGGTGTAAAAGAAACTACAGCGTTACTTGATATTAAGTTTGATAAAATATTCTTTACCGGTAGCGTACCTGTAGGAAAAATTATTTATCAAGCGGCAGCAAAACATCTCACTCCGGTCACTCTTGAACTTGGAGGAAAAAGCCCAGCTATTATTACCAAGGATATCAATATTGATATGACAGCCAAAAGATTAGTCTGGGGAAAATTTCTTAATGCCGGCCAAACATGTATAGCCCCAGATTATGTAATGGTAGAATCCAGCATTAAAGATGCATTCTTATCCGCTGTGAAAAAACACATTGATAAGTCTGATTATCATGTAGACAACGATAACTATACGCAGATTGTTAATGACAAAAATTTTGATCGACTGGTCGAGATGATCGAAGAAGAAAAGATTTATGTAGGCAGCACCGGTAATAAAGAAGAAAGGGTAATTCCACCTACCGTACTGCGAGATGTAGATTTTTCAGACAAAGTTATGCAAGATGAAATCTTTGGTCCCATTTTACCTGTACTTACGTTTGATACGATAGACGAAGCAATTAGTAAGGTTAAAAAACTTTCTAAACCGCTTTCTTGTTATATTTTTACCAAAAATAACGCCGTTCAAAAGAAAATATTAAACGAAATCTCATTTGGCGGAGGAGCTGTAAATGATGCTGTGATGCACTTTACCGAGCAAACCTTACCATTTGGAGGTGTAGGAGATAGTGGGATTGGCAACTACCATGGCAAGTTTGGATTCGAAACATTTTCCCATTACAAAAGCGTACTTCAGAAACCATTTTTGATAGAACCAAATTTGAAGTACCCCCCTTACAGCCCTACAAAGTTAAAATGGTTAAAACGAATTATTGGGTAATAAAACACTACATTTTAACAACACATATCAATAGAGAAAGTAAAACATAAATTGTTCTAAAAATACGTTAATTGTGAAATCAGAAAGCAAATAGTCTTTTCAAAAAACATATCTTTAAAATACAATTGTGCGCACATTTGAATCTGTTTTTTTCTATAAAAACACGGGATTATTGGTATACCAATAATTCTATAAATCTTAACTTTTAAAACCTAAAATCATGAAAAATTTTGAAAGACTTAAGCAGTCAAATTATCGTGCATTAGAACGTAAAGAGGCAAGCCTTATTAATGGCGGCGGAAATCCTTGTAATGCAATTAGAGCAAATTGTGCAGCCCGATGTGGAAACGATTACGATTGGTGTTTTCATACCTGTGTTAGCGATGCTGGGTGTCCGGTATAGAAACTAGAATAATTAAAAACGCATATTAACTTAAAGAGACATAACTGCATTTTAACAGTGCAATTTTGTCTCTTTATTTTTTTATATTCTAGGCAATCAATTTTGAAGTTTGTATGTTTTCTCGGCTAGTAGTTCCAAAATATACTGTTCCACTTCATCGGTTTCCCAAATATTTTCTATGTTTTCCATCTCCATTACTCGATCCATAATTGATGCTTGCTGATCGCCTGTTTTTAAGGCTTCTGCATAAGGTCTATGACTAAATGTAACTCTAGAATACAACGGCAGCCATTTATCTGGATGTTTTTCTGAGAAATGTTTTTCGATCTTTTTCCTCAACAGAAAATCAGGATCGGCCGTTTTACTGCTCATTTCAATAAAATTGCGATAAGAAAGCTCGGCAATGGCATCTGCATTAGGTTTTCTTGACTTTTGATAGGTCTCAAAAATATCCTGCCAATTATCTCTGCCAAGTTCATCAATAATTTCATCCAAGATTGAAATATCTTCAAACCCGGCATTCATACCCTGACCATAGAAAGGAACAATTGCATGCGCAGAATCTCCAACTAGAGCTACTTTATCCCAATAAGTCCAAGGATAGCATTTCATGGTAACCAAAGCACTAGTGGGGTTGTTTTTAAAATCACTTAACAATGTTGGCATAATCTTTATTGTATCAGGAAAATATTGTTCCCAAAAGCTCATTACCTCATCATCATTAGTAAGTTTTTCAAAAGAATTTTCTCCTTCATGAGGCATAAAAAGTGTGCACGTAAATGTGCCATCGAGATTTGGTAAGGCAATAAGCATGAACTTTCCTCTTGGCCAAATATGTAGAGAGTTTTTATCAAGTTTATGAGACCCATCAGGGTTGGCAGGTATTCCCAGTTCTTTATATCCCGTATCAAGGAATTTTTGAGAATAATTAAATCTACTTCTTCTTTGCATTTTATGTCTTACCCTTGAAAAAGCACCATCACATCCAAAAATCATATCATATTGATATTCTTTCCATTCACTTTTTTCTGTCTCGCCTGTATAGATTTTGGCCTCAGGTAAATTTACATCCCATACTTTCTCGTTAAACCTAAAAACGGCACCTGCATTTTCGGCTAAAGTTATCATCTCTTTGTTTAGTATTCCTCTGGGAATAGATGAAATAGCCTCTCCTTCTTTACCATAATATTGATGATAAATAGGCTCTCCTTGTACATGCATTGTTCTCTTATACATGGGAATAGCCAATTTCCTCACCTCATCCCCTATTCCTATTTTATCCAAGGTTTTCCATCCTCTTACGGACATAGCTAGATTAATTGAACGCCCGCTGAACTTGATTGTTCTAATATCGGGTCTTCTATCAAAAACCGTTACGTTATAATTACGTTTTCTAAGGTAAAGAGCTAACAGTGAACCTACGAGGCCACTTCCGACGATTGCAATATTTTTTGTTTGCATAGGGATATTGAGATTCTCACCCGCCAGAATAATACATAGAATCTTAAACATGATTCGAGCTTTAATGTATCTGGAGGGCCCGTTCGATTTCTTAAAAGAACGAATGCAAACATTAAAACCTTCGGTAAAAATAACAAATATTGCCGAATTATCCTTTTTTGGCCTTTATTGCAAACAGTAATGGATACAATTTGTCTCTGGTTTCAAACATTCTATTCTCATTTTCAATTAGGGCAGGAAATATTTTATAAGGCGATTGATCATATTCTTTAGCATATTCAATGGTCAGCCCTGCTTCAGACAAAGCAGTAATTACTTCTCCTAATCCATGATTCCATCCAAACTCTTTACTTATAATTTGAGAGTTTTCATTTGCATAAGTTCCTTCATATTCTTCATAAATCACTTCTTTTTGATGATACCCATATTTTATGATAGGTTCATTTTCAAGATAATCAAACATCCAAACAATTGGATGAAACTCCACAATATAAAAAACACCGCCAGGTTTCAGTCTTTCGGCTATCATCTTACCCCATGGTTTCAAATCAGGCAACCAGCCAATAACACCATAACTAGTAAATACAATATCAAACTTATCATTTATATATTTTGAAGTATCAAGGACATTACAACAAACAAAATTAGCATCCAGTCCCAATTCAAAATTTAATTGTGTCGCTAATTCAATTGCTTTGTCTGAAAGATCAACACCAGTGCACTTTGCTCCTTTTCGGCTCAAGCTTAGTGTGTCTTGTCCAAAATGACATTGCAAGTGTAATAACGATTTATTTGAAACATCACCCAATGCTTCAAGTTCATAATGATTTAATGAAGATTTACCTTTTTTGAAAGCATCCAAATCATAAAAGGTACTGGCGACATGTACGTCTACTTTTTCGTTCCAGGTTTTCTTATTGGTTTCGAAATATTTTTTGAATTCTTCAGACATCTTCGGCAGATTAATTAGTTTTGAAATAGTATACGCTTTTTTCTTCGACAAAAGATAAATATAAGACATAAATGAATCATTTTTCTTCAAACGATCTTGATAAAATGCCTTCAAGATATAGAGCAAACCTTATTAATAGTTGCACTGGTTATAAACCCTGTAATCTATTGGCTACCAAAAATCAAAATGGTAATACCAATGTTGCTATTTTTAACTCTGTTATTCACATTGGCAGCAATCCCGCAATGCTTGGTTTCATTTTAAGGCCGACAACAGTACCCCGAAATACTTATAAGAATATAAAAGACACGGGAGTTTTTACGGTAAATCAAGTTCCCAAACACATGATTAAGGATGCTCATCATACCGCTGCCAAATATGATGAGGATATTTCAGAGTTTGACCATACCAATCTTGAGGAGAAATATCGAGATGAATTTTATGCTCCCTATGTAAAAGGAAGCCCAATACAGTTGGGATGCAGTTATATTAATGAATATTTGATTAAAGAAAATGATACCATTTTAATCATTGGAAAAATTGAGCACTTGTATTTGGATAAAGAAATTATACACAATGATGGTTGGGTGCAACTTGACAAATCGGAAACCGTTTCCTGTATAGGATTGGATGGTTATGCACTACCAACTTTATTAGATCGTTTTGAGTATGCAAAACCAAACAACGAAACCAAATCGCTTTTGAAGAATTCTTAGAATCATTAAAGTCTCACAATATCATACTTTGAAATTAAATTTTATCAAAACCTTAAGAATTGTAGTATTTATAAGTGTTGCAAGGTGGGTTTTAATTAAGTAATTTTAGTGAGATGAAACTCACTCCACATAATCTTCAAGAAATACCAGAATTTACAAATGTTCCAATTCAACAATTACAATGGTTGATTGACAAGTCCGAAATTCAAACATTCAAACAAGGAGAATTTGTCTTTAAGAAAGGAGACTCCATTGATCAATTATCTATTGTTCTGAAAGGGAAAATAGCCATAAAGTTCGAACAAAATGGAAATTATAAAGTTGTTGGTGAAATTACGAAAAACGGAATCGCAGGATTACTACCTTTTTCCAGAATGAGCTCTGCCATGGGATATGGAGAAATAATGGAGGATGCCGAAGTTTTATTTCTTGATAGATCAATGTTTAGAGAAATGGTTGCGAATCATTATGAACTCACTGAAAGTCTAGTGCACCATATGACCTCAAGAGTGAGGGAGTTTACCAAAAACAATGTGCAATCAGAAAAAATGATGGCCCTGGGTAAGCTTTCTGCTGGATTGGCTCATGAGCTTAATAATCCGGCTTCGGCTATGTTACGCAGTGCCAAGGCACTAAAAGAACATCTTGGTAATGTGCCTGAAAAGTTTAAACGAATTATCTCAATACGTGCTTCAGAACAAGAGGTAAACACCATAAACAATGTGCTTTTTGATAGAATTAACCATCGTCCTGAAAATAACATGAAACTCACCGAACGTAATGAGAAAGAAGATGAACTTGAAGAGTGGTTAGAAGATCAAGGCGTCGACAATGCCTTTGAGCTTACAGAAACTCTTCTTGATTTTTGTATGGATGTCCCCGTAATGAAAGAAATACATAAGGCAACTGGAAAAGAAAATTTCCCACATGCTATCGAATGGATAGAAAATGTATTAACTACAGAAAAGATGGTTGATGAAATAGGCGAGGCATCCAATAGAATTTCGAACCTGGTACAATCTATAAAAAGTTATACCCATATGGACCGTGCCCCAGAAAAAGTTGCTACCGATATTCATACGGGCATCAAGAGCACACTGACTATGCTTAACCATAAGTTAAAAAAGAAAAATATTTCCGTAGAAAAAAACTTTACCCTTCAGCTTCCCGAACCCAAAATATTTGTAAGTGAAATTAATCAGGTATGGACCAATTTGATTGATAATGCTATTGATGCTATGGAACATTCTGGAGTATTAAAAATTGAAACCAGTCAAGACAAAAGCTTCATAAAAATTAACATTACAGACAACGGAAAAGGAATCCCCGAAGCTAATATTAATCACATTTTTGATCCATTTTTCACCACAAAAGGTATTGGCGAGGGCACCGGTATGGGTTTGGAAGTAGTACAACGAATTATTAACCAACATAATGGCGACATAAAGGTGGTATCAAGACCTGGAGAAACCACCTTCACCGTATGTTTACCTATTAACTAAGAATGAAAAAAATCACAGATATACAAGGCTCATTTCTATTAAATAATGGAGTTAAAATGCCGTATCTTGGGCTTGGTGTATACCTTGCAGATAATGACAGCGAAGTAATCAATGCAGTTCAATGGGCATTGGATGCTGGTTATCGTCATATCGATACAGCAAGTATTTATAAAAATGAAGAAGGAGTCGGTAAAGCCATTCGAACTGCCGCGATCCACAGAGACGATGTTTTTGTGGTAAGCAAAGTATGGAATTCGGATCAAGGTTATAATAGCACATTGACGGCTTTTGAAGAAACCCTCAACCGATTACAATTAGACTATCTTGATCTCTATTTAATACATTGGCCAGTAAAAGGCAAATACAATGACACTTGGAAAGCATTAGAAAAATTGTATCGTGAAAAACGTATAAGAGCTATCGGTGTTAGCAATTTCATGAAGCACCATCTACAGGATCTCATATCGCAATCAGAAATTGTACCTATGGTAAATCAAATGGAGTTTCATCCACGACTCATTCAACAAGATTTAATTGATTTTTGTAATAAAAAAAATATTCAATATGAAGCATGGTCGCCGATGATGCAAGGAAAAATTTTCTCTTTATCAATACTGGATAATCTGGCAAAAAAATATAGTAAAACTGTAGCTCAAATTGTATTGCGATGGAATCTTCAGAAAGGAGTAATCACGATACCAAAATCTGTCAAAAAAGAACGTATTATTTCTAATGCCAATCTTTTTGATTTTGAATTATCAAATGAAGATATGAATTATATCGATACACTAGATAAAAATCAACGAATAGGTCCAGATCCCGATAATTTTAATTTTTAGTAGGTATGAAGAAACCAATCATTTTTGCACTCGATGATGATACTCAAGTTCTAAGAGCTGTAACAAGAGACCTTAAATCTAAATACCGTAAGGAGTACCGAGTCATGAGTACCGAATCGGCTAATGATGCTTTGGAGGCACTTATAGATTTGAAAAAGAAAAGTGAAGTTGTAGCTTTATTTCTTGTAGATCAGCGTATGCCCGAAATGCTGGGAGTAGAATTTTTGAGTGAAGCCAAAAAACACTTCCCAGCGGCAAAAAAAGTACTGCTAACCGCTTATTCTGATACCGATGCTGCTATCAAAGCAATCAATGATGTGCAGCTTGATTATTATCTTACCAAACCCTGGAATCCACCTGAAGAAAAATTATACCCGACCCTGAATGACCTGTTAGATGCTTGGCAATTAGATTTTCAACCAGAATTTGATGGTATAAAAGTTATAGGGTACCAATTTTCACCAAAATCTCATGATATCAAAGATTTTCTATCGGGAAACCTATTTCCTTTTCAATGGCTCGATGCAGAGACAAGCGCAAAAGCAAAAGAACTTATCGAGTTACACGAGCTTGAAACCACCGATATGCCAGTTGTCTCATTACAGGATGGGAATTGCTTCAAAAACCCCGAAATTATAGAACTTGCAACGGCTTTGGGGTTAAACGCACACCCAAAAGATAACTTGTATGACGTTGTAATTATTGGAGCCGGACCTTCAGGATTGGCGGCTGCCGTTTATGGAGGGTCAGAAGGGCTCAAAACATTATTAATCGAAAAACATGCCCCAGGCGGACAAGCAGGTACCAGTTCGAGAATAGAAAATTACTTAGGATTTCCTAATGGTTTAAGTGGTCAGGAGTTAACCCATCGAGCCATTACTCAAGCGAAAAGGTTTGGAATAGAATTCTTATCTCCTCAAGAAGTTACTTCAATTTCAGAAAAAGACGGCTATAAAAGTATTATGCTTGGTAACGGGGAGTGTATTAGCACCAAAAGTGTGGTTATCACGACAGGTGTAAACTATAGGAAACTTGAAGCTGAAGGTATTGATAATTATACAGGAGCAGGTATTTATTATGGCTCATCAATGACCGAAGCGCAAGCATGTAGCAATAAAGAAGTCTATATTGTTGGAGGAGGTAATTCTGCAGGGCAATCTGCAGTTTATCTTTCAAAATTTGCCAAAAATGTATATATAGTAGTTCGAAAAAAAGATTTAAGCAGTAGCATGTCTAGCTACCTTATCGATCAAATTAATGATATCGATAATATCACATTGTTAGGCCATACAAATATCACCAAAGCAACCGGCGAAAATGAGCGTCTCACTCAATTAGAGCTTACCAATAGTGAAACCTCAGAAATCAAAACAGTGCCAGCAGACGCACTATTTATTTTTATAGGGGCACGACCATATACCGACTGGATTCAATTAAATATTATCAAAAATGAAAGAGGTTTTATCGAAACAGGCAGGGATCTTTCACGATATGATAACTTCAGAAAGATATGGAAAAAAGAAAGAGAACCCTTCTTACTAGAAACATGTAGCCCGGGAATATTTGCATCAGGAGATGTACGCGCTGGGGCTATGAACAGAGTAGCTTCTGCAGTAGGTGAAGGTGCTATGGCAATAAAATTTGTTCATGAGTATCTGGCTGAAATTTAACCTGAAAACAACTTCTTTATGAAACTAAGGCCTAAAGTATGCGAACATCTCGAAAATTTTGATGCTAAGGCGATCAAAAAAGATACCAGTTACCAATGCTCCGAATGCATAAAAACAGGTAATACATGGGTACATTTACGTACATGCCAAGAATGCGGAGTTACACTATGCTGTGATTCTTCGCCAAATAAACATGCTAGTAAACATTATGAGACGCACAAAGAACATAGTATTGTTATTTCTGCCGAACCTAATGAGCGTTGGGCATGGTGTTATGAACACAAATCCTTTATTGAATATTAAAAAACATCTGTAGTTATGAAAAGGTTATCTCTATTGATATTATTATTTATGTCGGTATCATTATTTGCTCAAGATAAAAGCGATTGGAAACTTATTTACCATAATGACAAAGATGGAAAAACAATTGAAGGAAAAATAACTCATCTGATTGAGGCGGTAAGACAAGGAAAAAAAATACGTATTTATTGGTCCTCACAAAGAAAAAACGATACTACCAAAAAGGTTGAACATTTTGCTGAAGCAAAATTCTTAACCGTCTTAAGCGATACCATTGTATTTGCTCAAATTGACCCTATTATTGGACAAACACCAAGCTTCGAAAAACAAACCATTCAGTTAAAAGAAAATCTTGAATGGTCATTAATTGCAGCAAGTAACGGTAAATCTGATACCATGATGCGAAATGTAATTACCGGAGAAATTATTGGCCATGGTCAAGGTAAATTTGGTATTAAATGGTTTATTAAAGAGTAAACTACCTCAGGGCAAACTTTGGGACATTTAAATCTCGATTATCGAGTAAAATCAAAACTTTTTTGTTAAAATATTTCCGCAAGTATATACTTGCATAAATTAAATCATGGAGACAAGAAGAGATGTTTTTCAAGCTATTGCCGATCCCACAAGACGAAAGATCATTGGCCTATTAGCTCGGCAAAGTATGAATCTTAATAGGATTTCAGATAATTTTGAAATGAGCAGGCAGGCGGTATCCCTGCATATCAAAATTCTTCAAGAGTGCAATCTTATTACCATTAGAAAATATGGGCGAGAAAGAATATGCGAAGCAAAACTCGAAAATCTTAACGAAGTACACCAATGGACAGAACAATTTGGCATCTTCTGGTCCCAAAAGCTGAAAGCTCTTAAACACGTTGTAGAATATACTTCTACGGAACCACCTAAAACTAGTAAAAACAGACCTATAGACCCACCAAAAAGAAACAAGTAATTATGAAAGCAGTAGTTGTTGAAGAAATTTACAATGCCTCTATCGAAATGGTATGGAAAGCATTAACAGACAAAGAAGAAATGAAAAAATGGTATTTTGATCTATCAGAGTTTAAACCCAAAGTTGGTTTCGAATTTCAATTTACCGGCCAGGGCGTAAAAGGCGACAATTATTTACATTTATGCAAAATCACTGAGGTAATTCCTCTTGAAAAACTTCAATATAGCTGGCAATATGAAAACTTAGAAGGATATTCCCTTGTGACTTTTGAGTTGTTTGAAGAAGAAAATAAAACTCGTTTAAAACTTACGCATTCTGGTATTGAAACCTTTCCACAAAATAATAGTGACTTTGATATTAAAAATTTCGAAGGAGGGTGGGCAGAACTACTTACAAAACTTTTAAAGAAACAGCTAAGAGCTCTATAAAACACTTGTCCTGCAAAGTTCAATTTTTATAACCTTGCAGGACATAGTCTTAAACCGTTTCTTCTTCTTTGGCTCTCGTCTTTGCGAAACTTTCGATCATATCGGGTACTTTTTCAAATAAAGCAGCCAATCCTCTTGTTTTTCCAGCTGCCAAGAATGATATTTCGTCCCCTTTAGTAACCAAAAAACCGATAGGTTCTATTCCCACTCCGGCCCCTGCCCCAACTCCTTGTCCTTTTCGAACTTTTGATTCAGAACCTTCTCCGCCTCCTGAACCAAATCCCATACCTACTCTAATAACAGGTACACATTTAAATTCTCCCAGGTCGAATGGCTCTCCAACAACAGTTTCTGTCTTTGCTTCACTTTTTATAAAATCAGTGATTTGTCCTAATAATTCTTCAAAATGTAATTCCATGATCGTGTATTTATTGGTTTATGAATGATTTAATAATATGTATTGGCCTACAATACATTTGTAATACCAATTGATTTCTATCTTCAAAATTGATATTAAATGCCTCTGTATTGTAATTTAGAAATCCTACCAGGGGATATAATTTTGCATTAAAAACATTATCTCCTGTATCTATATCAAGGACCAAATGCTTTATCTTAAATGATCGTAAGACAGCTATTATTTTCCTAAAAGAAAATCTTTTATTGTTCTTTTTTCTCGGTTTCCTTCCCGTCTTCTTCTTTTTGGTATTAGAATGTATCCCTTTGAGTGGATAGAAATAGAAGGTCCAAAGAAAAATTTTAAGTTTGATTCGAAGTATTTCTTTGACATGTTCTTCGATACTGGCTTTTACTACACCTTGTAACCGTATTTCATATTGACCCTTTTCTGTATTTATAGTTACTACAATTGGAGTTAGCAACATATATAAAACAATCAACAAAAACACGATAAAGAACAATGCAATCCACATGATCCGGTTTTTCTGCGAAAGAAGTTCAAAAACAAAAGAATAACTATGATAATTATCATGCAAAAGCAAATGATTGTGTTAATTTTTCACAAATACCATGTTCTTAAAATTGATTACTTTCAAAAAACTATTTTTTATTAAGTTTCTTTTCAAATCTGCATTACAATCGTAATTATGTTTTCTTTAATTTAACTTCTATAGCTCCATAGATCTCCAATTCATAACCCTCATCTCGAGCTTTTAAGATCATATCTTTTACGATATTCTTCTCGTGTTTTAGTTCAGAGATTCGTTTTGCAGAATGTAAATTGGTTTTATCAGCTCCTTGTTGTATTTGCAACATTTGAAGGTTATGAAATTTTATCTTGTTAGCAATTAAAGAAAACAAAACATCGGCAGCTTCAATTGCAGAAAAAGTACCTTCAATAAGTTTAATATGTCTTTCTTTACTTTTCATAGTATCTAATAATTTTATGTTAGTACTAAAAAGATTTATCAAAAATCATACTAACACCTATCATGTATTATTTATATTTATAATGCTTTTTATAAGTTTATTTTATTAATTACCCAAAAGGACAAAAAAGAATAATGAACTATTTACTTACCGGGCAAGAAACCGAAAGGTTAAAATTTAGGCTTCTAAAACCCAGTGACTTTGATGTTTGGGTAGATTTATTTAAAGAAAAGAATGTGGCTAATTTTTTGGAGATGGATCCCTCACTTTCTCCAGTTGAACTATGCCAAGTCTGGTTTGATAAATCCTTCAACAGATATGAAAAAAAATTGGGAGGCATGAACGTATTAATTAACAAAAGTACCAATGAATTTGTTGGACAATCTGGGTTACTCGTTCAAACTATTGAAGAAATTGATCGATTAGAGGTTGGATATTCTATCCTTCCAAAATTCTGGAACAAAGGGTACGCATATGAAGCGGCTTCAAAGTGTAAAAATTATGCTTTTGAGAATAACTATGCAGATTCTCTAATCTCTGTGATACATATTGACAATATAGGTTCTGAAAAAGTAGCCCTTAGAAACGGCATGAAATTCGAACGAAAGCTTGATCCTCAATTTAATATTTTTAGTATTGACAAAGAAGATTGGAATAAATAAAAATTAACAGTAACTATTTACAATTCTTTATAGTTAAGTTAATACAATATTATGGGTCATTTTGTAATAAAGTGCACCTTATCTCGACCAATAAATTATGATAAAAGAGTTTAAAGAATTTTCTACAGGAGCAATACTTAAAATAGCCGATCAAGAGTTATTAGAACCCTACACCACCTCACAACTACTTGGGCTTTATACTTTTATACGGGTGCTAGACAATACTTTACGCATAGAGGTTGATGGTATTTCGTTAACTATCGAAAAAAATAAAATTGTTGTGCTTACTCCAAATCAATACTTCAAGTTTATTGATGGATCCAACATGATTGTATATCAATTTAATCGAGAATTTTACTGCATCAAAGACCATGACAAGGAAGTAAGTTGCATGGGTGTACTTTTTTATGGAAATAGCGTAACTCCAATTGTAGATCTAGATGACAAAAATAGAAATAAACTCGATTTATTACATCAAGTATATTTAGATGAACTTGATACAGTAGATACTATTCAAGCAGAAATGCTTCGTATGCTGATGGCTCGTTTTATAATCACTACAACTCGTCTTATCAAACAGCAAAATAATTTTGACCGCGCAGAAGAGAAAGTAGATATTCTTCGTGAGTTTAATGCATTAGTAGAATTTAATTTCAGAAAAGAACATTCTGTTGGGTTTTATGCCGAAAAATTGTTTAAGTCTCCCAAGACGCTATCAAATTATTTTGCTAAATTTGAGAAAAGTCCTTTACAGATTATACATGATCGTATAATCCTAGAGGCAAAACGCCTACTTATATATACTGACAAGACTGCTAAAGAGATTGCCTACGAGATAGGTTTTGACGATGCCTCGCATCTTAGTAGAATGTTTAAAAAGCATACAACTTTGTCTCCTTCAGAGTTCAAAAAAAGATTAAAACTAGAACCTGAAGCTACATACTAACAGAGTCTTGGAATACACTTTTATGTTAGTCAATTTTGTTAACGCCCCAATAGTAGTTCAAGTATTAAAAACTACCGAAATAT
Source organism: Aquimarina gracilis (assembly GCF_035285365.1). Classification (NCBI taxonomy): domain Bacteria; kingdom Pseudomonadati; phylum Bacteroidota; class Flavobacteriia; order Flavobacteriales; family Flavobacteriaceae; genus Aquimarina; species Aquimarina gracilis. Next base: position 24,214 of record NZ_JAYKLX010000007.1, on the reverse strand, counting down.
CTTATACATTAATAAGATTCGGGCAAAACAAATATATAAATATGACACAGCTCATAAACCCCATAAAATTAATCCTACTTGCTCTATTTCTTCTAACACCCTATGCTGGAACCTCTCAAATAATGTACAAGGACCAATTAGAGACTGTATATCTTAATCACAAAGGGGAAGAAGTTGTTTACACCAACAACTTTAGTAGCTATAATGATAGTTTAATTTCTTCTGATGGGTTTAATTTCAGGATAGAGATTCGAAAAGCAAAAGAAGAAAATAGTTATTTATTATTTCTCTCCGAGATTTCTAACCTGGAAGTACCAAAAGCGGGATATTTAAAAACGATTAGAAAGGGAGCAAATAGAAGTACCAATGTTAAGGCATTTGAAAATTATTTAAATGAAAAACTCCCTGAGCTTATTAATCAATTCAGAAAAGATAATAATCTCGAGGAATTATATATAACCTCACGTAAAAATACTTTTAATGGAAAAATAGATTCTTTACCTAGTGTTCTATCTATAGATTTTTGATTACCCCTTAAAACAAAAAAAGTAAACACAAACAAACACCACCCACTAATTAACATGAAAAAAATAGCACCCCTATTGTTACGAATTGTTGTAGCAATAATTTTAATTCAAACCCTAAGATTTAAATTCACTGCACATCCAGACAGTGTATATATTTTCACCAAAGTAGGTCTAGAACCTTATGGCCGTATAGGAACAGGAATTACCGAACTTATTGCCGGTATCCTCCTCTTGATACCAAAAACTATATGGATCGGAGCCATGTTAACGCTTGGTATTATTGGCGGAGCAATTATGATGCACCTAACAAAGTTGGGTATCGAAATTAATAATGACGGGGGCGTTCTTTTCATCACCGCTGTTATCACATTCGTTTTGAGCGCCATAATTCTATACATAGAAAGAAAACAAGTTAAGTTTTTTTAGCTTCAAGAAGCTTTTCGACCATTTAGAACACTTTTAAAAGTCTATAAAAACGCCTCTACAAAATAGAGGCGTTTTTTATTTGGGAAATATTGACAAGCTGTCGGGAAAAACCAACATTCTAATAAGAGGATTTTGAACGCATCTTTGTATTGAAAATTAAACGAATCATAATAATCGCTCTAAAAGGTTTTCAAACCTTTATCAAGATTAGGGCAAAACACAAACAAATAGTATGACAACAATACAAAACAAATCGGTTTTTAATCTTATAGAGATTTTCCGTAAAGGAAAAAAACAAATTGTAAACTCTTTAAATTCGAAAACGCATTGCGAACAAAAAGGGATACATGATTTTTATTGTGAAGCAGAAAAACCTTTTATAAAAAAATAACCTCCTCGGGAAGATTTGACAAGTCATCGGGAAAAAGAAACATTCTTTTATAACCATTTCAGTCGGATCTTTGTATCAGAAAATTTAAACAAATAATTAAAATCAAATATTAACAAATCCCTTTTGTAGAGGGTATAAAAAAAATAAATTATGAGCACATTTAATGTTCCAACGAGAGAAGAAGTAAGTAGTAACAACCAAGCTATATTTGACAATCTTAATAAAGCTTTAGGTTTTGTTCCAAATTTGTATGCAACATATGCACATAGTGACACAGCATTAGAAAATTATCTAAACTTTTCGAATGCAAAAACTTCACTTTCAGCAAAAGAAAAAGAAGTAGTAAACCTAGCGGTTAGCCAAGTTAATGAATGTATCTATTGTTTATCTGCTCACACCGCAATAGGAAAAATGAACGGGTTTAACGATGAACAAATTTTGGAACTAAGAGCTGGACGCGCTTCTTTTGATAATAAATTGGATGCCTTGGCAAAATTAGCCAAGAATGTTACAGAAAACAGAGGTAGAGCAGATCAAAACATTATTGAAAACTTCTTTGCAGCAGGATATACCAAAGGAAATTTGATAGATACTATTGTATTGGTAGGAGACAAAACAATTTCTAATTATATCCATAGTACAACTCAGGTTCCTGTTGATTTTCCGGTTGCACAACCACTAGAAACCGAAACGGTGTAAGTATAACCACTACGGGATAGATACCCCATTTATATATCTGAGTAGGGTAGGAAATAAAACTTCCCACTCTACTCAGAACATCCAAAAAATTAGTAAATCATTTAAATAAATAATAAATATCATGAAAAAGTTAATCACATTATTCACTTTTATTTTTGCAATCACATTAAGCGCTCAGGCTCAAGAAGTAAAAACTGTATCTCTAGAGCAAACAAAAGGAGAGTTTACACAAAAAGAAGTAAAACTTTCTGAAGGAAGTTATGTTTTTAATATCGCTAACAACAATGCTGGTACAGATGTAGGTTTTGTACTTGTTCTAGAAGGGAAAGATGCTTCAGATGCAAAAAATCATATTAAAGAAGCGTATGTAACCAAGGTAGTGGCTGAAGGTAAATCAGAAAAATCAAACACGGTAACCCTTAAAAAAGGAACCTATAAATATTTCTGCCCTCTTAATAAAACACCACAATATACTTTGACTGTAGAATAATCTTTTTTACAATAATAAAACTGAAAAGCTTCCTCAACCGGAAGCTTTTTTTATGTAATTTAGTTGGTATGATTTCACAAATCGAAAAACACCTTTCAAAATACATTGAGCTTACTCCAGAAGAATTAAACCGATTTTCTTCTATTCTACTACACAAAAAACTACGAAAACGACAGTATCTTATACAAGAAGGTGATTATGTAACCCATGAATATTATGTAATTAAAGGCTGCCTTAAGGCCTACGAAATTGATAACCTGGGGGATGAACATATAGTACAATTTGCAATAGAAGATTGGTGGATTAGTGATTTCAAAGCGTTCTTTAAAGAAGAAAAAGCCCGACTAAACATAGAATGTATTGAGGACTCTGAGCTCATTGGAATTAGTAAATCTGACCTGGAACAACTATTTCTAGATGTCCCCAAATTTGATCGCTTTTTTCGAATTAAACTCACCAACGCTTTTGTTGCTTTGCAGGACCGTATTTTATCTTCGCTTGAAAAAACCAGTGCTGAGCGCTACATAGAATTCCGGAAAACTTATCCTAATATTGAGCAACGTGTACCTAATTATCTTATTGCCAATTATCTAGGAATCAAACCTGAAAGCTTAAGCAGGCTTCGGAAACAACTAGCTCATTCTTAACATAGATCAATTAGATTTCATAACATTGATCAATCATTTTATTATCAGCTGGTTACGATATTTGCGATGTACAAAATAATAACATCGTAAAAATCAGAAATCATGACTAAACAAATTTCACACAATCAAACACAAGACATAAAGAACAGAAAAACAGTAGCGGCATCATTCTTTGAAGCTTATAAAAAACATGATTTAGATACAGCCGTATCTTATACTACTGCGGATGCTACTTTTAGATATGTACCATTAGGAGAAAATGGTGTTGGTAAAATTAATGCCGAAAAAGGTACAAGTTGGAAAGGTATTGCAAATGCCCTAATTACAGCTTTCCCCGATCTTTCAAATGATGTTAAAAGTATTACGGTCGATAATGAAGGAAACGCAGTAGTACGTGTTTTTATTGGTGGGACTCAAGAAAATGAAATATTAGGTATACCGAGTCAAGGTAAATATTATAATACCGAGCATTTATTTATCCTAAAGATTAATGATAATAATAAGATCGAAGATATTACCTGTTTCTGGGACAACTGGGACTGGTTTCAACAAATTGGCTTTAATCCCGGATTAAACTAAATCTATTCGATATAGGGATAATAAAACACTAAAACATATCAGATAATCCAATTTGCAAAAACCCTAAAACCTTGTTAATCTCGATTAGCAAGGTTTTTCTTTTTTTATTTTAGCACAAAAACTAACCTAAAATGAAGTATTTACTCCCGCTAGCTATTCTTTGTACATTATACCTTTCCTGTAAAACTGAACAGAGAAAAGAAAATACATACGAAGATGATGTAGAAATGAAACATTCGGAGCCTAGGTCTAATATTGAAAAACCAAAAATATCTACTACTGCCGAAGCTATAGCCTATGCCAATGGGTTAAAAAACTGGAACGAGGTAAAAGAAATAAGGTTTACATTTAATGTTGACCGTGACACTACACATTTCGAACGTTCATGGAGCTGGCGCCCCAAAGAAGATCTGGTTACTATGACTTCAGAAAAAGATACAATAACTTACAACACAAAGAAAGTAGATAGTATTTCGCAAAAAGCCGACCAAGGATTTATTAATGATAAATATTGGTTATTAGCTCCATTTAACTTGGTATGGGACAAAGAAAGTTTTACTTCAAAACACCAAGTAAAAGCTGTGGCTCCAATTAGCAACAAAGAAATGCAAAAATTAACTATAACATACAAAAATGAAGGCGGATATACACCCGGTGACGCTTATGACTTTTATTTTGAAGGAGATTTTATCATCAAAGAATGGGTGTTTAGAGAAAAGAATGCAGAAAAGCCTTCATTAATTACCTCATGGGAGGATTATAATGATTATAATGGAATCAAAATTGCCAAAACTCATAATCGAAATGAAGGAGATTGGAAACTTCACTTTACAAACATTGAAGTAATCACCGAATAAAATATTCTTTTTATTCTGAAAAAGTATTTACCCCGAAAAAGCCTCTAGGGTTTTTGGGGTTTTCTCTTTTATAAAAGTAAGATAGATGTATTCTTTAACCCTGTCTTTTTTTAAGAAAAAAGGTAATTATCATTGCTAATACTGTACCCAATAAAAGCACGATAAAACTTAATCGTAAACTTTCTATTTTTGATAAAAACCCCAATATAGGTGGACTTAGTAAGAATCCTAAATATCCAAAACCAGCCACGAATGAAATTCCTTCGGCAGCAGAAATTCCTTTAGCTTTACCCGCCAATCTAAAAAGCTCAGGGATTATTACCGAAAAACCTAGACCTACCAAGCCAAAACCAACTATTGTTATTGCCACTTGCCCAGACAAAACTGCCCCAAAACCAAACATACCAATAACACATCCCCCAATAATGATTAGTAAAGAACCAAAACGCTTACTCACTTCGTCTCCAAGGAATCTCCCCAGGGTCATCATCGCAGAAAAGGCTACAAATCCAAATCCAGATATCTTCTCAGAGGTTATCCCAACGATATCCTGTAGGTATAGCTTACTCCAATGTTCTATGGCACCCTCACTTCCCATAATTAAAAATGCTATAACCGTAAGCCCCAATAAAGGTTTTAGTAATTTTAAAAAACCTAATTTTTTTTGCTCTTCTTTTTGTTCTTCCCTCCCTTTTATGGAAACATAAGCACGCGCCAGCAATAAATTGGTAACAATTACAAAAACTGCTGCATACATCATATGCAATGCAGGCAACTTTATGTATATAATAAGAAAGCTTCCTATACCAGCACCGATAACCCCTCCTAAACTAAAAAAACCATGGGATGCCGACATAAAATGAACGTCATCTTCTTGTTCAATATCTGAAACTAGCGCGTTCATAGCAATATCGGTTAAGCATGCCAATAATCCAACGGCAAAAAGCGCCACACAAAGTGTTAAGTAACTCGGTACAAGTAATGGAACCAAAAACAACAATGAAAATATTATAATCGAAAAAAGTGTAACCTTACCCACTCCTATTCTTTTGATAATAATCGACGATAAAGGAATCATGATCAAGGTTCCCAAAGCAAAACAAAATAATGCAATTCCTAATTGCGCATCATCAATGGTTAACTTTTCCTTTATCCTGGGAATATATAAAACCCAAGTTCCTACAATAATATTTAATGAAGCGAATACCCAAGCCGGACCAAAATAGCGAAGCCTTGTTAAAATTTGTTGCAATGAATTCATTATAAAAAGTAATTATGAAGGTACTATCTTCAAAATTAAAAACTTAAACTACTCATTTTTATAACAAAATATTCAAATAACAAAACATAATATTCTTATTCTATAGTATTATAAAAACTAAATGGTAATTTTGTTACATGCAAGTTTCTTATGAACAGATATATCTGGGGCAATCAAAATCACTGAAAATTGAAAGCTATACAAATAAATCCCATTGCGATATTGTAAGCTGGCATTTGCATCCCGAATATGAGTTGGTGTTTATAAAAAGCGGAAAAGGAAGCATTCAGATCGATTCGCATCATGAGGATTATGAAAAAGGGTTACTCATTTTTTTGGGACCAAATATCCCTCACATGCCTTTTGGGAACAAACAATTCAAGAATAACATTGAAGTTGTAATACAGTTTCCCGAAAGTTTTATAACAGAAAAACTAATCCATTTTCCTGAGTTCAACAAGGTTAGCGAATTTGTAAAAAAATCGAAGAATGGCGTTGTATTTTCACAAGAAACTCACAAACAACTTAAGTCCTCTTTTTTAAAATTTTCTAAGCAAAATAACACCGAAAAGCTATTGAATTTTATCGATGTTTTATATCAACTTTCAATTTCAAAAAACCAAAGACCGATCCTGAAACACCCTCTTTTATTGGATATTAACAAACACTCTCTTGAAAGAGTTTCCAAAATATTTAAATATGTAAATGACAATTACTCTAAAGAAATTCGATCTGAAAATCTAGCAAAAAAGCTGGGATTAACGCCAAATTCATTTTGTAGAATGTTTAAAAAAGCAACTGACCGAAATTTTATAGATTTTTTAAATGAATTTAGAATAAAGAAAGCACAAGAGTATTTCGAATACGAAGATACTTCGATAGCCGAAGTAATGTATAATTGCGGATTTAATGACCCTTCTTACTTTTCGAAACAGTTTAAAAAATATACGGGAAGTCTACCTTCTCAATACACTAACTCGTTGTAGTAACACTTAGTTAGACAACTCACTAGTCTTTTGCAAAATCCCTTGTTTAAGTATTTGTCCAAAATTATACATATCTTCAAAAGAACAGTAGAAAGGTGCTGGAGCTAGGCGAATAACATTGGGTTCTCTCCAATCTGTAATTACACCGTTTTTCATTAAATAATCAAATAGCTTTCTACCTTCGCCATGCAAGAATACAGAAAGTTGTGTCCCACGTTCTGAGGGATCAGAAGGTGTTATAACCTCAAAAGTACTATCAACTTGTTTATCAATTTCTTTTAAGACAAATTCAAGATAGGATACAATTAAATTTCGTTTTTGTATCAAAGCGTCCATACCAACTTCATCAAATAACTCTAATGATGCCAGATAAGGTGCCAACGCTAAGACTGGTGCATTGCTAAGTTGCCATGCGTCTGCATTGGGCATGGGTTCAAATTCGGGTTTCATAAGAAAACGAGTTTCTTTATTTGTTCCCCACCATCCCTCGAATCGAGGAATATCTTGTCTATTATGAAATCGTTCATGAACAAAACAACCAGAAGTATTTCCTGGGCCGCTATTCATATATTTATAACTACACCAAGCAGCAAAATCAACATCCCAATCATGCAATTCGAGTTTTATGTTGCCTGCTGCATGCGCCAGATCCCATCCTACAAACGCACCAATGTCATGGCCTGCTTTGGTAATAGTTTTCATATCAAAAACCTGCCCCGTATAATAATTAACTCCACCAATTAGAATTAATGCGCACTCCTCTCCTACTTCTTGAATAGTTTTAATAATATCTTCTTTTCTGAAATTATGCTCACCATCTCGCTTTTTAATTTCTACAATGGCATCTTTGGGATCATATCCATGAAACTTTACCTGGCTTTTCAACATATATTGATCGCTTGGGAATGCCTTTTCTTCACAAATAATTTTATATCGCTTATCGGTTGGCCTATAAAAAGACACCATAAGTAAATGGAGATTCACTGTTAATGTATTCATTACCGTAATCTCCTCAGGTTTTGCTCCTACTATTCTGCTTAGAGGTTCGGCCAAACGTTCATGATAATCCCACCAGGGTTTTTTGGCATAAAAATGCCCTTCTACAGCCAATTCGGACCAATCTTGCATTACCTCATCAACAAATCGCTTTGTGTTTTTGGGTTGAAGCCCTAAAGAATTACCCGTAAAGTAGATCACCTGCTTTCCATTCACCTTTGGAAAATGAAACTGATCACGATACTTTCTTAACACATCTTGTTCATCAAGATCTTGTGCAAATTGTTTGGTATTTTCGAATTGCATTGTTAGTATTTTGATTTCAAAAATACATATTAGAGTTGATTTGAAGAAAATTATAATGCCAACTATAACAATTTACAATGAAATCATAGTTTAGGTAAAAAAATTAACATTTATAGAATACCCAGTTTCAAAAAATGAAACTGGGCGATCGTAAATTTATAGAAATCGTGAAAAGAGAGAATAACAATATTTGAAAAACCAGGGGGATTCTTTTGGTTTTTTATTGACCTAAATGTTTAAATCTCTAGTTTTGCAAAAAAGCTATAGATATATGCACTTTATTCCTGAAGAATTGGATGATTATGTAGTAAATCATACTCAGAAAGAACCAGAGTTATTACAGAAATTAACTCGAGAAACCTACCAAAAAATTCTACAACCGCGAATGCTTAGTGGGCCATATCAAGGAAGGGTATTAAGTATGTTATCAAAACTGATTAACCCAAAGAACATCCTTGAGATTGGGACTTATACAGGATATTCGGCATTATGCCTGGCAGAGGGAATGCAACCCGATGGCGAATTACACACAATAGATATTAATGAGGAATTAGAAACTTTTCAAAGAAAATATTTTGATCTTTCTCCTTATGGCAATCAAATTCATCAGCATATAGGAGATGCAACTGAAATAATTCCTACTCTAAACACAAAATTTGATCTTGTATTTATTGATGCGGACAAACCTAATTATCCAAAATATTTCGAATTGATTATAAACAAAATGAATTCGAGTGGAGTGATTCTATCAGATAATGTTTTATGGAGCGGAAAGGTAATAGAACAAGTTGCAGATGAAGATATTTCAACAAAAGCCCTATTGGCTTACAATAAGCTCTTGGTTGATAATCACCGTATAGAAACAGTGCTTTTGCCAATACGTGATGGGTTAACCATTAGTAGAGTAATATAATAAAGGGAGCTCATAAGCTCCCTTTATTTGTACTTTTTCAATTACAACTTTAATTTCTTTCTATTGCACTGCTTTAAGTGCATCTATGTTGCCATAACCAAACTTGCTGTTACGGTTTGGATAGAACTCTCCTGCTCTTTTTAATTTATCCAAAACCTGGGATCTTGTCATATTTGGATTACGTGCCCAAACTAATGCCGCAATACCCGCAGTGGTAGCAGTAGCTACCGATGACCCACCTACATAATTTCTTGCACCAGAGTTAAACCCAATTACCGGTACATTTCTACCAGAATCTCCTGCTCTTTGCATTACAATAGTAAAATCGATCTTGCTTCCATCGTGGCAATTGCTACATCTATTGTACCCATTATCTTTGATTCCAGTAACGGCTACAGTCTCGCTCATACTTGCGGGGAAAATTACCCCATACCAATTGGTAAAAGAAGTAGAAGTTCCACCAGCTGCTATTACCATTTTTCCTTTACCATATGCATATCGCACTGCATCTTTTACATTACCGATTGACCAGGGATATCCTATAGACATAGAAATTATTTTTACATCACTTCTATTACCTAACGCCTTTAATGCATTACTTACTCCTTTACGTTCATGGTAATCCTCTAAAACTACATCTGCCGTACCTCTATAGGATACAAGGCTACTATTGTAAGCAACTCCAACTGGCATTCCATCATCATTACGTGGGGAAGCCAAAGCTGAAGCCATCGAAGTTCCATGTCCACATCTATCATTGGGACCATCTACATTATTAGACCACCACCAAGGTGAGTCGATATAGGTACCAAATCTTTGAACAAACCTTCCGCTAGAAGCTCCATCATTAAAATTGTTTCCCAAGAGGCTTTGATTGGCCGAAAGACCTGTGTCTATTAAACCAACAGTGATTCCTGCGCCTGTACTGTAGTTCCAGGCTTGCGATACTTTATGGATATCAAAATTCCAGGGCAACCATGCATTAGGAGATATAACTCGATAATCATTACCATTAATATTTTCTCCACTTTGCACACAACCAAAGTCTTTTTGCTGTGTATTATCTTCTTTTAAATACGCCGTGTAAAAAGTATCAATATATCTAATTTTATCAGCTTTTTGTAAAGCTATAATAGTCTCTAGTTTGGTGACCTCGACATCAACAAAGTTTAGTACTTTATCTTCCTGCTGAATAACACTAGATTTATCTTGTGCTTCGGTGCTTCCTACAATATCAAGAATATTGTTTTTAACTGCTATTAACTCTGGTGAACGTTGTACAGAGAAACTCTGACCCTTTTCGCCGTAGCCTATACTGATAATATTTCCACTGTGCATTGCTGCACTCCATAAAACAACCGCTGGAGCATTCAGCCATACTAAATCACCGTTCTGTTTTAATTCGCCTTCTATATAGGAATTAATTTCTGATATAGATAATAGTTTTTGAGAATCTAATGATTCTGAGGTCTGATTACTAATTTCATTAGAGGTTTCTTGTTCACAAGAAAGTACAAGGAATACCCCTAAAAGGAGGAGAACAATTCTTTTCATTTTTAGAATAAGTTTAATGAGTTTGTGTATAAAAATGCCAAATGAAGAATTTTCAAAAAAATAAGAATAATTATCATTTAGTTAGTTTCAACGCTAATATATTAAATATATCTAAAATATTAAGTTGTTTTTTTGAAAGAATGACAATAAAAACTCAGATATTATGCTCGCATAGCACTAAATTTTGAGGTGAAATTTCCCCAAAACCCCAGTAACCATTGGCTTTTCTTAGGAACACACATTGTTTTACAATAACAGCAAAAAAAATGTTGTTTTTTTATGGAATAACCAGAAAATACATGTAGAAATAATCAAAAATGCAAAAAAAAGAAGTGTTTCTTAGAACTGACGTTTTACCGGACCGGTAATTTCGTCTATATCATCCTTAACCTGATCGATTTCCTTCTTAATGTCGGTAGTAATAGAAGAAGTAACATCTGTATCGAGGCCGTGCTTTTCAGCACTTTTAGTGATTTCAGTTTTTATATCGTTGGTAGCATCTTTAACAATACGCATACCTTTGCCCAATCCTCTAGCGATTTCAGGGATTTTATCTGCTCCAAAAACCATAACCAATATAAAAACTATAAAAGCAATTTCGGTCCCACTGATAAATAAAGGTACTGTAACCATAATGGTACAAATATATATAATATCTTAAAAACAAAAGCCATTCGACATATGCGAATGGCTTTATTTAAGAAAATTTTATTTTTAGCTATATTATTGTCCTTTAACTTTGTTTTTGAATTTTTCAAACTTACCTAATTTTTTTCTTTTTGGCCAGGTATTATTTGAAGTATCAATATCTGCAGTTTCCTCATTGGGATCTACTACAATTTTGGTTATTGCTTTTTCTGAAGCCAAGGTTCTTTTGGCTTTTTTATCATTTTTACGCCATATTTCTGCTGGATACGTCACCATTTCTTTAGTTCCATCATCATAGGTATATTCTACTATTAAAGGCATAACCAATCCCCCGGGTTTCTCGAAGGTAATCTCATAGAAATACTTTGGATTCTTAATTCTTTTCCGCTCATCTACAGAAAAATTATCCATTAAATATTCTTTTAACTTCGTTGGATCTTCAATCAACCCATCATTGGACTTGATCCTATTATAATCTTCACTTCCTTCCTCGACCATTACAACAAGATCAGCAGGGTTTGCAAATCTTAATCTTCTATCCTTTGCAGCAAATGTTTGTGATTCTAAAGTAGGTATTTTTGATACTACAAATCTCTTAACATCGCTTACACCAATATCGGTATAATCTGTGGTGTAAAACCATCCTCTCCAGAACCAATCTAAATCTACAGCCGAAGCGTCCTCCATAGTCCTAAAAAAGTCTTCGGGTGTTGGGTGTTTAAACATCCATCTTTGCGAATAAGTCCTGAAAGAATAATCAAAAAGTTCTCTGCCCATTACCGTTTCTCTAAGAATATTTAGCCCAGTTGCTGGTTTGGCATATGCGTTTGGTCCAAATTGATGAATATTATTAGATTGCGTCATAATTGGCGAAAGACGGTCCTGATTACCGCTCATATACGGAACTATTTTTTTGGCCGGACCTCTTCTAGAAGGATATGCCTTATCTTTACCTAAAGCTTCTGGATACCACTCTCCAAAATCTTGCTCGGCAACGTATTGCACAAAGGTGTTTAACCCTTCATCCATCCAGGTCCATTGACGCTCATCACTATTTACAATCATTGGAAAAAAGTTATGTCCTACCTCATGGATAATAACACTCATCATTCCATATTTTGTACGGTCACTATATGATCCATCTGGATTTGGTCTCCCATAGTTCCAACAGATCATAGGGTACTCCATTCCCTGATTTTTGGCATGTACCGAGATCGCCTTGTGATAAGGATAATCAAAAGTCATTCGACTATAAGATTTAAGTGTACTTGCTACTACTTTTGTAGACCAGTCTTCCCATAGCGGATTTCCTTCTTTTGGATACATCGATACCGCCATAATATCTTTGCCTCCAATTTTAACAGCCATCATATCCCATATAAATCTTCTTGATGTGGCAAACCCAAAATCACGAACATTTTTGGCTTTAAACTTCCAAGTTTTTTCCTTTTTTGAAAACTTGTCTTCTTTGGCAACAGCTTCTTCTTGTGTTACAATTAAAACAGGTTCATCGTATGATTTTTTTGCTTTTTCATAACGACTCATCATCTCTTTACTAAACACATCTTTTCGATTTACCAAAACTCCGGTTGCATCCAGAATATGATCTGATGGAACTGTGATATTTACATCAAAGTCTCCAAACGGTAGTGCAAACTCTCCTCTACCCCAAAACTGATGATTTTGCCATCCTTCTACATCATTATATACCGCCATTCTAGGATAAAATTGTGCTATAACATAGGCTCTATTCCCATCTTCAAACTCTTCATATCCAGATCGTCCACGCCCATTAACATGATCATTAATATTATACCACCAATCTATAGAAAACACAAACTTACCACCCGGCTCCAGGTCCTTGGGCATTTCCACACGCATCATAGTTCTATTAATGGTATATTTTAAAGGTTGACCATTCACATCTTTTACAGAAGTGATATTAAATCCACCATCAAAAGGCTCTGAGAGATACTTGGTCAAAAACCCTTTTGGAGAACTTGCCAAATCCATCCCAGCTCCTTGAATCAAGGGTGTTTTTGAATCCTTGGCACGCATATTTTGGTCCAACTGCACCCAAAGAAATTCTAAATTATCAGGGGAATTATTGGTATAGGTAATAGTTTCTTTTCCTGTAAGTTTTTTGTTTTGATCATCAAGCTTAATGTCCATCTTATAATCTGCCTGTTGTTGATAATAAGCCGAACCAGGAGCTCCAGAACCTGTTCTATACATATTAGGAGTAGCAAACTCCTCATACATCTGTTTGAATTTATTTTGATTTGTATGACCCAATTCACGAGTTTTTCCTGAGTCCTGTCCATACATCATTGCCCCCGACAATAAAGAAACCATTGCGAAAACTAATAGTGTGTTTTTCATTTGAGATATGTGTTAATGTAAATAAGTTGCAAAATAACTGTTTTTTAAAATTTCAATGATTTATTCACTAAAATTTAACAGCCCATTGCTCTTTCCTTTTTCCAATATCAAACTTTTTCGTTGATTATCTTTTTTAACATGAACAATATTTTGTTGTTCCTCAAAATAATCCATTAAAATATCATTCGAAACTTCAATACTCGATAAAGAGTCAATTTCTAATATTTCTAGATAACAAATCATTAGATCATCTTCGTATTCTTTGCCTAAAAAAGTAAATGAGACCTCTTTATCATTTACTTTTATTTTTAGTTTTTGATCGAAATATTTTTCAAGATATTTCTCTGTAATTGATGTTTCTTCTTTTACATTTAGGACTATTGATTGATCATATCTTTCTTGAAGAAGGTCTTCAATATCATCAATAAAAACTCTAGATATAATTTGTAAAGATTGCCGTTCTTTATTGTACTCTATTTGTGTAACACTTACATAAAACTTATGTGTTATAAAAGAACATAGAGTTATTGAGAGCACGAACAAGAACATTAACTTTATTTTCTTCATATTTGAAATTCGTAAAGCGATAAAAGTAACCAATTTTAAGATTCTGATTCAAAAAATTGTGCCAAAGTTGAAAATTGAGTTAAAAATTAATCTATCTCTTTATGTATCCTGTAAGACTTTGATTTTTCTTGAAAAAATTCAAACAATTCCAATCTCTTTTGATCATCAAGTAGATCATTATAAGATTCATCTTCTGCGCAGTAATATATGAAGTCTGATATAAGATCTTTTGGTACACCCAAAGAATCGACAAAAAAAGAGGTGGTAAGTATGATCTCTCCTTGATTAACAACATTTTTAAAATCCTCTATCTTTTTGATGCGTTTTAGCTTTTTGACAGTTCCGTTTAAATAATTAATAGGGCCATCAATTATCCCAGATTTTGCTGTATATAATCTTCTTTCGGCCAATGTGGGCTGTGGTTTATCACTAAATGGAAGCCCCAGTATTTTATTATCTACATAAGGCTGTGTTTCAATATTTTTACTGTCTTTATCAAGATTTCCGGACAATTCAACGTTACTCACCTTTACCTCCTCCAATTTTTGCACTACTGATCTCAGAACAATTTTAAGTGTATCGTTATTAAGATAGTTTTCATTAACAATCAAAGATAAAATCTCATATTGCACCGATGAAAATATAATTGAATCCCCTACAGTTGCAGGAATCTCAAAAGATCCTTGCCTATCATTTGTAGCACCTATTTTCTTTGTATAATTTACTATGTTAATGGCATACCCTTGTAAAGAGTCGGCAACAATTCTTCCCTTTAGATTTTGGGATTGACCAAACACCTGAACAGAAATAATCGTAAATAATAAGAGTATTTTTTTGGTCATAAGATCACCTTCATTGATGATCTATTTTTTAACTAGCATAAGGATCATCCATCAAAAAGACGAAGTTATAGTTGCTGTATTACAATTTTTGTTTCAAAAAATTATTGTCGTTGACGATATAATTTGCTTTGATAAACCAAAAACTGAAGCAAATCGAGTTCTTTTCCGGTTTCAAAATATTTATTGTCTAAGCCATTATCTTCGGCAAAGAATAAAAAATCATTAATTTGATGTATTTCTAGAGCAAGATAATCCTTAAAAAAGTCATCATTATACATATCTCTCACTTTTACATCGATATCCTTTCCTTTTTCTTTCTTTTTCTTCTTTTCTTTATTATTGTAAACCAACTTAAAGAGGTTTACAAAATTTAACCCGTTGATCATTCTATCCTCTAAAAACACTTTATTTTCTAGAGCTGTTAAGCTATCTGGTCGAAAATCATAATCGGTATCGTTTATTCGAACCGAGGTTTCTTTGGATACCGTACCAATACCACTTTTACTGAAACCAATTTTTTTAACATCAACCGTAACATTACCGTTGAGGTCGTAAGGAGTCACAACTACTTCTTCAAGTTGATTAACAGATTCATTCAGAAATACATTTAATCGTTTACTGTCCATAACACCTTTATCAATCAACACAATGAAATGCTGGTATTGCATGGCAACAATCTCAATTCTGTCATTTATTCCCACACTTATTTTAAAAAGACCTTCTTTATTTGTAATAGTACCCTTATTAGTACTGCGATTAAACACCACAACACCTTCGACATCATCACCAATAGGTGCGCTTATTTTTCCATCGATCATTACTCTAGAAGTAATTTGTGCAGTGGATATTGTTAGACCAAAACAAATTAAGAGGGTAGAAAAAAAGATTTTCATAATAGATACGGTTAATTTATTTATTAAGATACTACATTTTTTTATCTTCCCTCAAGATTTTAAATATAAGAAAACGTTAAACTACCTTTACCAAAAAAATAATGAAAAACTGTATCATAGCTAGTACTTCTACAATTTATGGAAGTGGCCCATTAGAGTATCTACAAGAAGCTTTACTTGAACTATTCGAAAACATAGACGAAATTCTCTTTATTCCTTATGCCCGTCCTGGGGGAATTTCACATGATGAATACACTATTGGTATCAATAATATATTCAAAAAAATAGGTAAAAGGGTAATGGGTATACATATGTTTGAAAACCCCATTGAAGCTTTGCAAAAGGCTAAAGGCATTTATACAGGAGGCGGAAATACTTTTCTACTTGTTGATCAATTGTATCGAAATGGAATTTTGGAGCCGCTTCAACATAAAATACTTTCAGGAACACCTTATTTGGGCACTAGTGCCGGAAGCAATATTTGTGGGCTCACCATGCAAACGACCAATGATATGCCGATTGTATATCCCCCTGGCTTTAAAACACTAGGTATTTTTCCATTCAATATTAATGCTCACTACCTTGATCCAGACCCTAACTCTACTCACAAGGGAGAAACAAGAGAAACCAGGATTAAAGAATTTCACAAACTTAATTCACAACCTGTGGTAGGGTTAAGAGAAGGTAGCTGGTTAAGGATTAAAGGCGAAGAAATTACTTTGGAAGGAAATCTAGACAGTAGGGTTTTTGAACAAAACAAAACTCCATATGAAATATCTCCCAAAAGCTCTTTGTCAAAACTAAGTTAAGATCTCATAAGTGGAATACCAACAAATATTAAATACCATTAATTCGGAATTATCTGGAATATCAAATTCTGGAGAAGTTGCCACTTACATACCAGAATTAGCAACTATATCCCCCAAAAAACTTGGGATGCATTTATATTGCATAAATTCTGGTCACTACAGTTTTGGAAACAACGAAGAACGATTTTCTATTCAGAGTATTTCCAAAGTATTTAGTCTCACTATGGCTATGTCGATTTTGGATGACCAACTTTTTCGGAGAGTAGACGTTGAACCTTCAGGAAATCCATTCAATTCCTTAATACAGTTAGAATACGAAAACGGAATCCCAAGAAATCCTTTTATTAATGCCGGGGCCCTGGTCATTTCAGATATTTTAATTTCAGAACTTAAAAATCCTAAAAAAGATTTTCTTGATTTTGTTCACAACATCACAGAAAACAATAGCAT
Source organism: Aquimarina gracilis (assembly GCF_035285365.1). Lineage (NCBI taxonomy): Bacteria > Pseudomonadati > Bacteroidota > Flavobacteriia > Flavobacteriales > Flavobacteriaceae > Aquimarina > Aquimarina gracilis. The sequence goes on along the minus strand of NZ_JAYKLX010000007.1, from coordinate 6,991 downwards.
TTCTGTTAATCAAAAAGTATTCATATCAGAAAAAGAATGTAGTTTCCGCAATGCAGCTTTGATAAACCTAATGAAATCTTTTGGCAATATTAAAAATGACATTGAAGAAGTATTAGACTTTTACATCTACCAATGTGCTATAGAAATGTCATGTAAAGAGCTGGCAACTGCATTTATGGTATATGCCAATAGCGGCAAAAAGTTATCAGACACCACCCAAATATTATCTGAACAAAAAACCAAGCGTATTAATGCGATTATGCAAACTTGTGGATTTTATGATGAAGCCGGTGAGTTTAGCTTTAGAGTTGGCCTTCCTGGTAAAAGTGGTGTTGGCGGAGGAATAGCCGCTATACATCCGGGTCAGTATGCCGTAACTGTATGGAGCCCTCCCCTAAACCCAAAGGGAAATTCTGAACTTGGGATGCATGCCTTGGAGAAGTTAACTACCTTGACAGGATATTCGATTTTTTAGGAATCAAAAACCATGTGATAATGAACATTGTTATTGGATAATGTTTATTTTAATTAAATTGCGTTAAAACTGAATATCCAAATCACTTCATATATAAAACAGAAATAAATGAGCGATCTTATAGAACAACAACGAGAGCACTTTGAAAATATATCTGAGAAATATTATAATGCTCGAAAGTCTACAAATCATTTATATCTAAAAGAATTAATGTGGCGTTTCTTTTTTAAGAATAAAACGCAGTTAAAAGACAATCAACTTTCTGTTTTGGAACCTATGTGTGGTTATTCTGAAGGAAAATCAATTCTTGAACGAAATATTGGTGTTTTAGGCTCCTATGAAGGGTTTGATTATAGTTCAGTTTTAGTTGAAAAGGTAAAAGAAATGAATCCGGACCTGAATGTATATGTCCAGGATGTTTCTACCTTTAAAAGTGACAAAAAATTTGATGTCATTATTATTATCGGAGGTCTGCACCATGTACCTTCTATGTGTGAAGAAGTGGTTCAAAACTTAAGAAACAATCTTAAATCTCAAGGAGCTTTTATTGTTCTTGAACCTACACATAATAATATCATATTTAGAAAAATTCGCGAACGCATATATAATAAAAACACTTTATTTGATCAGGAAACCGAAAAAGCTTTTCGATTGAAAGAATTGAATAATCTTTTTCTTAATAATGGATATAAATTAGCTGATCAAATGTATCCCGGTTTGCTTTCGTATATATTGTTTTATAACCCAGATGCTTTCCCGTTTTTAAATATAGGAGGAAAAGGATTGGTAAAGTTGGCTTTTAAAATAGACTCTTTCTTTTTTAGAAATTATATAGGAAGAAAATTATCCTTCGCGACTTTGAGTATGTTTACCATAGACTAAGAAATATCATTTGTTTTTTTCTTGACAAGATATAACGGTCTGGATTTTGTTTCATTAAATATTCGAGATACGTATTCTCCAATTATAGACATAATTAGAAGTTGAATTCCGCCCAAAATTAAGATGGTGATCAAGATAGACGTCCAACCTGCAACATTAAGCCCTATAAAGTAGTTATACAGTATAAATATTGCATACACTATACCTGTAACAAAGAAAATCAATCCTAGATACAAAGAAATTCTTAATGGTCTTGAAGACATACTTGTTATGCCATTTACTGCCAATTTGATCATTTTCTTAAGCGTATAAGATGATTTTCCCGAGAATCTTGGATTAGCTTTGTATGCTACGGTACCTTGATGAAACCCTATCCAGCTAACGAGTCCTCTTGTAAAACGATCATGTTCTTTGATACTAAGAAAAGCATCAACCGTCTCTCTACTCATTAATCGAAAATCGGCTCCAAAAGGCTCTACTTTGGTATCGGATAGTTTATTAATAATAGCATAAAACAGGGATGAAGTTTTCTTCTTAAAAAAAGACGTCGACTCATCATCAATCCTTCTGGTATTTACAATGTCATAGCCTTCCTCATATTTACTTATCAAATCGGGAATAACATGAGGAGGATGTTGTAAATCTCCATCCATCGTAATAACAACATCGCCGGTCGACCTTTCTAAACCCGCCAACAATGCTATTTGATGTCCAAAGTTCCTAGAAAGAGAAATTCCAGATACGTAGTCATAAGTATTAGCTATTTTTTCTATTTCAAGATAGGTATGATCTTTACTACCATCATCAACAAAAATGACTTCATATGAAAAAGAGAATGTAGTAACTACCTCTTTTAACTCTTTAAAAAGTTCCTGGATGTTACTTTCTTCATTGAAACAAGGTACTACTATGGATAATTTTGATATACTCATCAATGATGGTATTAGTTATTTCTTTTTTTAACTTCTCGAATTAACATTGTTAAATATGCCTGATTTATCTTATATCCAAGTTTTTTTGCTTGCAAAGCATCTTTTAAAGAAAGCTTCCAGTTATTAGTACTCACTCTTGCAACAGACCTGGAAAAATAGTATTTGGATTTTTTATTATCAACCCCGATAGCCATAGAAAGATATTTTTCGGCTTCTTTGTAATTCTTCAACGTTAAGTAACTATGTCCAACTATATAAAAAATATGGCTTTCCTTTGTTTGATTTACTTTTATAGTATTAAGACCGTCTTCTAATGCCTCTGTATATTTTTTTTCTTTAAAATAAAACTTTGCACGTGAGATCAAATACCTTTCATTTTCTGGAGAAAATTCTAAAAGTTTATTCAAATCTTTTAAATATTTTTCCCTCTGATTGGTAACAAAATATAGATAAGCTCGATTTTCATAGGCATGTTCATAAGCAGGATGCAATGCAATTGCTCTAGAGACATGATAGAAAGCACTATCATATTGCTTTTGTTCATAATACAGTTTCGTAATGTTATTATGAGCTAAAAAATAATTGGGACTTAATTTAATAGATTTTTTATATAAAATTTTTGCCGTATCTAATTTACCCTGATTTCTATAATAGTAACCTAGACTGTTGTATGCAAATGGGTTTTTAGGGTTTACCTCCAAAGCCTGTGTCCATAGATTTTTGTTGTTTTTAAATACATGAACTCTATTAAATGAAGAAATTGAAAAGAAAACTATGAATAATCCTAATGAAATAACAAACCAACCTTTATTAATCATCTTCAATTTTTCTTTTAAATAAAAAAGAGAACGATATAATAGTACTGAAAAACCTATTATCGCAACATAAGCATATCGATCGGCCATATGTGAATCTCTTAAATGAAAAAACGCAAAAGCCAATGCAAGGCTCAAAAACCCAAGAGTCCATAAAAACCCGAATCTAAATATTCGATCCTTAATAGAAATAAAACTTCCTAAAAGTAAAAGGATTAAAGTCGTTAAAACTGTAAAAACAGAAACATTGGATTCTTTATATGGATAGGGATATGAGTATGAAAGTTCTATAGGAAATAAAAAGTTATAAAAATACAATAAGAAAGTTTTTGACAGCAATGCTATCTTTTCATAAAATGAAACATTCCTATCTATTATATTGGGACCTCCAGTTTTTGTAATTTCTATCGTTACCAATCCAAAAATTAGTGTTATTACAACACAACTAATCATCTCTACTATTACCCTTTTATTCCAAATCGAATCAAACTTTATTAAATTTATGAGCAAAAGCCCTACTGGAAACAATATTGCTTGTTCCTTGGTTAATAAAGCTAGAACATAGCATATCAAAACAGGAATCAATCTAATTTTTTTAAAATTGCTTTCTAAATACTTCAGGTAAAAAAGATATCCCAAAAACATCAGCAAAACTGCATTTCTAAAAATAACGGATATCCAACCTATGGTTTCAACCTGCATAGGATGTATGGCAAAAAGTAAAACAACAATGATAACGAGTAACTTATCCTTAAAAAGTTTATCAAAAATTTTGAATAATAAGAACACATTAACAAGATGTACTAATAGTGCACAAATCTTGAAAGCTGTGGCATTTTCACCAAAAAAATAGTATATAATTGAATGATAAACTTCTCCTAAAGGAGAGTATTGCCCCCCTTGAAGTGTACTAAAAATATTCTTTATTGATTGCCATGATAAATTGATTACATTTTCATTTTCGTAGATATACCAATTATCATCATAAGATAAAAATTCAGAACCTGTAAAAACTGAACCAAAAACGATTAAGGTAATAACTATGATTCCCAATATAATCTTCTGTGAACTTACGCTTTGCAGAATTTCTTCATAGTTCATCAAAAAATTTTTTACTTTCATAAATATTTATTTTCAGTAAATATAATAAAATAAGCAAGCGAACTAAGAAATTATCAAAACCCCTTATTCGATAAGGCAATAAGATAATGGACACATGATTATTGAAGTCTTGTGTATTTACTTTTCTTAGGAGTTAGCGCGTATATCTAACCAAAAACTTCTTTCTTCTTATCAAGCTCGAAAAGAAAAAATATCTTTTTCATCAAGCATGCAATTATAATTCATGAGAATAAAAAAATCTCATCTAGTAAGATGAGATTTTTATTGAGCGGGAGACCGGGTTCGAACCGGCGACATTCAGCTTGGAAGGCTGACGCTCTACCAACTGAGCTACTCCCGCTTTTGTGACGGCAAATGTATATCTTTTTAATTAAAAAAATAAAAATTTGTTTAAAAAATATATAAAACACCGCTTATGGCAATATTTTTACGGTTAAACCGTAATTAAAAAAAAGGTTAAAACGTATTTAATCGATAAAAATTGCTGTTAATCCGAAAAAAAGTTTATTTTTGTTAATAAATATTTAATTATCTAAGTAGTTATTACTATTATTGTTAGATAAATTATTTAAATAGCGACTTTAATTAGTAAATATATTCGTCATTATTAATTTAATAGAGTTTCCATTTATTGCAAAGAAATACCCAATATTATGAACGTAAGAATTACCCTGATTCTTCTACTACTATTGAGCTCAAGTGCTTTGTTTTCTCAAGTAAAAGTAGGAGATGCCCCCAACACTATTGATTCTTCATCTCTTCTTGAATTACAAAGTGCAGACAGAGTGTTTGTTCTCACTAGGGTTAATGACAGTCAGATGAGTGCTATTACACCTCTCCCTGGTGCAATGGTCTACAATACCGAACAAGGTTGTGTATTCCAATTTGATGGAACAAACTGGCAATCATTGTGTACCGCTGCCGAGACAATTACTTTTGTTGTTGAAAACCCTGATGGTTCTTTTACTTATACCAACGAGGATAATGTTGCTGTAACCATTAATAAAGCTCAGCTTACTGATAATAGTGATGGAACATTTACTTTTGATAATGGAGATACTACTACCGGTCCTATTACGTTTGTAGGCACGGATAACCAAGATGCTACTCAAGTAAACCTTAATCCCTCTATAGATATAGATGGTGACAGTACTCCAGAGACAACTGTACAAGAAGCAATTGAAGCGTTATCTACTGCAACAGATAACAACACTACTAATACCTCTTTTACTCAAGACGGCACTAACCTTATCATCACTGATTCTGATGGTAGTACGGTTTCCATTGCTCTTGCTGATATTGACACCAATACTACCAATGCTAGTATTACTGAAGATGGTACCAACTTAATCTTAACCGATTCTGATGGTAGTACAGTTTCTATTGCTCTGGCTGATATTGATACCAATACAACCAATGCAAGTCTTACCGAAGACGGAACTAACCTTATCATCACTGATTCTGATGGTAGTACAGTTTCTATTGCTCTGGCTGATATTGATACTAATACTACCAATGCAAGTGTAACTGAAGACGGAACTAACCTTATCATCACTGATTCCGATGGTAGTACGGTTTCTATTGCTCTGGCTGATATTGATACCAACACTACGAACGCAAGTCTTACTGAAGATGGCACCAACTTAATCTTAACCGATTCTGATGGTAGCACTGTAGCGATTGCGTTAGCTGATATTGATACCAATACTACCAATGCTAGTCTTACCGAAGACGGAACTAACTTAATCTTAACCGATTCGGATGGTAGCACCGTAGCGATTGCTCTGGCTGATATTGATACCAATACAACCAATGCAAGTCTTACTGAAGATGGTACCAACTTAATCTTAACCGATTCTGATGGTAGCACCGTAGCGATTGCATTAGCTGATATTGATACCAACACTACAAATGCTAGTCTTACCGAAGACGGTACCAACCTTATCATCACTGATTCCGATGGTAGTACGGTTTCCATTGCTCTTGCTGATATTGACACCAACACTACGAACGCAAGTCTTACTGAAGACGGAACCAACCTTATCATCACTGATTCTGATGGTAGTACAGTTTCTATTGCTCTGGCTGATATTGATACCAATACAACCAATGCAAGTCTTACCGAAGATGGAACTAACTTAATCTTAACCGATTCGGATGGTAGCACCGTAGCGATTGCGTTAGCTGATATTGATACCAATACTACCAATGCTAGTCTTACCGAAGACGGAACTAACCTTATCATCACTGATTCCGATGGTAGTACAGTTTCTATTGCTCTGGCTGATATTGACACCAATACAACCAATGCTAGTCTTACCGAAGACGGTACCAACTTAATCATCACTGATTCCGATGGTAGCACCGTAGCGATTGCATTAGCTGATATTGATACCAACACTACGAATACTAGTCTTACTGAAGATGGTACCAACTTAATCATCACTGATTCAGATGGTAGTACAGTTTCTATTGCTCTGGCTGATATTGATACCAACACTACCAATGCTAGTCTTACCGAAGACGGTACTAACTTAATCTTAACCGATTCTGATGGTAGCACCGTAGCGATTGCATTAGCTGATATTGATTCAGATACAAATACTACCAATGTTAGTCTTACTGAAGATGGTACCAACTTGATCTTAACCGATTCCGATGGTAGTACAGTTTCTATTGCTCTGGCTGATATTGATACCAACACTACAAATGCTAGTCTTACCGAAGATGGTACCAACTTAATCTTAACCGATTCGGATGGTAGC